>NZ_KB906969.1 GCF_000381745.1 Psychromonas ossibalaenae ATCC BAA-1528 | reverse complement strand
CCGATGCTGGAGAGATTATGCTTGGCGGCGGCGGTGATGAATTCTTATAGAATTAGACAGTCTATTTAAAATTCCGCTCGTCGTCTGTCCGATGCCGGAGAGATTATGCTTGGCGGCTGCTGTGATGAATTCTTATAGAATTAGACTGTCTATTTAAAATTCCGCTCGTCGTTTATCCTATGCAGGTGAAATGGTGCCTGGCGGCGGATGCGAATTCGGATAGTACTCAAACTGGTAAAAGGACATACAGTGCATGGTAGACAAAAACAGCGATTATAGACACTGGTCTTTGCCGGAACTTGATGAAAGTGAAACAGAGGAAGCGCAGGAAACAACTTTATTCGGAAAACCGGCAAACTGGTATCATCGCGAAAAAGAGATCGTTGAAGAAGACGTTGAAGAACAACCGCAGCCTTTAACGCTGGATGATATTGAGGCTATTCGTCAGTCTGCCTATGAAGACGGTTTTAAAGAGGGTAAAGACGCCGGTTTTGCGCAGGGGCTAGAGGATGGCAAGACTCAAGGTTTAAGTGAGGGCCATCAGCAGGGGCTTGAACAAGGGACTGTGCAGGGGCTGAATGAAGGGCAGGCACAGATCGATAAACAGATCAGCCGCTGGCAGTTGTTAATTGAACGCTTACATAACCCTCTTGAAAAATTAGATGATAATGTTGAATATCAGCTTATCCGCCTGGCAACCATGCTGGCTGAACAGATTACCCGTTGTGAAGTACAAAGCAATCCGCAGATAATTCTGCAGGCTTTAAAACAGGCAGTTGAAGCTCTGCCTGTTTCTGAGCAGACACTAAAAATCCTATTACATCCCGATGATCTCGTTTTTGTGCAGGACGCATATTCAGCAGAGGTTTGTTTACAGCGCGGTTGGGACCTGCAGCCTGAGCCCGCCTTAGCACGTGGTGACTGTCAGATACATACTCAGACATCCAGTGTCGACTACGCCTTTTCAACCCGTATCGAACAGGTACTGAAACATTTCTTTCAAGATAACCATACACAGCTTCCGCAGAAAAATGACGATTCAAGTTTACTTAATGATCATCCAGTGGAAAATACTGTGCCAGCAGCTGAGCAGGCAGCTCCTGCAGAAACAGCAGATTCAGATAAAGAAGTTATAAATGAATAAACTTGCCCAGCGCCTTGCACAATACCAGACTGGTGAGTCAGTTACTCATCCAACCGTATCGGGCAAACTAGTGCGTGTGGTGGGGTTAACGCTGGAGGCGATAGGCTGCAGCGCTGCGGTCGGTAGTCTTTGTCATGTTGAAACCAATGACGGATTTATTGATGCCGAGGTAGTCGGGTTTTCTGGTGAACGTCTATTTTTAATGCCCAGTGAGCGTTTAACAGGTGTGCTGCCCGGTGCTCGGGTCATTCCACAGCTTAAAGCACAGGGGATCCCCGTCGGTATGGAGCTGTTGGGGCGTGTTGTTGACGGGCTTGGCAGTCCGCTGGACGGTAAAGGCGAAATTATTACCGCTCATACCAGTCAGTATAATAACCCGCGCATTAATCCCTTAAGCCGTAAAGCGATTAAAGATCCTCTTGATGTTGGAATTAAAGCGATTAATGCATTACTG
The DNA here is from genome assembly GCF_000381745.1 of Psychromonas ossibalaenae ATCC BAA-1528. Lineage (GTDB taxonomy): Bacteria > Pseudomonadota > Gammaproteobacteria > Enterobacterales > Psychromonadaceae > Psychromonas > Psychromonas ossibalaenae. The sequence continues at coordinate 156,918 of NZ_KB906969.1, read as the reverse complement.
ACCGTTGGTCAGGGCCAGCGTATGGGACTTTTTGCAGGCTCCGGTGTCGGTAAAAGTGTACTGCTGGGTATGATGACCCGAGGCACAAATGCCGATGTGGTTGTTGTTGGCTTGATAGGTGAGCGTGGCCGGGAAGTTAAAGAGTTCATTGAAGAGATATTAGGAGAAGAAGGGCGTAAGCGGGCTGTTGTCATTGCCGCACCTGCGGATGCTTCTCCGTTAATGCGTTTAAAAGGCTGCGAAACAGCCTTAACGATTGCAGAATATTTCCGCGATCAGGGGTTGAATGTTTTATTGTTAATGGACTCATTAACCCGTTTTGCGCAGGCGCAGCGTGAAATTGCATTAGCAATCGGTGAGCCTCCTGCAACAAAAGGTTATCCGCCGTCGGTTTTTGCAAAATTACCCGCTTTAGTTGAACGTGCTGGTAACGGTAATGAAAATCAGGGATCGATCAGTGCCTTTTTTACCGTATTAACAGAAGGAGATGATCTGCAGGATCCGATTGCCGACGCATCCAGAGCAATATTAGACGGGCATATTGTTTTATCGCGGGAACTAGCGGATTCAGGGCATTTTCCTGCTATTGATGTCGGTAAATCGATCAGTCGTGTTATGCCCATGGTGACATCCGATGAGCATCAGACACTGGCTCGAGTGTTAAAACAGGCCTACTCCTTATATCAGGAAAATAAAGAGCTGATCACCATCGGCGCCTATGCCAGAGGAAGTGATCCGCGAATTGATAAAGCGATTGTGATTAGACCAAGGCTGGATCATTTCTTGCAACAGGGAATGAAAGAAAGCATTAGTTACAACGATTGTTTGACGCAGCTTGCGACGTTAACGCAGGAATTTGTAAATAGCTAACAGCTTCTTAACTAAGATCCCTCTGCCGCAGAGAGAACCAGGCGTATTGCTGCCAGCTAAATGTAAAAGGAGTTTGAGATGTCAGGAAATGCACTGCAGCTTGTCTATGAGCAACGCGAAAAACAGGTAGAGCAAGCATTACGGGCATATCAAAAAGCGCAGCAGAGCCTATTTGAATACCGTCAACAGTTACAAAATCTACAGCAGTATCGCCGTCAGTATATTACCCAGTTAAGCGAAAAGGGCTCCCAAGGATTATCAATATCTGAACTTGGAAAGTATCAGCAGTTTATTGTGCAGATAGATCAAGGCTTGAGCAAGCAGCAGCAGGGATTGGTTAAATTTGAATATGATGTGCATACGGCTAAAAAGCAGTGGCTGGATAGTCAGGTGAGCTGCAAAGCGATGGCGATGCTCCTGGAAAAAAAAGCACTGCAGAAAGCAAAAATTGCAGATAGGAAGGAACAGCAGCTGCTTGATGAATTTGCTACTTTCCAGTTTTTCCAAAAAAGATCCAGCATTTAATCTGGTGATTATAGATTTGGTCTGCAAATTGCTTAAGATTAATGTAGATCTTTTTAATTTGATTAGCGGTTATTTTCAGCCGCAAAAGCGGTAGAAATATCCATTTTATTATTCTGTGTTACAAAATTGTCACTGGTTTTGTTTAGAGAGAGCTAAATTTATGATGCAATCAATATTATTAAGCGGTCCCTCTGCCGCGCCGTCGAATGAAAGTTCATCGGCTGCTGCTGTTGAGAGCGAAACAGAGAGCGATTTGCCGCCGATTGAAAAAGATAAATCGGGCGAGGCTTTCTCTCTGCTTCTTGACTCGGTCATTGAGGGGCAGGGCAATAGTGAAGGTGAAATTGAGACTGAACTTGCAGCGGATGAGTTATTAGAAGAAGTGAAGCCTAATGATGAGATGCCGCAGGATGATAGTGCAGAAATCAACAATGAAGAGCAGTTATCTGAAGAGCTGCCTCAGCTGGACGCTGCTGTCGAGACAGATCAAAGCGCCGCCTCTGGGAATGTGCTGCAGCAGAGCCGTGAAACGCTGCAGAGTGATTTAGAAGCAGGTAATTTAACAGCTGTTTCTGCTGAAGATAAAATCACCTTGGCTGGTGATATGAAGAACCCTGCCGATAGCCAGGAAGCTATTCCGGGGGGAGTTTTGGCCGGTACTGCAGTGAATAATGCAGATAAAAACAGTAACCCTATTCTGGCACAGATTGAAGCCGCTCAAAAAATAGATACAAAAATAACAGCCGCGCAAAAAGCGGTGCAGGCAGCTTCTGAAAGCTCAGAGCTGTCGAATGAGGTAAAAAAAGGGGCTGGGAAAGAGGATAAGGAGCAGCTGAAAGCGGTATTTTCGAGTGCAGAGGATGCCGGTAAGTCTATGCAGAAAAATTCAACTGATGATTTGTTAAGTGCAGAAATGTCTGCTCGTTCAATAGATAAAAGCGAACCGTTTGCATTTATGCATAAAAATGATGCCGAGCGAAACTTTCTTACTAATTCGGTTGAGAACAGTCCGTTACGAGCAGCCGCTAGTAACGTTTCTAGTCTTGATAAGCTAATTAATCATAATACTCAAGAAGCACAATCCGCTTTACAAAAACCTTTAGAGCTGCATTCTAAACATGCATCTGCTCTGTTAGGGGAGCGTATTATGATGATGATCGGCCAGGGTAAGCAGGAAATTCAGATACGTCTGGATCCTGCCGAATTAGGTTCAATGCATATCAAGTTACAAGTACAGCAGGATCAAGTGCAGCTGCATATTCAGACTCAAGTTGGACAAAGCCGGGATCTTATCGAACAGAATCTACCAAGATTACGTGAACAGCTTGCACAGCAGGGGATCAGCCTCGGAGATACTAGTGTAGAGCAGAATAATCAGCAGCAGAGCCAAAATCAACAGGCGAAAGACGGCGTGATTAATACAGGCGGAGCTGCCGGCAGCGAGCTTCTGCAGCAGGAAACAGGTGACAACAGTCAGTGGATTCCTTCAAAAATACCGCTTCCAGCTCAAGGAATTGATTATTATGCCTAAAGGAGATTAATTGTTACTGGATTCGTAGAAAAGATGCATTAAAATCAGCGCTGACATTGGCAAATAATAATAACAGGGAATAAACAGATGGCTGAAGAAGAAAATGAAGAGCTTTCATTAGAAGAAGGAACTCCTGCAGGAGGCGGTAAAAAAAAGCTGATAATCATTGTCGCCGCCGTTGTGTTGTTGTTAGCTGCAGGCGGTGCTGCTTACTTTTTTCTGTTCAGCGGTGAAGAAGAGGCCGCTGCAGAGCAGACTGAAGGAGGAAGCTCAGAAGAACAAGTTGTTGAAAGTCTAGCAGCAACCTACGTTGCGATGCCTAGACCTTTTGTTTTTAATGTAATGGATGGAAAACGTGATCGTCTAGTACAGATTAAGGTTCAGCTGATGGTACGGGGCAGCGCAAATGAAGCCTTAGCTAAAAAACATATTCCTTTATTAGAAGGTGCGCTGGTACGCGTTTTCGGTGCGGCGACTGTTCAGCAGCTGCGGGATCCGGCTGGTAAAGAACTTCTCCGAGTTTATGCATTAAAAGCATTAAACGAAGCAACCACTAAGCTGGAGAATAAAGAATTAATAGATTCAGTATTATTCACCGGTTTTGTTTTACAGTAATTATCTGCCGCCGCTGGATATATTCCGGATCAACGGCAAAGATTTAATGAAGTAAAGATCAGATATAAAAACAAAGCCGCAGATTATTCCTTATTTTTCAGTCGCTTTTTACAGTAATTTTTTACAGCAGTAGGGTTTTTCATGGCAGATTTATTATCTCAAGACGAGATTGACGCGCTTCTACATGGTGTTGATGATGTTGAAGAGGATGTCGTTGAAGGTGGTGACGAGGGAGATGATTCCCTTGTCCACTTTGACTTTTCATCGCAGGACCGGATCGTTCGTGGGCGGATGCCGACACTTGAGCTGGTTAATGAGCGTTTTGCCCGCCATTTAAGAATCAGTTTATTTAATATGCTGCGCCATACCGCGGAAGTCTCCATTAACGGGGTGCAGATGCTTAAATTTGGCGAGTACGTTCATACCTTATTTGTTCCAACCAGTTTAAACATGGTCCGTTTTCGCCCGTTAAAAGGGACTGCATTGATCACCATGGAAGCACGTTTAGTTTTCATTTTAGTGGAGAATTTTTTTGGCGGGGACGGACGTTATCATGCCAAAATTGAGGGGCGCGAATTTACCCCTACTGAACGTCGTATTATTCAAATGCTTCTGAAAATAATATTTGAAGATTATCATGATGCCTGGGCGCCGGTAATGGATGCTGAATTTGAATATTTAGACTCGGAAGTAAATCCGGCGATGGCAAACATTGTCAGTCCGACAGAAGTGATTGTGGTTAACTCGTTCCATATTGAGCTTGACGGCGGGGGAGGTGATTTCCACATCGCTATGCCGTACTCAATGCTGGAGCCGATCCGGGAATTACTGGATGCCGGCGTACAGAGTGATAAAGAGGATACCGACCAGCGCTGGAGCCAGGCTCTGCAGGATGAAATTATGGACGTAGATGTCGACTTTACCGCTAAGCTGCTGGAAACAGTGCTGCCGCTGCGTGACATGATGGATTTCAAAGTCGGGGATATTATTCCGGTAGATATGCCCGAGTCTCTGCTTGTCTCCGTTGAAGGTTTACCGACATTCAGGGGAACGTTAGGCAAGTCAAATGAAAACTTAGCATTGAAAATCACTGAGCGCATTGATCGGCCTGAAATACAGAACACCCAGCTGCAGCTGGGTAATTTAAAAGATATGAGTGATGCAGAGTAATTAAGGACCTGCAGATTTATTGAATATTATTAAAAAAGAAATTGATAGGGAAAAATTATGAGCACTGAACAAGATATGGCTGATGAGTGGGCCGCTGCACTTGAGGAATCTGGTGATGCGGGACAGGGAGATAACGTCAATAATGTTGAGCTCGATGAACTTCAGGATACATCTTCAACGTTAAGTGCAGAAGAGCATGCTCGATTAGACAGTATTTTAGATATTCCTGTCACAATTTCCATGGAAGTCGGGCGCAGTAAAATAAATATTCGTAACCTGCTGCAGTTAAATCAGGGATCCGTTGTGGAACTGGATCGTATTGCCGGAGAGCCGCTTGATGTTTTAGTGAACGGTACTTTGATTGCGCATGGCGAGGTGGTGGTGGTAAATGATAAATTCGGTATTCGTTTAACGGATGTTATCAGCCAGACTGAACGGATTAAAAAACTTAAATGATACGTTTTTTTATACTTGTCGGTGCTTTTTTTCCTGTGCTTAGTTTTGGCGTGCAAGAAACAGCCAGCCGTCCTGATTTAGCACTAGGCAGCATGCTTGCGTCATTATTATTAGTGATTGTCTGTATTTTTGTTTTTGCTTATCTGATGAAAAAAACCAACCTGTTAAAAAATGGCCAAGGAAAATCGGCGATTAAAGTGGTGGCAACGCAGCCTTTGACCAGTAAAGGCCGGGTACAGATGATTGAAATAAACGGTCAGCACTATCTATTAGGTGTCACTGAGCAGAATATCACTTTACTTGATAAGTTTGAAAAACCTGTAACAACAGAAAATGAGCCGGATAACGAGGCTGTGGTTAACCCGTTTGCCGTATTATTATCTAAAATAAGTAATAAAAATCATGAATAGAATATTTCTGGCTATTGGTGCTGTTTTACTGCTTGTCTCGCCGCATCTGTTTGCCGAGTCTGGTGCTTTGTCTGCTGTCACAGTGACAACTAACTCTGGTGGAGATCAGGAATATAGTGTGACACTGCAGGTTCTGGCGTTTATGACGGCGCTGAGCTTTTTACCGGCTATGCTGATTTTAATGACATCTTTTACCCGTATCGTGGTGGTGATGTCTATTTTACGGCAGGCTACGGGGCTGCAGCAGACGCCGTCGAATCAGGTGATTAACGGCATCGCGCTTTTTTTAACGTTTTTTATTATGGCGCCGGTATTTGACCGGGTGAATGAAACTGCCCTGCAGCCCTATTTGAATGAAGAAATGACCATCACCCAGGCGCTGGAAAAAGGCAAGAAGCCGATGATGGAGTTTATGCTGGCTCAAACTAGATTAAAAGATTTAGAGACTTTTCTGGAAATAGCTAATATACAGGTCGATACTCCGGCAGAGGTGCCGATTACCGTGCTGATTCCAGCTTTTGTAACCAGCGAACTTAAAACGGCTTTCCAGATAGGGTTTATGATCTTTATCCCGTTTTTGATTATCGATTTAGTGGTGGCGAGTATATTAATGGCAATGGGTATGATGATGCTATCCCCTATGATTGTATCGCTGCCCTTTAAGTTAATGCTGTTTGTGCTGGTTGACGGCTGGAATTTAATTATGGGCAGTTTAGCTAACAGCTTTGGTTTGTAGGGAGGAGTTATGGAACCGGAAGTTTTTGTAAACATTTTCCGTCAAGCCCTGTGGACTGTACTGATGCTGGTGTCGGCTGCGATAGTACCAAGCTTATTAATCGGTTTAGTGGTTGCTATTTTTCAGGCCGCCACATCAATTAATGAACAAACACTGAGTTTTTTACCGCGTTTAATGATGACCTTAACTGCATTAGCATTCGGCGCGCACTGGGGCTTTAATAAGCTTATGGAATTCTTTTTTTCCATGATTGAACAGATACCGCAGGTAGTAGGCTGATGCACTTTTCTGCGGAGTTTTTACTTGACTGGCTAGCTGCTTATTTTTGGGCTTTCTGTCGTATTGCCGGCATGCTGATGGTGATGGTTGCTGTCGGCTCTCGTACCACACCTGCACGGATCCGCTTGTTTTATTCTTTTGCAGTTACAGCCGCAGTGGTGCCTGTTCTTCCCCCCATTACATTAGATATTGAGCTGTTTTCGCTGGCCAGTGCATTTGTGATCCTGCAGCAGGTGCTGATCGGCATTGCTATCGGCACCGTCTCTGTTTTTGTTGTACAGACCTTTGTGGTTGCCGGGCAGGTGATTGCAATGCAGACTAGCCTAGGTTTTGCTTCAATGGCAGATCCGATGAATGGTCAGTCTTCACCTGTTGTTGGTCAGTTTTATGTACTGCTGGTGACGCTGCTGTTTTTAGGCGCAGATGGTCACCTGTTAATGATTGAGATGATGGTCAGAAGCTTTGATACGCTGCCGGTTTCAATGGACGGATTATTAGCCGTCGATTATGAGAAACTGGCGGGCTGGTTTTCTTTGATGTTTCGCGCTGCTCTGGCTTTTTCGATCGCTTCTATGGTGGCAATGCTGCTGGTTAATTTATCTTTTGGTATTATGACTAAGGCTGCGCCGCAGTTGAATATATTCAGTTTAGGTTTTTCCATCAGCATGGTATTTGGGTTATTTGTTTTATGGATAACCCTGGTAAATGTGCCTGTTCATTTTAATAACCAATGGCTGCGCGGTATCGGTTTAATGTGTGAATTATTAAATAATGCCTGTGGAGCACCTTAAATATTCATTTCTTCTGCCCAATAATGGCATAGTTATTGATTAATTTTCCTATAATTAGCTTATCTATAATTTGTGTCTCTGCAGTTAATATCAGCAACCGGAGTCTAGTTCATGGCTGAAAATGAAAACGGAACGGAACGTTCCGAAGAAGCCACCCCCGAGCGGCTTCGAAAGTCCAAAGAAAAGGGCCAGGTTGCCCGCTCTAAAGAGTTAGCAACGGCGTCGGTTTTGATTTCGGCTGCGCTCTCCTTCCTGGTTTTTGGTGACAGGCTGGCATATGAGCTGTCTGTCATGATGAAGCGCGCATTTACTTTTGAGCGTACTGTTCTATTCAACCCTGAGCATATGTGGCTTCATTTAAGCGGCAGCTTTACCGGCTTAGCACTGCCGATGTTCACCATCTTGTTTATGCTTTTTGTTATCTCTATTTTAGGCAGTTCATTATTAGGCGGTATGTTATTCAGTACCAAGGCAATGATGCCTAAGTGGAATCGTTTAAGTCCTGCTGCGGGCTTAAAACGTATGTTAGGTCTGCAGGCCTGGGTTGAATTATTAAAGTCCATATTAAAAGTACTGGTTGTAATCGGCATGGTATGGTGGATTTTGGGCACGACTTTTGAGCGGATCCTGCATCTGTCGGTTACACCTTTACCCGGCAGCGTGTTTGAAGCGTTAGATATGATCTCCTGGATGTTTATTCTCTTGTGCTGTTCTATGCTGTTAATTGTTGCTGTTGATGTGCCCTATCAGATCTATAAGCATACTCAGGAAATGAAAATGACCAAGCAGGAGGTCAAAGATGAATTTCGTAACTCTGAAGGAAAACCGGAAGTAAAACAGCGTATTAGACAGCTCCAGTATGAAGCGTCGCAGCGTAAAATGATGGGGGATGTGCCCGATGCCGATGTTATTGTGACCAATCCGACTCACTATTCTGTGGCATTAAAATACGAACAGGACGGAGAACGGGCTCCCTATGTTGTTGCTAAAGGTGTTGATTTTATGGCGCTTAAAATACGGGAAGTGGCACGTGAATATGAAGTGCCGGTGATGCAGACCCCGCCTTTATGCCGTGCTATTTATCATACCACTGAAATTAATGAAGAGGTTCCAGAAGAGTTGTTTGTAGCGATTGCACAGGTGCTCGCATATATTTATCAGCTGGATCAGTTCCGTAAAGGACGCTCTGGCCGTCCGAAAAAACTACCTGATGATCTGCAGATTCCAGAAGCGTTTAAATATAACGATTAATATATAGACGTTCTTAGTTTTCGGTTTCTTTTTATTTAGAAGCTGTTCAAGTTATTGTCATTAAATCCGTACACCTCCGGTACGGCTGTTGCATAATGGCATAGTTACTATGCATCTTTTGTGGCATCATCTGCTGTTATAGGGATCATCTGATAATTATAGGGAATTAACATTAAAACGGTATTCACCTCAATATGGGCAAATAAAGCTAGAATAGCCGGCGGACTTGGTACGCCTATTATGGTTTTGGCGGCTTTAGGTATGGTTATTTTACCCATGCCGACGCTGCTCTTAGATATGTTATTCACATTCAATATTGCCCTGGCTCTGGTTGTTCTGCTTGTCTCTATCTATACCAAAAAGCCCCTGGACTTTGCCGCCTTTCCAACTGTGTTATTAATCGCAACTCTGTTACGTCTGGCGCTTAATGTTGCTTCTACCCGTATTGTATTACTTGAAGGGCATCAAGGGGGAGCCGCCGCCGGACAAGTAATTGAAGCATTCGGATCGGTTGTTATCGGCGGTAATCTGGCCGTTGGTTTAATTGTATTCCTTATTTTAATGATTATTAACTTCGTCGTTGTTACAAAAGGTGCCGGACGAATATCCGAAGTTAGTGCCCGCTTCACTCTAGATGCAATGCCCGGTAAACAGATGGCGATTGATGCGGATCTGAACGCCGGTTTAATCGATCAGGATCAGGCGCGCAAACGCCGTGAAGAAGTGACCATGGAAGCGGATTTTTACGGTTCTATGGATGGCGCCAGTAAATTTGTAAAAGGTGATGCTATTGCCGGCATTATGATCCTGTTTATCAATATTATCGGCGGTTTTATTATCGGTATGGTGCAGTTTGATCTGCCCTTTGCACAGGCTGCTGAAATTTACACTATTTTAACCATAGGTGACGGTTTAGTTGCGCAGATCCCCTCGCTGCTGCTGTCGATTGCCGCCGCGATTACCGTGACCCGTGAAAATACAGAAGCTGATATGGGCGGACGTGTGCTGGGTCAAATGTTTGACGATCCAAAAGCTTTGATGATCACCGCCGGAATTTTATTTGTGATGGGTATTGTGCCGGGCATGCCTCACCTGGCTTTTTTAACTTTAGGCGGGATAGCGGCCGGTGGTGCGTACTGGCAGCTTAATCGTGTCAAAAAACAGGCATCTTCCGATGAGCTGGCACAGGAAACGGCGGTTGCGGCTGCTGGTGAGCAGGCTGAGGTTAAAGAGCTCGGCTGGGATGATGTGCGGAGTGTCGATACAATAGGCTTAGAAGTGGGTTATCGTTTAATCCCTCTGGTTGATAAAAGCCAGGGCGGGGAACTATTAGCGCGCATCAAAGGGGTGCGGAAAAAACTGTCTCAGGAGATGGGTTTTTTGATCCCGCCTGTGCATATTCGCGATAACCTGGATTTAGCACCCAATAATTACAATATTTCACTGATGGGCGTGAGCTGCGGATTTGCAGATATTTATCATGATAAAGAGATGGCCATTAATCCCGGGCAGGTTTTCGGCCCTATTGACGGCGTTGCCGGAATAGATCCGGCTTTTGGTCTTGAGGCGGTGTGGATAGAAGAGGTGCAGCGGGAGCAGGCTCAGGCGTTAGGCTATACTGTTGTAGACACGGCAACGGTTGTAGCAACACATTTGAGTCAAATTTTAAGTAACCATGCCGCGCAGTTATTAGGACATGAAGAGGCGCAGAACTTACTGGATTTATTAGCTAAGAAGCACCCCAAACTTGTTGAAGGTTTAGTACCGGAAATTCTTTCGTTGAGTACGGTTGTAAAAGTACTGCAGAGTTTGTTAAATGAGAATGTGGCCGTTAGGGATATTCGCTCGATTGTGCAGACTTTAGTCGATTACGGGCCGCGCAGCCAGGATGCAGAAGTATTAACTGCCGCCTGTCGTATTTCATTAAAACGTATGATAGTCCAGGAAATTATAGGCAATGAACCAGAACTACCTGTTATCACCCTTTCTAATGAGTTGGAACAAATATTGCACCAGTCGATGCAGGCGGGTGGAAGTGACGGTGCTGGTATTGAGCCCGGGCTTGCTGAAAGAATTCAAAACTCACTGGTTGAAGCGTCACAGCAGCAGGAATTATTAGGGCAGGCTGCTGTATTATTAACCTCAGGTGTATTGCGCGGTACGTTAGCTAAATTTGTTAAACATACAATTCCGAGTCTGCATGTACTCTCTTATCAGGAAATTCCTGATGATAAACAGATAAAAATAATTAGCTCTATTGGGCAGTAACTGGGTGTTTTGGGTATAATCGATGAAAATTAAACGTTTTTTTGCAAAAGATATGCGTACAGCAATGACCGAAGTAAAAGAGGTGTTAGGACCTGACGCGGTTATAATGTCGAATAAAAAAGTGGTCGGCGGGATTGAAATTGTAGCGGCTGTTGACTACCAGGCGGAGCAGGCATCGGCAGAAAAAAATCCACCCAAAGATGACCTGTTTGGTGCTCTGCAGGATGATAATGTGCAGTTATCTTCGCAGGGAAATAAAAAGTCAAACACACCTCTTAAACTGCAGAAAAGTACGCGTAACGGTGCCAAGGACAGTGGTGAGGATTTTGCTAAATCACTGAATTCATTTTTTGGTAAAGTTAATGCGCAGCAGGCTAAAAATAAGGTACAGAAAAAACAGGTTCGCTCAGATCTGCCTGCATTTTCATTACCTGAGACGAAAGGCGCTTCGAGAGTAAACCAGCCGAAAACGCTTGCGGAACAGCAAAGCTGGGCATCTCAGAATGAAATAAAACAAAACAGTGCTCCTTCACGCCGCAGTGCTCCCGTCGGCCGCAGCAATGATAATAAAGAAATCGCTAAAATCGGTGCAGAGGTTGCTTCTTTACGCAAGTTGTTAGAGCACCAGGTATCTGGCTTAATGTGGCAGGAAATGGAACGTAAAGAGCCGATTAGAGCCATGGTTATTAAATGGCTCAGCAAAGCAGGATTTTCAGATGATGTCGCGGATCAGCTGGCGAGTTATATTCCGGAAGATGCTTCTTCCACTGAAGTTCAGCAGTATATACAGGCGTTATTGCAGGATAAAATTTATATCGGCAGCAATGAAATTCTAGCCAAGGGCGGGGCCATCGCTCTGCTGGGGCCGACAGGGGTTGGTAAAACCACGACAATCGCTAAACTTGCCGCCCAGTTCGGCATGAAGTACGGGGCAGATCAGGTCGCATTAATTACAACAGATACTTACCGGATCGGCGCGCATGAACAACTGGCCACCTATGGTAAAATCATGGGCTGTTCTGTACGTGTTGCCAAAGATGCTGATGAGCTTTCAGAGATTCTCTACCAGTTTAGAGAAAAGCGTTTAGTGCTGATTGATACAGCCGGAATGGGGCAGCGGGATGTCAGACTGTCAGAACAGTTAGAGACATTAATGCGTAACAGTCGTGTTAATATTCAAAGCTATTTGGTAATTTCATCGACATCACAACGTAGAGTTGTTGAAGAGGCCATTGCGCACTTTAAACGAATTGCACTGTCAGGCTGTATATTAACTAAAGTTGATGAAAGTATCGGATTAGGTGAAGTACTGAGTGTCACGATGCAGCATGCTTTACCGATTTGTTATGTAACAACCGGGCAGCGGGTGCCTGAAGATATCGAAATTGCCAAAACTGAAAATTTAATCGGCGGCACATTAGATATGATGAACAATATTTTTGAACAAGAACAGCACCAGTGGCATAGCAGCTTTGACGGCGAATAAGCTTTTTATCACGGTGAATTAACAATTTTATATAATGAGTAATATAATGATTTCAGATCAAGCAAGCGGCTTAAGAAGAATGAAAAATAATCAAGTGAAAGTAATTGCCGTTACCGGCGGGAAAGGCGGTGTGGGAAAAACTAATGTGACTTTGAATATGGCCGTTTCACTCGCGCAGAGAGGTAAACGGGTGTTAGTGCTTGATGCCGATTTAGGCTTAGCTAATGTGGATGTTTTATTAGGTATTCGCGTCACTAAAAATCTATCTCATGTTTTGTCTGGTGAATGTACCCTGGATGAGGTGATTGTCACCGGTCCTGACGGTGTCATGATCATCCCTGCTACATCGGGTACTCAGTCTATGGTTGAGTTAAGCGATATTGAACACGCCGGTCTGATCCAGGCTTTCAGCTCACTGCAGACGCCGATTGATATGCTTCTGATTGATACGGCTGCCGGTATTTCAAACATGGTTGTCAGCTTCGCTCAGGCAGCTCAAGATGTATTAATGGTGGTATGTGATGAACCGACCTCCATTACAGATGCCTATGCGCTGATCAAGATATTAAGTAAACAGAACGGTGTCTACCGCTTTAAAATTGTTGCGAATATGGTGCGTAGTTTACGTGAAGGACAAGATTTATTTACTAAACTTACCCGTGTGACAGATCGTTTTTTAGATGCTTCTTTAGAGCTGGTTGCCTGTATTCCCTTTGACGGTAATGTTCGTCAGGCAGTACGAAAACAGAAAGTTGTTGTACAGGCATTTCCAAAGACACCTGCATCTCTTGCATTTAAAGCGCTGGCAAACCGTGCTTGTGACTGGCCGATACCGCATCAGCCGGGCGGGCATCTTGAATTTTTCATTGAGAAGCTGCTTCTTAATGATATTGATGCAATGAGTGAGTTTTCATAAGTGATAAAAGCGCAGGGCTATTACAATAACACCTCTGATCTAATTGAGAAACACTCTGAATTAGTTCAAAAAATAGCCTATCATTTAATGGCTAGGTTACCGGCGAGTGTGCTGATTGATGACTTGGTACAGTCCGGTATGATCGGGCTTCTGGAAGCCGCGCGAAACTTTGACAGCACCAAAGGTGCAAGCTTTGAAACCTTTGCCGGAATTCGTATTCGTGGTGCGATGTTAGATGAAATGCGCAGAGGTGACTGGGTACCTCGTTCAGTGCACAAGAACAGCCGCAGTATTGCCGGGGCAATCGCAGAGGTTGAAAAGCGTACCGGCTGTGATGCTAAAGAGGTTGAGATTGCCAGGCAGCTCAATGTCACATTGCCTGAATACCAGCAGATGCTGCGTGATGTGAACTGTGCGAAGCTTGTTGCATACGAAGATCTCTCTGGCTCAGAAGACGGCTTATCAGGCGAACCGGTCAGTCATGATGCAGTTTTTCATGAAGTAAGTGAAAATGAATTTTCAAACAAACTTGTGTCTATGATAAAACAGCTGCCTGAGCGTGAGGCTTTAGTACTGTCATTATATTATGATGAAGAATTGAATTTAAAAGAGATTGGTTTAATACTTGATGTAAGCGAATCGAGGATTAGTCAAATTCACAGTCAGGCACTGCACCGCTTGAAAGCTAAAGCAGATGCAGCCTAGAATATAAACAATATTGATAAATTGACAAGATATGAGTCACAGTTGAGCTAAGAAGGCTGTAAATAGTGGTTTATTATTGTATATTTTTTAATTATTTACTTATGATTTGTTTTAAGTAAATAAATTAAAAAAATAAATTTTTACTTAGGGGAACGTTTTGGACAGAAATATGAAGGTATTAATTGTTGATGATTTTTCAACAATGAGACGGATAATCAAGAACCTGCTGCGGGATCTTGGTTTTACAAACACTTTTGAAGCTGATGACGGCAATACTGCTTTACCGATGCTGAAAGAAGGGGATTTTGAATTCGTTGTAACAGATTGGAATATGCCGATTATGCAGGGAATTGATCTTCTGAAAGAGATCCGCAAAGACCCTAAATTAAAACATCTGCCTGTTTTAATGGTAACAGCAGAAGCGAAAAGAGAGCAGATTATTGAAGCGGCTCAGGCTGGTGTAAACGGCTATATCGTTAAACCTTTTACAGCCGGTACGCTAAAAGAAAAACTGGATAAGGTTTTTGAACGATTAGGTTAAAAGGGGATGGGTATGGCACATGAATTAACGCCGTTACTGTCACTCTCTCAAGCAAAAGCACTAGTCGCTCATTTAGAAGCTGATGAGATAAATGCCGCAAATGAAATTGTTGAGAGTGCAGGTAAGCCAGCATCAGAGGATGATAGTGCTGTTTTTTACAAGGTTGGTGAATTAACACGAGAACTGCATGATGCATTGCTGAGCTTTCAAAATGACACTCGATTACTGGATCTGGCTGGTCAGGATATTCCTGATGCTAGAGAACGTTTAAATTATGTTATTGAGATGACAGATAATGCGGCCAATAAAACCATGGATGCGGTTGACAGCTGCCTGCCTATTGCCGACAAACTTATTGAAGATCTTGAGTCTGTAACCCCAAGCTGGCAGGGGCTTATGACTAGAGATTTAGCATTAGGTGAATTTAAAATTTTATGCCATCAGATTGATGCGATGATTAAAGAATCAACAACCGGCGCATTAAATTTAAGATCTTCTCTTACAGATATTCTTATGGCGCAGGATTTTCAAGATTTAACCGGTCAGATGATTCGACGCGTTATCGAATTAGTGCAGGAAATTGAATCAAAATTAGTCGTGATCTTAACAGTCTGTCACCCCGGAGAGAAATATTCCGGCGATGAAACTGCTGCAGATAGTACGGATAAAAATATTAGAGCTGAGGGTCCTATCATAAACGCAGAAGAGCGGGATGATGTTGTGAATGGACAAGATGATGTTGATGATTTGCTCTCTAGCTTAGGATTTTAAGGAAACGGAAAATGACATTCGAAGTAGATGAAGAGATCCTCCAGGACTTTCTGGTAGAAGCTGGAGAAATTTTAGAATTACTATCAGAGCAGCTGGTCGAGTTGGAGAATAATCCAAACGACACTGAATTACTCAATGCCATTTTCCGTGGATTTCATACTGTAAAAGGCGGGGCCGGTTTTTTATCTTTGACTGAACTGGTTGAAACCTGCCATGGTGCCGAGAATGTGTTTGACGGCTTACGCCAGGGGCATCGTGAAGTTGATGCTGCACTGATGGACACTATATTAGGCGCATTAGATGTTATTAATGAACAGTTTGAAGCTGTTCAGACCGGAGATGCTGTAACGGCTGCTCCGGCTGATATTTTACAACAGCTGCATCGCCTAAGTAAGCCTGCATCGGAAGATGAAGTGCCGCAGGCCACGGCAGAACCTGAGCCGGTACCTGAAACACCTGCTCCTGAAGCGGTAACGCCTGAACCAGTCTCCCCTGCTGGAAACTCTATTGATGAAATTGATGAAGCTGAGTTTGATGCTTTATTAGATGAACTGCATCAGCAGTCAGGCTCGACAGTAGCTGCACCTGCCGCCGCCCCTGAAAATGCGGATATTTCTGAAGATGAATTTGAGTCACTGCTTGATGAACTGCATGGTGTGGGCAAACATAGTCTGGCGCCGGCCGCTTCTTCTGAAAAAGCAAGTGTAAGTACAGATAATACTGCAGCTCCTTCAAGCACTGATATTAATGATGATGAATTCGAGTCTTTACTCGATGAACTGCATGGTAAAGGCGCTCACGGTGGTATTCCCGCAGCAAGCCCTGAACCTGTAAAAACGTCCGTTGCGGGTGATGAAATAACCGATGATGAATTTGAATCATTACTTGATGAGCTACACGGTGCAGGAAACAGTGCGCAGACAAGTGTAGAAAAAACGCCCGCACCGGTTGAACCGCCTGCACCGGTAATCGAGAAATCTCCGGTATCGGTGAAAGCAGCTGTTGTTCCTGAAGTTAAAACGCCTGCTCCCAAAGAGGCCGCACCTAAAGCTGCTGCTCCTAAGCCTCCTGCACCTGCTAAAGCCCCTGCACAGAAAAAAGCACCGCCACCGGCTGCTGAGCCGACAGTGCGGGTTGATACAAGTATCCTTGATGAAATCATGAATATGGTCGGGGAACTGGTACTGGTACGCAACCGTTTAGTCAGCCTTGAATCAACCTCCGAAGATGAAGAAATATCCCGTGCGGTTGCCAATCTAGACATTGTTACCGGTGATCTGCAGGGCTCGGTAATGAAAACACGAATGCAGCCGATTAAAAAAGTATTTGGCAAATTTCCGCGTGTGGTTCGAGATTTAGCGCGTACTTTAGGTAAGAATATTCGTCTTGATTTGGTCGGTGAAGAAACCGATTTAGATAAAAACTTAGTGGAAGCACTGGCAGATCCGCTTGTGCATTTAGTGCGAAACTCAGTTGATCATGGTATCGAAATGCCGAATGTTCGTATGCAGAATGGTAAAGAGAAAGAAGGGCG
Organism: Psychromonas ossibalaenae ATCC BAA-1528; assembly: GCF_000381745.1. Lineage (GTDB taxonomy): Bacteria > Pseudomonadota > Gammaproteobacteria > Enterobacterales > Psychromonadaceae > Psychromonas > Psychromonas ossibalaenae. Next base: position 140,063 of record NZ_KB906969.1, on the reverse strand, counting down.
AATATTATTATCTGCTTCGCAGGAAGGTGATCACATACTGCTGGTTATCGAAGATGACGGTGCCGGTATGGATGCTGATAAGTTAAAACAGATTGCAATGGATAAAGGTATCTTAGATCAGGATGGGGCGGATAGAATGTCCGACAAAGAAGCCTACTCTCTTATATTTGCCCCTGGTTTCTCGACAAAAGTTGAAATATCGGATATCTCCGGCCGCGGCGTCGGCATGGATGTGGTTAAAACCGGAATAACTAAATTAAACGGTACTATCTCAATTGATTCAAAATTAGGTAAAGGAACGCGCTTAGAAATAAAAGTACCGCTGACTTTGGCTATTTTACCGACCCTGATGATTGTTGTTGCAGAGCAGACATTTGCTTTACCTTTAACCAATGTAAATGAAATTTTCCATCTGGATTTATGTAAAACAAACATTGTTCATGGTCAGCTGACCATTGTTATACGTGATCGTGCTATTCCGCTGTTTTATCTTCGCGACTGGCTGGCTCCGAATGCTGAGCCGATTGAAAAAGGTCAGGGAGTCGGGCATGTGGTCATTGTACAGTTAGGTGTGCAGCAGATAGCATTTGTTGTTGATGCACTGCTCGGTCAGGAAGAAGTCGTTATTAAAGCACTGGATAAACTGTTGTCAGGTACTCCCGGCATGGCAGGAGCTACCATTACTAGTGATGGTGGAATCGCGCTTATCCTGGATTTACCAAGCTTATTAAAACATTACGCATAAAAATAAATAGGATTTTAAATGGCAATAAAAGTATTAGTTGTTGATGATTCGAGTTTTTTCCGTCGTCGAGTAAGTGAAATTATCAACAAATCACCTTCATTAGAAGTTATTGCAACAGCAAATAACGGACAAGAAGCAGTAGATATGGTTGCCAAAGTCAAGCCTGATGTAGTCACTATGGATATTGAAATGCCGGTGATGGACGGCATTACCGCAGTGAAAAAAATCATGGCGGCTAACCCTCTTCCTATCCTGATGTTTTCTTCATTAACCCATCAGGGAGCTAGTGCAACTTTAGATGCCCTGGAAGCGGGAGCATCAGACTTCTTACCGAAAAAATTTGAAGATATTGCACGAGATAAAGAGGAGGCGATTGCATTACTGCAGCAGCGGATTATCGCTATTGCCAACCGCCGTGTGCCGCGAGTCTCAACTAGGCCGGTAACACCAGTAAGGGAGGCCGCTAAACCTGCTTCCAGCCCGTTAAGAACAAGCCCTGCTTTATCGGCATTAAAAAAGTCAACAGAAACAACTCGTTCAGCACGACCGGCTGTTTCTAGCAGTACTCCTTCGGCTATTAAAACTGCAGCTGGTACGCCTGCGCCTAAAAAGCATTTTAAAGCATCAGGTAAATCCTATGACATTTTAGCTATCGGTACATCAACAGGTGGGCCTGTTGCTTTACAGACTATTTTATCAGAGCTTCCGCGTAACTTTAAACTGCCGATAGTCTTAATTCAGCATATGCCGGGAACCTTTACGAAAGCTTTTGCCGACCGTCTCAACGGGATATGTCAGATCAGTGTAAAAGAAGCTGCTGACGGCGATGTTTTAAAACCCGGTTGTGCGTATTTAGCGCCTGGCGGTAAACAGATGCTGCTTGACGGACGTGCCGGTCAGGCAAGAATAAGAATCCATGAAGGCAGTGAAAAGTTAAATTACAAACCCAGTGTTGATATTACTTTTGCTTCATTATCGAAATTATACAGTAATAAGGTACTTGCGGTTGTATTGACCGGTATGGGGGCTGATGGTCGAGACGGTGCCCGGATGCTGAAGGAGAGAGGCTCGGAAATCTGGGCGCAGGATGAAGCAAGCTGTGTTGTTTACGGTATGCCTCAAGCGGTAACGAAAGCCGGGATTGCGACTGAGTCTTTACCATTAGAGCAGGTGGCAAAGCGAATCAAGGTAGAACTGAAGCATGAATAAGCTTGGTTTTTTAGGCTTTTTTATCATTATTTCAAGTTTGCTATTTGCACAAGTTTATCATGGCTCATCAATAAAAGGTCTGTTTGATTTACCTGCTTTTTTAATTGTATTTGGAGGGACATTAGGAGCGGTACTGGTACAAACTTCAAGTAAGCAGCTTATCCATGCATTAAAGCTGCTTCCTAAAGTCTTTTACAGACCTTCACACTCCCTTGCTGAACAGTCAAAAAAAATTCAGAGCTGGTCCTATAAATCGCGTCAGCATGGTCTGTTAAGTTTAGAAAATGAAAGTAATGAAAACCTTGATCCTTTTACTCGCAAAGGTCTGGCAATGCTGGTTGACGGCTGTGATCAGATAGCTTTGCAGGATATCCTGCAGCAGGACATTGACTTAGACAGTGAACATCATGAACGCAGTGCTCAGCTGTATGAGTCAATGGGAGGATACAGTCCGACAATAGGTATTATTGGTGCTGTATTAGGTCTGATTCAGGCCATGAGTTTCCTCGACCAGCCCGATAAATTAGGTGCAGGTATTGCAGTTGCTTTTGTCGCTACCATTTATGGTGTGGGCTTTGCCAACTTTATATATCTGCCGATCGCTAATAAAATCCGGCTGCATTATCAATATACAGCTCTCTTCAAAGAGATGACTTTAATCGGTCTGCTTGCAATTGCTCATGGTGATAACGGTCTGCTTCTGGATCGTCGTTTACACGGCTATATTGACCGGGCATCCTTTTAATGCGTGTTCGCCCCCGCTCCCGGCTGAAGATGCACAGCGGCAACGATCTGCACCGCTGGACCGTTTCTTACGCAGATTATATGACCTTAATGTTTGCTGTTTTTGTTGTGCTGTTCGCCGTGTCAGCAAGCAAAGAAGATAAATATAAAGAGGTTGTTCAAAGTATTCAAGATGCGACTCAACTGCTTAACCAGTCTGTTTTCAGTTCGGATCGTGAAGGTATTTTAACTGCTAACAGCAACAGCATTATTGAAGACTCCGGTCCGGCAATGTTATCCGAGGGAATGGTTAATCAGGCAAATAACGAACTTTCAGATGTTGATACATTAAAAGCAGGTTGGGAGCTGAGTCAATTAAAACTTGAGCTGGAAACGTTATTCTTATCTGAACTGAACAATGAGGTGGTACAGTTAGATCTTGATGGTGACTGGCTAACTATTGAGATGGGGGGGCAGTTACTGTTTGCAGCCGGAAGTCATAGCCTTTTAGCTTCTTCTGCTGAACTGACGCGTAAACTAGCCGCTGTATTAAAGCCGGTAGATAATATGCTCCGTATCCGTGGTTATACCGACCTGGATACAATATCTAACGAAATATATGCTTCGAACTGGGAGCTTTCAGGGGCTCGGGCATTTAGTGTACTGCATGCTTTAAATGAACTTGGCATTGTCGGTCAGAGAATGGTGGTGGAAGCTTACGGTGAATATTATCCACTAACCGATGCTGCGGGTAATGTGGATAATGCAAGAAGTCGCCGGGTTGTGATTGCGGTTTCTAAATATGCTTTTGTTGAACCTGCTGTTAATTCTAAAAATGCGGATAAAAATAACGTTACACCTCCAGCCCTTCCTAAAGCAGATAGTGAAGAGATGCAGGAAATTTATTTACCAGATAATCGCTTAATAATTACTACAAGGCAGGAATAAAGTTGTTAGTTTGGACTGTTGCAAATCAAAAAGGGGGCGTGGGTAAAACAACAACTGTGATTTCATTAGCAGGACTGCTGGTTGAACGAGGTTTTCGAGTGTTGCTCATTGATACGGATCCGCATGCTTCTTTAACCAGTTATCTGCAGTACGACTCGGATCAGCTCCCTGTTAGTTTATATGATCTTTTTCAGGAGCCTGCTCAGAAAAAATCTGAGTTAGAGCAGGTTATTTTACCGACAGAGATGAATAACATCTCATTAATTCCTGCTTCTATGGCGTTAGCTACCCTGGACCGGGTATTAGGTAATAAAGAGGGCATGGGACTGTTTTTAAATAAACAGTTAAAATTAGTGGAAGATGATTTTGATTTTGTGCTTATTGACTGTCCGCCGGTACTTGGAGTAATGATGGTTAATGCTTTAGCCGCCTGTGATAAAATACTGGTGCCGGTGCAGACAGAGTTTTTAGCATCCAAAGGCCTAGAGCGAATGATAAAAACGCTGGAGATAATGCAGCACTCTCGAGATTCTGACTTTGATTACTGTATTATTCCAACCATGTATGACAAAAGAACGCGTGCTTCATTAAATACTTTAGGAGTACTAAAAAACAGGTACTCAGACAAAGTTTGGAGTGGTGTCATTCCGGTGGATACAAAATTTAGAGATGCAAGCCTGGAACACTTACCCGTTTCCTTTTATTCGCGTAACTGTCGAGGTGTTTTTGCATACGAAACTTTACTTAATTACTTGTTACAAGCAGAGCAGTACTAAATGAAAAATAATAATGATGAGGCAATGGAAAGTTACTTTACGTCTATGCTGCGTGAGGAAACGCCGCAAAAAGTGATGTCTGAAACACTAACGGATGATGTTCATGAGCAGTTAGAGAGTTTACGCTCTGCTGTGCCTGTTTTACCGGAAACGCTGGTTTTTTCGGAAAGTGAAAAAGAAGTAGAAACTTTAACTGCACAACAGTTATCCGAAGCTGTTGAAACAAATCCCGTTCAAACTCCACGATGGGAGAATTTAGTAGTTGAAAACGAGTTTCAGGTTTTATTTTTTGAATTGGCAGGATTAACTTTTGCAGTTCCTTTAACCGATTTAGGCGGAATTCATCACCTGGATTCTTCACTCAATTTTTTATTAGGCAAGCCAGCCTGGTTCTCCGGGGTAATGACTCATAACCAGTCATTATTTAATATTGTTGACACTGCAAAATGGATAAATACCGGTTCTTCTGCGGAAACATTAAACTACAGCCATTATATTTTACTCGGTTCGACCGGGTGGGGGCTGTCTTGTGAGAAATTATTAGGCACAGAAACATTAAACAGTTCGCAGGTAAAATGGCGGACAGTAGAAGGAAAAAGGCCATGGCTGGCCGGTATGGTTAAAGAAAAAATGTGCGCTTTAATCCATGCTGAAGAATTAGTTAAGCTGTTGAATAGCGGAATGAATATTCACGGACATTAAGCACTGGAAAAATTTTGATTAGCAACTAATATAAACTCATGACCTATTAACCAACCCAATTGAACAGAGAATATTATGAATAGAGACGGAAAAACATCAGACAGCTCTTCCGATGACGAAATCTTCCAAAGGGTGACTTTTCAGTTAGAAAATGAAACTTATGGTATCAATGTAATGCAGGTGCAGGAGATTTTGCGTTACACTGAAATTGCCGCTGTACCAGGTGCCCCTGATTATGTATTAGGTATTATCAATTTACGAGGTAACGTTGTTACCGTCATTGATACCCGTTCTCGTTTTGGTTTAATGCCTGCTGATATTACAGATAACAGTCGTATTGTTATTATCGAAGCAGAAAAGCAGGTGATTGGTATTTTAGTTGACAGCGTTGCTGAAGTTGTTTACTTGAAAAAATCAGAGATGGAAGTGGCTCCTCATGTGGGAACTGAAGAAAGCTCTCAGTTTATTCAAGGGGTAACTAACCGTGACGATGGTTTGCTTATTTTAGTTGATTTGAACAAGCTCCTCAGTGATGATGAGTGGGATGAGTTAAGCCTTTTATAAATCTAATTTTTGGGTAGTGAATGTATTTACAATATATCCCCTGGCTGGCCTTAGTGCTAGCCTTTGTTTTTTTTGTTATCTGTCTTTATTTAATAAACAAACTAATTAAGAAAACCCATGCATTAGAAGTGCTTGTTAAATCATTACTAGCAAGTAATGACACCAATAAACGACAATTCACTGAGATTCATTCCGGCGCAGTGGGTATGGGAAAAAAGATTCAACAGTTAGATTCTGTTATTAAAAAAACTCAAGAAAATCAATTGAATCTGGTCGCACAGGCGCCAGAAAACCGGCTTTACACGCGTGCTGTAAAAATGGTGGAATTAGGCGCTTCCATTGAAGAGTTAATGACAGAGTGTGAGCTGCCGAGAGCTGAAGCAGAACTGCTGCTTAATCTGCACCGCAAGTAACAAACTGCCGCTCACCTTGTGCCTGACCTTGTTTAATTCCTAATCCGGGTTTTATCTGCCCGGATATATTACTAGCCAGCCCTGCATTTTTTATCTCCCTTATTATTCGAGTCTTTTGAGAGAATCATAACCTGCTCATATTAATGCTTTATCTTTATTACTTAGCTTAATTATCTGTGCTAGGATTCAAAACTCTTAAAATAGCCTTCAGTATCGGCGGCTGTATTCGTTCTCTCTAATCGTTTTATTTTGTTAGGTTGTATTAATGCTTCACTGCGAAAAATTAACTTGTGTCCGTGAGGATCGAATATTATTCAAAGATCTTAGTTTTACTGTTAATCCGGGAGAAATTGTACAAGTTGAAGGGCCTAACGGCGTCGGTAAAACCAGCCTTTTTCGCCTTCTAGTTGGGTTATCGAGTCCATATTCAGGACAAGTGCTGTGGAACGGAAACTTAACATCTGATGATCGCGAGTCTTTTTACCAGGAGCTTCTATATCTTGGCCATAAATCAGGTGTAAAACCCGAACTAACAGCCTTAGAGAATCTGCAGTTTTTCCAACAGGTGCATCCGAGTCATAGAAATGCTGATCTGTGGCAGGTCTTAGCAAAAGTTGGTTTAGCCGGTTACGAGGATATTACCGCATCTCAACTTTCAGCCGGACAGCTGCGCCGCGTTGCATTGGCTCGGTTATGGCTTAATGACTGTCCATTATGGATACTCGATGAACCCTTTACTGCTATTGATAAATCAGGTGTTGCTGTTTTAGAAGAGCTGTTTATTAAACATGCTCAAAACGGTGGTATCGTTGTGCTTACCACGCATCAGGATTTAAATATTGATTCAAATCTTCTGGCAAAAATAACACTGACAAAAACGGCGGATGACTTATATGTTTAAGGCATTTTCACAGGTTGTCAGTAAAGAATTAAAAGGCGCTTTTCGCCGCCAAAGTGATATTCTGAATCCAATCTGGTTTTTTATTATTGTTGTTACTCTTTTTCCACTGGGGATTGGTACAGATCCTGCGCTGCTGAAGCGAATTGCGCCCGGTATTATCTGGGTTGCTGCTTTATTAGCCGCGCTGTTATCTTTTGAGCGCTTGTTTAAAGATGATTTCATCGATGGTTCTCTTGAGCAATTGATGCTAACCCGGTATCCTCTTCCGTGGTTAGTAAGCGCTAAAGTTTTTGCTCACTGGCTGCTTACCGGCCTGCCTGTTTTATTAGTATCTCCTCTACTTGCGACCTTTCTGGCGCTTGATGTTGAGACCTACTGGGCACTGTTTTTAACATTATTAATTGGTACACCTATTTTGAGTTTATTAGGAGCGATTGGTGTTGCCCTAACGGTTGGATTAAGAAAAGGAGGAATATTATTAAGTTTAATTATGCTTCCCCTGAGTATTCCGATTCTAATATTTTCAACAATGGCCATTGATGCAGCTGCTTACGGACAGTCATATTCAGGGCTGTTAGCGCTGCTTGGTGCAATGCTGGTTGCTTCGATTACTTTATCACCATTTGCTATCGCCGCTTCATTACGGGTTAGTGTCAGTTAAAACAGACGATATTAAAATATATAGAGAAAAATTATGTGGAAATGGTTACATCCCTATGCGAAACCCGAAAGAAGTTACCAGCTGGCCGGTAAGTTATTACCCTGGTTCACAGTACTAACAATCATTACATTTTTGGTGGGCTCCGTGTGGGGGTTAGTATTTGCTCCTGCTGATTACCAACAGGGAGACAGCTTCCGTATTATATATATCCACGTGCCGGCTGCTATGATGGCAATGGTCGCTTATTCCAGCATGGCAATAGCCGCTTTTATTGCATTAGTCTGGCAGATTAGAATGGCAGAAATGACTGTGGCGGCAACAGCGCCAGTAGGAGCGGTATTTACTTTTATTGCATTATTCACTGGTGCTGCATGGGGAAAACCTATGTGGGGGGCGTGGTGGGTCTGGGATGCTCGATTAACCTCAGAGTTAATTCTACTGTTTGTTTATCTTGGTATTATCGCTCTCTATAACGCTTTTTCAGATAAAGTGTTAGCAGGACGGGCTGCTTCTATTTTAACTTTAGTCGGTGTTATAAATTTACCGATTATTCATTATTCGGTGGTCTGGTGGAATACGTTACACCAGGGCGCAACTATCAGTAAATTTGAGAAACCGTCGATGGCACCAGAAATGCTCTGGCCTCTGATTATCATGATCGTTGCTTTTGGGGCGTTTTTAGGCACGCTAACTTTGATGCGTTTTAGAAATGAAATATTAGCGAGAGAAAACCATCGCCCTTGGGTAACAGCACTAATTAGCGATATTAATATGAAAAAATTAACTGGAGAAAAATAAATGGCGTTTACTTCAATCGCAGATTTCTTTGCCATGGGTGGTTATGGCTTTTATGTCTGGCTGGCATACGGTATTTCTATACTTTCTCTGATTGTGTTAATTATCAATACAATGCATAAAAGAAAAATGGTTTTAAAAACAGTTAAACAACGTATTGCTCGAGAGCAGCGTATTAAAAATGCAAGTAATATGGAAGGAACGTTATGAACCCTAGACGTAAAAAACGCTTAATAATTACTTCTTCATTAGTGCTTGGTTTATCACTCGCTGTTGGTCTGGTTCTCTTTGCCTTACAGCAGAATATTGATCTATTTTATACTCCCACAGAAATAGTGAAGGGTAAGAATGAAACGGGAATCAAACCTGAAGTTGGTCAGCGTTTGCGTATCGGCGGTATGGTTTTAGCCGGTACTGTAAAACGGGATCCTGAAAGTCTAAAAGTAAGTTTTGATCTTATTGATAACGGCGGCGGCATTGTGACCGTTTTCTTCGACGGTATTTTACCGGATCTGTTTCGAGAAGGTCAGGGCATTGTTGCGCAGGGGGAACTGACCAGCGCCACGCAGATAAATGCTTTTGAAGTACTTGCGAAACACGACGAAGAATATATGCCTCCAGAAGTTGCTGATGCTTTGGAAGGTATGGATCATTTAAAAACTGAAAAGAAAATATAAAAGGACAATTTAATGCTCGCTGAAATTGGTCAACTCTCATTAGCAATAGCCTGTATGTTGTCGCTATTACAAACAGTTTATCCGCTTTATGGTATTTACGCCCGTAATCAAAGTGCCATTGAATCTGCAAAAATACTGACTAATCTGCAGTTTGTATTTGTTACTGTTTCGCTTCTTATTTTATCTTATTTGTTTATCGCGAATGACTTTACTGTGGTTTATGTCGCGACAAACTCGAACTCGGCACTACCCTGGTATTATCGTTTATCTGCAGTCTGGGGAGCGCATGAAGGTTCACTGCTTTTATGGGCGTTTTTACTGTCATTGTGGAGCTCTGCGGTTGCGGTAATGAGTAAGCGTTTACCGGTTGAGTCAATCGCTCGAGTACTCGCTATACTGGGGCTTTTATCATTAGGTTTTTACCTGTTTGTTTTATTAACTTCGAATCCGTTTTTACGTACTTTGCCTTATTTCCCTGTTGATGGGCGAGACCTTAACCCGCTGCTGCAGGATGTTGGTTTGATACTGCACCCGCCAATGCTGTATATGGGGTATGTTGGTTTTTCTGTTGCTTTTGCTTTTGCTATTGCCGCATTGATGGAAGGGCGGTTAGACAGTGCTTGGGCTAAGTGGTCTCGTCCGTGGACAATGGCCGCCTGGGTATTTCTAACGTTAGGTATCGCACTGGGCAGCTGGTGGGCTTATTATGAATTAGGCTGGGGCGGCTGGTGGTTCTGGGATCCTGTTGAGAATGCTTCTTTTATGCCCTGGATTGCCGGTACTGCATTGATCCATTCATTAGCCGTTAGTGAAAAGCGCGGTGTTTTCAAATCCTGGACAGTGTTACTGGCAATTAGTGCATTTTCTTTGAGTTTATTAGGGACCTTTTTAGTTCGTTCCGGCATTTTAGTATCAGTACATGCCTTTGCCAGTGATCCTTCTCGTGGTTTGTTTATACTGGCATTTCTAGTTTTAGTGATTGGTGGTTCATTACTGCTATATGCGGTTCAAGCATCAAAAGTTAAAAGCCGTGGCCGTTATGATCTGCTCTCACGTGAAAGTATGTTATTGATTAACAATATATTGTTAATTGCGGCACTGATTGTGGTTTTACTGGGCACGCTTTTACCACTGGTACATAAGGAAATAGGCTTAGGCAGTATTTCTATCGGCGAACCGTTTTTCAACAAAATGTTTAGTATCCTGATTGTTCCATTTGCACTGTTTATAGGTGTGGGACCTTTGGTTCGCTGGAAACGTCAAAAAATTAATGAGCTGTTGAAGCCGTTATCATTATCGCTGGTTATCAGTACTGCTATAGCCGTTTTATTTATATTCCTGTACTCATCTAAGTTTACTTGGATGGCATTATTAGGTGTATTCCTCGGTTTCTGGATATTGGTGACCACCTGTTACGAACTCTATTTACGTGCAACTTTTCGTTTTACGCTTTTAAAAGGTCTGAGTAAGTTAGGTTACAGCCATTGGGCGATGAGCATCGGTCATGCAGGTTTTGCGGTGATGATCATTGGTGTAACCATGACGCAGAATTTTTCAATCGAACGAGATGTTAAACTAGCGGTTGGTGAAAGTATTGCTTTTGAACATTACGATTTTCATTTTGATGCGTTGGAAAATGCAGACGGTCCGAATTTTACCGCTACCGCGGGCGTTTTTACGGTGTTAAAAGATGATAAATTTGTTGCCACGATGAAAGCTGAAAAACGCATTTACACCGTACAGAGAATGCCGATGACTGAACCTGCTATTGATGCCGGAGTTACACGGGATTTATATATTGCAATGGGCGAGGTACTGCCTGACGGCGCATGGGCTGTACGAATTTATTATAAACCGTTTATTCGCTGGATCTGGTTTGGTCCGTTAATGATGGGCTTTGCCGGCATGCTGATGATGATGGATCGTCGTTATCGTGTTAAAAATACAACCGAGAATGATTCGGCTGAAGTGCAGGGAGTAAAATAAAATGGCAGATAAACGTAAAATTTTAACACTATTATTGCCTTTTGCCGCGTTCATCATCCTGGCATTGTTTTTAGCTACACCTCTTTTGAAAGGCAGTGATCCAAGAAAACTTGACTCTGCACTGATTGGACAAAAGGTGCCTGAGTTTACTTTGCAGGATATTTATGACCCGCAGAAACAATATGACGCTTCAATCTTTGAAGGTCAAAAGATGCTGCTTAATGTGTGGGCTACCTGGTGCCCTACATGTTATGCCGAGCATAAATTTTTAAATAAATTAGCCGGCCAGGGTATGTATATTGTTGGTATGAATTATAAAGATAATCGTACTAAAGCGATAAAATGGTTAACCGATCTCAAAGATCCTTATCAGATCAGTCTGTTTGACAAAGACGGTATGCTTGGGCTTGATCTCGGAGTTTACGGTGCACCTGAAACGTATTTAATCGATAGCAAAGGCATCATTCAGTATCGTCATGTTGGTGATCTGAATGAAAAAAACTGGTACGAGACCGTATTACCAATTTTTAACGAGATGGAGTAGATAATGCAGCTAAGTTCATTTCGTTATTACTTGATCCCTATTGGTATTTTATTGCTCTCTCTGACCAGCACTGCGGCTAACAGTGCGATTGAAGCATTTGCATTTGATAATGTTGAGCAGGAACAGGTTTTTCATGACCTGACTAAACAGCTTCGCTGTCCTAAATGTCAGAATCAGAATATTTCTGACTCAAACGCGCCTCTAGCTCAGGATTTACGTAATAAAACTTATGAGTTAGTCAAACAGGGAAATAGTGAGCAGCAGGTTGTTGACTATATGGTTGCACGTTTCGGCAACTTTGTTCGTTACGATCCACCATTGACGCCGGCGACAATTTTCTTATGGCTAGGTCCGCTTATTTTTATTTTTATTGGCTTTTACTTTTTATACACACAATTAAAAAGCCAGAAGAAACAGGACGATTATTTAGATTCACAGGAGTCAGAGCGTTTGCAGCAGATACTTGGCAGTAAGACCTCGGTAAAAATAAAAACTAAACAGGGGAAAAAACAATGATTTTACAGTTTTGGTTAGCGGCTGTACTGATGCTTATTATTGCAGGTGCCGTTTTTGTTTTTCCTTTTGTACGGAAAAAAAACAAAACGCAGGAAAATGCAGCGAGTAGAAACCAGCTTAATAAATCATTATATGAAGTTCGTTTAGCAGAACTGGAGCAGGATGAAGAACAGGGGCTGGTGGCTGATAAAGATAAAATTATTACTGAACTGCAGCACAATCTGCTTGATGATGTAAATGAGCAGCAGATGAAGAGTGCTGTTAAAAAAAGCAGCTGGATATGGATCCCTGGTCTAGTTGTTCTTATTTTCGGCAGTATCAGCATGTACTTGTCTGTTGGGGCATATCAGAAGACTACAGACTGGGAAAATGTGTTACAGCGTTACCCTGCACTGCAGAATAAATTATTTAATGACCGCAGCAGCCAGCCGAGCGAGCAGGATTTACGAGACATGATGCTTGGGCTGCGTACGCAGCTGGCTGCGAATGACAATGATGCTGACGGATGGCTGCTGTACAGCCGTTTAGCGATGGTATTCAAAGATGGAGAGTTAGGTTTAAGCGCAGTCAAAAAAGCGCATCAGCTAGATCCGGAATCTCTTGATATTCGTCTTGTTTATATTCAGTTAAAAATGCAGATGGGAGATGATTACTCTCAAAATCAAGCTGAGACTATGCTGGCAAAAGTCCTTCAGGATTATCCTAATGAGCTGGAAGCCTGGTCAATGTATGCTTTTATGGCACTTGAGAAGCAGGATTATGTCTCTGCAGTCGAGCGCTGGAAAAAGATGCAGACTCTGGTTGAACCAGAATCTGAACAGGCTGCTATTCTGCAGGACAGTATTGCTTATGCTCTGAAGCAGATAAATGGTGCTGTTGTCGAAGGAGATAAAGTTCAAGGGCATAAGACAGCCACAGTGCACAAAACTGAGAAAACCATCCAGGCGGTTGGTGAAGCTTATCAGGTACAGATATCCGTCGATCAAAAAATAGCGGTCCCTGAAAACGGATTCTTATTTGTCTATGCGCAGTCAACCGGCGGCCCGGCTATGCCTATTGCTGCTCTAAAAATGAACATAAGCGGCTTCCCTGTTACGGTTGAGCTCTCTGATGCTAACTCTATGATGGAAGGTGTTAAGTTAAGCGACTATCCTGAGTTTATTATTAAAGCTCGTATTTCATCTGACGGAAATATTAACAGCAAATCAGAGCGCTGGCAGGGTGAGAGCCCGATCATTAAAGCGGGTCAGGATACAGATATTAAACTGTTCATTTCTCAACAATTATAAAACTCCCCAAAAAAACACACGCTGAATAATCATTGAGCGTGTGTTTTTTTTGTTTTTTGTTTATGCTTGCTTTATCTATCTTTACATTCAGGCCGATATACTTACAGATGCGATTACCTTGTTTTATTATTTTTCTGCTGTTTTCAAACACTTTGTCCGCTCAGACAGCTAACGGCGGGCGCGAGTATCACATGAGCGATCCTCTTGAACCGGTTAACCGGGTAATATGGGATTTCAATTACCAGATCTTAGATAATTATATATATCGTCCGGTAACCACAAGTTATGTTGACTGGGTACCCATGGGAGGGCGTGAGGCTGTTAATAATTTTGTGTTGAATTTAGAAGAACCTTCAACCATGGTTAATAATTTAATCCAGCTGGAATTTAAACACTCCGCGGATGCATTTTTACGATTTTCTGTCAATTCGACCGTTGGATTATTGGGGTTATTCGATGTTGCGGCTAAAGGTGGTATTGAGCGCCGCCGGGAAAGTTTCAGTAACGTCCTCGGCCGCTGGTATGTACCTAACGGTCCCTATTTAATGGTTCCTGTAATGGGGCCTAGAAGTACTCGAAAGTTGGTCGGTGACTTTGTAGATGCTTTGTATTTTCCCGGAAGCTACTTAACTTTCTGGCAGACACTGACCCTGTGGGGCGTTGACGGGTTAGAGAAACGGGCAAGTTTATTAGGTCAGGAAGCGCTGCTCGAACAGTCACTGGATCCTTATATGTTTGTTAAGGAAGCCTATATCCAGTATGAAGCATTTAAATTTCATGCAAACAGCGAAGATATGAATCTGTTTATAGAAGAAAAAACAGTCATAAAAGAAGAAGAGTTTGACTCTAATTTAGAGGACTTTATGGATGAAATTGATTAACGCTTTAACACCTTTTTTTATTTACCTTAGGAGGGTATGTGTCTAACATTAATTTAATTACTATCGATGGTCCAAGCGGATCTGGTAAAGGCACGGTATGCCATATACTGGCCAAAAAACTAAATTGGAATTTACTCGATAGCGGGGCTTTATACCGAATATTAGCGTTTGCCGCGCTTCAGGAAAAAATTGATTTAGATGATCAAAAAGGGCTGGCGGCACTAGCGTTGAACCTGCAGGTGTCTTTTAAATCGAATGGTCAAGGCGTTGATACTTTATTAGCGGGTGAAAATGTCGGTGATAAATTAAGAACAGAAACTGTCGGCCAGGCGGCTTCTCAGATAGCATCGATTGAGCTGGTCAGAGAAGCGTTATTAGAAAGACAGATTGCTTTTCGCCAGGCTCCCGGTTTAATTGCAGACGGTCGAGATATGGGCACGGTGGTTTTCCCGGATGCTCCGGTTAAAGTATTTTTAGATGCCAGCGCGGAAGAACGGGCGCAGCGTCGTTTTAATCAGTTGCAAGATAAGGGTTTTAATGTTAGCATCGCGCAAATTTTAAGCGAAATCAAAGAGCGGGATTTTCGAGATCGAAACCGAGCTGTTGCGCCGTTAAGGCCGGCAGAAGACGCATTAGTGATCGACTCAACTTCATTAACAATTGATCAGGTTGTGAATCAGGTTCTTGAACTGACTAAGCTGAAATTAAATTTGGCAGGGGAATAATCTCCTGCTGTAAAAACACTACTTTATGGATGAAGTGGTTATCTTTCTTGCCTCCCTCGCGAATGGATTGTGTTGGGTTGTATAAAATAAGTGTGAATAAATAGATGATGGAATCTTTTGCTGAACTATTTGAAGAATCTCTTCAACAGGTAGAAACTCGCCCGGGTACGATTGTTAAAGGTACAATCGTAGGAATTCGTAACAACCTAGTATTCGTTGATGCTGGTCTTAAATCTGAAGCTGCAATCCCAGCTGAAGAATTCAAGAACGCTGCTGGCGAAATCGAAGTTGCTGTTGGCGATGTATGTGATGTAGCACTTGACGCGGTTGAAGATGGTTTCGGTGAAACTAAACTTTCTCGTGAAAAAGCGAAACGTCATGAAGCTTGGATCCAGCTTGAGAAAGCATACGAAGACCAAGAAACTGTTATCGGTGTTATCAACGGTAAAGTTAAAGGTGGTTTCACTGTTGAATTAAACGGTATTCGTGCATTCTTACCTGGCTCATTAGTTGACGTACGTCCTGTACGTGACACTGCTCACCTTGAAAACAAAGATATTGAATTCAAAGTGATCAAACTTGACCAGAAACGTAACAACGTTGTTGTGTCTCGTCGTGCTGTTATCGAAACTGAAAACAGTGCAGAACGTGAAGAGCTGCTTGAAAATCTTCAAGAAGGTCAAGACGTTAAAGGTATCGTTAAAAACCTAACTGACTACGGTGCTTTCGTAGACCTAGGTGGTGTAGACGGCCTGCTACACATTACAGATATGGCTTGGAAACGCGTTAAGCACCCAAGTGAAATCGTAAACGTTGGTGATGAAATCAACGTTAAAGTTCTAAAATTTGACCGTGAGCGCACTCGTGTTTCTCTAGGTCTTAAGCAGCTTGGTGAAGATCCATGGGTAGCAATCGCTAAGCGTTACCCTGAATCAACTCGTTTAACTGGTAAAGTGACTAACTTAACTGATTACGGTTGTTTTGTTGAGATTGAAGAAGGCGTTGAAGGTTTAGTACACGTTTCAGAAATGGACTGGACTAACAAAAACATTCACCCGTCTAAAGTTGTTAACCTTGGTGACATGGCTGAAGTTATGGTTCTTGATATCGACGAAGAACGTCGTCGTATCTCTCTAGGCCTTAAACAGTGTAAAGCTAACCCTTGGGAAGAGTTCTCTTCAACTCACGATAAAGGTCAGAAAGTTTCTGGTAAGATCAAATCTATCACAGATTTCGGTATCTTCATCGGTCTTGACGGCAACATCGACGGTCTAGTACATCTTTCTGATATCAGCTGGGATGTTGAAGGCGAGAAAGCAGTTCAAGAGTACAAAAAAGGCGACGAAATCGAAGCTGTTGTACTACAAGTTGACCCAGAGCGTGAACGTATCTCTCTAGGTATCAAGCAAATTGCTGCTGACCCGTTCAACAATTACTTAGCAGAAAACAAGAAAGGGTCTATTGTTGTAGGTACTATTTCTGAAGTTGATGCTAAAGGTGCAACTGTTACTCTTGCTGATACTGTTGAAGGTTATATCCGCGTTGCTGATATCTCTCGTGACCGTATCGAAGATGCATCTACAGTGTTAAAAGCTGGTGAATCTGTTGAAGCTAAATTCGTTGGTGTTGATCGTAAAAACCGCGTAATTAGCCTTTCTATTAAAGCGAAAGATGAAGCTGACGAGAAAGAAGCAATTGATACGTTAAAACAACAAGATGAAGCAAGCATGGGTAATGCAATGCTTGACGCGTTTAATGCAGCTAAAGGCAAGTAATTAATAAGGCGTCAGTTTACTGTCGCCATTAATTAGCATTAACTGGAGTCGGTTTACTGCATTCATTTATGAAAACGAGGTAAGTTATGACTAAGTCTGATCTGATTGAAAGACTAACCAGCAAGCACTTTCAATTGTCGGTTAAAGAAGTTGAAGACAGTGTAAAAGAAACACTAATGTTGATGACCAATTCACTTGCTGAAGGCGAGCGTATTGAAGTCAGAGGTTTTGGCAGTTTCTCTTTGCATTATCGCGGACCACGCGTTGGACGTAATCCCAAAACGGGAGATAAAGTTGAATTGGGTGGTAAGTATGTTCCTCACTTCAAACCAGGCAAAGCATTGAGAGAGCGAGTAAATGCTGCCAATGCATAAGTGAAATAAAAAGGTGCTTTAAAAGCACCTTTTTTGTTTCTGCTGTTTACCGGTTTATACAACAGGCCGGCAGTATCTGTGTGTTTGTAAATATAGTATGAATGATTCGTCGCCTGCTGGCAGGCCCGTAGGATAGCGTTGTAAGCCGCTGGATGAATAGGCTATCGCTTTGAATAAAAGAGCGTCTGTTATCTCTGGGGCGATATCTGCATATACTTTGCTTACCTTTATTAGACAAAATCTGTAAACTACCCATATCAATGATTTATTCCCAGGTTAATATATAATAAACTGATTAACTCATCTTTTACTCTTAAGGTCTGCTATGAAACTTTTTTTCACTCTGTCTGTGACAATCTTTTTGTTTGCGATTGCGGTTATTCTTGGCCTTAAAAACCAAGAGTTAGTTAATATTAATTATTTAGTTGCTCAAAGTGAGATGCGTCTTTCTACCCTGTTTGCCGTTATATTTTTAATCGGCTTTGTGGTGTCTTCTCTGATCGGCACATTTTTTTATATGAAATTAAAAATGAAAAACAGAAAGCTGCGTAAACTGAATAAAAAACAGCGTAAAGAGCTTAATCAACTGCGCACTTTGCCAGTAAAAGCCTAACCCTTAGTGCAGGAAATATTCTTTCTCTTACTTCCCGTTGCTGCCTTTTACGGCTGGTATATGGGAGTGCGGAGCGTTCATCAGAAAAATCAGAAAAAAGGTAATAAATTAAGCCGTGATTATGTGCAGGGCTTAAACTTTTTATTAGGTGATCAGCCCGATAAAGCGGTTGATCATTTTATTGCATTATTAGAAGTTGACAGCGAAACCATCGAAACCCATCTCGCCTTAGGCAATCTGTTTCGCCAGCGCGGCGAGGTAGAGCGTGCTATTCGTATCCATCAGAATTTAATTGCCAGACCGACACTTACGCGAGAACAGAGAGATTTAGCGCTGTTACAGTTAGGCAAAGATTTTTACCAGTCAGGACTGTTTGACCGAAGCGAAGATATATTCATTCAGTTAAAAGAGTCACCTGAATATCAAACGGTTGCATTGGAAAATTTGCTGAATATTTATCAGCAGCTTAAAGAGTGGAAAGATGCCGTTGCGGTGACCGAGACCTTAAACAAACTGTCTAAAGGCAAAGCTAAGCGTAGAACACTTGCTTATTTGTACTGCAGCCTAGCTGAGCAGTTAACCACCCCGAGCGACGAAAAACAGAAAGTTAAGCTGTATCAGAAAGCACTAGCAGTTTTCCCTAACTGCATTCTGGCAAGTATCGAGCTTGCTGAGTACTACCAGATAAATAATAAACCGGAAAAAGCGTTAAAAACACTGCAGATGATCCCTGAACTAGATATCGATTTTAGTGAAGTGATATTAGATAAATTATTACAGCTCCATCATCAGCTCGGCAGTGAAGAAGAGCTGATTAATTATCTGTACCGTATTGTCAGTTTAGGGGCCGGAGCGAGTACCGTTATCCTGCTGTCAAAACTGATTGCTCAATACCGCAGTGTTGATAAAGCTCAGGCCTTTATGCTCCAGGAGCTGCGTCGTAACCCGACCATGAAAGGTTTTAACCATCTGATGACTTATCACCTGCAGCTGGCAGAGTCGAAAAATGAGATAGACAGTTTGTCTTTCTTACAAAAATTAGTATCAGAGCAGATTACACTTCGTCCTCAGTACCGCTGTCAGAAATGCGGCTATGCTAGTAAAAAGCTTTTCTGGCAGTGTCCTTCCTGTAAAAGCTGGGGACGAATTAAACCGATTCGCGGTCTTGACGGCGAATAATATAATCTCCTAGACAAAGACTGGGAACTAAAAAATAGAATCAAAATAGGAAAAAAAATGAGCCAGTTAGTAGATCCCAAAGTAGTGATTGCCTTAGATTATGCAGATCAGCAGCAGGCGCTGGATTTTATCAGTCAACTTGATCCCGCAGCTTGTCGCTTAAAAGTAGGGAAAGAGATGTTTACTCATTTTGGACCTGATTTCGTAAAAAGACTTGTAGAGAAAGGCT
Organism: Psychromonas ossibalaenae ATCC BAA-1528; assembly: GCF_000381745.1. Lineage (GTDB taxonomy): Bacteria > Pseudomonadota > Gammaproteobacteria > Enterobacterales > Psychromonadaceae > Psychromonas > Psychromonas ossibalaenae. Next base: position 120,838 of record NZ_KB906969.1, on the reverse strand, counting down.
TTGATGTATTTTTAGACCTTAAATTTCATGATATTCCTAATACTGTCGCCAAAGCTGTTAAAGCAGCTGCTGATCTAGGTGTATGGATGGTAAATGTTCATGCCGGCGGCGGGCGCCGTATGATGGAAGCCGCTAAAGCTGTATTGGAGCCCTACGGCGATAAAGCACCGCTGCTAATAGCAGTCACTGTTTTAACCAGTATGGATGAATCAGATTTAAAAGAGCTGGGTATTGAATTGTCACCGGCTGAACAGGTTAAACGTCTGGCAAGTTTAACTCAATCCAGCGGCCTTGACGGTGTCGTCTGTTCAGCTCATGAAGCGCAGGACTTAAAAGCCTTGCTAGGAGATGAGTTTAAGCTGATCACCCCTGGTATTCGCCCTGCAGGCTCAGATGCTGGTGATCAGCGTCGTATTATGACGCCTGAACAGGCAGTTAATGCCGGAGCGGATTATTTAGTGATCGGCCGTCCGATAACCCAGGCTTCGGATCCTGCTCAAGTGCTTAGTGAAATAAACGCAACGCTGAATTAATCATCCTGTAAGTTAAAAACCTTTTAAACCGGAAGAGCTCTCCTGCGGTTTAAAAGCTGGAACTGTTCAATGAAAAAAATCGATATTAATAAATATAAAGTCGAATTTATGGAAAAATTTGCTTTTGAATTTAAAGAGTGGATGTCACCGACGATTCGTGATTATTACTCATTATTTATTAAAAAAGCACATACTAATAAAAGCCAGCTTCTTTCCTGGGTTAAAGAGTACTCCATTTTAAAAGACGGCCGCTCAATAAGCGTGGCACAAAAACCGGTACAGCTTTCTCCTGAAGCAAGAGAACTGTTCCTGCAGCTGCGGGCACAGATTGGGGAAGAGGTGCATGTGGGAGACTGGCTGGAGATTACACAGGATCGCATTGACCGTTTTGCAGATGTCACTGAAGATCATCAGTGGCTGCATAATGATGTAGAAAAAGCCGAAAAAGAGTCGCCTTTTAAAACCACTATCGCCCATGGTTTTTTAACGCTGTCGCTGCTGCCGCGTTTAACCGACAGTGTTAATCCGGAGAAACCACTCTATCCAAGTGCTAAGATGACGGTTAATTACGGCTTAAACCAAGTACGCTTTCCCTATCCGGTCAAAACCGGCAGTGTGGTGCGCGCACACAGTCGCCTGATTAAAGTGACACCGATTAAGCGCGGTTTGGAGATTGAAAAAGAGATTTCCATTGAAATCAAAAATACCCGTCGTCCCGGCTGTGTTGCTGTTTCTGTAGTGCGGGTTTATTTCTAAATCCAGCTGATTCTTCACTCGTTTTTTGCTTCCGGCCTGCTTAGGCCGGAAACATTTATTGCCTCCCTGCTGAAGCAGTTAAATTAATTCCCCATTTTTCCTAAAGTTATTTTTTGACCTGTCGATAACCTTATTAAGTCTGAACATTCGACTGTTTTGAAATGAACCGTTAAATAAATTAAAAAAGTTTTAAAGTTATTTTTTAAGCGGTCGATAAGAGATACATACTTAATCAAACTGATTCGTAAGTTTTTAGAAAACTTAAGTCAGAAAATAAATAACCAAGGAGCACATCATGGCTGCAGTAGTAAACACCAACGTAATGTCGCTGAATGCACAACGTCAGTTAAACAAATCACAATCAGTTAGTAACCAGGCTATGGAACGTTTATCTTCTGGCTTACGTATCAACAGCGCAAAAGATGATGCTGCCGGTCTTGCTATCTCAACAGGTATGCAGTCGCAGATTAAAGGTATCAACCAGGGCGTGCGTAACGCTAATGACGGTATATCAATGGCACAAACCGCAGAGGGTTCAATGGATGAAATGACTAACATCCTGCAGCGTATGCGTGAACTGTCTGTGCAGGCTGCCAATGATACTAACTCCTCTTCAAACAGAGCGTCAATCCAGAAAGAAGTGGATCAGCTTTACTCTGAGCTTGACCGTATCGCTGACACAACACAGTTCAATGGGACTAAACTATTAGACGGTTCAAATTCATCAACAACACTGCAGATCGGTGCAAACTCAGGTGAAACCCTGTCTTTCTCGATTGATGCGGTAACCACTAAAGACCTTAACCTGAATGCCGTATCTGGTACGGGTGATCTGAACGGCGGGCGTGCAAATACCGCTACAGCTATTTTAACTGCATCTGTAACAGTTAATGGTGTTGCTTTAACCGGTGCTGATGTTACAGCTGCCGGTGATGCTGCGGTCGTTGTAAAAGATATGATTAATGTTCAAACAGGCCTAACCGGAGTTACAGCCTCTGCCTATAATACGGTAGAAGGGACTGGTGATATTTCTGGTGTTACAAATGGCCTTGAGATTAACGGCGTAACATTAGGAACGACATCTAGTTCGAGTGATTTAGTTGATACGATTAACCGTGATGTTGCTGGTGTGACCGCATCATTAAGCAGTGAAGGTGGTTTAGTTTTAAGTAATGATACCGGTGAACAGATTGATGTTGACGGTGTACTTGCAGGCTCTGGTATGGTGGCAGGCGATTATCAAGGTTATGTATCATTAACCAGTGCTGACGGAAGTGCAATTGAAGTTGGTTTAGTTGATGCGAGCGCTGCCGGCAGCACTGTTGGTACAACGGGTACCACACAGCTGCAGCAGATGGGCTTTAATGAATCAACCGGATCGGATGTTGTCAAAGGCGGGGCTGTTGCCAGTACGGCCATTACTGCAAATGATAGTATCCAGGTAAACGGTGTTGATTTAGGCGCGGTAACAGGTACAACGGCTGCTGATAAAGCCTTTGCCATCAATGCTATTTCTGGAGAAACCGGGGTAACAGCTTCGGCAACAACTACGGTAGAGATGGAGATCCTTATCTCAGCGGCTAATGAGGACACTGGAGTTATTATTAATGGTGTATCAATTGATATGACAACCGCAATGTCTGGTCAAGCAACAATGGATGCGTTAGTTGGAGCAATCAACAATTCAGGGGTGCAAGGGGTTGTTGCATCAACTAATGAAGATACCGGTTCATTGATATTAACCTCATCATCAGGTCAAGATATTACTTTAGAAACCACCGACGGCGATATTACACAAGGCGGTGTTGATACTTCCGCCGTGACAGGGTTCACTGCTGGTTCGGTTACCTTGACTGGTGAAAACGGTAAAGATGTGATTGTTACCAGTTCTGCAAACACCGAAGCGCTTAAAGATACAGCACTAGCTAAACTGGGTGTTACTGATATGGGCGGTAGTGATACAGCCGTAGGTATTGGTCTAAGTGTTACTACGGCCGCCAATGCGTCAAACAGTATTGACCGTATCGATGATGCACTGAATAAAATCACTGAATCTCGAGCAAACCTTGGTGCGATTCAAAACCGTCTAGGCTCTACTATTTCTAACTTAGAGAATGTATCGCAGAACATCTCGGCGGCAAACTCACGAATTCAGGATGCGGATTTCGCGGCTGAAACGTCAAAAATGAGTAAATCGCAGATCTTACAACAAGCGGGTACATCAATGTTAGCGCAGGCAAATGCGTCATCACAAAGTGTACTTTCTCTTCTTGGCTAAGTTGGGGTAGCTAGTTAAAATAGGCAATAATTTAGCTCCCTAGTAATAGGGGGCTTTTTTGCCATTAACGGGTTGAATAAATAGGAGGTTATATGTCTGATTTAAATGTTACTGCAGCATCGCCCAACATGACTGGTATGGAAAAAAATACAGCTTCAGAGCCAACGGTGAAACCTGTCGAGGTGGAAAAAAGTGTTACGGAATTAAAACCGGCCGCGGAAGTAAAACCTGATCAGGAAAAGAAGCAGGCTGTACCGGAAGAGGTTGAGCATGTTGTTGAAGAGATGAATGCCTTTATGCAGAGCATGCAGCGTAATCTGTCATTTAGTGTGGATGAACAGTTAGGTAAAGATATTGTATCGGTAACAGATGTCGAAACGGAGGAGGTCATTCGCCAGATTCCGTCGGAAGATTTAATGGTACTGCTTAAAAAAATGGATGATGTTGCCGGTATTTTGTTTGATACCAAAGTATGATTTTTGTAATGCGCGGGGCAGAGGTTTTATCCTTCACTTCTCAGATAATGAAAAGGTTAAAGTGAGCCCCGGGAATAGTGTAAGTAACTATACTTGATAGGATAAAGTTAAATAATATTCCTTAATTATATTATTCGCCTTTATGTTATTAAAATATGTTATATGGTCTGAATCTTGCAGTAAAATGTTGTCTGCATTTAATAAGTTAAGTGCTGATCGTTTTCTGTTAAGTAAGTAAGGAGTGTTTATGTCTTCAATCACCTCAACGGGTCTAGGTTCCGGGCTTGATATCAACAGTATCGTTCAAGCGATTGTAGGCGCGGAAAAAGATCCGGCTCTGGCTAAAATGACTAAATCTGCCGCTGAAGCTACTGCACAGATTTCAGCTTACGGCACGCTTAACAGTGAACTATCTACTTTTAAATCCTCCTATAAAGATCTCGCGCTGAGTTCAACTTTTTCAGCTGCCAGCTCAACCACTAGTGACAGTGATATTCTTGATGCAAAATTAGGTATTGGCGCAGAAACAGGAAGCTGGGAGTTTGAAGTTAATCAGCGTGCTCAATCCCATACACTTGTCTCATCTTCAGCGAGTTCTTTCTCCAGTGTCAATGACCCTGTTGGTACTGGTGAAATACAGCTGCGTTACGGCAGTTACAGCGGCGTTGGTAATACTGCTTTTGCTGTTGATGCTGATAAACCCATTGAAAAGTTAACCATTGATAATACCAATAACTCACTGACCGGCATGCGTGATGCGATTAATGAAGGGGATTATAGCGTCAGCGCCTCAATTATTAATGACGGAACAAACTACCGCCTAGTACTGACCAGCAAAGAGACTGGAGAGCAGAATGCGGTTGAGTTAACGGTAACGGACGATGACGGTAATAATACTGATACATCGGGATTATCACGCTTTGTATATAGCGCTGCAGATAAAAATTTAGAGCAGACCTCAGAAGCACAAGATGCAGAAATTGTTATGAACGGTATAACTATTACCCGTGACAGCAATGAGATCAGCAGTGTTATTGAAGGGGTAACGCTTAACATTAATGGTGAAACAGAAGTTGGTAAAACAGTAAAACTAAATATCAGTAAAGATACCAGTAAAGTAGAAGATCAGATTCAGGCATTTGTAGATAATTACAATAGCACTATTACAAAAATGAACGAGTTAACTGTCTTTAACGGCCAGGGGCAGACAAACGGTATTTTGAACGGTGATGCGACGGTGCGAAATATAGAGAGCCTGATGCGCGGCGTTTTAAATACAACTGTTGATCATATTGAAGGTTCGGTGCATAGTTTTGCAGATCTGGGTATTTTAACTAATCGAGATGGCACTCTGGAATTAGATGCGACTAAATTTGCCGATGTATTAAAAGGCGATATGGATGGAGTGGCTGATTTCTTTACTGCATCGGGTGCCGCCAGTGATTCATTTATCTCTTTTGACAGCAGTAACAGCTTGACTAAACCGGGGACCTATAGTGTCGAGGTAACGCAGTTAGCGACACAGGGCTCGTTAACTGGAGCAGCAGTCAATAACTTGACTATTGATGCGGATAACGACACTTTTAAAATGCGCGTTGATGGTACATTATCCAGTGATATTGTACTTGATCAGGCAACTTATGCCTCGATTGGTGATTTAGCAACAGAGCTGCAGTCAAAAATAAATTCCGATCCGACTTTTATCGAGAAAGGTATCAGCCTTAAAATAATTGAAGATGCAGGTAAACTTTCCTTTACCTCTAATAAATACGGATCTTCATCAAGTGTTGCTTTCACTGAAGTGGATACAAACTTTCTGGCAGATCTCGGTATTGATGTGCAGTCAGGCACTGCTGGAGTGAATGTTGAAGGGAAAATAGACGGTCAAGATGCACTTGGTGACGGCCAGTACTTGTTATCTGAAAATGGTGATTCCAGTGGTATCAAGTTACTTATTGAAGGCGGCGCTTTAGGCAGCCGCGGTGATGTTACTTTTGCTGAAGGCATGACTGTGGTCATGAATAATCTACTTACCAGTATTATTGATAAAAGTATCTCGGGAACCAGCGGGGATGTGGACTTAAGTGAAGGAACTATAGACGGTAAAGTTGACTCGCTGTACAAAAAAATAACTGATCTTGAAAAGCAGGAAGAAAATTTAACCTACCGTATGGAAAAGCTGGAAGCGCGTTTATATAAAGACTTTAATGCCATGGATATTGCGGTTTCCAGCCTTAATAATACCATGGGCTATTTGAAAAGTGCTCTGGATGCCTTACCTGGATATACACGAGAAAGTTAACTCATACAAAATATTGTCTATATAACTGCGCATTAGCTAATAACTAGATAATGCGCACGTTTTTTTTATTAATTCCGAAGACTTTTTAATTGTGGATAGCAACTTGCTTCCTCCCCGATATAATTAATCTATTCGCCACTTCAGAGAATCAAAATTATGGCCCAGCAAATCGATCCGCTATTAGATATCCAGACTAAAGTACTACGAGCAACATTTGTTAATAATATGGCGGTGTTAAAAAAGTACCTGCCTGATGTTTATAATTTTTATAAAGAATATACGCCCACTCGGGTGAAGTTAATATTTGATGAAAATGGTTTTTTAAACCTGGTTTCAAACGGCAGTTTGATTTATCAGGATGATCCTAAAAAATTAAGCGATGCTCAAGTTGAGGCATTTTTAAAAGATCCGCGTAATATTACCTATCATGTGGCAAAAGACGGCAGCGGTAAATTTGAGCATGAGAGAGTTTTAGGAAAAATGGTGAAGCGCCGAGGCAGTGAGATTGGTTATAAATATCAAACCGTTTTACATAAAAACGAACAGATCGATTTTATTGCCTTTATGGGAACCGGCCTCGGTTATCATTTGCAGGGGATGTTTGATGCACATGATATACGCTATGCTTTTGTTTTTGAACCAGATCCTGACTGTTTTTACTGTACCCTTCACAGCATTGATATAGGTAATATGATTGTCGGCTGTTTTGAACGCGGAGGGCAGTTAACACTTCAAGTTGGTGGTAATGCCGCATCTTTTGTTAATGAAATAGCAAGGATCTTTAAACGTCAGGGGTATTTCAACGTTGCTAAAATGTATCTTTATCGTCACTATTTCAGTGAGCAGACCGATGAGGCTTATCAAAAAGTGCATGATCTCGCTTATCGTTATGTCAGCGGCTGGGGGTTCTTCGAAGATGAAATAATCAGCTTAACACATACGCTTTCAAATATTTCAACGCATCAGTTTCCCAGCATATTAAAAAAAGCAAAAGAAGTTAAACGTGATATCCCGATCTTTATTGTTGGTAACGGCCCTTCGCTAGATGATAATTTAGCCTTTTTGAAAGACCATCAAGGAAAAGTGATTATATTTTCTTGCGGTACAGCATTAAAACCCTTATTGGATTATGGTATTACGCCTGACTTTCATGCAGAGACTGAAAGGACAGCCGCCTTATTTGAGTGGGTTGATCAAGTTGGACATAAAGAAAAATTAAAGCAGATAAATTTAATTAGTTTAAATACGGTTTATCCTGAAATATTAAAGTTATTTAAACAAGCACACCTTATTTTAAAATATGATGATGCAGGCAGTGCTTTTATGAGCCAGTTTATTTCGGACAAATATGCACAAATAGCCTTTTGTAATCCGACCGTGACCAATACTGCGACATCGGCTGCTGTTGCGATGGGCTTTAAAAATATGTATCTGTTTGGTGTGGATTACGGCTATAAATCAGAAGAATATCACCACTCAAAGGGCAGTTTATATTTTGATGCAGATGCCGAGCAGCATAGAAAAGAGATGAAGGGGGATTTTGAGGTCGAGGGTAATTTTGTTGAAAAGGTCCACACAACTCAGTTTTTTGATAATTCGCGCATGATGCTGGAAATGCTTCTGCAGGCAAACCCTGATGTGACCTGTGTGAACTGCAGTGATGGAGCAAAAGTTCAGTTAACTCAAGCGGTTAAATCTGCTGATTTACCTGAATTCGCAGAATTAATCGAAAAATCTGAAATGACCAAACAAATGCTTTTTGATAGTTTTGACAATAAAGATTACCTTATGATTCACCCAGAACAAAAATTTGAAGCTTTATTACCTGAGTTTAAAAAGCATATAGAAACTTTGGTCTCTTTGAGTAAGAATGTGAAATCTCGTGTAGACCTGGCCAAGGCTTTTACTGCTCAGTATAAATTTCTAATAAATTTCCATGGTGATACTAGTAAGCAGCTTTTTCACCGCTTTATGAACGGCACACTGACCTATATGCAGTCAAATATTATGACTAATGCTCATTTATATGAAGATGCACAGCAGCAGGAAAAGTACATTAAATTTTGTTTAGCCGTTATGAATGAGCATTTTGAGTGGCTTCTTGAGGAACTCAACAACAACTATAACAAACCATCTAAAATTTAATATTTGTTTTTATATATAAAAGCTAGCCCGTTATCAGCTGACTAGCTATCTATTTCTATATTAGTAATAGATAGCTATAGTTTTGTTTGTGGCTGTTGGTTTAATTAACTTTTTCAATTTTTAGATTGTATCTTTTACCGTGCAGTTCGAAAAAAACGGGGTACTTTTCATTGTCAGCGACTCTGAAATTATTAAATAACTCTTCAATGGTGTTATTAACTGAGACCTGACTGTCTTTTGCGGTTCTTTGCGGAAAATATGACTCCCTGCCTGTCTGCTTAATCCCTTTGACATCAGGGTACGCATCGATAAATTTAAGACATAATCGAATGGTTGCTTGTCCTTGTATCTGGTGTAATTCATCAACTAATTCATGGCCTTCAAAATTCATCATTTCTTGAAAATAGATATCACCAGCATCAACTTTTTCGTCTGCTTCAAACAGAGTGATGGGGATTCGTTTTTTTCCATCTAATATTTGCCAGGTTAGTGGAGACCAGCCTTTTCCATAGGGTAAGGCACTTTCATGTATAACTAAATTGTGCTGACTTAGTGATAATGTTGTTGGCGGAACAATTTTCTCGCAGGCAAGTATAAAAACGATATCGCTTGGAGTTATCTGCTGCTGGTTTTGAATTAATAGTGCATGATGATGTAAGTCGGTTAATTTACCTATTAAATTGTGGATATAGGGCATAATCCAGCTGTTCGGGTTATCTGCTAAGATAGATATTTTTAGTTGCTTTTTGTCCATTTTAATTTCCAATGCATTGCTTATATCCAACAGTTGCTAATTTATTATTCTTTCTACAAAAAATGCTTCTGCTTTATTTAATCCGTGCGTTGCGCCGCGCAAAGTCGCGAGTGCTTCTATACACTGTAAACTGCGGCTATGCGGGAAAACCCGCAGCTCCTCCTGATAACAATTCAGTACTTTTTCTTTTACTGCCCAGAAGTTAGTGATGTCCACTATATATTGAGGAGTAAAAGCCGTTTGAGAAGGTGAGTTCCACTCTGTGCTGGATAATACTTCAAAGGATAAAATCGTTTTAACTGAGCTTGTTTTTTGAGGTCTGCAGGCTGTCATCACTGCATTATGGGTTACTCTATGATCAATATTCAGATCAGAAGCAAAATGAGTGTAAATAATTGTAGGTTGAATATCGGAGATTGTCTGCTCTACAACCTGCACAATATCAAGCAGGGGCACACTGTCCATTTTATTATCTGGAAATGAATGCTGATAAATATTAGTGATTCCAAGCAGTTCCATTGCTTTTAATTTCGCATCACTTCTTGCCTGCGACTGCTCAGTGTTTGATGGATACCGAGATGAAACGCCGTCCGTCATAAAAATGATGCTAACCTGATCGCCTGATGCTGTGTGTTTAGCCAGCGTGCCGGCACAGCCTAATGCTTCATCATCAGCGTGTGCTGCTACGACTAATACTCTGTTATTTGTCATCTATTAACTCCCACTGCACTGCTGTCCCACGCTTAATGTCCTGTTTACATTTTTTACCGATAATCTGGTCATAATATTTAGGTGCCAGTCCAAAACCTGGTCGAATGCGCCTGATATGAGCTTCTGCGATTATTTCCCCTTGTTTAATATCTTGAACAAAATAGAGTGAACGCCTAAATGTTAAACTAGCATGTTCAATGGGTTTGCGTTCATAACCAGCCAGGCCAATTGCCTGCTGCGCAATTTCAGTGTCTCTAACAAGCTGTTTTAGCTCTTCAGGCTCAATAGAAAATGCTGAATCAGGCCCTTTATCATTTCTGTCTAGGGTAAAGTGTTTTTCGATAACACAGGCGCCTAGGGTAACAGCTGCAATGGAAACGGCTGTGCCTAGGGTATGATCGGATAAACCTGATATGACCTCAAACTGCTGCGATATATCTTTTATCGTTGCTAAATTTGCCTGCTCATAGGGAGCAGGATAAGCGCTAATGCAGTGTAAGATGACTAACTCGTTACAGCCATGCTTTCTTGCGGTAGTAATGGCTTCTTTAATCTCCGCATAATCTGCCATGCCTGTAGAGATAATCATTGGTTTGCCTGTTTCTGCTACTCGTTTTATTAAAGGCAGATCCGTCATCTCAAATGAAGCAATTTTATAAGCGGGTGTATCGAGTGATTCAAGTAATTCAACGGCTGTTTCATCAAATGGTGTTGAAAATAGGGTTATACCCACTTCTTTTGCTTTTGCAAAAAGCTGTGAATGCCATTTAAAAGGAGTGTGTGCTTCCTGATAAAGATCGTAAAGCTTATAACCATCCCATAAACCGCCTTTAATTTGAAAGTCATCTTTATCACAATTGATAGTCATGGTATCGGCTGTATAGCTTTGAATTTTTATAGCATCCGCACCGCATTTGGCAGCTTCTTCGATTGTTTGTAACGCTTTATTGATATCACCATTATGGTTAGCTGAAAGCTCTGCAATGATATAGGGTTTGTGATCGGGACCAATTTTTTTACCATCAATTTCAATATAGTTTTTAATCATCTGCTTATTTCTCAATCTGTTTTTTGGGCGAGAGTATTATCTGCGCTGTAAGGGTTTGTTGTTCATTGATTGATGCATTTTTAAATTCAATTCTAAAGTCACCATAATCGATAAATGCCTTGGGATAACTTTCTGCATCCAGCATGCGTATATGATTATAAATTTGTTCGATCGTTAAATTTTTAGGTATTTCACTTTGTGCAGGTGTTCTCCGTTTAAACTCAACAACTTGTCCCTGCTGTGGTGATGCTGCCGGCTCTGATGTTACAATTTGTTTTATCATTATAAAAGTTAACTGAGCTGCTTTTAAAAAGATATCTGCGGCACTGCCGCTCAGATTAAGAGGGTGCTTTAAATAAATATCTCCAGCATCAAGCTGTTTATTCATTTTTAATGCGGTTAATTGTGTTTCTTTATAGCCTCGTTGAATCAGATTTTGTAACGGGCTTCCGCCGCGTCCAAATGGTAAATCCGTCATATGAAAACAGACACATTCAAACTCATTTAATATTTCTTCACTGACGATCCAGCTCCAGTGGGGAAAAAAGACATAACGAGGGTTTATTTTTCTGAGCTGTTCAATTGTCAGCTGCTCTGGAGTGGATATAAGGTGCCAAGTTCCAGGCAGCTTTTTTTTCTGCTGTTCATACTGGCTTATATTCCACTCTTTTATTGTGGCAACAACATAGTTATTGTTCATGATTAAAAATCCTGTTTATGACTCGTGAGGCGCCATAACCATCACAAATTTTTTGTCCGTTGTTAATCGATGCCTGTAGTTTGGCTGGATTGCTAATCCACTCTGTCACCTGTTTATTTAGTAGCGTTTTTATCTGTTTTGCTTCGAGATAAGTGATTATTTGCAGATTATTTAATTCAGATGCGATCTGCCTTTGATTTTCTGCCTGGATAATTACCACCGTGGGTAATCCTGCTGCGCAGCGCTCCCATGAGGTGGTGCCTGCAGCACCGACAGCAAGGTCTGCTTCTGACATTAATACTGCAATATTTTCCGGGCTTATCTGTAAATCAAAGGTTATTATATTATTCTGCTTTTCTATAAACTGAACCACACTATCGATATGTAAAGCAGCTCTTCCCATAATGATTGTAATTTTATCAATATCGGTTCGTTGATTGAGCTGAGTTAATGCCTGCAGAGTGAGATTGTCCGGATCCGTTCCTCCAAACATAACTAACAGTTTTGAAGCTGTATTTGCCGGCTGTTTTTGAGGCTGATGTTGAAATTCATCCCGTAATAGAGCGAATTTTGTGCCCAGCATCTGAACACAGTTACGGCTGACAAGTTTATTATATTTATGATCCGGGCAGTTAAATGTTTGATCCAGTAGATAATCACATTGCAGGTAACGATCTCCGAGATCATCAATGACTGCTATCTCTTTTGTTTGTTTATTAACTAGCTGATGCCACTTTCTGTCAATGGCATAGTGGTCAATAATAAGAAGATCAAAACGGCGCTTATTGCATAACTTAATAAACTCTTCTGCATCCTCTTCCTGTGCAGCGCCTAACCAGGCTGAATGGCTCAAGGCTGGGTTATTGATTTTTTCTGAGGCTTTCATCTCTACGAGGTAAAAGCCTGCATCTGTTATTAAGCTGTTTATACTGCCGCTGTTTTTACGAGTGAAAAAGTAGATATTGGCTTTATGTTTTTTTTGGACTGCTAAAGCAAGCGTTAAGCAGCGCATAATATGACCAGTACCAATTTCATAAGAAGAGTCTGCTCGAAAGGCAATATTCAGCATTATTATCTCACCTTAAATAGAGGCTGTAATACTTTGCAGTTCAGTTTTTCTTTAACTGTTTGTGTTTCTATCGCCTCTTTTAAAATAGGAAATACCTGCTTATAACAAGAGAGTAAAGTATCGATATCTTCGACACTGTGTGAATAACTGATGTTATGGGTGCCGAAGGTTAGAATACCTCGTTGTAATACCTCCTGCATAAACAGTGTCTTGATTTCAAAGCTTGAGTAGGGCTCAGTATCCTGGATCATTAGAAATGACCAGGAGGGATGGCCTGCTGTTTTTAAAAATGACTGACACTCTAGATCAATAATTAATTTATTCAGGTTGGTCAGCAGGTATTCACCTGTTTTTCTTAGAGCTGTCGGGGTATCTAATTTTTCAACTTTTTCGAGCACAACTTTGGCCGCCGCAAGTGAGGCTGTTTCACCAGCAAAGGTGCCGGAAAAGAAAATATCTTCCATCAGATCCATTATTTCAGATTTGCCAACGACTGCTGAAAGCGGAAAACCATTTGCCAGCCCTTTTCCAAAGGTTGCCAAATCTGGCGTAATATTAAACAACTCTTGAGCACCACCTTTAGCAAAACGGCAGCCGGTAATGGTTTCATCAAATATGAAAACAATGCCTTCCTCTTTGGCTATCTGCTGTACTGATTCAAGATAACCTGGATTTGGAAACTCAACATTCATCGGCTCCATAATAATAGCCGCGACTTTACCTTTGTATAAGGCAGTTAAGCGCTTAAGTGATTCAATATCGTTATAGACAAAGGTTTTTGTTAGCGCTCTGGTTGATTCCGGTACGCCTAAGTTTCTGCTTGTTGAGCCTATATACCAGTCCTGCCAGCCGTGATAACCGCATACTAATATCATCTCTTTATTGGTATAAGCTCGTGCTAGACGAATTGCACCAGAAGTGGCATCTGTGCCGTTTTTGCCAAAACGGACTTTTTCAGCACAAGGAATCATCTCAACTAACTTTTCAGCGACTTCCATCTCTAGCCGGTGAGGTAATGAAAAACTTGTGCCGTTCTGAATCTGTGTACAGACGGCATTATTAACTTCATCGTCGGCATAACCGATGGAGACACACAACAGGCCGTTCATGAAATCAATATATTCATTACCGTCTACATCCCAGACCTTTGAGCCTTTGCCTTTTTCTAAAAAGAAGGGCGAAGCTCCCTCGGGAAATTGTGTTTTGCTTTTTGAAAAAGTTTGTGAGCCTAAAGGGATCGTTTGTAATGCTCTCGTTAATAACTCTTCTGAGTGTTGATAGCGGCTCATATTTAATTTTCCTGTAATTTATCTTCTTTTAATGAGTTGAGCAGGCCTTCATTACGAATAAGGTTTTGATTTATCGTTAATAATTCCGGGTGCTCTTCTAACAGCTGGTAGATTTTATCGGCATCAAAATACTGCCCGGTACTTCCCAGCTGCTGATAGATCTGGGTTACAAACTCTAAGTCTTCAGGTTCATCAACAGTCCATCGATATTGACTATAGTTTTGTGAAGACTGCAGGGAGCCCTTTATAAACTCTTTATTATTTCGTATATATGGCGTGACATGCTCTAATTCAGACGGTTTTTTAGCTTTTAACTCCGCTTGTTGTAATGTCTTATAGTTAAATACTTCAACATCTAATCCGTCAGGAAAGGTTTCTGGATCTATATTAGATGTGTAGTCATTGTTTGAGTTAAGGTGTTTTTTGATAACTTGGTCAATAACTGCCGCATCTGTCAGAGGGCAGTCCCCAGTTAAACGTACAATAACATCTGCCTTGTATTCTCCAGCTGCTCGATAATAGCGTTCTAAAACATTATTTAGACTTCCAGTAAAGCAGCTGACATTAAGCTGTCGGCATAAATCCACAATACCTTCGTCTTCAGTCTTCGTTGAGGTTGCTATGACCAGTTTGTCAATTAATCTGCTGCGCTGAATACGCTCAATCTGCTGCTGCAGCATAGGTTTGCCGAGTATTTTTTTTAATACTTTATTCGGCAGGCGAGTAGAACTGCATCTAGCCTGAACAATTGCAACCACTTTCATTTTTATTTCCTCGTTTTATTGTTACTACCAGAGGGCTGGATTTACTAATAGCTCATTAGTGACGGCTAGTGAATTAAAGTTGATATTTAGTTCTTTTTGCTGCATTTCACTGTAAGCATTAATGATCTCTAAAAGTTGTTGTGAGTTTTGACAGCCGACAACACCATAATTAATTTCGTCGGTTTGTATTAAATAAGCTAAAGCAAGCTGTAATGGTGTTAAATTTAAGCGCTTTGCCGTGGTGAAATAAAACTCTAATTCGGGCATGAATTTCTGCAGTGAAGCGGGTAAGTTAGTATTCTGACTAAGCAGTAAACCTTGTAAAAATAGTGAGCGGGCATGCACCTCAATATTTTGTTTTTGTACTTCTTGTAACAAGCCGCTCTGCTGGAAGCGCTGATCAAGACAGCTTGCCGGGATCTGAATAAGGTCTAGCTGATATTGTTCAAGAGCTTTCTCTAATGCTTGTTGTGTATAAAATGAAGCGCCAATTTTCTGAATTTTACCTTGTGCTTTCAAATCAGTTAACTGCTGATAATAACCAGAGCCTTGAGGGCTTAATAGATCATTTTCATCATGAAATAACAAACCATAAAGTGAAGAGCAGTTTAGTTTCTCGAGAGAGCTATGCAGGGTTTTACTGATATTAATGGTTTCTTTTGCTGTTGTCGAAAATTTACTAATAAACTTAAACTGTGGGTAACCTTGGGTTAATTTACCTAAACGGTTTTCGCTATCCCCGTAAACACAGGCTGTATCAAATAGTGAAATGTTTGCTTTGTCAGCTCTCTTGATTATCTTGTTCGCTTCACTATTGGTTATTTTTCCATCTAGGTTGGTGATGCCGTAATCTAAACCAAATTGAACTGTGCCCAGTGCCAGCTTCATTGCGTGTCCTTTTGTGAATTTTCACATATTTTGCCTAACAGTACACAATGTTCAAACTTATTCTGATAAAAAAAGTGGTCTTTTAAAAGCCCTTCGACCTGATAACCCGCTTTAAGAAAGGCCTTTTTTGAGCCTTGGTTTGAGACGTAGCAGCCGGCATCTATTTTATGCAAACTCAGCTTCTGAAATGCAAAGTCACTTACCAAGTTAATTGCTTCAGTGGCAATTCCTTTTCCCCAATAAGACTTATTGCCAATTAATAAACCGATTGTGGCACGCTGATAAAGTTTGTTAACTGGTCCCAGTTTTATATTGCCGATATGCTGTTTGCTTTGATTACAATAGATGCCCCAAAAACAGTTGTTATTTTGTGACTGCAATTCACCAACAAAATGCCGGCAAGATGCTGCAGTTTGTGTCTGATAACGGGATTCTAAAAACTGATTGATGCTGGAATCATTTAACCACTGTACATATTCATCTGTGACATCTGTCTGCATCAGTGCTTTTAAGTAAATCTGCTTCCCGGTTAATAATGGGGTTTTTAACATTATCTACTCCAGTATGTCTGTCAGTGTATTAACTACTCTTTTAAACTGTTTTTCACTCATATGATGAAACAGCGGCAGGCTTATAGCCTGCCGGTAGTAACTTTCAGCAACAGGAAACTGACCAGGTTTAAAACCTAATTCCTGGTAATAGGGCTGAATATGAACAGGGATATAGTGTAGATTTACTCCTATTCCCGATGATCTTAACTGCTCAAATACCTGCTGGTGTGTTTTAGTTATTTTACCCAGCTGCAGTTGAATAACATAGAGATGCCAGGATGAACTGCTTTCTTTCAACTGCTTAGGAAGGGTTATAGGCAGTTTTTTTAACTGCTGATTATATACTTCAGCTAATTGAATACGTTCAGAAATGAATTCATTTATCCTCGACAGCTGGCTGATTCCAAGCGCCGCCTGCAGCTCTGTCATGCGGTAGTTAAAACCTAATTCAATCTGCTGGTAATACCAGGCGCCGTGAGAGGGCTCTGTCATTAAATTTTCATCACGAGTAATGCCGTGGCTGCGAAACAAGGCCATTTTATCAGCCAGCTGTGGATCGTTAGTTGTTGCCGCTCCACCTTCAGCTGTGGTAATAATCTTTACCGGGTGAAAGCTGAAAATGGTTATATCACTATATAAACAATTACCTATCGGGTGCTCTTGATATTTTCCACCAATGGCATGAGATGCATCTTCAATAATAGAAAAGCCATATTCTAAGCTGAGCTGGTGGATTGCCTGCATATCGCAAGACTGGCCGCATAGATGAACAGGAATGACAACTTTTGGTAGAGGCTGTTTTAGCTGTTTAGTCTGCTGTAATTTTTTTTCTAATTGTATTGGGCAAAGGTTATAGGTATCTGGATCAATGTCGACAAAATCGATGCTCGCACCACAGTACAAAGCACAGTTT
This sequence comes from Psychromonas ossibalaenae ATCC BAA-1528, assembly GCF_000381745.1. Taxonomy (GTDB): domain Bacteria; phylum Pseudomonadota; class Gammaproteobacteria; order Enterobacterales; family Psychromonadaceae; genus Psychromonas; species Psychromonas ossibalaenae. Next base: position 103,661 of record NZ_KB906969.1, on the reverse strand, counting down.
GCAGAAGCCACAAAGGTGATAGGTGTTGTCCAGACTAGATCTCCTTGACTAACCCCGAGCGCAAGGCAGGCTATGTGCAGTGCAGAAGTTGCAGAGTTAACGGCAACGGCATATTGAGAGCTGCAGACTGAATTTATGGTTTTTTCAAAAAGAGGTACCTTAGGGCCTTGAGTTAGAAAATCAGATCGCAAGACATCAATGACTGCGTCGATATCTTGCTGATTAATGTCTTGTTTACCGTAGGGGATCATATGCTTTAGTTATAATTATTATATGAGTTTATCGAATTCGATGATTTCATCGATATTTAAAAAGTGAGGGTTATTACCCGAGTGATATACATAACCTTCACCCACTTCAACACCAATCTCTCCAACAGCATTATGAGTATAATCACTCTCATTGGTAAAAAATCGAATACTTGGTCTTAATACATAATGATCTTCAAACTCAAGCGTTAAATGAGATTCATCGGATGGACACATGATTTCATGTACCTTTTCACCTGGACGAATGCCGATAATCTTTACAGGTAACTGCGGGGCATAAGCTTTTGCAAGATCAATCACTTTTATTGATGGAATTTTAGGTACAAAAATTTCCCCGCCATGCATACGTTCGAAGTTTTTTAAAACAAAATCAACGCCTTGTTGAAGAGTTATCCAAAATCGGGTCATCTCTGCATGGGTAATCGGAATATGATCGCAGCCTTCGTTAATTATTTTCTTAAAGAAAGGCACTACCGAGCCTCGAGAACCGGCAACATTTCCGTATCGTACCACAGAGAAGGTAGTATCTTTTGAACCAACGATATTATTACCCGCCACAAAAAGTTTATCTGAGCATAGCTTGGTTGCGCCGTAAAGATTGACGGGATTGGCTGCTTTGTCCGTTGAAAGAGCAATTACTTTTTTTACTTTATTGTCTATTGCTGCTTTTATGACGTTTTCTGCGCCAAGAATATTGGTTTTGATGCATTCCATCGGATTGTATTCTGCCGCCGGTACTTGTTTCATGGCTGCTGCATGAATGACATAGTCAACACCAGACATTGCGCGTTGTACCCGTTCTGCATCACGAACATCACCGATAAAATAACGCATACAAGGTTCATTAAAGCTCTGCTGCATTTCAAACTGTTTTAATTCATCACGGGAAAAGATTATGATTTTTTTAGGTTGATAGCGCTCTAGCAGAGTTTTTACATACTTTTTGCCAAATGAACCTGTGCCGCCGGTAATCAAAATTGATTGATTATTAAACATAACTCTTCTCGCTTTAATAAAGACTAACTAGTTGTTTATTTTACTTATTTATAAGCTTTGATTTTACTCTTATTACGTTTCTGCAATAAAGACTTTTCTTTAAGCTGCTGGTAGCAGGTATCAGATTTTATCTGTAATGCGGCTATTTTAGCTTCAAGTATTTTTAACTGTTCAACAACGACGGCTAAATCTTCACTCGAGTTAGTATCAAGCAGTGCTTTTATCTGATCAGAAAAAAGATCCTGCTGCTGCTGAAACAACTCATATTGTTCGCCATCAAGCAGGGCCTGCAGTTGTTGTTCAAAGTCAAATAGCGCATCGAGTTGTAATTCTACTGGCAGCTGCATATTTCACCTCTGATTATTTTTTGTACTGCTGGCGGATGTCCTGCGGAATGCCGTCCCAGCCGGATTTTATCTCTGCAATCAAAGCACTGACTTCCGCCAAGGGTTCGACATCATTTTTTATATTTGCCTGGGTTACCTGGCTTATCATATAAGCGTATAAACCATATAGATTTTCAGAAAGCTCACCGCCTTGTTCCATATCCAGACTGTTTTGTAATTCACCAATAAGACCAATAACTTTACTGAGCATTTTATTTTTGTTTTCTATCTCTTTACGTTCGATAGCGCCTTTGGCTGCTGCCAGATTACCTAATATATGCTGCATTACCAGCGAGATCAGGGTATGGGGATCGGCCTGTTCAACATGTGCCAGATTGGTATTTTGATATTTTTTGATAGAACCGCGCATAATATGATTATTTCCTTGCTAACGACTTTAAGTTTACTAGTGTCAGTTTACGTCTGCTTTTGAGAAATGCATCTTTTTTAGAATAACTCTGTGTCTTTTGACGCTTTATTCGTTGAAATTTTTTTTTCATCACCGATAGAAGTAAAGCAATAAGCATACCAAATGTCCATACTTTGCTTTTTTGTTCTTTCATGCTGGTTATTTGGGCTGTCATTAATCATTCTACGTGTCATAATTCGGTCATCGTCATGTTTTTGACTTTTATCATTTCTATATGTCTCTGTTTACTCTATGCTCACTCAAGGATATTTAATAAGTGGATTTTTATGGAACAAAGAGCACCTATTTACCTGGTTCATACTAGCCGGGAAGAATACGATACATTAACCACAGTATTACATTTTATCGGAGAAACAAGTGAGTCGGTAGATAGTGCTGATTTATCTGAGAAAATAAATCACATCAATCCATTATGTGTTATCTGGGGAGGGGAGCATGCTCCCTCTGACGAGGTTTTTAACCGTCTGTCGGAAACGCCTTTTTTAACTTTAAGCGGGGCGCCTGTTAAGAATGACAGCAATCATATTGGGGTCTTAACCATACCGGTTGTGTATGCTGAGCTGACACAGCTGCTGCATTACTGTCAGTCATTTCACAATCCAGCTAAGAAACTGAAAAAAGCCAATAAATACTTGATGTCTTCTCTGGTCGGGCGTGGTTTACGTATTCAGGAAATTCGCTATCTGGTAGAGCAGGTATCTGACAGCAAAGCTAACGTACTTATTCTTGGCGAGTCCGGTACCGGCAAAGAAGTTGTTGCCCGGGCTATTCACGAAGTATCAAATCGAAAAAAAGGGCCTTTTGTTCCGATTAATTGTGGTGCGATCCCTGCTGAATTACTTGAGAGTGAGTTGTTCGGCCATGAAAAGGGGGCTTTTACCGGAGCCTTCTCTGCGCGCAAAGGACGCTTTGAGTTAGCTGCCGGCGGGACACTGTTTTTAGATGAAATTGGTGATATGCCGATGCCGATGCAGGTTAAACTGCTGCGAGTTTTACAGGAGCGTACCTTTGAACGTGTCGGGGGAACAAAGTCTCTGCTGGCCGATGTGCGTGTTGTAGCGGCTACGCATCGAAATTTAGAAGAGTTAATTGAACAGGGGAAATTTCGAGAAGATCTTTTTTACCGTTTAAATGTTTTTCCGATAGAGAAACCTGCACTGCGTGAGCGTCAGGAAGATATTCCACTTTTATTACAGGAGCTGTTATCTCGTCTGGAAGAGGAACATAAAGCGACACTGCGTTTTACCCAGCGTGCATTGGATTCATTAATGAAACACGCCTGGCCGGGTAATGTTCGTGAGTTATCTAACTTACTGGAAAGGCTGCTTATTCTGCATGCCGGTCAAATAGTTGATCTGGGCGATTTACCGCTTAAATATCGTCACCTTGACGCTTCCGGCGAGATGGTTGAGCAGCTTCAGTACAGCCCAGAAGAAGAGGCGCTAGCAGAGCGGGATGCCCTCTGCGGCATGTTTGGGGATGAACCGCAGACACTTGACGGACCTGAGGCGTTTGATGAGTCTCTGGGCTTTTTAGGGCATCTTCCTGCTGAGGGAATGAACCTTAAAGATAAGCTGACTGAATTTGAAATTGAGATGATCCGCCAGGCATTAGACAGTCAGGACGGTGTTGTGTCCCATGCGGCTGAACTGCTATCTATGCGTCGTACCACACTGGTCGAAAAAATGAAAAAGTACGGCCTTAACAAAGACGGTTAAAGGCACTGTTATTTTAATTTTTAAAAGCCCGTTATTTTTTTGATAACGGGCTTTTTTTTTAGCTGAAATTAGCGTCATTTTTGTGGCGCTAGCTTGGTAAGTGGCTGTTGTGTATCTATTTTATGGTGTTGGTCTAAATATTGCTTTATAGCGTGTAAGAACAAACTATAAAGTAAGGTTGTGTTATGACATCAATTAATCGACAGGCAGAGACGTCGGCGCTGGAGCAGGAAAGCTATTCAGGTGAACTTCAGCAGCTGCGTGCACAGGCGAGTTATATGAAACAGCTTTACAGTGAGCTGCCGTCGGGTTTAATTGTTATTGATGGTTATGGTGTTGTTGAACAGGTTAACCGTGTTGCGGTTGCTCTGCTGGGAGAGCCGTTAGAGGGGCAGTTATGGAGCGATATTATTAACCGCTCATTTGCACCTAAAAACGATGACGGTCATGAAATATCGCTTAAGAACGGCCGACGTATTCAGCTTTCTATTTCATCACTTGAAGGGCGCCCGGGACAACTTATTTTATTAACAGACTTAACCGATACGCGTGAACTGCAGGAGCATGTTGCTAAATTAAAGCGCCTGTCATCTTTAGGAAAAATGGTTGCGTCACTGGCTCATCAGATTAGAACACCGTTGTCTGCCGCTATGCTGTATGGCGCAAACCTTGCGAATAAAACCCTGACCGAAAGTTCTCGTTCGCGTTTTCAGGGGAAACTAATGAATCGTCTTAATGATTTGGAAACACAAGTGAATGATATGCTTCTATTTGCCCGCAGCGGCGAGCGCAAGATAGTTGAAGAAGTTTCTTTAGTGACCCTGCTTGAAGAGGTGCAGGATGCCAGTGAAAGTTTGATCACTCAGGTGGATGGACATCTGCAGTGCCGCCTTCCTGATCCTGACCTGCTTATTATGGCTAACAAAAATGCGCTGGCCAGCGCCATGACAAACCTGATTTCCAATGCCGTAGAAGCCGCCGGTAAGGGCTCGCAGCTTTACATCACGACTGCGCGCCGAGGTGATGATCTGGTGGAAATATCTGTCATGGATAACGGCCCCGGCATTGAAAAAGGCCATTTAGCTAAAGTAATGGAAGCATTTTATACTACCAAATCACAGGGCACCGGGCTAGGGCTTGCTGTTGTACAGTCGATAGCGCAGGCGCATAAGGGCAGTGTGGAAGTTAAATCGGAGTTCGGTAAAGGCAGTTGTTTTACTCTGGTATTACCCTTACATCGAGTTGGTTTATATCGCCATGAAATTCACAATAACAATCAGTTTAACCAGGTAGTGGGAGGCTAATATGTCACAAGGTAAATTATTAGTTGTGGAAGATGATGCAGGACTTCGCGAAGCATTGGTCGACACTTTACTGCTGGCCGGATACGACTGCTCTGAAGTTGACAGCGGCGAAGCTGCTTTGGTCGCTTTAACTAAACAAAAATACGATTTAGTGATCAGTGATATTCAAATGGGCGGCATGTCCGGTTTGACCCTGCTGCAGAATATCAAAGATAAATACCCGCTAGTGCCGGTTTTATTAATGACGGCATACGCAACCATTGATGATGCGGTTAATGCAATGCGTGACGGGGCTATCGATTATCTGGCAAAACCCTTCTCGCCAGAGGTACTGTTAAACCAGGTGAGCCGTTATGCACCGGTTAATAAAGTAGAGTCTCGCACGCCTATTTACGGAGATCCCAGTACTGCGCGTTTATTTCAGGTGGCGGAAAAAGTCGCCGCTTCAGATGCGTCTGTGATGGTGACAGGCCCAAGCGGATCCGGTAAAGAAGTTTTATCTCGTTATCTGCATGATAAATCCAGCCGCTCGGATCAAAGCTTTGTCGCTATTAACTGTGGTGCTATTCCTGAAACCATGCTTGAATCAACTCTGTTTGGTTATGAGAAGGGGGCATTTACCGGTGCCGTGCAGGCATGCCCGGGTAAGTTTGAACAAGCGCAGAACGGGACGATTTTATTAGATGAAATAAGTGAAATGCCGCTGGATCTGCAGGTGAAACTACTACGTGTTCTGCAGGAGCGTGAAGTTGAACGATTAGGCTCTCGTAAAACAATTAAACTGAATATACGTGTGATTGCCACCAGTAACCGCGATATCAAAAAAGCGGTCGAAGAGGGCAAATTCCGTGAAGATCTTTACTACCGTCTGAATGTTTTTCCTCTGCAGTGGCTGCCGCTTGGCAGGCGCAAAGGAGATATATTACCCTTAGCAGAGCATCTGCTGCAGCGCCATGCCATTGAGCAGTCACAGGCTGTCCCAACTCTTACGGAAACGGCGGAAACGATGCTGCTGGCGTATCCATGGCCGGGTAATGTGCGTGAACTCGATAATGTTATGCAGCGGGCGCTGATTTTATCTGATGGTGAAAAGATTGATCAACATGCATTAATATTAGAGGATATGCAGTTTGAACATATTCAAAGCGCAAGTGAGACGGCTAATCAAGAGCTGGCGGAAAATGATATTTTACAAGAAGAGCTTGAAAATGACTTCATTGATGCAGAGGAAAGAGCTTTAGGTAAAGGCTTGAAGGAACAAGAGCAGAAAATAATATTAGATGCGCTGCAGACCTGCCGTGGAAAGCGTAAGGATGTTGCCGAGCTGCTGGGTATCAGCCCGCGCACGCTGCGTTACAAAATTGCACGTATGAAAGATCAGGGGATCGCTTTACCTGTCTAGTCTAAACTGAGCTGCCGTTCCTGTTAAGATGAACGGCTGGTTACTCTCAACAGCTGTTTTTCTGCTTATTAAAAATTGAACATGCTGTTCATCATATCTGCTGTTTTCTGCGCTTTACCCGGGCCGAGAATGATTTGAAACTGCTGATCATTTTCAATTATTCCGAATACGCCGCTGATATTTTTTACTTTTTGACGATCTGCATTCGTTTCATTTTTTAATGTTAAACGCAGGCGTGTCATGCAGTTAGTGCATTCTGTAATGTTATTGATACCGCCGACTGCGGTAATCACTTCCTGGATAATTTTTTCCATTATTTATTTCCTTTTAAATATACATTTTACAGATAAGATAAAGAGTCTACTCCGACTTTGTTATTATCTATTGTTTGAAATCAAAATGTTAAAAAATTACTGCGTTAGGCTTTTATCTATGAGAAGCATAATGATTATTATTTACAGAAAAGAATTGTAAACAAACTTGCAAATAGTAACTGTTATCATTATTATCCCTGCAACTGATAATTGTTCTTGTTTAAGAAATGGAAAATATTTATGAAAAAAATGATCACGGCAGCCGCTGCATTTGCTGCGTTAAGTCTCAGCTCTTTTACAACCTTTGCAGATGAAGTTAACGTTTACTCATTCCGTCAGCCTTTTCTGATTGAACCGATTATGGAAAAGTTTACTGCGCAAACCGGCATTAAAGTAAATATTTTATTTGCTAAAAAAGGATTAATTGAGCGAGTTAAACGAGAAGGCGAACTGTCTCCTGCTGATTTAGTATTAACGACTGATATCAGCCGTTTAATGAAACTGACTGATCAGGACTTAACACAGCCGGTTGACAGCAAAGTATTAAGCGAAAATATTCCAGCTCAGTACCGTGATCCGGGACAGCACTGGTTTGCATTAACAACACGTGTACGTAATATTTATTCATCTTCTGAACGTATTGGTCCAGCAGCTGAAATCTCTTATCTGGATCTAGCCTCTCCTGAATTTAAAGGAAAAATCTGTACTCGTTCAGGTAAACACCCTTACAACGTATCATTAGTGGCATCTGTTATCGCACATCAAGGTGAAGCAAATGCAAAAGTCTGGTTAGAGGGCTTTAAAGCAAACCTTGCACGTAAGCCACAGGGTAATGATCGTGCACAGGTTAAAGCAGTTAAAGACGGCCTATGCGATTATGCGCTGGGTAATAACTATTACCTGGGTAAAATGCTGGCAGATCCTAAGCAGGTTAGCTGGGCAGAAGCGGTTGATATTAACTTCCCTAACCAGAAAACAACCGGTTCGCATGTAAATGTAAGCGGTGTGGTTTTAGCTAAGTATGCGCCAAACAAAGAAAATGCAGTTAAACTGATGGAATTCTTATCAGATGATACTGCTCAGCAGATGTATGCTGAAGTTAATTACGAATATCCTGTAAAAGAAAGTGTACAACCTTCAAAATTGGTTGCATCATGGGGCACATTTAAAGCTGACCCGCTGCCGCTTGCTGAAATTGCCAAGCAGCACGAAGCTGCCGTTAAGTTACTGGATGAAGTGAAATTTGATCTCTAAGTTTAACCTGTACAAGTTACTGCCCTGGGCAGTAACTTGTCTTATAATTACGCCCATTTTTGCGCTGATCATCAGCGCATTTAGTATTGATAACAGCGGCAGTTTTCAGCACCTTATCGATACGGTCCTGATAAACTATACATTTAATACCCTGCTGTTAATTCTAGGTGTTATCTGTTTAAGTTTTATTCTTGCACTGCCGGCCGCCTGGTTTGTTGCCTGCTGTGAATTCCCAAGTCGTACTGTTCTGCAGTGGGCTTTTATGCTGCCTCTGGCTATTCCTCCTTATATTGTTGCTATTGTTTATACTGATTTTCTAGACTTCAGCGGACCGGTGCAGCAGTTTTTACGCTCTTTTATGGGCTGGCAGCAGGCCTCAGATTATTATTTCCCTGATATTAGAACAATATCCGGTGCGGTAATCGTGCTTAGCCTGACACTTTACCCCTATTTGTATCTGTTATTGCGAAGTGCTTTTTTGGGGCAGTCCGGCGGTTTGTTTCAGGCGGCCAGAACCTTAGGTTTATCCCCCTGGGCAGCTTTCTGGCGCGTCTCATTACCGCTTTCACGTTCGGCAATTGCGGTGGGTTTATCACTAATTGCAATGGAAACCTTAGGTGATTTTGCTACTGTCAATTATTTTGCAGTGAGTACTTTAACAACAGCTGTTTATGATACCTGGTTAGAGCTAGGCAGTCTGACTACAGCTGCTAAAGTTTCTTCCTTTATGCTTTTGGGGCTGGTGATATTAATCACCCTGGAAAATTACAGCCGCCGTAAGCAGAAAATTTATCAGCGCAGCGGTGCAACACATACAGAGCTGCGTTTTGTTTTACAGGGCTGGAAAAAATGGGGGGCTCTTAGTTTTTCCTGGGGACTGCTTTTCGCTGCATTTATTCTGCCTCTGTGTGTACTTTTTTATTATGCGTTCCACTATTTCAGCGAATCGCTGAATGAATCATTATGGCAGTATACAGTCAACAGCCTTTGGCTTGCGGTTATCGTTGCATTTTTAGCACTGCTGGTGGCCTTAATCGTTAATTTTTACCAGCGCTTATCTCCCGGCCCTTTGGCTAAAACATGCATACGCTTCACATCGTTAGGTTATGCAGTCCCGGGCACTGTTGTTGCGATCGGCGTGCTTATTCCCTTCACTAATATTGATTTATGGTTAAATCAGCTGCTGGTTGAGTTTGGTTTTTCTCGTGTCGGGCTGCTATTTTCTGGGACACTGTTTATTTTAGTGATGGGCTATCTAGTACGCTTTAGTGCAATTGCTGTCGGCAGTATTGACAGTAGTTTAGCGCAGGTTTCTCCCTCTTTGGATTTAGCATCGCGTACGCTTGGACAGAATGCTTCACAAACTATTCGCCGGGTAAACTTACCTTTGATTAAAAAAGGGCTGCTGACCGCGTTTATTTTAGTGTTTATCGAAGCAATGAAAGAGCTGCCGACTGCCTTGTTATTACGTCCGTTCAACTTTGAAACCTTAGCAACTTATGTGTATCAGTTTGTTTCCGATGAGATGATAGAGTACGCGGCTCTGCCGGCATTGCTGATTGTATTAATGGGACTTGTTCCTTTTATTGTTGTTAACCGTTTATTGGAGAAAGCCTCTTAATGTGTGCGTTACTTGTTAAACAATTAAGTTGTTTTTATCAACACAACCAAGTGCTCAATTCACTCGATTTAAAATTACAAAAAAATGAAATTGTTTGTCTGCTGGGTGAAAGCGGCTGCGGTAAAACAACCCTTTTAAGAGCGGTTGCCGGACTGCAGAAGCAGCTTTGCGGCTCTATCGTCATTAACGGTAAAACGGTTAATGAACAGGGCATTAACATTACCCCTGAAAAAAGAAAAATAGGTTTGATTTTTCAAGACTATGCGCTTTTCCCGCACCTTAATGTTTTTGATAATGTAGCATTTTCTTTGAATAAGCTTACTGCTTTAGAGAAGAAAGAACGTGTTAACGACGTTTTGAGTCTGGTGCAGTTAAGTGATTATGCTGAGCGCTTTCCTCATCAGCTTTCCGGCGGCCAGCAGCAGCGTATTGCCATTGCCCGGGCGTTAGCTTATCAGCCTGATTTAATGCTCTTAGATGAGCCTTTTTCAAATCTTGACCATAATGTGCGTTTTCAGCTGATTAGAGAGATCCGCAGCCTGCTTAAAGCACGCTCTATGAGCGCCTTGTTTGTTACTCACTCTAAAGAGGAAGGTTTTGCCTTTGCAGATAAAATTGCTTTGATGCAGGCCGGAAAAATTGTGCAGATAGACAGCGCGCAGCGCTTATATCAGCAGCCGAAATCAAGATATGTTGCCGACTTTATGGGGCAGAGTAATTATCTAAATGTTACCGTTAACGACGATTACTCCTATCAGTCCGATTTAGGTTTACTAACTAGTGATAGACCTCTTAAGCATAGCAAAGGCAAGCCGTTTAGCCTGTTATTAAGACCGGAACAGGTTGTTATTGAGCTTGATGGGCAGGGCTTAGGAGAGGTGCTGGAGGTTGAGTTTTTAGGGGCATACCAGCAGGTAACGGTAAGTTACTTAAATAAAAACTACATCATTAAGCACAGTAACCATCTGCATAACAGCATGCAGTTTAACCTTGGCGACAGGGTTTCATTAAAAGTCTTAAGTCATGACTTTGTGGTGTTTGAAGCCTAACGCTTTAAATAAAGTCCGGCTGCCTGAGCCGATATTCAGAGCAATAGCTCATTTCAAAGGCTGGATAGATGCAAAAATGCGAGGTGTTGCGACAAAGTATTTGTTACATTATCTTACTTGGTTTAGAGAAAGTAACTCAAGCTTTGATTATCGGCGAATCTTACAATCTGCATATGGGTAACAATACATGAATGGAACAGAGCCTATGTAAAATAACTAAACGTCAATACCTTGTAGCATCTATCGATATAAGTCCTTGCCTAAATTTAAAATGCTGTTTATTCTTTTAAGTCCACTTTTAATTTATAAATTCAATGGTTACTTATATACATTATGGCGTTGAAAAAAACTGTAGAACAAACTGTCCGCCAATTGCAAAAGCTGATCAAAAAGAAATTTTTTAAAGAAGCTGTTGTTAAAGGCTCTAAAGCATTAGAGCAATTTCCTAACAATGGCCTTATTCTTAAATTGGTGGCCACATCTGCGGTATCAGTAAAAAACTTTTCTGTGGCAGAAAAAATGCTCCGGCTGTTAGTTGCTTTGAATAAAGCAGATCTTGCTATTTGGCACTTGCTCGGTGTAGTTTTAACTGAGCGTCAAAATTATGATGAAGCTCAATCAATATTTGAACAATTATTCAATCAAACTGGTAATGTCAGTATTTTATTGGATATTTCTCGTAACTTGGCTTATCAAGGGGATTTTGTTGGCGCTTTGGCTGTATCTGCCAAATTGATTGACTTAAGAGGCAATGATAAAGATCTTTATGGGCATGGGCAGCTGCAACTTTATTGTGGTGATCTTCATAATGGCTGGCAATTATATCGATTAAGAAAAAAATTAGAGACAGATCATTCCGTTGTTATTAGTCGTAAACTTCCTTTGTGGAAGGGGGATAAAAATAATAAAGTTAAATTAGCTATTATTTTTGAACAAGGGATTGGTGACGAATTACTCTTTTCTACGGTAATTCATCAGTTGACAAAACAAGGGCTGGAATGTTCTTTAGTGGTGAATGAAAGGCTAAAAAAATTATTCAGTAGTAATTTTCCTTCGTGCATAGTGCACAGCTACAAATCATTTAATAAAAAAATTGTAAGTCTAAATACCACTGAATTGAAAACCCATTTAGATTGCTATTGTTTGGCTGGCGATTTATTTGAATATATGCGACCAACAATTGAATCTTTTCAACAATCATTTCTTCCTCTACAAGCGAAAAGTAAGGTTGAATTTCCAGAATATTCTGGTTTGAAAGTTGGTATATCCTGGAAAGGAGGCAATAATGATTATCAATATAATAGTCGATCTATTGCGTTAAATAATTTGTCTGGTTTATTTAATGAAAACAATATTACCTGGGTGAATTTACAACACGGTGAGATAAGAACCGAGATTCAGCAGTTGGAGAATAAAACAGGTAAACTCATTCATGTAGTTGACAATGCCTCTCCATCAGGTGATTTTCTTGACTACGGAGCATTAATATCACAACTGGATCTTGTTATTACGGTTGATAATGCGGTTGCAAACTTTGCGGGTGCTTTAGGGGTACCAACTTTGTTAATGTGCTCTAAGTATCCATTTTGGTGGTGGCGTACTACTACCGATAATCAATCATTATTTTTTCCATCTGTGACTGTTTTTAATCAACAAGTTGGAGAGTTAGGTTGGGATGCTGTGATAGCTCGGGTTCATCAAGCCTTGGTGGGTAAGCTGAAAAATAAGGTGGTAAAATGATGATACTTGATTGTACCTTACGTGATGGTGGTTATATAAATAACTGGCAGTTTAAAGGCCGGGATATCCGCGGAATTATCACCAGTTTGGTTGTGGCAAATATTGATCTTATTGAAATAGGTTATTTAAGCCATGAACAGCATATTGGCAACACTTATAGTAAGGATATTAATAATTTAACTTCTTATATTGGAAATGATTTTTCTGACATAAATACGAAATTTGTCGTGATGTGCAATTATGGTGAACTAGATATTAAGCAATTACCAGCTAAATGTGTAATACCTTCTTTATCGGGTATAAGGTTAGCATTCCATAGGAAAGATTGGCATGATGCTATCCGTCAGGCTAAAGAAATAAAAGCTTTAGGTTATCAGGTTTTTATTCAGCCTATGGTGACGGCTAACTACTCTGATATGGAATTGTTGGCGTTATTAGAAGAAGTAAATAAATTAGCGCCGTATGCTTTTTATTTGGTTGATAGCTTTGGCAATATGGACGCATCATGCCTGAATCGTTTAGCTTTACTTGTTGATCATAATTTGTCGTCTGATATTCTGATGGGCTTTCATTCTCATAATAATATGCAGCTTTCGTTATCAAACGCGATGACATTTTTTAATATGTCTCTTAAAAGAGAGTTAATCGTAGATTCATCACTTATGGGGATGGGGAGAGGAGCTGGAAACCTTCCTACAGAAGTGCTGATTAACAGTCTTAAACATATTGCACCTCAATACCAACTTCTGGAAGTACTTGAAGCCATCGATAATTATATTGAGCCTATTGCTCAACAATATAATTGGGGGCCAAATTTAGGACAATTTTTATCTGCAGCTGCTGGAACTCACCCTAATTATGCCTCTTATTTAATCAATCAGAAAACCTTACCCGTATCTATTATTCAACGCTTGTTAAATGAATTGAATGAAGTTGAAAAAAATAATTACCGACAAGAGGCAATAGAAACAATTTATCTTGATTATAATAAAAGAGAAAATACTGATTGTTGTGATACTTTACCTTTTGATGTTGGCAATCTTTTGTTGATAGCTCCGGGTACTAGTGTTGCTTTACACCAAAGTGAAATAGAAAAAAAAGTAATTCATTATGATTATAATATCATTGCTATAAACCATGTACCTGACACGTTGAAAGCTGATTATCTATTTTTTTCTAATCAAAAAAGGTACAACGAATTTGCGCACTTTATTTGGGATAGTACTCGTTTAATAGTAACGTCCAATCTTTCAATGTTATCTCAACATAGAGCATGCATTCGTTTAAACTTTAAGACGCTTTATGAAAACAGTGAAGTATTCAGCAATAATGCTGTGTTATTATTGTTAAATGCATTAAGCCTGTCAGGTTCCAAACGGGTATCTATTGCTGGGTTAGATGGTTACCAAATAAATTCCGATGATTTGATTCACGGATCTAGTTATGGGGCATTAAGTTCTAAAGAAAAAGCATCCCGTAATGAGGAAGTTTTAGCTGGATTAAAAAAAATAACGACTAACCTTTCTATTCAATTTTTAACACCTTCACTTTATAAGAAAGATTTGCCGCTAAAAATAGCTGTTATTATTCCTGCACGATATAAATCTTCACGTTTTCCCGGTAAGCCTCTGGCTAAAATTGCAGGTATACCAATGATAAAGCGAACATATCAGCAAGTAGTCAATATTCCTGAGGTCGATACTTTTATTTTGACTGATAATCAACAAATTAAAGCGTTTTGTCTGTCCCAGAATATGTCAGTAATAATGACTTCTGAACAATGTTTAACCGGGACTGATCGGGTTGCTGAGTTTGCTTCTCGTTATGATTATGACTTGTATGTTAATGTTCAAGGGGATGAACCCGTTATAGATCCTTCTGTCGTCAATGAAGTGATTGATAGTTATAGAATACATGGAGAGCAATACATCGCCTATAATTGTTTTAAAGAAGTAACAGAAAGCGAATTTAACACTCCAACAATTGTAAAAGTAGTGCTCAATAATGACAATGAACTCATATACATGTCTCGGGCAGCGCTTCCGGTTAATTACAGTAAACAACAAAAATTAAAGGCATACCGTCAAGTGTGTGTGTATGGTTTTACTAAGCATGCTTTAGAAGTTTTCACTAGCAATGATAAAACAAGAAATGAAAAGTATGAAGATATAGAATTGCTCAGGTTAGTTGATTTAGGGCACAAGGTTAAAATGACGGAAACTACTTTTTCTTCAATTGCGGTAGATGTACCTGAAGATATTGACAAAGTAGAAGCTTTTTTAACTAGTAAAGGCATAGAGTAATGAATAGGAAATTATTTTGACAAAAGTAACATTACTCTTTGATTTAGATGGCACTATTGTTGATACATCTGCAGGTTTTGTTCAATCATTAAAGTATGCTTTTTCAGTTTATGGTATTGATTGTCCTGATGATGATTTTTTTATTGAGCGTATCTCTCATGGATCTATTGGAATCATAGAAGAACTTTGCGACAGTGAATTTACCACAGAACGTAAAACAGCAATTAGAAAAGTGTTTCTTGATCATTATCAGCCTATATCCGCATTAAATGTAGAACCATACGGTGAAATTGTTGCCACCTTACAGCACCTTTATAAGGCTGATATATCAATGGCGGTTGTAACTAATAAACCTGAAAAGTTAGCACTGCCCATAATGTCAGCAATAGGTTTAGATCATGCTTTTAAGATTATAATTTGCCCTGAACAAGTTAGTGTTATTAAGCCAGATCCCGAAGGTTTAGTGAAAGCATGTAATTACTTGGGGGTGGATCCAAAAGATGCTATTTATTGTGGTGATCATGCTAAAGATATTTGTACAGCTAAAAATGCAGGTATGAAAAGCATTGCTGTTAATTATGGCTTTAAATTTAAAAACGATGATTTTAACTTATGGGGAGCCGATTACCTTTGTCACACCCCGACAGATTTGTGTCAGTTATTATTATCTTTTATCAAAGTAAAATGAGGATGAACCTTTTTAAATTTCAACATTCATTTTTCTACGTTTTTAAATTTGAACAGCAGTAATTCTCGATTTTGCACTTCATTTTCCCTCCATCGGCACTATGTATGAAATCCATCATCCAGCACTATATATGAATCTCATGGTATGGGGACAATCAATCATTTTTTCTACGCCTAAATAGATCACCCAATGAGTGGAATTAGTATTATAATGAGCTTTCCGGGCTAAGTTCTGCAATTAAGTGTGCTTTTAAGTTTTCTTCCTGCTGCTCGGTTAGTGCATTTCCCTCTTCGGTTGATACAATAAACAGATCCTCTGCGCGTTCACCAATGGTGGTTATTTTGGCGGTATCCAACACCAGACCACTGCTGCGGAATACATCACCTATATTGGCCAGAATACCCGGTGCATCAAAGGCGACCAGTTCAATCTGCGTGCGTTTTCGGCGGGTTGGTAAAAAAGTGACTTCAGGTTCAAACTTAAACTGACGCTTAACCCTGGGCAGCCGGGTCTGCTGCATATTAACTTTCTCCGGTGCAAGCAGCGCCATTTCTATCGCTTGTTTTAAACGCTGAATTTTATCCGGATCAATATGCTCGCCGTCCTGCTCTAATACAGTAAACGTACTAAGTGAAAAATAATCACGGCTGGAAAGTATTTTGGCATCATGCACACTGAGTTTTTTATTATCAATTTCAGTCACCACGGAAGAAAATAGTGCCGGCATATCTTTGTGGTAGACGAATATTTCCGTTGCACCGCGTTCATTCTGATCACTGATTAAGATCATCGGGCGACTGTGGTCATCATGTTTTAACAGGTTAACCGTATGCCATACAATCTGTGCCGAGTGGTAACGGAAAAAATAGTTCAGTCTAAATCGTTTCCATAAAGGTTTTACCTGCTTTTCAGTAATACCGGCTTCCATTAACAGGCCTAGTGTTTTACGCTGCCTGTCGCGAATACGATCACGTATATCGGGGGGATTTTCCAGTCCGCGGCGAAGCATTTTTAAAGTACTGTAATATAGATCGCGTAACAGCGCGCCTTTCCAGCTGTTCCAGGTGTCTTCATTGGTTGCACAGATATCGGCAACTGTTAAACAGTGTAATAAATTTAGGTGTTTTTCATCGCGCACTAGTTTGGCAAATTCAATGATCACGCGCGGGTCGCTAATATCTCGGCGCTGCGCTGTAACTGACATGGTCAGATGATGTTTAACCAGCCAGGAGACAATATTGCTTTCATAGCGGCTAAAACCGTGCAGCTGACAGAAAGCCTGTGCATCAACGGCGCCCAGAGTGGAGTGATCTCCTTTCTGGCCTTTGGCAATATCATGAAAAATAGCCGCTAAAAAAAGCAGTTCAGGCTTCTCTAAATAGCTGTATATTTCATTTGCCAGCGGGTGATGTTCTTTCGTTTTAGGATAGTTGTAAATATTTTTAACCAGTTTATGGCTGTGCTCATCAACTGTGTAGGCGTGGAACAGGTCGAACTGCATCTGCCCGACGATACGACTCCACTGTGGAATATAAGCGGCTAAGATTCCGTATTCGTACATTAATGTGAAAGCCAGGCCCATGCCTCTCGGATGTTTGAGGATATGCAGGAAAATTTCCCGGCACTCAGGAATATTCTGCAGCCAGTGAGTCAGGCCTCGCCGCGCTTCGCGCAGTTCACGTAAAGTTGGTGAGTAAATACCTGTGATGCGCGGGTCTTTAGCGACATGTAGAAACAGCTGCAGAATCGATTCAGGCTGATCACTAAACAGGCTGCGGGTTTTTAATTCAATCATATGCTCACGCAGGTGGAAGTGTTCATCGATATATTCAATGTGCTGTGCGATATTACCTAAAATGGCTTCATCAAAATACTGCAGGAGCATTTCGTTAAGCTCTTTGACCCGGTGAATAGTTTGATAAAAAGCTTTCATCATCTGCTCAACGGCTTGATTTCCCTGCCCGCGGTAACCTAATAATGCTGCCACTTCATTCTGATAATCAAACAGAAGGCGGTTATCAGGCCTGTTAGTTACCGTGTGCAGGGCAAAACGGATTGTCCACAGCGAAGTCTGGCAGTCAACTAACTCCCGGTACTCTCCCTGAGTAATATAGTTGTAGGTGATTAAATCTAACAAAGTATGCGCCCCGAAATGACGCTTTGAAATCCAGGCAATGGTTTGAATATCGCGCATGCCGCCGCAGCCGTTTTTAAGATCTGGTTCAAGGCTGTAACCATCACCGCGGCAGTTGCTATGGCGCTGCTTCTGCTCATCTTTTTTGACCGTAAAAAATTCATCAGCAGGCCAGAAATCGTTCCCGTCAACCAGCTGCAGTAGTTTTTCATAGGTATTGTGGTTACCTACGATATGGCGTGCTTCAATCATGCTGGTAGCAACGGTGATATCAGCTTTACCCTGCTCAGAGCAGTCATGCAGGGTGCGCACACTGTTACCAATATCAAGTTTAAGATCCCAGAGCAGAGTGATAAATGTACTTATCTTTTCTTCTGACTCTTTACTGAAGCCGCTTTCTGACAGAATAAGCAGGTCAATATCTGATTTAGGGTGCAGTTCACCGCGCCCGTATCCGCCAACCGCAATCAGGCTGAGATCGTAACTTTCATTCAAGCCGATAGAGTTCCACAGGCGTGCCAGAAGTTCATCGATATAACGTGCACGCTGGGTAATGATGGTGGTAATTTTATGGCGTGCTTTAAAGCAGTCAACCTGCCATTCTTGAAACTGTTTAAGGTGATTTTTCAGATAACTGATAGTGAGGTTATCTTCTTGAATATTGACTGGGGAAAGTTTTTCGAAATCCATTTTAACCTCATGCAGGTGTTATGGGGGCCCCCATTATATTAATGAAGGCGTAGAGAGATTAAATGTGACTGATAAAGCGTTCGATAGTTTCTTCCGGGCGTAATGTTAAAATCTCAACGCCGTTTTCAGTAACTAATAATGTATGTTCCCACTGCGCAGATAGTTTTTTGTCTTTAGTGACCACAGTCCAGTCATCTTTCAGTACTTTGCAGTTTTTCTTGCCGGCATTGATCATAGGTTCAATAGTAAAACACTGGCCGACTTTTAATGTTTCACCGGTTCCAGCTTTACCGTAATGTAAAACCTGCGGTTCTTCATGAAAGCCTGCGCCGATACCATGGCCGCAGTATTCACGAACTACTGAATAACTGTTTTTCTCTGCATGTTTTTGAATGGCCGCGCCGATATCACCCAAACGAGCACCTGGCTTTACTAAGTTGATGCCTATATATAAGCATTCCTGTGCAACACGAGATAAACGCTCTGCTAAGATAGAAGGCTTACCGACCACAAACATTTTTGATGTGTCGCCGTGATAGCCGTCTTTGATTACTGTAATATCAATATTAATAATATCGCCGTCTTTCAGCGCTTTATCATTAGGAATACCGTGACAGACAACATAGTTTAATGAAGTACAGATTGATTTTGGAAAGCCGTGATAATTAAGCGGTGCCGGTACTGCTTGTTGTTCATTAACAATCATGTCGTGGCAGAGTCGGTTAAGCTCATTGGTCGTTGTGCCTTTTTGAATAAAAGGTTCGATCATCGTCAGTACATCCGCGGCTAACTGGCCTGCGATACGCATTTTTTCGATTTCTTCTGCCGTTTTTATGATTGCTGCCATCTGTTTATGTCTCTATTTTGTTACATGAATAATTAAGCGATAACTATAAAGAAATAATGTTACCGAAGCTAGTTAAGTTTACGCTCTTTAACCCTTGTTAGTGCTGTGGGATAGCCGGTATCGGGAGATAGAAAGCTGGATAATAATCGTATAACTTTAACACAGGAATTATTGAGTTGAACCACAGAGTGTGATATAAAGCGCATCGAGTTTGTAACAGCAGTTAGTTGTTGCAGAACTCACTTAACTGATACGTCCTTTTTCTTACATAGTTCACCTGGTGAACAATGAAATTTAAAGGCGTACTTAAAATAACACACACACATCGACACGTAACTCGGGGTGCCTTTTATTCAAGTTGTTTGAGTATTGGGTCGAGTGTATGGGATGTGTGGAGGCCTAACCCCCTAAGAGGAAATTCTAATGGCAAATGTATCAATGCGCGATATGCTACAAGCTGGCGTTCACTTCGGTCACCAAACTCGTTACTGGAACCCAAAAATGAAACCTTTCATTTTCGGTGCTCGTAATAAAGTTCATATCATCAACCTTGAGCAGACTGTTCCAATGTTCAACAAAGCACTTAACTTTTTAGAAGCGAAAGCAGCTAAAAAAGGTAAAGTATTATTTGTTGGTACTAAACGTGCAGCTTCTGAAGCTGTTAAAGAAGCAGCTGAAAGCTGTGATCAGTTCTACGTTGATCACCGCTGGTTAGGTGGTATGTTGACTAACTGGAAAACAGTTCGTCAATCGATCAAACGTTTGAAAGACCTTGAAGTTCAAAGCCAAGACGGTACTTTTGACAAGTTAACTAAAAAAGAAGCGCTTATGCGTTCTCGTGAGTTAATCAAACTTGAAAAAACGCTTGGTGGTATCAAAAACATGGGCGGTATCCCAGATGTAATCTTCGTAATCGATGCAGATCACGAGCACATTGCAATTAAAGAAGCGAATAACCTGGGTATCCCAGTTATCGCTGTTGTTGATACTAACTCATGCCCAGACAACATCGATTTCGTTGTTCCTGGTAATGATGATGCTATCCGTGCTATCAAATTGTACTTAGATGCAGCTGCTCTGACTGTTAAAGAAGGTCGTGAGCAAGATGTTATCGTACAAGCTGAGCAAGACGGTTTTGTTGAAGAAGTTGCTGAGAAATAAGCACTTCTAAGCTAAAAAGCTCTTATTAATCAGTGTCAAACTGATTATCGGGGGTCTTAATGACCCCCTTTTTAATTGAAAATAATAGGAATTCGACAATGGCTATTACAGCTAAGCAAGTTAAAGAACTTCGTGACCGCACAGCTGCGGGTATGATGGATTGTAAAAAAGCATTAGTTGAAGCAGATGGCGACATCGAGCTTGCAATTGAAAACATGCGTAAATCTGGTGCTGTAAAAGCAGCTAAGAAAGCAGGTCGTGTTGCAGCTGAAGGTGTTATCCTGGCTAAAACTGCTGGTGACGTTGCACTTATCGCAGAAGTTAACTGTGAAACTGATTTCGTTGCAATGGACAAAAGTTTCCTTGCATTCGCAAATAAAGTTGCAGATATCGCATTAGCAAACAAAGTAGATAGCGTAGAAGCGCTAGCTGAATTAGCATACGATGCTGATACAGTTGAAGATGCTCGTGCTGCACTAGTTGCTAAAATCGGCGAAAACATCTCTGTACGTCGTTTACAAATCGTTGAAGGTGAAAACCTTGGCGCTTACGTACACAGTGGCAAAATTGGTGTTGTATCTGTACTTAAAGGCGGCGATGCTGACCTTTCTAAAGATATCGCAATGCACATTGCAGCAGCTGCTCCAACATACGTTAAGCCTGAAGACGTACCTGCTGAAGTTGTTGCTAAAGAGAAAGAAATTCAACTTGCGATTGCAATTGAAAGCGGTAAGCCTGAAGCAATTGCTGAAAAAATGGTTTCTGGTCGTATGGCTAAATTCACTGGTGAAGTGAGCCTTACTGGTCAAGCATTCATTAAAGATCCTTCAATGAAAGTTGCTAAGCTTCTTAAAGATGCTGGTGCTGACGTTGAATCTTTCATCCGCTTAGAAGTGGGTGAAGGTATTGAAAAAGTAGAAGAAGATTTCGCTGCTGAAGTTGCTGCAACAATGGCCGCTTCTGCAAAATAATCATCTTAATAAACAATGAGTTTTACTTGTTGTCTTTAAAGAACCGCGGCTGAGACTGCGGTTCTTTTATATTAAGAATATGGCGATTTTATTAACAAGCTGCTTTAAAACTGTTCGATTTGAATGCCGGATCGTTTTAAAAACAGGCAGCTTGCTAATGTAATCGGTATTAACTCCACTTTGAGGAAAGAACACTATGAGCACGAATCCTAAATCTGCATATCGTCGTATTTTATTGAAATTAAGTGGAGAAGCCCTCGTCGGTGAAGAGGGGTTTGGTATTGACCCTAAGGTGCTGGATCGTATGGCCCTGGAAATCAAATCACTAATTGAAGCAGGTGTTCAAGTTGGTTTAGTTATCGGTGGTGGTAATATTTTCCGTGGGGCAGGTCTGGCTGAAGCGGGTATGAACCGTGTTGTCGGCGACCATATGGGCATGCTGGCAACGGTAATGAACGGTCTGGCAATGCGTGATGCACTGCACCGCTCACACGTTAACTCACGTTTAATGTCAGCAATCCCGTTAAACGGTGTTTGTGATGATTACAACTGGGCAGAAGCCATTAAGCATCTAAAACTAGGTACTGTAGTTATTTTTGCTGCGGGTACCGGTAATCCGTTCTTTACTACTGATTCTGCAGCCTGCCTGCGCGGTATTGAGATTGAAGCTGATGCCGTATTAAAAGGCACCAAAGTTGACGGTGTATATGATGCAGACCCGGTGAAAAATCCAGATGCAAAATTATACAGCGAGATTGATTACCAGGTTGTATTAGAAAAAGAGCTGCAGGTTATGGATTTAGCCGCATTTACATTAGCACGTGACCATAGTTTACCGATTCGCGTGTTTAACATGAATAAACCTGGTGCTTTAAGCCGCGTTGTACTTGGCGAAAATGAAGGCACAACGATTACGCACTGTACTGAAGTTAAATAAATAAAAACTTAAAAACGTAAAAAATTAAGGGAATTGTTATGATCAATGAAGTAAAAAATGATGCTCAGACTCGCATGGGTAAAAGCATTGAATCATTTAGAAGCCAGCTTGCAAAAGTGCGCACTGGTCGAGCGCATCCAAGCCTTTTAGACGGTATTATGGTGCCGTATTACGGAAGTAATACACCACTTCGTCAAGTGGGTAATGTATCAACAGAAGACTCGCGTACATTAACGGTTACCGTTTTTGATGCATCGTTAATCCAGGCCGTAGAGAAAGCGATCATGGGTTCAAACCTGGGGCTGAATCCTATGTCTGCCGGTACGGTTATTCGTATTCCATTACCACCGTTAACGGAAGAGCGTCGTAAAGATCTGATTAAAGTGGTTCGTGGCGAAGCAGAAAACAGCCGTGTTGCTATCCGTAATATTCGTCGTGACGCAAACGGTGATTTGAAAACGCTAGAAAAAGATAAAGATATCAGCGAAGATGAACAGCGTACAGGTGAAGAACTTGTTCAGAAAGTTACCAATGAAAGCATCAAACAAATTGATGAAATTCTTGCGGTAAAAGAAAAAGAGCTGTTAGAAGTTTAATCGTATAATAATCGGCACACCTGGCTGCAGGTGTGCTGTTTTCTGTTAGTAATATTTCTCAGGGTCGATTGTGATAACGTTAAATGAAAGTTTTAAATTACCTAAGCACGTCGCTATCATTATGGATGGTAACGGCCGCTGGGCGGAAAGCAAAGGAAAGCACCGTGTTTTTGGACATAAGCATGGCGTCAGAGCTTTACGTAAAGCGATTACTTTTGCCAGCGACAGCAATATTAAAGCATTAACTATTTTCGCTTTCAGCAGTGAAAACTGGCAGCGGCCGGCAAAAGAAGTCAGTATGCTGATGGAATTGTTTTTTACCGTATTAAAAAGTGAAATAAAGAAATTAAATAAAAACAATATTAAATTAAAAATCATTGGTGAATTAAGCGGTTTTAGTGAGCGCCTGCAGAAAAAGGTTTTGGAAGCAGAAAAAGCCACGGAGAATAATACCGGGCTGGTACTTAATGTTGCTGCTAATTACGGCGGACGCTGGGATATAACTCAAGCAGCTAAAAAATTGGCTAAGCTAGCCGCAAGCGGTGAATTAGACGCAGATGACATTGATGAGAAAATGTTAACTCAAGCTATCTCCTTAGAGTCGCTGCCGCCTGTGGATCTGATGATTCGAACCGGTGGTGATCAGCGTATTAGTAATTTCTTATTATGGCAGCTGGCCTATGCGGAACTGTATTTTACTGACATTTTATGGCCTGACTTTGATGCGTCTGCTTTTCAGACCGCTTTAGATGTTTTTTCTGGAAAGGAACGTCGTTTTGGAAAAACCAGTGAACAAGTCAGCTCAAAGTCACCTTAACCGCATGAATATCGTAACCGAATTTAACAGGATGTCTCTGTGAAACAACGAATAATAACCGCCTTGATTTTAGCTCCTCTGGTAATTGCGGGCATTTTTTTCTTACCGCTTAAATTTTTTATGCTCTTTTGCGCTGCTATTTATTTACTGGCCAGCAAGGAATGGGGAGCATTTGTTGATAATAAACCTTCCAGTCTGGTTCTTTATCTGTTCGGCTTAGTGCTTGGCGTTACATTAATTTTTATGCCCATAGAACAGGTCTGGGTGAAAGGTATCGCTAATTCCATCTTAATTAACGGCTTTATTGTAACTGCGCTGTGGTGGTGTCTGGCACTACTCATGGTGGTTAGCTACCCGAAAACAGCATCACTCTGGGCGAAAAATAAATTAGTCAAAAGTCTGTTTGGCTTGTTGACTCTAGTGCCGTTTTTCTGGGGAATGGTGTTATTACGCTCGGTTAATATGCACCATGATTTTTATTACGGTGCAGAACTGTTAATGTTTGTCTTTCTGGTGGTCTGGGCCGCAGATACCGGTGCCTACTTCTGTGGTAAGAAATTTGGTAAACACAAGTTAGCGCCTAGTGTCAGTCCGGGAAAAACTATCGAAGGTTTTTTGGGCGGCTTAGTGAGTTCAATGCTGGTCGCGCTGCTAGGTTCCATTTATTTTGCTATTCCTACGGATAAAATGGCATTCTTCTTTGTTGGTGCATTGTTAACCAATGTGGTCTCGGCACTTGGTGACTTAAATGAAAGCATTTTCAAACGTGAAGCTGGTTTAAAAGACAGCGGTAATCTTTTACCCGGGCATGGAGGCATATTAGACCGAATTGACAGTCTGACGGCTGCTGTACCTGTTTTTGCTCTTATCTATCTTATTTGGCTTATTTAATAAATGAAAAAGTTAGCTGTTTTAGGCGCAACAGGTTCAATCGGTGCAAGCACGCTTAGCGTGTGCAGAGCAAATCCGGGTTTATATCAGATCTCTTTATTAGCCGCTGCGTCTAGTGTTGATAAAATGTTTGCCCTGTGCAGGGAATTTTCTCCTGACTATGTATCAATGAGTGATCCTCTGGCAAGTGCCGCTTTATCTTCCCGGCTGCAGCAGGCTAAACTGGCCTGTATTGTTGTTGATAATGAAGAGCAGTTACTGCAGCTGCTGGCAAGCAGTGAAGTTGACTCGGTAATGGCTGCTATTGTCGGCGGCGCCGGATTAACAACGACACTGGCGGCAGTTAACGCCGGTAAAGAGATTTTTCTTGCTAATAAAGAGTCACTGGTGATGTCAGGCGCCTTGTTAATGGATGCGGCTGCAAAATCGGGCAGTAAGCTTTGGCCCGTTGACAGTGAGCATAACGCCATTTATCAGGCATTATCTGCAAAACTGCAGGACAGCATCGGTGAATGTGATCTAGAAGGCGAAGGAGTTGCTAAAATATTACTGACCGGCTCCGGCGGTCCTTTTTTAAACACTGCGCTTGACTCATTTGCCGGGATCACACCTGCGCAGGCCGTTAAACACCCTAACTGGTCAATGGGGCAGAAAATATCCATTGATTCCGCCACTATGATGAATAAAGGCCTTGAATATATTGAAGCCCGCTGGTTATTCAATGCCTCTAAAGAGCAGCTGCAGGTGATTATACATCCACAGTCTGTTATCCACTCTATGGTACAGTATAAAGACGGCAGTGTGATTGCGCAGATGGGCAATCCGGATATGCGTATCCCGATTGCGCATGTGATGGGAGGCGCCCAGCGGATAGAAAGCGGAGCTGGTTGTCTAGATTTTTTCTCCAGCCCTGATTTTAGTTTCAGTGAACCCGATTATCAGCGCTATCCGTGTTTAAAATTAGCTATTGATGCTTGTTATCAAGGACAGCATGCGACCACCACGTTAAATGCGGCTAACGAAATAGCGGTTGAAGCTTTTTTAAATAACAAAATTAAATTTCCCCAGATAGCACAGCTTGTTGAACGCGTTTTAAATAACAGCAGCGCCGTTCAGGTTGACTCAATTTCCCACTTGTTAGAAATTGATAAACAGGCAAGGCAAAGTGCTTTGCAGCTGATTAATCGAGAAAATTTATGCTGAGTGCTTTATGGAACTTAGGTGCATTTGTTGTTGCATTAAGCATTTTAGTGGCGATTCATGAATACGGTCATTTCTGGGTTGCTAGACGCTGCGGCGTAAAAGTACACCGTTTTTCAATCGGCTTTGGTAAAGTGCTGTTTAAGCGTATCGATAAGCACGGTACCGAATTTGCTGTTGCCGCTGTGCCCCTTGGCGGCTATGTCAAAATGCTTGACGGGCGGGTTGAAGATATTCCGCCTTCGGAGCAGGACTCTGCATTTGATAAAAAAACAGTCTGGCAGCGTATTGCCATTGTTTCCGCCGGCCCGATCGCTAATTTTATTCTCGCGGTGATCGCTTTTTTCTTTATGTACTTGATTGGTGTTAATAGTGCCAAGCCGGTTATCAGTGATACAGTTTCCGGCAGTCCCATGAGTGTTATTGAGAACGACAGCCGTTATCAGGTGACGGCTGTTAATAAGCAGATTGTTGGTGACTGGGAAGCGCTTAATCTTGCTCTGGTTGCTCAGATTGGTGAAACTGCGTTTGATATCACGATTAAACCGCTAACTGCGGATAAAATTGACTTGACCTTTGAACCAACAAAAACTTTTACGGTCTCACTGCAGAATTGGACATTTGATCCTAAAAAAGAGTCGATAATAACCAGCTTGGGTTTGATTCCTTTTTCACCGCAGGCTTATCTTCAGGCGGCAGTTGTTGCAGAAGGCGGGGCCGCAGAGAAAGCTGGACTACTCGCAGGTGATAAATTAATCGCTATTAACGGTGTTAAATTAAGCAGCTGGCAGGAATTTGTTGAACTTATCCAGCAAAATGCTAACCAGGTACTGAAACTTGATATTGAAAGAGGCACAATAGCGCAGGAAATGACTCTGACACCTGACGCTCGCGAAACTCAGTCTGGTAGTGCTTTGGGCTATATAGGCCTTTCACCTGTTGTTGAGGCATTTCCTGAAGAATACCGGGTAAAATTACAATATGGTCCATGGCAGGCTTTCACCAAAGCGCTGCACAAGACCGGACAGTTAACTAAGCTGACTTTTGATACCCTGGTAAAACTAGTTACAGGTGATATTTCGGTTAAAAACCTGAGCGGTCCTGTTGCGATAGCAAAAGGGGCGGGCATGAGTGCCGATTACGGCATTGAGTATTTTCTCGGATTTTTGGCTTTAATCAGTGTCAATTTAGGTTTAATGAATTTAATTCCGCTGCCGGTATTAGACGGCGGACACCTGATGTATTATTTCGTCGAAGTAATAACAGGTAAACCTGTGCCGGAAAGGATACAGGATATTGGTTTCCGGATTGGCGGAGCTATTTTAATGAGTTTAATGCTGATTGCTATACTCAATGATTTTAATTTACTCTAGGTCTCCAGACTGCGTTGTAGGTGGTTGATAAATCATTGTGTTGAAAGTGTATTTATAACTTTATAAACTCAGCCTAATTAAAATGATTTCGTATAGTTTCATAGCAGAGTTAATACTCGCGGTTTTACTAAAAATTTCAGCACTGAATGCGCTTAATAAAAACACTCATATAAGTGTTGTAAAGGATTAACGGATAAAATGATTAAGAAATATCTACTTTCTTCTGCGATTGTAATCGGCAGCTGTTTACCTGCATTATCATTTGCAGAACAATTCACTGTTTCAGATCTGCAGTTTAAAGGTCTGCAGCGGGTCACTTTAGGTGCAGCTTTACTGAGCCTGCCAATTAGAGAAGGTGATGTTGTTGATGATTATGAATTATCTAAAGCAGTCAAAAAGCTTTATGCCAGCAGTCATTTTGAATCAATCGAACTGAGCAGAGACGGTGATGTTGTTATCTTCACCGTTAAAGAGCGTCCGACGATTAGTAATGTTGAATTAAGCGGCAACGATAAATTAACCGAAGAACAAATTTTTGATTCATTAAAATCATCTGCAGTGCAGGTTGGTGAATCTCTAGACCGCACAACACTCAGTGCTATCGAAAAAAGCCTGGAAGATTTCTATCACAGTGTCGGTAAATACAGCGCAAAAGTTGAAACTATCGTCACGCCGCTGCCTCGTAACCGGGTCTCTGTCCAGTTCGTATTTCGAGAAGGTCTGACTGCAAAGATCGAACAGATTAATATTATTGGTAATACTGTTTTTCCCGATGAGCTGCTGCTCAAACGTCTGACACTAAGTGACTCCGGCGGCTGGTGGGACTTTTTTGCCGATGATAATTACCAGAAGCAGAAGCTTGCGGGTGATTTAGAAGTTATAAAAAGCTATTACCTGGATCGCGGTTATATTCGTTTTGCGATTGATGAAACACAAGTTGCGTTAACCCCGAATAAAAAGGGTGTTTATGTAACGGTGAATGTGGATGAAGGCGATATATATAAAATCGATGATGTTAAATTTATCGGTGATTTATTAGATCACGATGCTGAAATTGCCTCGCTGGTACCTTTTAAGAGTGGCGATGTTTATGCCGCATCTGATGTCTCATTTGCAGAACAAAGTATTCGTAAATTCTTCGGGCGTTTAGGTTATGCCTACCCGGAAATTACCACCTACCCTGAAATTGATGATGAAACCAAGACGGTTTCAGTTAACTTTTCTATTGAACCCGGTCAGCGTGGTTATGTTCGTCATATTAATATTTCCGGTAATACTACGACTAAAGATGTTGTATTACGCCGTGAGATGCGTCAGATGGAAGGCGGCTGGTTATCAAGCGAAAGTATTGAAACGTCAAAAGCTCGTCTTAACCGTTTAGGTTTTTTCTCTAAGGTTGATATCAATACCGAAAGAGTCAGTGATGATTTAGTCGACCTGAATATTGCTGTAGAAGAACAGGCTTCGGGCTCCTTTAATGCGGGCGTTGGTTACGGTACTGAATCAGGTATGAGCCTGACAGGTGGTGTACAGCAGAACAACTTCCTCGGATCCGGTGACAAAGTTGGTTTTGAAGTAAAAACTAATAAATATAATACCAGCGCAAATGTAAATTATACGACACCTTATTTAACCAAAGACGGCGTCAGCGGCGGCGGTCGACTCTTTTATGATAAATTTGAAGCGGGTGAAGCAAACATTGTTGACTACACCAATACAACTTATGGTGTACGCGGTAATTTAGGCTTTCCAGTGAATGAACTTAACCGCTTAGGTTTCAGTGTCGGCTGGGAAAATAACGGTATTTCACAATTAAAATCCTACGAACAGTTAACTACTTTCTGGGATATTTATGGTTCAATGCTTAATGACGACGGTTCGGTTAACTTCCAGAATTTTGATGTAACAGCTAAATGGACACGAAATAATCTAGATAAAGGGCAGTTAGCCACTCAAGGTATGAAGCACTCTTTATCGGGCAAAATGACCGTACCAGGTTCAGATCTGCAGTACTTTAAAATAAATTTTGAGATCAGCAATTATCAGCGTATTACCGATGACGGTGACTGGACGACCCTGCTTCGAGGCAGTGCCGGTTACGGTAATGGTTACGGTACCTTCGAAGGTCATGATCAGATACTGCCTTTCTTCGAGAATTATTATGCTGGTGGTTACAGAACCCTGCGTGGTTTCGCCAGTAATACGGTAGGTCCTCGTGCAATGTACAGCGGACAAAACAGCGTGGGTAATAACTCACTGCTTTTGACTGATAATGCTGTAGGTGGTAATGCTAAATATACATTAAGCGGTGAAGTCATCTTCCCGGTACCGTTCCTTGATGAAGCCTATACCAGACAGGTACGCAGCAGTTTGTTTATCGATGCCGGTGAAGTGTGGGATACTGAGTTTGATTATGAGAAATATCAGCAGGTAAGCTGTTCATATAACTGTGATTATTTTGGTGATTATTCTAAGCCTGGTAGAATACGTGTTTCAGCGGGTACGCAGATTACCTGGGTTTCCCCCATGGGACCATTAATTTTCACTCTGGCCTGGCCGATCAAAAAATATGAAGGAGATCGTACGGAAGTATTCTCATTCAATATTGGTGAAACATTCTAATTTTTTACAAATATAACTGCAGCCTATATAACAGACTGCAGTGTTATCTTTTATTATTACGGAGTTATAAAATGAAGTCTTTTTTTAAAGTAGTTACAATCGCTGTTGCATTAATTTCTGTTCCAATGGCTAATGCTTCGCAGGAAGCTGCAAAAATTGGTGTCGTATTTCCAACTAAAATTCTAAAAGCATCGCCGCAGCGTGACGCGATACAGAAAAGCTTACAAGCTGAGTTCAAAGATCGTTATGAAGACATCCAGACTATTGAAGCTAAATTAACAGAGCTAGATGCAAAACTGAAACGTGATCGAGAAATGATGTCTGCGTCGGATGCATTCGAACTAAATCTACAGATTGAAGTTAAACGCTCTGAGTACCAGCTTAAGCGTAAAGCATTCGAAGAAAATAACCGCCGTCGTCAGAATGAAGAGCAGCAGAAATCTTTCCTTGAAGTGCAGAAGGTTATCGAAGCGGTTGCTGCTAAGCAGGGTTATGATGTGATCATGAACGGTGAACAAACTCTTTATACTAACCCTGCATTAGATATTTCAGACATCATCATTAAAGAAATCAGTAAGAAGTAGGCAGCAGGTAATGACATATAATCTGGCTCAGTTAGCTAAGCAGTTAAATGCACAGTTAGGCGGTGATGAAAATCTTGTCTTAGAACGTCTTGCTACCTTTGATACCGCGGGAACCGGTGATATTACTTTTGTATCAGACAAAAAGTTACTGGCTAAACTTGAGCTATGTCAAGCAGATGCAATTGTATTACCGATTGAGTTACAGGAAAGTTATCAGGGTAATGCACTGTTTATGGATAACCCCTATGTAGGTTATGCATTACTCGCGTCTTTATTCGATACCACTCCGAATTCGAAGGCCGGCATCGCGCCTTCTGCTGTGATTGATGCCACAGCAGTAATCGGTAAAAATGTTGCTATTGCAGATAATGTTGTTATCGGCGCTAATGTACAGATAGCCGATAATTGCCAAATTCTGGCAAATACAGTGATTGGTCAGGATTCGATTATCGGTGAAAGTACTAAAATTTACCCTAACGTGACTGTTTATCATAGCTGCCAGTTAGGCAGACGCTGTATTATTCATGCTAATACCGTTATCGGCTCAGATGGTTTCGGTAATGCACCGTATCAGGGAACCTGGGTCAAAATTCCGCAGATAGGTCAGGTTTTGATTGGAGATGATGTTGAAATCGGCTCCTCAACAACCATTGACCGCGGCGCATTATCCAATACCGTCATTGCAGATGGTGTAAAAATTGATAATCAATGCCAGATTGCTCATAATGTGTCGATCGGAGCCCATACAGCAATTGCCGGTGGTTCAAATGTTGCCGGCAGTACAAAAATTGGTAAAAACTGTATACTCGGCGGCTCGGTTGCAATGAACGGCCATTTAAATATTACTGATAATGTGGTTATTACCGGTGACAGCATGGTGATGCGCAGCATTGATCAACCTGGTATTTATTCATCCGGCGTACCGGCACAAAAAAATCGGGCATGGCGTAAAACAACTGCCTACACGTTAAAAATTGATGATTTATTCAAACGTGTTAAAGAACTTGAAAAACAACTTAAAGATTAAATAAAGGAACTGATCGTGAGTAACGAATTAAATTCACTGGATATTAAAGAGATCATGGATCTTTTACCGCATCGCTACCCGTTTTTATTGGTGGATCGCGTATTAGATTATGTTCCTGGTAAAACCCTGCATGGTGTAAAGAATGTTTCTTTTAATGAACCGCAGTTTCAAGGTCATTTCCCGGGTACTCCGGTATTTCCCGGTGTAATGATTGTTGAAGCATTAGCACAGGCAACGGGTGTATTAGCATTTGCAACTTACGGCAAACCTGCTGAAAATGAACTATATTTCTTAGCATCAATCGATAAAGTACGTTTCCGTAAACCGGTTGTACCTGGCGATATAATTCACCTTGAAGTTATTTACCTAAAAGATCGCCGCGGTATGGGCAAATTTGAATGTACAGCAAAAGTTGACGGTGAAATAGCCTGTCAGGCGATGATCATGTGCGCAAGAAGAGAGATCTAATGACAAATTCAACAGCAAGAATTCATCCAACTGCAATTGTGCATGAAAATGCCGTGATCGGTAAAAATGTAGAAATTGGTCCGTATAGTATTATCGGGGATCGTGTAGAAATTGGTGATGACTGTTGGATTGCACCGCATGTTGTTGTCAAGGGCCCGACTAAAATGGGGCAGGGTAATAAAATTTTTCAATTTGCTTCAGTCGGCGAAGACTGCCAGGATCTGAAATATAACGGTGAAGAAACCTTTCTGGAAATAGGTGATAATAACGTATTTCGTGAAAGTTGTACTATTCATCGTGGTACGGCTCAGGATCAGGGCACAACCCGCATCGGTAATAATAACTTACTAATGGCTTATGTACATGTCGCTCATGACTGTGTCCTTGGTGATAATATTATCCTATCTAATAATGCGACATTAGCCGGCCATACTAAACTGGCTAATAATGTGATTATCGGCGGTCTTTCGGCACTGCATCAGTTCACTCGTGTCGGCGAGTATGCAATGATCGGCGGCTGCTCTGCTGTTAATAAAGACATCCCGCCTTATTTCATGGCAACGGGGAATTATGTACAGGCTCAGGGGATTAATTCGGTTGGTTTAAAGCGCCGTGGTTTCAGCAGCGCCGCCATTATGGAAATCAAACGTGCTTATAAAGCGATCTGCCGTCAGGGAAATACCCTTGAACAGGCTAAGCAGGAAATTGCTGCAAAATTAGACAGCTGTCCTGAACTGCAGGTCTTATATGACTTTATCTGTGAAGACAGCCGCGGTATTGTCCGTTAATTTGATAACCAGTTAGTTTTATTAGAAAAAGGCTCATTAGAGCCTTTTTTTTTAAGGGTGAATTAGAAATGAGTAAACCATTAAGAATCGGTCTGATTGCAGGCGAAGCTTCCGGTGATATTTTAGGCGAAGGGTTAATTAAAGCCTTAAAAGTGCATTATCCAGATGCAGTGTTTGAAGGGATTGCCGGTCCGAAAATGATTGCACAAGGTTGTAAAGCATTACATCCGCTTGAAGCCTTATCGGTGATGGGGTTTGTTGAAGTACTGGGGAAATTACGCAGTATTTTAACCATTCGTAAATCGATTATTAATCATTTTATTGCTAATCCGCCCGATATATTTATCGGTATTGATGCCCCTGATTTTAACTTAACTGTTGAATTGAAATTAAAAGAAAAAAATATTAAAACAATTCATTATGTCAGCCCGTCAGTCTGGGCCTGGAAGCAGTGGAGAATTCATAAAATTGCTAAGGCCACCGATCTGGTTTTAGCTTTCCTGCCTTTTGAAAAAGCATTTTATGATAAGTTTAATGTGCCTTGTCAGTTTGTCGGTCATACCCTGGCGGATCAGCTGCCGTTACTGCCTGAGAAAGCGGCTGCACGTTCCCGCCTTGGTCTTGCTGAGCAAGACAAATTGTTAGCAGTTTTACCCGGCAGCCGTAAAGCCGAAGTTGAGATGTTAGGGCCGATCTTTTTACAGTCAGCGGCACTTATTAGTAAACAGTACCCTGAACTTAAGTTTATCGTGCCTATGGTAAATGAAGCGCGTAAAAAACAGTTTTTAGCCCAGAAAGAACAGTATGCGCCGGATCTGCCTTTGCTTATATTTGACGGCCAGGCGAGTGCTGTGCTTCAGTCTGCCGATACTGTATTACTTGCGTCCGGTACTGCCGCGCTTGAAGCTATGCTGGCTAAAGCGCCGATGGTAGTTGCATATCGGGTCAAGCCGTTAACTTATGTGATTGCGAAATCTTTATCAAAAATTAAATATACCTCTTTACCAAATTTGATTGCTGACAGGGAAGTGGTTAAAGAGCTCAGCCAGCACGACTGTACGGTAGAAAAAATTGTCGGAGAATTAAATCGTTTATTAGGACAAGACAATAGCGATATGATTAAGACTTTTACTGAGTTACATCAGTTAATAAAATGCGATGCAGACTCACAAGCGGCCCAGGCTGTAGTTAATTTATTAGAAAGCAAATAATCCTGCTGTATAGAGAATAGAATGAGTAAGTTAAAAAACGATTTTCCAGAAGTTATTTATCCCGACTTTACTTTAATAGCCGGTGTTGATGAAGTCGGCCGCGGCCCGCTGGTTGGTGATGTCGTTACGGCGGCTGTGATTTTAGACGGCAATAATCCCATTGAAGGGCTGACTGACTCTAAAAAACTCACGGACAAAAAACTTGCCCTGTTATTCGATCAGATTCAGGAAAAAGCTTTATGTATTGCGGTGGGGCGCGCTTCGCCTGCGGAAATAGATGATCTTAATATTCTGCATGCCACTATGTTAGCGATGCAGCGTGCGGTTGAAAATTTAACTGTGCAGCCTGAGTTTGTATTTATTGACGGCAACCGCTGTCCTGAACTAAAAATGCCCAGTGAAGCGGTGGTAAAAGGCGATTTACGTGTGGCCGAAATCAGTGCCGCTTCCATTATTGCTAAAGTAACGCGGGATCGGGAGATGGTTGCGCTTGACCAAAAATATCCGGATTACGGCTTTGCCAAACATAAGGGCTACCCAACCAAAGCACACTTTGAAGCACTAGAAAAGTACGGGGTTATCCCGGAATACCGTAAGAGCTTTAAACCAGTAAAAAAAGCGCTGGGTTTGTTATAATCTTCAGTTGAAATTCAAGTGCGTTGTTTGTAAGGGGGACCTTTATTAACAGCGCATTGAAACGTTCTACAAAAGTAAAACGTTACTCCGGAAAGCGTAAAAGTTTTAAACCAGTAAAAAAGCACTTGGCTTGTTATAAAAGTAGATAACCTTATGTCTGAATCAGAGCACCCTGTTGTTAACAATCAACCGCCTAAATTTATTCACCTGCGTGTGCATAGTGATTTTTCAATGGTGGATGGTTTAACCAAAGTAAAACCACTGGTTGCTAAAACCGCTTCGATGAAGATGCCGGCACTGGCGATTACCGATCAGACTAATTTTTGCGGCCTGGTTAAATTCTACGGGGCAGCCCACGGTGCGGGTGTTAAGCCGATAGTGGGGGCTGACTTCTGGGTGCAGAGTGAACTGCTAGAAGGAGAACAGTTTCGCCTGACTGCACTGGCAATGGATAATGACGGGTATAAAAATGTCACCGAATTAATATCTAAAGCTTACCTGCGCGGGCATGTCGGCGGGCGTGCGGTTATTGATCAGGACTGGCTGATTGAGCACAATAAAGGCGTGCTGCTGCTTTCCGGTGCAAAAGACGGCGATCTTGGGCGTATGCTGTTAAAAGGCAATGAGGAAGCAGCCGAACAGATAACAGCATTTTATCTGGAACATTTTCCGCAGCGTTATTATCTGGAATTGATTCGAACTAATCGTGTTAATGAGGAAGATTATCTGCACCTGGCGCTTGCCTGGTCGGAAAAATATAAACTACCGGTTGTTGCGACTAATGAAGTGGTTTTTGCTGACCAGACACTCTTTGATGCCCATGATATCCGAGTATGTATCAATCAGGGTTATACACTGGGTGATGATCGCCGTCCAAAAGACTACAGCCCTGAACAGTACCTGCGCAGTGAACAGGAGATGTGTGAACTGTTTTCAGACATCCCGGAAGCACTGCAGAACAGCGTGGAAATAGCTAAACGCTGTAATGTTATCCTGCGGTTAGGTGAATACTTCCTGCCGGACTTTCCAACCGGTGATTTGTCGATCAACGATTATTTCTGTGATGTTTCCCGAAAAGGTTTACAGGAACGATTAGAATTTTTATTTGATAAAAACTCCCCGGATTTTGCTGAAATTCGTAAACCCTATGATGAACGTCTGCAGATTGAGTTAGACGTTATTAATACCATGGGATTCCCTGGTTACTTCTTGATCGTAATGGAATTTATCCAATGGAGTAAGGATAATAATATTCCGGTCGGCCCGGGCCGAGGGTCTGGTGCCGGTTCTCTGGTTGCCTATGCACAGAAGATCACCGATCTGGATCCGTTGGAATTTGAGCTGCTGTTCGAACGATTTTTGAACCCTGAACGTGTTTCTATGCCCGATTTCGATATTGACTTCTGTATGGACAGGCGTGATGAAGTAATCGATCACGTAGCAGAGCTCTACGGGCGTGATGCGGTGTCGCAGATTATCACCTTCGGTACCATGGCGGCTAAAGCGGTAATTCGTGATGTCGGGCGTGTACTTGGTCATGCCTATGGTTTTGTTGACGGTATTTCTAAACTGGTACCGCCGACACCAGGCATGACCCTGACTAAAGCTTTTGAAGAAGAGCCTCGTCTGCAGGAGCGTTATGACGGCAGTGAAGAGGTGCGCGCCTTAATCGACATGTGCCGTACGCTGGAAGGCACTATTCGTAATGCCGGTAAACACGCTGGTGGTGTTGTTATCTCTCCGACCACCATTACCGACTTTGCACCGCTTTACTGTGATGATGAAGGTCATAACCCGGTTACTCAGTTTGATAAGAATGATGTAGAAACCGCCGGTCTGGTAAAGTTCGACTTCCTAGGTTTGCGGACACTGACTATTGTGCAGTGGGCATTAGATATGGCTAACGCGCATAAAAAAATGCGCGGTGAAGAGCCGATTTATATTGAGAAGATAGATCTGACTGAACCGGCCTGTTTTGATCTGTTAAAGCGTTATGAAACCACCGCGGTATTCCAGCTGGAGTCACGCGGTATGAAGGATCTGATCCGCCGCCTGCAGCCCGACTGTTTCGAAGATATGATCGCACTGGTTGCTCTGTTCCGTCCCGGGCCGTTAGGCTCAGGCATGGTAGATAACTTTATCGAGCGTAAACACGGGCGTGAGGCCGTTTCCTACCCGGATGAAAAATGGCAGCATGAGTCATTAAAAGATATTTTGTCACCGACCTACGGCATCATCCTGTATCAGGAACAGGTAATGCAGATTGCCCAGGTTCTGTCGGGTTATACGCTGGGCGGCGCCGATATGCTGCGTCGTGCTATGGGTAAGAAAAAACCCGAAGAGATGGCTAAGCAGCGTGCCGCCTTTGAAGAGGGGGCTGTTGCTAACGGTATCGACGGCGAACTGGCGATGAAGATCTTCGATCTGGTAGAAAAATTCGCCGGTTATGGTTTTAATAAATCTCACTCAGCAGCTTACGCATTAGTTTCCTATCAAACATTGTGGATGAAAACCTTTTATCCCTCTTATTTTATGGCCGCGGTTATGTCTGCGGATATGGATAATACTGAAAAAATCGTTGTTCTGGTGGCAGAGTGCCAAAGCATGGGATTAGATCTTGGCCCGCCTGATGTTAACGAAGGTTTGTTTAAATTCAATGTGGATCCGGATCAGCGTATTGTTTACGGCATCGGCGCGGTTAAAGGGGTGGGTGAAGGCCCCGTTGATGCAATTATTGAAGCGCGTGAAGCTGGCGGCAAGTTTAAAGATCTGTTTGATTTCTGTAATCGTATTGATCTAAAACGCTGTAATAAGCGCATTTTAGAAAAACTTATTTTAGCGGGGGCATTAGATAAATTAGGACCGCATCGAGCGGCTCTGATGGAAACCCTGCCGGGTGCGCTGCAGTCTGCTGTGCAGCATAAAAAAGCCGAAGCATTTGGACAAAGTGATCTGTTCGGCGTGTTAACCACTGACAGTGAAGAGATTGCCGATAAATTTGCCTGTGTACAGGAGTGGCCGGAAAAACAGTGGCTGGCAGGAGAGAAGGAGACTCTGGGGTTATACCTGACCGGACATCCGATCAATCAGTATGAAAGTCATGTGCGTGCATTCCACTGTACTAAACTGGTTAACCTGGTTGCTAACCGCCGCGGTCAGAACAGCCGTGTGGCCGGTTTGATTCTGAGTATGCGCGTGATGGTGACTAAAGCAGGTAAGCGCATGGGGATTATTACCCTGGACGATAAAAGTGCGCGTATGGATATTACCGTTTTTGCGGATCTGCTGGATCAGTATGAAGAACTGCTGGTCACTGATAGTGTGCTGATACTGCAGGGGCAGGTAAGTGAAGACTTCTTTAACGGCGGCCTGAAAATGAATGCTCGTGAGGTGATGAGCATTGATCAGGCGCGCGAACGTTTTGCTTCGAAATTACGTTTAAAAATAAATGCTGATTTTATCGGCCCGGATTTTCAGACTGAGTTACATCAAGCACTGCAGCCGGCGATCGGCGGCTTATGTCCGGTGTTTATTGAATATACCAATAAGCAGGCGCAGGCTGAGCTAACCTTAGGGCGGCAGTGGGCAATCACCCCGACGGATGATCTGTTGTTTGCCCTGGCGCGCCTGCTTGGTGAAGAAAACGTTACTCTGCATTTTGATCATGTTAATTAACTCTGAGATAAACAGATGACCGACAATGATTTATTGGATAGTTTTTCCGGGCAGTTAAATACATTAGCTGCCGTGCAGGATAAAACAGAATTTCATATTGCTTTAAGCGGCGGTTTAGATTCTGTTGTACTGCTGCACCTGTTTGCCAGGCTGCGTAATCGTGGAGGAGAGCTTTCTGTCTGTGGACATCACGTCGATCATGGCTTAAGCGCTAATGCGCAAGCCTGGACAGTTTTTTGTCGGGATTTATGTAAAGAGTTAAATATTAAATTTATAACTTCACAGGTAAGTTTAGTAAAAAAGAGTCGTACCAGTATTGAAGCTCTGGCAAGAGAAAAACGCTATTTGTGCTTAACCGAGAAGCTATCCGAGAAGGCTTATTTAGTAACTGCTCACCATCAGGATGATCAGCTTGAAACGGTCTTACTAGCACTAAAGCGCGGTTCCGGTAATACCGGGCTGCAGGGGATACTCAGTAAGCAGAAATTAACATGCGGACACTTAATTCGTCCGTTATTAAATTTCTCTCGTCAGCAGCTTGAGTCCTATGCCCAGGCTTTCGCTTTAAAGTGGATTGAAGATGAAAGTAACAGTGATCAAGTGTTTGACCGTAACTTTATCCGCCATAGTATTACGCCGTTATTAAAACAGCGCTGGCCGGCTATTACTAAAACTGCAGCACGTACAGCCAGTCTCTGTCAGGAGCAGCAGACGTTATTAGATGAAATCGGCGGGATCGATTTTCAGCATTGCAGCATGGCACTGTTAAATCAACAAGTTGTAGATATCAGCAGCATAAAAGAATTAAGTATCGCGCGTCGTAATAATGTTCTGCGTTACTGGTTTAAAGAAAACAACTATAGTTATCCGTCATCTAAGCAGCTGCTTGCGATCTGGCAGGATGTTGTATTAGCGGGGGAAGATGCGTTACCTGAGATTCAGTTTAAAGGGTATTCTGTACGCCGTTATCGCGGGCATCTGTATTTAGTGAAAGATCTGCCGGCAGTGAGTCTGCCTGATTCGCCTGTAGTCTGGGCTGGTGAAGCGCAGTTGAACCTGCTGGACGGACGGGTTAAGCTGCAGTTTTCTATGATTAAAGACAAGGTTAATAACAGTGACAGTATCTGTTTTAAGCAGGGGGCAGAAATTGCCGTCTGCTTTCGTCAGCAGCTGCCGGCTAAACTGAGCTGCCGGCCGGCCGGGCGTAATGGTTCGCGCACTGTTAAAAAGCTGCTTCATGAGTATCATGTACCGCCCTGGTTACGAGATTTTGTGCCCTTTATTTTAATCAACGGTAAACTGAGCAGTGCCGTCGGTTTATGGCAGTGCACTCCAGAGGCGTCTGGAGGTATCGATTCCTGCTTAACGGTTCGCTTTGCTTAACGCTTTATTCTGATAGAGTTTTTGATCTGCCTGATAAAACAGTTCATTGATGCTTTTACCCATCTCCCAGTGGCTGAAACCGATACTGGTTGAAAACTGCAGCTCAGTTAAGAAAGAGTTGCCTGCGATTTCATGAGATAAGCGGCTGATGACTTTATTAACTGAGCACTGTTCACCCGGCTGCAGAATAACAGCAAATTCATCACCGCCTAAGCGAAACACCATATCCGATGTGCGCACGCTTTTTGTTAACAACCCGGCAAAAGCCTGCAGTACCTTGTCACCTTGTAAATGTCCGTAAGTATCATTGATAAGCTTAAAGCTGTTAATGTCTAAGACCATTAAGGATAAGCCCTGCTGGTTGCGGCTGCTTTGTTCAATTGCCCGGTTTAAGCATTCATCATAATAAGCACGGTTGCCGATATTAGTAAGATGATCCTTGAGTACCATGGAATTTAATTCAGAGAATTTTAATGCATGTTTTAAACTGGGAATCAGTAGGTTGTGCAGCTCCGTTAATAATTTATTTTCCTGCACAGAAAGCGGCTTGTCACTTTGATAGGTTATTGATCCTATTCGCGCACTGGTTGACGGCAAGGACAGGTTATAACTTTTACTGTAATGCGATTTAGTATCGATTTTGGAACTGAAAAAACCATGTGCAGACTGGAAACTGATATTAAAAGGGCGGACAAATTTTGCCGTTATAGAGGCAAAACTGTTCATCATGGTCTTTAAGTCCAATGATTCATGCAGCAGCTCGAGAACGGTTAGTTTATTTTCAGGTGTTAAGACCGAGTCATTAGAAAACACTGTAAAGACGTTGGTGCTGATAGGAAATCCCCCAACTTCTGCTTGTGTGATTGTTTCCATAATAAATCCCTCTATCTGACAAAAAATAATGCTTCGGCAATAACAAATGCACAATCTATGCCAGAATAGAAAATTGTAATTGACGTTTTATTTACCATGATTTTCTGAGGATTAGCTATGCTTAAAGCAATGCTTTTTATCTGGCTAAACTTGACGAGATAACTGATTAATTTATTTGCTTTTTTTAAATGTTACAGGCAGAAACATTTATGAAATAAAAATTATTAGGTACAGATCTAAAAATATTTCACTGTTTGTATTCTTTTTCTGAAAATATTTGATGACATATAAATGGCGTTATTTGACAGTTGTGTCAATTAGGAGGTTTTTAGAATAGTGCTGAACGATCTGTTATTACTATTATCTTTTGCCATTATTAGTGTGATTGTGTTTCGACAGGTTCGTTTGTCGAATATTGTTGCCTATCTGTTTACTGGGTTTGTGCTCGGTCCTTCCCTGCTTAACTTCTTGGACTCATATCACGAGATAGAACTGATTGCAGAGTTCGGCATTGTATTTTTAATGTTTTCACTGGGGCTAGAATTTTCATTAAATAAGCTTATTGAAATGCGCCGATCTGTATTTGGTGTCGGTGCATTACAGGTAATTGTTTCATTTCTAATGTTTTATCTGCTTAGTCAATTTTTTGGTATGAGCTGGGTAGAGTCGTTTACTGTTGCCGGTGTATTAACCATGTCGTCAACGGCAATTATAGTTAAGGTCTTGGGAGATCAGCAGCGGCTGCATTCTAAAACAGGAAAACTGGCGATTGCGATTTTACTTTTCCAGGATCTTGCTGTTGTTCCATTTTTAATTATTATTCCTATTATTGCCATGCCTACCCTCGAAGGTGGAATACTGATCCCTTTGTCGATTGCTTTTGTTAAAGGCGCATTTGCAGTTGCGGTATTATTATCGGTGGGACGCTGGTTGTTACCGCGTTTTTTCGATGAAATGGGGCGCGTCAGGTTTGATGAGGTTTTTATTCTATCGACTCTATTTGTTACGCTGCTGGCCGCATGGTTTACCCAGCTGCTGGGTTTATCAATGGCCTTAGGCGCTTTTTTGGCAGGCATGATGCTGGCTGAAAGTCATTACCGCCATCAGCTTTCAGCTGATATTCGGCCTTTTAAAGATATTCTGATGGCGATGTTTTTTATCTCCATAGGTACTTTGTTACACTTTCCCATATTGATAGATAATATTAGTACGTTATTGCTGGTTGTTGTCGGCGTGATGCTGGCTAAAACAGCTACCATCACGCTGGCTGTTTTAATGATGAGAGAGAAGCTGGCAACGGCGCTGAGTGTTGGTATTGCGCTGGCGCAAATGGGAGAGTTTGGTTTTATTCTTATTGCGTTAGCCAACAAGTATCATTTGCTGGATGCAGAGTTAGCATCGCTGATTATTGCGACCGGCGTGATCAGTATGTCGCTGACACCTGTTCTGGTTAAATACAGTCACAATATCAGCCGCGAAGTACTGCATCACTCTGA
This sequence comes from Psychromonas ossibalaenae ATCC BAA-1528, assembly GCF_000381745.1. Lineage (GTDB taxonomy): Bacteria > Pseudomonadota > Gammaproteobacteria > Enterobacterales > Psychromonadaceae > Psychromonas > Psychromonas ossibalaenae. The sequence goes on along the minus strand of NZ_KB906969.1, from coordinate 61,807 downwards.
AAAAGTATTTGGCTTTCAAAAAACACTGCCCGGGCAGTTTCATGATCACACCATTATCTGCGGTTACGGACGCGTCGGGCAGATTCTTTCACGTTTTTTAAAAAGCGAATCTCTGCCGTTTATCGTTTTAGACCGGGATCCGATGCGTGTTAAAGAGGCGCGGGAGGGCGGTGAAATGATTGAATTTGGTGATGCCAGCCGCCGTGAAATCCTGCTGATTGCCGGCATTGAAAAAGCCAGGCTTCTGATTATCACTTTTGATGATCTGCAGCGTTCACTGACTTTATTAGAGCAGATTCGTTCGATTAACCCCAATGTCAAAGTCCTGGTACGCACAAAAAATGATAATGGATTAGAAATGCTCAAGGATGCCGGCGCGACGGAAGTCATCCCGGAGGTTCTGGAAGGAAGCCTGATGCTGGTGGCGCATGTGCTTTTTTTGTCCGGGGTACCGCGCAGCCGAATTATGCACCGCTTAGATTGTGAACGTAAAACTAAATACCAGCATCTGCATGGTTTTTATTACGGGCAGGAGAGTCAGACAGAAAAAAATGCCTGGCATATAGAGCAGCTGCATGCGGTTACTCTGACTGAAAATACTGAGGTGCTCGGCAGTTATGTCGAACAGTTTCATCTTGCGGACATTATTATTAAATCGCTGCACCGCCGCGGTGGAGAAGAAGTGGTGATATCGGCAAAGGTGTGTTTTAAAGCCGGTGATGTGATCTTACTACAGGGGGAAAAAAGCGCTCTTATACAGGCGGAGAAAATATTACTGAGGAAGTCGCATCAGGCATCTCTTTAAACCAGCTACCTTGGTCAAATAGCTAAGATACGGTCCAGGTAGGCATAGTAAATAGAAAAAAATTGAGCCAGCTAAAAAGAATAGCTGAAAAACAGAACGAATGAGCCTCAGTAATTGCTGTTTTTTTACATTCTCGGTAGTCTATAGGCTGATTGGTTAACTTTTTAATGAGCACTTTATGTCCGAAAATTTATCAAAAACGCTTTTTGCCCATAAATTTCATGTGCAGGAAACTTCGACAATTATTCCCAGCTCTGCGTCCAAAAAAAATCATAAGCAGGATAACGTCATTATGGACGGTGAAGAGCAGGACGGCTGGTATCGTTTATTAAAATTTATGCTCTGGTCATGGCAGGGGTTAGATCTTATCGACTGTTATGATGTGCTTTCTCATATTTCAGTTTCAAAAAATAAGCGCAGCGACGAAGATGTTTTAGATACGGTTATCGGTTTTCGTCCGGGAAACTGGAGTTATGAGTGGACGCAGAAAGGCATGTCCTATCAGAAGCAGGCTAATGCGTTTGCTAAAGAAGGCGAAAAAGAGAAAGCTAAACAAGCTTATTATACTGCTTCGCAGTTTTACAGCGTGGCCAGTTATCCGCACCTCAAAGGTGATGAATTAAGTATTCAGGCACAAGTGTTAGCTTTTAATAATTATCGCGAAGCATTTAAGTATAATGATAATGCGCTGTTAAAAGAGATAAAAGTGCCGTTTAAAGGCAAGCAGATCAGCTGTTTTTTACATCTTCCGCATACTGAAACAATTCTGCCCGTGGTGATTGTCAGCGGCGGTCTGGATACACTGCAGTGTGACCTGTTTTCTTTGTTTGAAAAAGATCTCGCACCGGCCGGTATTGCTATGCTGACGGTCGATCTGCCTGGTATCGGCTTTTCATCGCAGATAAAACTTGAGCAGGATTCCTCTAATCTGCACCAGGCGATTATTCATTATTTAAAAAATGTACCCTGGGTCGATCATGATCGTATCTCATTGATGGGCATGCGTTTCGGCGGTAATATCGCCACTCGTTTAGCTTTTTTGGAGCCTAAAAGCGTAAAATCCGTTGTCTGTGTGGGCGCCGCTGTCGGCAGTGTTTTTGATAAGTTAGAGAATTATAAAAAACTACCTCCTATGCTCCTGGACTGCATTGCATCGCGTATGCAGATTAATAATTCCAGCGTTGAGGTTTTATATCAGTACTGCGTACCCTTTTCATTAAAAAAACAGGGGCTGCTGGCACGTATGCGCATTAATACACCGCTGCTGAGCATTGGTCATAAAAATGATATTCTCTGCAATGAGCAGGATTTAAAATTAATTGCCCATGCCAGCCGTGAAGGGGAGTCGCACATTATTGATAAACCTCCCATTTTTGAATCATATTTAAACTCTTTAAGTTATTCTGCTCAATGGTTAACAAGACATCTGGCGGAGTGAGTGTTAAATTAACTTTCACTATCCCTTTGTATCAGGAATAAAAATTATGACTTCAACTGTTAAAACTGGTCCGTCCCGCGGCCGGTTGTTTAAACTGTTCACCGATTTAGGCCCCTATTTCCGTAGACTGCAGTCAACTGAATCTTCCTTCTATTTCGACTGTCTAGAAATTTGTATTGATGCAGAAAAAGAGCCGGAAGAGAGAGAGTTTTACGGCTGGTGGTTAGTAGTCACTGAAAACAACACCTGCTTTGAATATGAGCGCTTTAACGGCCGTTATAACCTGGAAGGAGAGTGGGCTGCTGAAAGTATTGCGAAAAAAGATCAAAAGCAGCTGGATCATTCTTTTGAACTGTTCATTGAGCGTTTACAAAAATTAATTGATACAGAAACCGGAAAAACATTCACGGAATTACAAACGGAATTAACCGAAGTGTAAAGGCACCAGACCTTGAAATGTATTTTTACTTAATTTCATTGAATCAATAATGATATACTGAAAACAGTAACGACAACCTCGTTGCTGTTTTTTTATGGGCTTTTAAAAACGTGGCAAAAGTAACTGTAAATGAGATTAAGCATGAAAAGCAACAGCAAAACAATTGTAGTCAAATTAGGAACCAGTGTACTGACTAGCGGGACTGCAAAGTTAGACCGTGCGCATATGGTTGAGCTAGTGCGCCAGTGTGCGTATCTGCATAGTCAAGGGCATCATATTATAGTGGTGACCTCCGGGGCGATTGCCGCCGGCAAAGAACATTTAAATAAACCTGATATTGAACCTACTATCGCAAATAAACAGATGTTAGCCGCTGTTGGACAGGGGCAGCTGGTCAGAGAGTGGGAAAACCTCTTTAAAATATACGGGCTGCATGTCGGGCAGATGTTATTAACACGTGCGGACCTTGATGACCGCGTACGTTTCCTAAATGCAAGAGACACGCTTAATACTCTGTTAAAGCACCGTATTATCCCCCTTATCAATGAAAATGATGCGGTAGCGACTAGTGAAATTAAAGTCGGGGACAATGATAACCTTTCGGCATTGGTCGGATTACTTGCAGATGCTGATCAGTTATTATTATTAACCGATCAGGTTGGTTTGTTTACCGCAGATCCACGCAGCAACCCGGATGCGCAGCTGATCCCTGAAATTGAGCAGATCACCCATGAAATTCATGCATTAGCCGGCGGCAGTGTCGGCGGCCTGGGAACAGGCGGTATGGCGACTAAAATTGAATCCGCCAGTGTCGCTCACCGTGCAGGTATTGAAGTGGTTATTGCTTCCGGCCATAAAAAGAATGTTATTATTGATGCGGCTGCAGATAAAGCGGTTGGTACACGTTTTATTTCTGAAAACAGCCCGTTAGAAGCCCGTAAAAACTGGATTTTTGCAGGCTCTCGTGTTGCAGGCACAATAGTGGTTGATGACGGCGCAGCCAAAGCGATAGTCAGTTCCGGCAGCAGCTTATTAGCTAAAGGTATTACCGGCACCCTGGATACATTCGTGCGCGGTTCGATTGTTGTGATTAACAATCAGGCCGGTAAAGGACTGGCACGTGGGGTTGTACGCTATAAAAGCATTGATATTGAAAAAATTAAAGGGCTGCACTCCGAGCAGATTGAGTCCTGTTTAGGTTTTGAGCATGGGCGCGTCGTTATTCATCGTGATGATTTAGTGTTGTTATAATATCATCTTATGCAGAATACATTTTATGCCGATATTCTGCGTGAAAATACATATCAGTAAAGGAAAAGTTAATGGATTTACAAGTAATCGGAAAGCTGGCAAAAGAAGCAAGTTATGAACTTGCCGTTACTGACAGCAATAAAAAAAATGAAGCATTAGAAACAATTGCGCTGGCGTTAGAAGCGAACCAGGCAGAGATTATTGAAGCGAATAAACTGGATATCCAGGCTGGTATCGAGTCCGGATTAACGGATGCATTATTAGACCGCTTATTACTTGATGAGAGTCGTTTAGGTGCTATTATCGGCGATCTGCGCAGTGTTGTCAGCTTAGCCGATCCGGTTGGTCAAGAATTTGACGGCAAGCTTCTAGAAAATGGCTTAAAGCTGTGTAAACGTCGTGTACCGGTTGGTGTTATTGGGGTTATTTATGAAGCGCGTCCGAATGTCACCATTGATATCGCTGCACTTTGCCTTAAAACAGGTAATGCCAGTATCTTACGCGGCGGCAAAGAAACGATTCATTCTAACTTGGTATTAGTCAAAATAATTCAAGATGCGCTTGAAGCCTCAGGCTTACCCAAAACTGCGGTGCAGTATATCGAAAATACGGATCGCGCTTTGGTTGGTCAGCTCCTGAAAATGGATCAATACGTGGATATGATTATTCCGCGCGGTAATTCTGGTCTGCAGCAGTTCTGTAAAGAAAACAGTACCATCCCTGTTATTATCGGCGGTATCGGTATCTGCCACCTGTATGCTGAAAAAACAGCTGATTTTGATAAAGCAATTGCGATTATCGAAAATGCCAAAGTACAGCGCCCGTCGGTGTGTAATGCATTGGATACCCTGCTGGTGGATGAAAGCATTGCCCCTGAATTTTTAGAAAAATTAGCCGAGCATCTGCAGCCGTTAGGTGTAACCCTGGTTGCTGAGCCGAAAGCCAAAGCGATTTTAGGTGATAAAGCGCAGGCTGCTGAGCCGGGTGATTTCTCTCGTGAATGGTTATCGCTTAATTTAGGCGTAAAAGTGGTGCAGGATTTGCATGAAGCATTAGGGCATATTCGTGAGCACAGCTCTGAGCATTCCGACGGAATTTTGACTAATGACTTCAGCATTGCAAATAAATTTATTAATGCGGTGAACTCTGCTGCTGTTTACGTTAATGCCAGCACCCGCTTTACCGACGGCAGTCAATTTGGTTTAGGTGCTGAAGTTGCCGTTTCTACTCAGAAGCTGCATGCACGTGGTCCCATGGGGCTGCAGGAGTTAACTACCTATAAATGGGTTGGCATTGGTGACAATCTGATTCGTTCTTAAGCGGAAAGATAATTAGACCTTAACTGTAAATCAAATATTTATGATATATGTTGCGGGTCTTTTTTTTTCTTTTGGGTTGATGCTAAAGTTATCAGTAGTTGATGTGTTTGCTGCTTGATCACTAAATTAGCAATGCGCTATAAATCTATTACATGCTGCCGCTAAAATTTTTATTCGGCAGTGATATTTTTATGAAAGCATAAATATTACTATGTGCTTAATATGAAAATAAATTTTTAAAAATATAAGGCTTTTTATCATGAAAAAACAATCTGGTTTTACACTCATTGAGTTAGTGATCGTAATTATCATCTTAGGTATTTTAGCTGCTACTGCTGTGCCTAAATTTGTCGATCTGCAGGGCGATGCCCGTCAAGCCGCTATGAAAGGCCTTAAAGGTGCGCTAGAAGGTGCTGCAACTTTAACTTATTCTAAGGCTGCTATTGATGGTTTTGAAAAATTAAATACGGAACAAGTAGTTAACGGTGTTGCTACAACGTTTGGTTACCCATCAGCTACAAGTGCTGCGTTGGGAACCGCTGCAGGTTTAGCGGGTACAGATTGGACTATTACTGATGGTGGTGACGCAACTGCTGCAGTCATTGTTGCAGAGGGAGCTCCTTCAGGGGCTGATGAAAGCGGTAACGATGCAGAGTGTCGTGTTACTTATCTAGAAGCAACGAGTATTGCCCGACCTACAATTACTGTTCATGATGAGGGTTGTTAATCACTAACACCTCATTCCCACGCTCCGCGTGGTAACGAGTAGTTAAGTATTTATGACTGATACAGAGTTTCTAAATCCCGCGTATATCGCGGGATTTTTTTACCTGCATAATGATTCCCTTAATAATAATCAAAACCACCAATCAGCTTTGCAGAGTTTAATATTTCAGCTGTTTAGTCGCTTATTATTTACTTGCCGGTAGAAAGAACAGTAACGAGGATAAAAAGCGGTTAAGTTAGAAAATCGGGTTATAATTTAAGACTTACAATACAAATAGATGGATATTTAATGTCACGCATTTCTGCAGCTGATTCCATATTTAAAGAACAAGGGTTTACCCTGATTGAACTGGTGATCGTGATTATTGTGCTTGGCGTATTAGCTGTGGTTGCCGTACCTAAGTTTGTCAGTAAATCAGGTTTTGAAGATTATACCGTGCAGGATCAGCTCATTGCACGGTTACGCCTGGTACAGCTGCAGGGCATGAACGCAGATCCTACTGCGGGTGCTGTAGATAATGCCTGTTACTGGCTGGTGGTGAAAGAAAAGTGTTTCTACCATCTGCATACCTATCGAAATAACGAGTCTTGTAGTCTACCGTCTTCAGGGACTGATGTTTGTGCTAGTGACGAATATAATCAGTATAATGTTGTTCGCTACCCTAATAACATGCTCAGTTCTGCCAATTATCGATTTGACCTGCAGGGCCGGTTAATTATTAATAATAATCTGATAACCACCCCTTTTGAGATTAAGCTTGATGGCGATAATGGTCTGAGCGTTAATATTGAGAGCGAGGGCTATATTCATGAATAACCACAAATACTCTCCCCAAAAAATAAAAGGTTTTACGCTGGTTGAGCTGGTGGTGGGTATTGTGGTGCTGGCGATCGCTATGATGGTGATGAATACCATGCTGATTTCACAAAGTAAAGACTCTCTCGAGCCGCTTTACCGTTTACGTGCTTCACAGCTTGGACAGAGTATTCTGCAGAATATCCTAGCGCACAGTTATGATCAAAACTCGGATCATAATGGCGGTCGTTACCGTTGCGGTGAAATATGGGGAGATGCCGCTTTGTGGTATGACGGCAGCGTCTGGCAGACAAGCGGCACGCCTGTGCCGATCGCCTGTTCAACGGTTTACGGCATTGATGCAGGTGAAACCGCCGGGCAGCATCAGGACTTTAATGATGTGGATGATTTTATCACCAGCGGCTTTGTTAATGCGGTTACTTATGGTGATGCGCTGGGTAATAATTTAGCGGGTCAGTATCAGAACTACTGGATACAAATTGCAGTTGTTGCTGATGACTCTATGCTGGCAGTTGATACGGTGGATGCGGGCGAGCAGATGAAACGTATTGATGTAACAGTTCGAACGCCAAGTGATGAACAGATATTATTTTCTGCATTTAAGGGGAATTATTAATGAATTCTCTTAAGCCTGTTACATCAGTTGTACAGAAAGGGTTTACTTTAATCGAGCTGGTGATTGTGATCATCATTTTATCGGTATTAGGTATTGCAACCAGTAATTATATTGTCAGTGGAGTAGATATTTATACTGATATTGCAGAACGTGATAAATCATTAAACAGTGTGCGTTTTGTGATGGAACGCCTGCGCCGCGAAGTATCAGGTGCTTTGCCTAATAGTGCTGTTGTAACAGCCGGCGGACAGTGTCTGACTTTTACCCCGATTGTTGCCAGCTCTATCTACGCGGCGGATTTCCCTATCAATCCTATTAGTAGTGCAACAGGTACAATCGCGACTATCCCCGTTGCGGATTATAGGTTTGCAGAGGGTGATAAAGCGGTTGTTTACCTGCTTACTGCTATTGATCTTGATAGTACAAAAGTTGCTAAGCCGCTAACATCCGATACAACCAATAGCCGTTTAACATTTAACGATGATGCTGGTTTCTCTTTGGGATCCCCTGCTAAGCGGCTTTATATCATTCGTGACAGCGTAAGTTATTATTTTACAGGTACTAATGATCTGTTTCGTGCTGAAAATTGTGATGGAAAAGAGAAACACCTGATGGGCGAAAATATGAAAGGCAGGTTTTCGGCAAGTGAAGCCTCCCTGCAGCGAAACAGCTTAGTGAAAGTCTCCTTTACCTTAGATTTTGATGGACAGGAGGTGCCCGTTGAACAAACTCTGCATATCAGCAATGTACCATAAAACAAGGTCCCGTAAACAAAGTGCCGGTGCGCTAAAAAAACAGTCCGGCAGTGCAATTGTGGTGGCTGTTTTTGTGATTGTTGTGATCTCATTGTTAGGAGCAAGTTTAATGTCACTGCAGCGCGACAGCGCAGAGGGGGCAAGCTATGAAGTGTATGCAGCTCGTGCTTATCTGTCGGCCTATTCTGGCAGTGAAAGAGCATTGGTTAATATTTTCCCGCTTGGAGCTTCTACAGCAGATGCGACGCAGTGTACGGGATCAGTGATTACGCCAGCTCTACCTAGTAGTGCTGGTTTCCATAACTGTACCGTGACATATGTTTGTAATACGCTGGCAGCGTCAGCGGGAATTAGCACGCGTTATAATGTGGTCAGCACTGCTGAGTGTAAAAATTCACAAATCATCACACGCCGTCAAATAACCGTCGAGGCGACTAATTTATGAAACTGATTTATCAGATGTGCTTACTATTTATTTTTGTCACTCCACAAGCATGGGCAAACTGCACTGTGCCTTCAATGTTTGATGATTTTAAAAACCAACCCGGTGTGGATGTGGTTAATTCAAGCGCATATGTAGATTCTTATAGCATATTAACCAATAAAAAATATTATATTGATGGGGATTTAGAAATAAGAAAGTATGCAGAAATTGAAAATGTTACTTTTTACATTACTGGAACACTGATAGTAAGGCATCATGTTGAAATAATAAACAGCCTTTTTTATAGCGTTAAAAAGGCCACGATTAAAAATCGGACTCAGATAAAAAACAGTCATATTTATTCAGAAGAGCAAGTTGAGTATAACTCTACGGTTAATTGGAATGGGCATGCGGAAGCTTGTCCTTGGGTTGAACCGCGTGATTCATACTGTTTAAATCCGCCAGATGTCAGTGATTACAGACTTCATGAAGGTGATTTTTATGTTGCTAAAAATAAAACACTACCAGTGGAAGGACGCATTGAAAATTTATATGTAACAGGTGCGGTTTATTTAGATGTTAATGCTCGATATAACGGCAATATTTATGCGGTAGGAGATGTTTACCTTAATAATAATGCAGTAATAAATGGCGATGTTTATAGCCAAGACGGGATTGTTTTGCGGAATGTTAATAGTGATATAAGCGGTGAAACTTGTGAAAATGGATCCCCTGTTCCCCCTCCATTAGCTCCAATTTATTTACCCGTAGATGAATTAAGCGAACAGTGTAGTCCTATTTTTCAAGATGCTGCACAGAGCTACAGCAGCAGTGGTCATTTAACCATGTGGGGGAATTCGAAAATTATTGATGACACAGATAAATTTGATTTTTACTCTCATGAGCTATACGGCAATGTCAATGGTTGCGGGGAAGGTGTGCAGTGTACGAGTACAGGGGATCAATCTTCTGAGCTTTCTTCTTTTACTATCCCCACAATTGAAGCACCTAACATTGATGTTGCCTTATGGGGAGATGGTTTAGATATTACACTTGGTGACTCCGGTTCTGCAACGGATAAATTTAAGGGCACTGCTTTTGGCGATATTACCGTATATGCCGGTGGTACATTAACGTTTTCTTCACAAACACCTGAGCAGGTATACCGTATTAACAGGCTTAATGTTTTTGGCGGTGCCGCTGTCTATTTAAATGAAGGGATTTATGCGATAGGCGGCTTAGGAGTGACTAGTGAAACCTCGCGGATAGAGGTAGAAGAGGGGGATGTTTACTTGTTTGTTAGTAAGAGCGATAGCATTCAGGGCAGTATTGAAAGGAGTAATACGGCTCTGCCTGGACAGTTTGTTTTTGCAGCAGGGGAAACGATAACTTTTAACGGTAATGCTCGCTTTAGCGGTTCGCTCTATGCTGATGGTAATGTTGAATTAAATGGTGATACTTACATTGAAGGGCGTATAGCATCTGCTAATTTAAAAATGTCAGATGATGCAATAATTGAAAACAAATTTATATGTGGTGTGACGCCTTCTGAATATGATTTTGTTATAACTACATCACCTGAGGCGCTGACCTGTGAGGCGCAGTCGATAGGTTTAAAAGTATTTTTGGGTGAGAATATCGATGGCAGCTACCCGGGGACCGTTAACCTTTCAACTGACTCAAATAAGGGGCAGTGGAGTTTATTAAACGGGCGAGGAACGCTAACAAATACCGGCACTTCAAATGACGGGCAGGCGACCTATCAGTTTCATGTAAATGACACTGGTCAAGTTGAGTTCGGCTTACTGCACACAGATGTGGGAAGTGTAAAAATAACGGTTGAAAACGGCGATGCGGCTAGTGATACGACTATTAATTTTCGTTCTTCTTTATTAAAAATGGATTCATCTTGTGTAAATGGGGAGCTTGGCACGTGTATTAATACGGCAAATCTACCTTTTGAACTTATTTTAACTGCCGTTAAAGAAAACCAAGAAACAAAAGTATGTGAATTATACTCACCTGAAAATATAGCGTTTTGGTCTGAATATATAACGGATGTAAAAGGGGAAGGTAAACAGGTTGAAATTAACTCAACGCCTATTGGCAAGACGGAGTTAGATGCTGTGGCGTTGCCTGTTGCTTTTTCTGCTGGCGTGGCAACGGTTACTGCTAATTACCCCGATGCAGGAAAGGTTAAAATAAATGTAAAAGATGTTGATATCCCAACAATAAAGGGGGCAGTTGAAACCATTGTTAATCCGATTTTTTTGAAAATAAACAAAGTATTAGGTCAAAAAAACAGTATAAAAATCCCTCTGGTGGAAGGCTCTGGCGATGGTTTTATTCGAGCCAGTAACCCCGTTTATAATGAGAGTGGTATTCCTGATGCTGTAGATACGTTTACAGTGGAGGTGCAAGGGTTTATTGATTGTAAAACAAATACAGGCAATGATAAAACTTCGGCTGCTGCTGCAAATTGTGGTGGTAAAATTGATGATACTATTTATGTCACTGCGCCTAGTTTTGCTAATGGAAGTAACGAGAATGATATTATCAAGTTTAGTCATCAAATTGCTTTTCCAGTTTCAGGTGCGCAAGGTACATTGCATACTCCAAGTAATAAACCATTTAAAGTGACATTAACTTCTGCTGTATCGCCTAAAATGGCATTTAGTGAAGTAGGTAGTATCAATTTGCGCGCAGAAAGTGAAAATTATTTAATTTTGGGTAACAAAATTGATTTGGAAAGCGATACGTTAGTCGGACGCTTTTATCCTGATTATTTAGCATTTACTGTGGGAAGTTTTAGCAGTGCCCCAGTTTGCAGCGATAATGACTTTACCTATATCGGAGAGCCAGATGCATTAGCGCTGAGTTATTCAATGAAAGCTTATTCTCAAGTTAGTACAGATGAAACACCGCAAGTAACCAGTAATTATGATCATGGCTTAGGTTACTCTGTAGCAAGCGACTTTAAGCATTTTGCTTATGCCGTAGACGGAACGGAACTGACCGGCTATAAAGATAACAGTACTCTTAATCGTATCTTTTCGTCCAAAGCTTATGATAAAGCACTTTGGGTGAAAGGAGAATATAATGTTAATACGACAGTCCAGTTTAATTTGGGGTTAAGAAAAACCGTTGATGCTGACAATAACATAGTACCTGATGGACCTTTTGAAAATTCAAATAAAGTTCGTTATCGCATAGAGCTAACAGGGACTGATGAAGAAAAATTACAGACAAATTCTTCTGACACCTGTAACGAGGATAGATGTTCTATAGGGGAGTTAAGCGATTTAATGTATGGCCGTCTGCAAGCCGGCAATGGTTACGGCAGTGAATTTCAGCCGATTCGCACCACTATCCAAGCCACTTATTATGACGGTAGTCACTTTGTGCCGCTTACAGAGGACAGTTGTACAACGGTAACTATGCCGCAAGTGAGTGCCAGTCCGATTAAAAATGGAGCAGATGAAATCACGATTGAAACAGGTACAACGAAATTAAAAATATTAAACAGCCCGCTGATTGGCGGTGTAAGTTATTTTGATTTCTCTGCACCAAAGGATCGTGGAAACTTAAATTATTTTATTGATTTAAGTACTGTTGCTCCGTGGTTATTAGACAACGGCAATGCAGTTGCTTGTTCGCCTACTGAAACTGAATGTATTTCAGGAGAAGTTTCATTTGGACTGTTCCGAGGAAATGACCGCATTATCTACCGTTTGCAGACCTTCGATTAGTTATTACAACTTGAATTGGAGGCTCTTAGTCATTTAATAATTTCCTAGCCAATGTGGCTGCGAAAATTTCCGTTTACGTTTTTCTTATACGTACAAAAACTTTAGCAAGAGAAATCATGGATGATTTAATTAGCCTTTGCATGCACAGGGATGTGCATTCAAAGGCGGTACGTTAAGAAGTTGTTGGGCGGGTAAGAATAAAAAATGTTCAGAACGGCACTTTTTTACTTACTTTTTTATTGCTGTTGAGAAAAAGTAAGTCGCCGTCAGGACGAAATCCCCTACAATGACGGTTTAAATGTCTGCTCGCCCTACATGCCGAATAGCTATAGCACCTGCGCTTTAACCTCTCCCTTATCTAAGCGAATATTAAGATTATCACCACTATTCAATAGTGAAGCATCTGTGATTACCTTACCTTTTTTATCTTTAACAATAGCATAGCCGCGCGCCAGGGTTGCCAGGGGACTGACTGTATTTAACTGAGTGATGTTATTGTGCAGATCTGTTTCGCTCTGCTTAAGTTTGTTTAACATTGCGGTTTGTAAACGGCTTTTAAGCTGAGTTTGTTTCTGCAGGTCGATGTTAATGGTCTGCTCAGGGCTATGCTGCATTAAACTGCCGTGAAGCTGCTGAGTATAATTATTCTGCTGATTGAGTTTACGAGTCATCGCATGCTGCAGACGCAGTGATAACTCATCCAGCTGTAGACTCTGCTGCTGCAGTTTATGCTTAGGATCGTGCTGCAGTAGTTTTTGTTTTAATAAATTCTGCTGATGTGCTTTTAGCTGCAGATCTGCAGATATTGCCTGTTTAAGCCGGTTTGATAATGTTTGTAACTGTGTTTCCACGAAAGTCTTATTCTGACTGACCAGTTCTGCCGCTGCAGAAGGGGTGGCTGCGCGAATATCGGCTACAAAGTCACTGATAGTGACATCAATTTCATGGCCTACCGCGCTGATAACGGGCAGCTGGCTGTTAAAAACAGCATAAGCAACCACTGCTTCATTAAAGCACCATAGATCTTCTAATGAACCGCCGCCGCGTCCGACAATCAGTAAATCACACTCATTACGTGCATTAGCTAACTGGATCTGCGCCGCTACGGACTCGGCACTGCCGGCACCTTGAACCTGACTCGGATAGATAATAACCTGTAAGCGCGGATCGCGGCGTTTTAAGACACTTAAAATATCGTGCAGAGCAGCGCCGGTTGACGAAGTGATAATACCGATGCGTTTGATAATCTGCGGTAATGGTTTTTTGCTGCTTTCAGAAAACAGCCCTTCAGCAGCCAGCTGGCACTTTAATGCTTCAAACTGCTGCTTTAATAAACCGTCACCCTCTGGAGCCATACTTTCCACAATCAGCTGATAATCACCACGTGCTTCATAAAGGCTTAGTTTTGCGCGTACTAAAACCTGCTGACCATGTTTCGGGGTAAAACCACTGCGGCGGTTATTACCTTTAAACATAGCGCAGCGTACCTGAGCGCTGTGATCTTTAAGGGTGAAATACCAGTGCCCGGATACCGCGATGGTTAAATTGGAAATTTCCCCTGATAACCAGATTACGCCAAGACCCGTTTCTAACAGTGATTTAGCTGCGCGGTTAAGGCTGCTGACGCTATAGATATTCTTATTTTGTGAGATCATTATCGTTTATCGCAATTTATTAGCAGGGAAATTGAGTTATATCCAAACTACCTCAAGATGCAAATTCAGAGTTTAGCCCGGATGCTAGAACAAGGCGCAACATGATGAGAATGGTAATTCCCTTTTCAAATGCTGCAGCGCAGTGCTAGCTTTCGGGCTAAACTTCCGAAGGACAAGGCGATAAACGATAACCTTCGTTGTTAGAAGGTTTTGATTTAGCGGGCTAGATCGTCAACCTTCTGCCTAGAATCTCATCATTTATCGACTTGCTGACTCTTGTCTCTTGGGGTAGCTTGGGTATTAATCTTAGCATTATTTATATATTGATAAAAAGATATGCTTAACAGATGAATTTTTAATTGTAGTTAGCTCACATAAGGATTAAAATCCCTCCGCAATATCATACCCAAGTAATTTGGGTATATTGAAAATCCTCCCAACTATAAGTGAGATATTGCAATGCTACGAATTGCCAAAGATGCATTAACATTTGATGATGTATTATTAGTACCAAGTCATTCGACTGTACTTCCAAATACTGCGGACTTAAAAACCCAACTAACTCCAACAATATCATTAAATATTCCAGTTGTTTCTGCAGCTATGGACACTGTTACTGAAGCACGTTTTGCTATCGCTTTAGCACAGGAAGGCGGCGTCGGTTTTATTCATAAAAACATGTCAATTGAAATGCAGGCTGAACAAGTACGTTTAGTTAAAATCCATGAAAGTGGTGTTGTTGCAGATCCCGTTACAGTATCTCCACAAACAACCTTAGGTCAGATACGCCAACTGACAGAACAGCACGGTTTTGCTGGTTACCCGGTTGTTGAAGCATCTGGCGAATTAGTGGGTATTATCACAGGTCGTGACGTTTTATTTGAAACCGATTTGGAAAAACCAGTCTCAGCTGTTATGACCGGCAAAGCAGACCTTGTGACCGCTAAATCAGATACGCCTCGTGATGAAGTTGAAACTTTAATGCACAAACACCGCATTGAAAAAGTATTATTAACGGATGATAACTATAAATTAAAAGGCATGATCACAGTTAAGGATTTCCGTAAAGCAGAGCGTAAACCAAATGCATGTAAAGACGAATTAGGCCGCTTACGTGTAGGTGCTGCTGTCGGCGCTGGTGCAGGTAACGAAGAGCGTATCGACGCATTAGTTGAAGCGGGTGTTGATGTGCTGCTGATCGACTCTTCTCACGGTCATTCTCAAGGTGTATTAGATCGTATTAAAGCAACGCGTGCGACTTACCCGGATCTGCAGATTGTTGGTGGTAATGTTGCAACTGGTGAAGGTGCTAAAGCGTTAGCCGCTGCCGGTTGTAGTGCTGTTAAAGTCGGCATCGGCCCGGGTTCTATCTGTACTACCCGTATCGTTACCGGTGTCGGTGTACCGCAGATTACAGCTATTTCTGATGCTGTTGCAGCCCTTGAAGGCACTGGTATTCCGGTTATTGCTGACGGCGGTATTCGCTTCTCCGGTGATATCGCAAAAGCATTAGCTGCCGGCGCATCATGTGTCATGATGGGCAGCATGTTTGCCGGTACTGAAGAATCTCCTGGTGAAATCATTTTATACCAGGGCCGTTCATACAAATCCTACCGTGGAATGGGTTCTCTTGCCGCTATGTCGTCGGGTTCATCGGATCGTTACTTCCAGTCTGATAATGCCGCCGATAAATTAGTACCTGAAGGTATTGAAGGCCGCGTTGCTTACAAAGGTAAAGTGAAAGAGATTGTTCATCAGCAGATGGGCGGCGTGCGTTCATCAATGGGTTTGACGGGTTGTGCAACAATTCACGAGATGAACACCAAAGCAATGTTTGTGAAAATTACCAGTGCAGGTATGGGCGAAAGTCACGTGCATGATGTTGCAATCACGAAGGAAGCACCTAACTACCGTTCTGGCAGTTAGTCACCTTAATAACAATCCTGATACAGGTTTCGTTGTTTACGCTTTGCGCGGCAATGCGGCCTGTTAGCAGACTTAAACTAATTTCTGCGCTTTTGAATTGTTAACAGCTGCTGTTAATCAGACAGCTGAATAATATTACTAAGACGGTTTTACCGTCTTCTATTCTTTATAAAAAAGGATCACCCAATGAGCAAAAACATTCACGAACAGCGAATTCTTATTTTAGATTTCGGTTCTCAATACACACAATTAATCGCGCGTCGTATCCGTGAAATCGGTGTTTACTGTGAGCTTTGGAGCTGGGATGTTGATGAGCAGGATATTAAAGATTTTAATGCCAACGGTATTATTTTAGCGGGTGGCCCTGAGAGTGTAACTGCTGCAGGGTCCCCACGTGCTCCTGAATATGTATTTAATGCCGGCGTACCGGTTTTAGGTATCTGTTACGGCATGCAGACAATGTCTCACCAGCTTGGCGGTGCGGTTATTAAAGGCGAAGGTGAAGGCGAGTTTGGTTACGCACAAGTAGAAGTTCAGGCTCCTTGTGAGTTGTTTAAGTCTATTGAAGATGCAGTTGCGGCCGACGGTAATGCATTATTAGATGTGTGGATGAGCCACGGTGATAAAGTGTCTGCAATTCCTGAAGGTTTTGTTACAGCTGCTAATACAGCAACCTGCCAGTTTGCCGCTATTGCTAATGAAGAAAAACGTTTTTACGGCGTACAGTTCCACCCTGAAGTAACCCATACTCGCCAAGGCGAGCGTATGCTGCGTAATTTCGTAGTTGAAATCTGCGGCTGTGAAACACTTTGGACTTCTGCTTCAATTATTGAAGATGCGGTTGCGCGCATGAAAGAGCAGATTGGTGACGACGAAGTGATCCTGGGCCTTTCCGGCGGTGTTGATTCATCAGTTGTTGCTATGCTGCTGCAGCGTGCCATTGGCGATAAACTTACCTGTGTATTTGTAGATAACGGTTTACTTCGTTTAAACGAAGGCCAGCAGGTTATGGACATGTTTGGTGACCATTTCGGGTTAAACATTGTGCATGTTAATGCCGAAAACCGTTTCTTAGAAAGAATGGCGGGGCAAAGCGATCCGGAAGTGAAGCGTAAAACGATTGGTCATGTTTTTGTTGAAATTTTCGATGAAGAATCGAAAAAACTAACTAATGCAAAATGGTTAGCACAGGGCACTATATATCCTGACGTTATCGAGTCAGCCGCTTCTAAAACAGGTAAAGCGCATGTTATCAAATCTCATCATAATGTTGGCGGATTACCCGACGATATGGAAATGGGCTTAGTTGAGCCGCTGCGTGAACTGTTTAAAGATGAAGTACGTAAAATCGGTTTAGAGTTAGGTTTACCGTACGATATGCTTTACCGTCACCCGTTCCCTGGACCTGGCTTAGGTGTGCGTGTTCTTGGTGAAGTTAAGAAAGAGTACTGTGATTTACTGCGCCGTGCTGATGCTATCTTTATTGAAGAGCTGCATAAAGCGGATCTTTACCACAAAGTAAGTCAGGCGTTTGTGGTCTTCCTTCCAGTACGCTCTGTTGGTGTAATGGGTGACTGTCGTAAATATGACTGGGTTGTATCACTGCGTTGTGTTGAAACTATCGACTTTATGACAGCACGCTGGTCGCACCTTCCATACGATTTAATCGGTCATGTATCAAACCGTATTATCAATGAAATCGATGGTATTTCACGGGTGGTATATGATGTTTCAGGTAAACCGCCTGCAACTATCGAGTGGGAATAAACTCTTTTGAGTTATCCTAATAAAAGGCGCTTTTAGCGCCTTTTTTATTGCTTAATTTTAATGAGTCCTGACGGTTTTCCGCCATCCGTCAAAATATTGTCT
Source organism: Psychromonas ossibalaenae ATCC BAA-1528 (assembly GCF_000381745.1). Taxonomy (GTDB): domain Bacteria; phylum Pseudomonadota; class Gammaproteobacteria; order Enterobacterales; family Psychromonadaceae; genus Psychromonas; species Psychromonas ossibalaenae. The sequence continues at coordinate 44,018 of NZ_KB906969.1, read as the reverse complement.
TTTTGAAAAAGGTTTTACTGCTTACCTGTGTCTGTTTCCTGCCTTCGTTTAAATAGTCTTAAATACATCGGCTATCCTCTGATACATACCTATTTCACATAGGAATTTATAGGCTAATGTGTGAGAATAGTTTCTTTTCACTGTCGCTTGTTTTTCATCAGGACCAATTCATATATGCGTTTATTAATGCTTGTGCTCATTTTTTTGCTGGCTCTGCAGCAGTATCATTTGTGGTTTGGCAAAAACGGCTTACAGGAAAATCATGTTCTGCAGAAAGAGGTAGAGCTTGCGGCTGCTGGTAACGAAGAGTTGAGGCAGCGCAATCAGCTGATGTTTTCAGAAATTTATGATTTAAAACAGGGCTCTGAGGCTATTGAAGAGCGAGCACGCAATGAATTAGGATTAGTGAAAGAGGGGGAGACTTTTTTTCGTATTGTCCCGAAAGAGGATTAAGCTGATGAGTTTATTTAATTTAACGGCAGTGATCCCTGCCGCGGGTATTGGTAAGCGGGTCGGTGCCGATATTCCTAAACAATATTTACAACTGCTGGGAAAAACGATTATCGAGCATAGTCTTGAGCCTTTTATCTGTCACCCGGAAATCAATAAAGTGATTGTTTCAATTGCTGATAATGACTGCTGGTTTAGAAAGTTAGCTGTTGCGAAGCATCCTAAAGTAGAGATTGTAACCGGCGGTAAAGAGCGTGTTGATTCAGTATTAGCCGCACTGCAGGTTGTTAATACAGACGATTATGTATTAGTCCATGATGCTGCCCGGCCTTGTATTCGCAGTTCTGATATCAATAAACTGATTAGTTCTGTACAGCTTTCAAAACAAGGCGCAATTCTGGCATCGAAGGTACGCGATACAATGAAGCGCAGTTCAGACTGCGGGCTTATTATTGAAACCGTTGACCGCGAAAATTTATGGCATGCGCTGACACCGCAAATGTTTCTTAATAATGAGTTAATAACTGCGATACAAACGGCAAGTCATCCGAAAAGTATCACCGATGAAGCCTCTGCAATGGAAATGTCAGGAATGACGGTTAATATTGTTGAAGGGCGCAGTGATAATTTAAAAGTAACTCGGGAAGAAGATTTGATTCTGGCTGAGCTGTATCTGTCTCAGTAAATGAAAACTTATAAACAAAAAAGGAAATCAACATGATTCGTATCGGACATGGTTTTGATGTGCATAAATTTGGCGGACAGGGGCCGATTACGATAGGCGGTATTAAAATTCCTTATATGCAGGGCTTGATTGCTCATTCTGATGGTGATGTAACTCTGCATGCTTTATGTGATGCTGTGCTGGGGGCGTTAGCTCTTGGAGATATCGGCCACCATTTTCCTGATAATGATGAGAAGTATGCGGGGATTGACAGTCGCACACTGCTTAAAGAAGTTTTTCACCATGCACAGACTAAAGGTTATCGAATTGGTAATGTGGATCTGACTATTGTGGCTGAAACGCCGAAAATGGCGCCGTTTATTGAAGAGATGCGCCTGGAAATAGCATCTTTGCTGGAGACTGAAATCGGTAATATAAATGTAAAAGCAACAACCACAGAAAAGCTGGGCAGTATCGGCAGAAGTGAAGGTATTGCAACACACGCTGTGGTTTTATTAATTAAGAATACAAAATGAATCAAGTAAGTAATGACCAAGAACACCCGGCTGCAGAAAATAATAAACCTGTCTTCAGCTTAGATTTTAATTATCTATACGGTGAGCCGCAAAGCCGCGGTGTATTTAAACAATCATGTGCAGATTTTAATGTCCAGGAACACCTGGGGTTTGAGTTGAGCGGGGAAGGTGAGCATGTTTGTCTGTGGGTGCAGAAAGTGGGTGAAAATACCCAGTATTTAGCACGTCAACTGGCTAAGTTTGCCGGGATCCCTGCGCGCAATGTCAGTTATGCGGGTCTTAAAGATCGTCAGGGTGATACTAAACAGTGGTTTTCGCTGCATATACCCGGAAAAATAACGCCTGACTTCTCTTTGTTTGAGTCCGAGGGAGTGACGATTTTAAAGGTAGTACGCCACAATAAAAAAATTAAAACCGGTGCGCTGGCCGGTAATTATTTTTCCATTGTATTACGTGAAATTAGTGACAGAGAAGCACTGGAAAAAGCTATCTATCAAGTAGAGAAGGGCGTGCCTAATTATTTTGGTGAACAGCGTTTCGGTTTTGACGGTCATAATATCAGCGCTGCATTAACTATGTTTCAGGGCCGTAAAATTAAAGATCGTTTTAAACGCGGTATGTATTTAAGTGCCGCACGCAGCTACCTTTTTAATCAGGTGATATCAGCACGTATTAAAGATGACTTATACAAGCAGCCGTTACTGGGAGACTGTGTACAGTTTGTCGGAAACCGTTCGTTTTTTCCGCTGACAGAGCTTAATGACAGTAGTATGCAGCGTCTTCTGGAGCGTGAAATTTGTTTAACGGCTCCTTTATGGGGCGCTGGCGAACTAACCTCAGAGTCAGATGCTCGAGCCTATGAGACGGATTTACTAAGCCCTTATCAAGAACTGCAGGCTGGTCTGGCAAAAAACGGTTTAAAACAGGAACGCCGTCCTTTACTGCTGATTCCAGAACAGTTTTCAAGCTCCTGGCTTGATGACAGTGTGGTAAAAATCGATTTCTATTTACCGTCGGGCTGTTATGCAACCAGTGTGATACGTGAATTAATCAATACAAAATAGAGAATGATAAACGGCTGTATTTCAATCACGCGGCTTATAAATTCTTTGACTGCCAGGTTAGGTGGATAATTATCTGCGCCGCTTCGGCAGTCGTGTATTTGGATATAAAAAACGGTTAACGATTAAATAAAAGAGAAAAACGTTGAAAATTTTTTCCCCTCTATATGCAAAAGTAATGATCTGGTCAAAACATAAATATGCGCCTTTTTATCTGTATTTAACCGCTTTTGTTGAGTCTGTTTTCTGGCCTATTCCTGTTGATATTATGCTTGCTCCGATGGCGCTTGCTAAACGCAGCTTAGCCTGGCGTTATGCGCTTGGAGCAACTGTTTTTTCTGTATTGGGCGGAGCTGCGGGTTATTACATCGGCCATGCATTATATGACCCGGTAGTGTTGCCTTTTGTTGAGTTTATGGGATATCAAAATAAGATGCAGACTGCTCAGGCATGGTTTGCTGACTGGGGAGTGATGGTTATTTTTATTGCCAGTTTTACACCGATTCCCTTTAAAGTTTTTACCATTACTGCCGGTATAATGGCTATGGTCTTTTTACCCTTTATGCTGACGGCACTGGTTGGGCGAGGTCTGCGTTTCTTTTTGGTGGCTGGTTTAATGGTGCTCGGCGGCGAGAAAATGGAAGCCAAGCTTAAACAGTACATTGATATTTTAGGCTGGATAACCATTCTAGCTGCTGTCGTTTTATATTTTTTCCTTAAACATTAATTCGTTATGAACAGACTGTTGTTTTTATTGATTACTATTTATAGCTTAAGCGGGTGCTCTTCACCGGGGGGGCGCGCACCTGTGGCGGATATCACCCAGGGTAAAAAAAGTGTTAATTATAAAAGCGCCGGCAAAATAACCGGGCAAAAAAGCTATAAAGTAAAAGCGGGTGATACCTTATATGCGATTTCATGGCGCTCTGGTATGGATGTGAATACTATTGCCGCCCGTAATAATTTAGCCGCTCCTTATACTATTTACGAAGGGCAGGTATTAAGTCTAATCGGCAGCACGAGAAGTAAATCAACTGCTGTTAAAAAAGTAAGTGTAAACAGTGATCTATCTTCACAAACAAGCAGCAAAAAAGTACAAACAGGCTGCACAGGTCAAAGCTGTGCTAAAAACAGTTCACAGACACTTGTGAAGAAAAATACAAAAGCATATTCTGATAATCAGAGTGATAAAAAAGAAGTAAAGAATAATCAAATCACCAATAAAAAAGTAAGTGGTTGGTCTTGGCCGGTAAAGGGCAGGCTGACTAAAACATTTTCGTCATCACAGGCTGGAATGAAAGGCATCAGCCTTTCACATCAAAGAGGGACATTTGTACAGGCTGCTGCATCAGGGAAAGTTGTTTATGCTGGGAATGGTTTACGTGGTTATGGGAATCTAATCATTATTAAACATAATTCTGATTATTTGAGTGCTTATGCACACAATGAAAAATTATTAGTTCGTGAGAACGAATCAATAAAAATGGGCCAGAAAATTGCATTAATGGGAGACAGCGGAACTGATCGTGTACAGCTGCACTTTGAGATTCGTTATCGAGGTAAATCGGTTGATCCATTACGTTATTTACCTAAGAGGTAATTAATTGACCGTGATACACCCTAGTGTGAAATAAATATAATTTTATAAGTTACCAGGAAGTTATAGGGTTCATAGCAGAATAACTAGTTTATCAACTAATAAAAATTTGGTCGTTATAAGGGGGCTTAACTATGGTTAAGGCAAACGAGAATAATTTAGAAGTAGATGAAAACGAAAAGAAATTTGAAAATAATAATGACAAACTGAACGGAGAACAGTTTGTTGATGAAGCATTTATCGATGAGAATGCTGTCGATGACAGTAAAAAAGAGGACGCCGCTAAAAAAGCCACCACACACAGCGAATTAAAGGTAATGGATGCCACTCAGCTTTATTTAGGCGAGATTGGCTTTTCTCCATTATTAACCGCTCCTGAAGAGGTTTATTATGCCCGGCGCTCTTTACGTGGAGATGAAGTTTCACGTAAGCGTATGATTGAAAGTAACTTACGGCTGGTGGTTAAAATTTCCCGGCGCTACAATAACCGCGGCTTATCACTATTAGATTTAGTCGAAGAGGGAAATTTGGGCCTGATCCGGGCCGTTGAAAAATTTGACCCTGAAAAAGGTTTCCGTTTTTCAACCTATGCAACATGGTGGATACGTCAGACTATTGAACGTGCAATCATGAATCAAACCCGCACTATTCGCCTGCCTATTCATATTGTTAAAAAACTTAACGTGTATTTAAGAACTGCGCGCGAACTCGCCCATAAACTAACTCATGAACCAACAGCAGAAGATATCGCTAAAGAATTAGATGTCTCTGCAAAAGAAGTGGCAAAGATATTAAAGCTTAATGAGCGGATCAGCTCCGTTGATATTCCTATCGGTAACAACTCAGATAAAGAGCTTCTGGATATTATTCCAGATCGTAAGGAAGCAACACCGGAAAATGAACTGCAGAGTGATGATATGAAACTGCGTATCGTTGACTGGCTGGAAGACTTAAACCCCAAACAGCGTGAAGTATTAGCAAGACGTTTTGGTTTGTTAGGTTATGAAGCCGCAACATTAGAAAATGTAGGTAAAGAGATCGGTTTAACACGGGAACGTGTTCGCCAGATTCAGGTTGAAGCGTTAAAAAGCCTGCGGGATGTACTTTCTGAGCAGGGATTATCGATAGAGTCTTTATTTCAAATCTGATCTGAAATAAAGATGTGCCTCATGATGCACAAGCTGTACTTTGAGGTGTCTGCTTATTAAAAATAAAAAAACGCATCTAACAAGATGCGTTTTTTATTTTAAGTGTATTAAATCTTATACTAAGTCATTTCTGCAGTAATCAAAATCCTGATCTATATCGCGCAGTTCTCTTGATAGTTTCTGGCGGGCTTTTACGGCTTCAATTTCGCGCCATTTTCTCGTTTTAGCTGTTCTTTTTTTAGGAATGAAAAATAGTGCTTCATCAGTAATGAATTGAATATCAGTGTCAGTATTGTTGTATTGCATATTATCTCCTTATTTTCACAGTTAGTAAGGTGACAATAAGCATTAATCATTGCAGTTTTATGACATTCTTTTATTCATTTTTATACGCATCCGCTCACCGATGAGAGAGAACGTGAGCTAAGCCGTCAGAATGTAACTGCCAGCTTTATACCAGGCCGCTGCCTGCGTTTATTCCTGAATTGTAGATCCGTTTGCTTATAACTAAGATCTGGGCTTAAATTACATTTATCAGGAGGGTAGAATAACAGTGATACTCTGCAGGTTATCTGCTTTAATCGCTTAATTTAATAGCGAAAATACTCTGTTCAGCTAAACTTTGAAAGCTCCCAATAATTTTAGGTATTAACAAACTATGGCACTACCCAGTAACTTCTTTTCTACACAGGCTGTTCTTGTTGTTGATGATATCGATACCATTAGAAGCGCTATAAAAGGCATGCTGCAGATGTTGGGCTGTAAAGAAATTTCAGTCGCAAGTAATGGTGACCGAGCCGTTGAATTGTGTGAAGAAATAAAATTTGATTTTATTTTATGTGATTTTAACTTAGGAAAAGGTAAAGACGGTTATCAGCTATTTGAAGAATTAAAACTAAGAGATCTGTTAAAAACCAATACTGTATTTATTCTAATAAGCGCAGAAACGGCGTTACAGGTGATTCATGGTATTGTCGAACTGCAGCCGGATGATTATTTATTAAAACCTTTTTCTTATAAAACACTAGAAGCGCGTTTAGTGAGGTCGTTAGAAAAACGTAAAGTGCTCGGCGGTATTTATGATGCACTTGCTGTACGTGATTACAAAAAAGCGCTGGCTGAATGCGGCAGAGCCAGCAAGCTCCATCAAAAATATGCACTGCCTATTATGCGCCTCAAAGGAGAAGTTTTATTAAATCTTAAGCAGCCTAAAATGGCCCTGGATTTATACAACTCTATTTTAGGTCACCGAGATTTTTCCTGGGCAAAGCTGGGTAAGGCGATTGCATTTTATCACCTTGAAGATTACACCGAATCTGCGACCCTGTTAACTGAACTTTGCGAGTTGAGAGAAACCCGCATTGAAGCGCTCAACTGGTTATCAAGTATCTATGCCCAGCGTGAATGTTATTCGCAGGCAAAAGATATATTAGTTGAATCGGTAAAACTATCTCCTAAAAATATCCCCAGGCAGCGTGCTTTAGCAAATCTTTCTTTACTGGAGGGGGATTGGGAAATCGCGCAGCGATGTTTTAAAACCGTACTGGATAATACTCGTCATTCGGTACACGAGAATATTAATCATCATTTTAATTATATTCACTGTTTATTAGATCGTGCCAAAGGCGGCAGCGAGCTGCAGCAGGCTAAAGTTTTTTCACAGGTTCAGGCGACCTTGAAAAGTGCTTCGCTGCGTTTTAATAAAGAGCAGTTTTATGAGCTGGAAAAGATAGTCTCAGCGCGGATGGCAATTATGCGCGGGGCGTTAAAACCTGCTTCAGAAAATTTAACAGATTGTAATATCGATATGGTGATTGAATGCGGCCGGGACAGCGCATTAGTTTTAGCGAAAGCCTGGCTGGAATTAGGCAACTCAGATAAATATGAGGAAATTCTAGCACTGATCTCTTTTCCGGAAGATGACAATAGTATTGAAGTTATGAGTGATCTGCTGCTTATTAATAAAGTTAAACAGAGTAATAAAGAACAGATAGCTAAACTTCTCAGCCTTAATGAACAAGGTATAAAACTCTACCGCAGTGGTTTATATCCTGCGTCAACCAGTGTGTTTCTTGAAGCCTTCGAGATTATGCCGAATAATAGTCAGTTGTCACTGAATCTAGCACAGTCAATGACTAAAGGCTGGCCTGTCAGTGTTGAATTTTCGAAGAAAAAACGTATTGCCAAGCTGTGTATTAATGTTATCGAATCGCAGTCTCTCGATGATATGTCGAAGAAACGTTACAGTTCTTTTGAACAGGAGTTAAAGGCTATATAAGTTGCCCTTTTAAGTATCTGCTGAGTTTTTTTTATGAAAATAGAGAGATGCAAAAATACCGGTTTCACTTTAATTGAATTACTCGTTTCTGTTTTAATTGTCGCTATATTAGTCGCCATTACTACTAGCTCTTATCGCGGAATAGTTGCCCGGCAGGCACTGCAGGATAATAGCGAGCGACTATTTTACTTTTTACAGTTAGCTAAGACCGAGTCCGTTAAATTGAACGAAAAGGTTTATGTGCATTTTTGTCAGTTTGAAAACAGTACAAAATGGGATATGGCGATGACAACTTTCCCTGCCTGCGACTGCTTTACTGCTGACTCGTGCCTGTTAAACGGAACTGAAAAAATACAAGAGCTTACTGACGGAAAAGTGTTGGTAGCTTCAGCTTCCGATATTACCTTCAGCGGCAAACAGGCCTCCTATAGTCCAATGAGATTCAGTGTTAATGCCGGCAGTGTGAGACTTACAAACTCCCAGGGGCAGAAACTGAAAGTTATTCAGTCAACCATGCGCTTGAGGATTTGTTCGCCTGATAAAGCTCAGTTAGGTTATGGAAAATGTTAACTAAGCATCATGGGTTTTCATTAGTTGAGCTGTTAATCGCACTGCTGCTGGGGTCTGTATTATTAGCTATGGTGATCGGTTTATATGTGACCGGGATTTCTAGCGGAAGCAAAAGCCTCAAATACTCACGTTTACGTACTGATCTGCAGTCAATTATGTCTATTATGGAAACGGATATCAGGCGCGCCGGTTTTGGTGGTTCTGAGTTTATGGTTGCCAGCGGCGGCAGTAAAACGGTTGATTCAATCAACAGCGCGGACGAGAACTGTATTGTTTATTATTATAATCATAATGTCGCCTCTGAAATTTCTGACAGCAATAAAATGGGGATTCGATTTGAAGCTCCTGAAAATGAAATTCAGTTCGGCACTGGTGTCGATCCGCTTGCGGGTAATTGTTACTCATCTGGAACCTGGACTGCACTTTCTGATAAACAGTTTATTAAGATTACCGGTCTGAAATTTTCTGAAAGCATTGTTTCTAATGCCGCCTCTACGATCCGCAGTGTATCAATTAATTTAACCGGAGAGCTGGTTTCTGACAGCAGTTTCACCCATTCAATCAGCACCACGGTACAGGTACGCAACTTAGAGTTCAACTAATGCCCTGCTAGCATCAATTTTTCTTGTGCCTAATATTTTTATAGCACTGAATATCAATAATTTGTAGATACCTAGCAAGCTCTCAGTTTCACTTCCCAGCGCTGCTCATTTTCTCTTTTATGATCATAGAATCAGACACCTGTTATTATTTAGGAGTCTCTTAATGATGTTTTCCCTTAATGGTGAATGGCTGCTTGACTGCATTGATCAGCCTGAAATTAAAAATATCGCAATTCAGTTACCTGGCGATGTGCATTGTGCGCTGCTCGATGCCGGTGAAATTGTCGACCCTTACTGGGCAGATAATGAAAAAAAAGTGCAGTGGGTCGGGCAGTGTGAATGGCGGCTGAAGCGTTCTTTTGAGCTTGCTGAGTCGGTGTTTAATGCTGCTTCACTGGAACTTAGTCTTGAATATTTAGATACCATCGCTGAAATTAAAATTAACGGACAGGCTGTGACTGACAGCTCCAATATGTTTCTGGCATTAAATATAGATATTCTTCCTTTTGCTGTGCCCGGCAAAAACAGCATTGAAATATTATTAAAACGTGCGGATCTTGCCGCCCGTGCTCAGGCGGAAAAATTACCCTTTCCAATTCCCTGGGCTGTTGGTAATAATAAAATTCCGCATATGAATACATTACGTAAGGCACAGTGCCACGCTGGATGGGACTGGGGCATCTGTTTATCGGTCGCGGGTGTGTATGGTGATATTACTCTGCAGGCGGTAGAGAGCACAGCATTATTGGCAGTGCAGACAGAGCAGGTATGGTGTGCAGAAAACTGTACTGTTAATGTCAGTATTGATTATAAAGCACTGCGCAACTCAACCTGTTCAGCTGTTATTGAATTTAATGAGCAGATTATAGAAGTCCCGGTTGATATTCAGACTAATAAAACAGTAGTGTCATTTACTGTCACAGAGGCAAAGCGATGGTGGCCGGCAGGTTATGGAGAGCAGTATCTTTATCCGTTAAAAGTGACACTCGACGGACAAGTCATTGCTAAAAAAATCGGCCTGCGGGAACTGCAGTTAATTACTGAAGAGGATGAAACCGGATCCAGCATGTACTTTAAGGTTAATGGTTTTCCGGTCAGTGCGAAGGGGGCTAACTGGATCCCCTTAGATGCAATGCCTGGACGCAATAGTGAACAGCGCTATCGTCAGATGCTCAGTGATGCTGCCGCCGCTAATATGAATATGCTTCGGGTCTGGGGAGGCGGAATTTATGAGCATGATATTTTTTATGAGTTATGTGACGAATTAGGTCTGTTAGTCTGGCAGGATCTCATGTTCGCCTGTGCGTTATATCCTTCAACACCTGATTTTATTAAGCAGGTCAGTGCTGAGGTTGACTATCAGGTTAAGCGTTTACGAAATCATGCCTGTATTGCTTTATGGTGCGGTGATAACGAAGTGATTGGTGCAATCGGCTGGTATCCGGAGTCCCGTGCTAACCGCGAAAAATATGTGGTTAATTATGACCGATTAAATCGAGTGCTTGAACAAAGTGTTACTCAAGCCGATCCCGGGCGACGTTTCTGGGCAAGTTCCCCCTGTAACGGCGAACTGGATTTTGGTGATGCCTGGCACGATGATAACCGCGGTGATATGCATTACTGGGATGTCTGGCACTCAGGGAAATCTATTGATGCTTATACCGAAGTTAATCCGCGTTTCTGCTCTGAATTTGGTTTTCAATCCTGGCCCTCTTTACCAACGGTGAAAAAATTTGCGCCGCAGAATGACTGGAATGTGACTTCGCCGTCCTTTGAAAGCCATCAGAAAAATGCCAAAGGTAATTCCATTATTACCGAAATGTTTACCCGTTATTATCGTTTTCCCAATGGTTTTGAAAATATGCTCTATCTCAGTCAGGTACAGCAGTCGGTGGCTATTAAAACAGCCAGTGAATATTGGCGTTCACGTAAGCCGATTAACCGCGGTATTTTATACTGGCAGTTAAACGACTGCTGGCCGGTGAGTTCATGGTCGTCAATTGAGTATGACGGCCGCTGGAAACAGCTTCATTATCAGGCGAAACGTTTTTTTGCACCGTTATTAGCGGTATTTGTGAAGTCTGAAACACATTTAACCCTGCGGGTCGTGAATGATGCGAAAACTGCCGTTGAGTTAGATGGTGAGCTGTTCTGGCAGAGCTGGAACGGCGAAGTTTTGTCTCGAGAGCTGATATCAGGATACGTTGAGGCTGATGGAAATGTTGAGTTGTGGTCCTGGCCGTTAGAGAAAATCAGCGGGTTTGAGGCAGAAGGTTTCTTTTATGTGAATCTGAATAATAACAAGGTCAGTTTCAATAATACTTATTTTCCGGCTAAGCCGAAACAGTGTGAATTTGCCGATCCTAAAATAAGCTATGAGATTATTGAAACACAAGCGGGACTTGAAGTTGTAATAAGTGCAGAAAACCCTGCATTTTTTGTGCATCTAGAGTATCAGGGAACAGGGCGGTTTACTGATTCAAGTTTTACTTTACTGCCTGGCGAACCGCAAACAATTGCTTATATTGGAGAGGCTGAACTCGAAGAGTTAAAAGAGGGCTTAAGGGTTTACGATTTGTATCATAGTTATTCTTAACACTTTTGAACAAGGCTGATGTACTATCAGCCTTGTTTATTTGTAACTCTCATTAATTCATAGAGGTATCTGTTGTTTACTGTTGCTGCTAAATCCTGGTTAACCCTTTATTTTGTTGCTTTCTATTTTGTATGGGGAGTGTTTTTACCTTTCTGGGGCGTGTGGCTGTCCGGGCAGGGAATATCCGCTGAAGATATTGGTTTGCTGTTTTCTGTCGGGCTGGTACTGCGTTTTGTCAGTAGTATGGGATTACTGCCGCTGGTCAGCAGCGGTTCTTCTATTTTGCGTTTATTACGTGTATTAAGTTTTCTGACCCTGCTTGCATTTGCGGTTCTGTTTTATCTGCAGGGGTACCTGTGGTTGTCCGTCATTACTTTGACGATTAACTTTGTGATCGGGCCGCTGGTTCCCTTGGGGGATATTATTGGTACCCGCTTAGTGAATCAGATTCAGTTAGATTACGGGCGGGTTCGTTTATGGGGCTCATTAAGTTTTATTGCCGGCTCCAGTTGTATCGGCTGGTTAATAGTTGAGTATGGTCAGCCGTCAATATTATGGCTGATTGTCGGTGCATCGGCGGTTATGTGGACAGTCAGTTTATTAAAGTTAACACCGCAGTTAGATGACGGACAAACGCAGGAGCAGGGTGTTAAACAGTCTCTTCTCTCATTGCTGAAGCAGCGCAATGTTCTGCTGTTTTTAATTGTTGTCGGTTCAATTCAAGGCAGTCACGGTGCTTATTATGCGTTCAGCTCCATTTACTGGAAAGGTATCGGCATTTCCGAGTCAAATATTGCCTGGTTATGGGCGATTGCGGTTGCTGCTGAAGTCCTATTGATGCGTTTCAATAAAAAACTGTTCACTAACTGGTCGATCAAGCAGATGATTCTGTTAGGCTTGTGTGCAGGAATTGCCCGCTGGTGGGTGATCTCATTTACAGATAATGTTTATCTGCTGGCAGTTGTTCAGACATTTCACGCATTTACTTTTGCTGTGACCCATTTAGCGGCTATTCGTTATATCAGTCAGCAGAAAAATATCGATATGGTGCCTTATCAGACTCTTTATTCAGGAGTGGCGCTGGGACTGTTGATGGCGTTGTTTACCTATGTCTCCGGTATTTTCTATGAACAGCTTCAAGGGCAGGTATTTTTGATTATGTCACTATTGTTAATACCCGTTTTATGGTGCCTTAAAATATGGAAAACGGCCTGATCTGCTGGCTAACAGCAAATGTTCACTTTGTGTTGTTATAGCCGTTATCATTCAAAGTATATTTTGACTGGTAACGGGTAAATATTGAACTTTTCTTATATTTTGCTGACTAACATAACTGAAGCTTAGCGTGTGAATCACGCTGCTGAGAACTGTCCTGAAAGTAAAGCAAAGCTGTTTTCAAGTTTCAGGGAAGTTTTTTAGTTCTAATGAGTCGATTAATAAGGTGATGAAAATAAGAATTTTTTAGCAATAAGTTGGACTTGTCAGGTCAAAATATAATCTAAGGCCTTGAATTTGTCATAATGTGTCCATATTTAATTATTAAGATAGATTAAAGTTTTTTAAATCCTTATCAGGAGTAAGCATGTTTGCAAGATTATTTTTAGTTTTTACCAGCGTTTCATTATTAGAGATTTTTGTTCTGGTTAAAGTAGGTGGTTTTTTAGGTGCATGGCCGACAGTTGCTTTAGTGGTTGTCACCGCGTTAGTCGGGTCGGCATTAGTACGCAGCCAGGGATTACAACTGTTACAGCAGCTGCAGGAACGTATAGCACGCGGTGAAATGCCCGGACAGCAGTTGATTGAAGGTATTATGTTAATTATTACCGGTGTGTTATTAGTGACCCCGGGATTTGTGACAGATTTTTGTGGTTTATTACTTTTACAGCCGTCTATTCGAGGCGCAATAGCACAGCTGCTGCTGGCGAATGTTAAATTCGCCCCCCACGGCGCTATGTCAGGGGGATTTTCTCAACCACATAGCGGCTCTCCTTTTAGCAGCCGCCATGTTGAAGAAGATGTTATTGAAGGTGAGTTTGAGCGTAAGGATGATAAAAAATAGTTTTTTCGATGAATATCACAGAAATGGGTAATTATTACGGAAAAGATGTCTTGTAGAGGAGGTATTGCTAAAGAAGGGTTGAAATCGGTTTAAATTTCATTATTTTGTCAAAAAATAATAATAAGTTAGCGCATTCTATTGGTAATACACTCATTGAGTTCAAAGTATTTAGTGTTTTAGTTATGTGATTTATTGTCCAAAAAATAATAAGGGATAAATGTGAATATTAAAAATTCGATAACGCTAAGAAGTTTCAAAAAGTATCATCCTCGTCAAATTGCAAAGTTTGTAAAAGGTTTTTTTAACGGTCGTATTTTTATTGTTGGTTTAGGCCGCTTAAGGGTGGTTGAAGGTAAGGTTGTTGCTTACCAGCATCAGAAGACGGAAAAAAATATTCTGATAGCTGTTAGTGAGATTAATCAGATAATAAATGAATTATCGCAGCCGAGACCCGCTGCCGTTTAAGTTAACTCTCTATAAATAGCCTTTTTAAAAAACCTGTATAGTTAATACAGGTTTTTTTTGGTCTTAATGAAAAAATTTTAACTCTGTCACTTGATAAACTATTTTTTAATCCCCATCTGTTTTGTACATCCAAAGACAAACATTTTTAAGGAAAAACCATGACTATTCGTCCATTACATGATCGTGTTATTTTAAAACGTACTGAGCAGGAAACAACTTCGGCCGGCGGTATTGTATTAACTGGAAGTGCGGCTGAAAAATCAACGCGTGGTGAAATTCTTGCCGTGGGTAACGGTCGTCTTTTAGATAATGGTGAAGTAAAGCCACTTGACGTAAAAGTGGGAGACATCGTTATTTTCAGTGAAGGTTACGGTTTAAAAACAGAAAAAATTGAAGGTCAGGAAGTGCTTATCTTAAGTGAAAGCGACATCCTGGCGGTTGTTGAATAAGAATACTGCAGCACGCTTTCTTAATAGAAAAGCGTTCGTCTTAAAATTATTGAATTAAAGGAAAACAAAATGTCTGCAAAAGAAGTTAAATTTGGAAATGATTCACGTATTAAAATGTTAGACGGCGTAAATGTCTTAGCTGATGCCGTTAAAGTAACTTTAGGTCCTAAAGGCCGTAATGTTGTTATTGATAAAAGCTTTGGGGCTCCGCAGATCACCAAAGACGGTGTGACTGTTGCAAAAGAGATCGAACTGGAAGACAAGTTTGAAAACATGGGCGCACAGATGGTTAAAGAAGTGGCATCACAAACCAATGATGCAGCCGGTGACGGAACAACAACTGCAACAGTATTAGCACAGGCAATTATCTCTGAAGGTTTAAAAGCCGTTGCTGCCGGTATGAATCCAATGGATTTGAAACGCGGTATTGATAAAACTGTAAAAGCAGCCGTTACTGAGCTGAAAACATTATCGACGCCTTGTTCTGATTCAAAAGCTATTACACAGGTAGGTACTATCTCTGCTAACTCTGATACTGAAATCGGTGAAATCATCGCTTCAGCTATGCACAAAGTGGGCAACGAAGGTGTTATTACCGTTGAAGAAGGCCAGGGGCTGGAAACAGAGTTAGACGTAGTGGAAGGTATGCAGTTTGACCGCGGTTACCTGTCTCCGTACTTTATGACTAATCAGGAAGCCGGTACCGTTGAACTGGAAAGCCCGTTTATCTTATTAGTTGATAAAAAAATTGGTAATATTCGTGAATTATTACCAACACTTGAAGCAGTTGCTAAAGCATCAAAACCTTTATTAATTATTGCTGAAGATGTTGAAGGCGAAGCATTAGCGACATTAGTTGTAAACAACATGCGCGGTATCGTTAAAGTATGTGCTGTTAAAGCACCAGGTTTTGGTGACCGTCGTAAAGCTATGCTGCAGGATATCGCTATTCTGACTGCCGGTACGGTTATCTCTGAAGAGATTGGTTTAGATCTTGAGAAGATCCAGCTTGAAGACTTAGGTCAGGCTAAACGTATTGTAATCAGTAAAGATGAAACAACGATTATTGACGGTATTGGCGACGAAGCTGCTATTACTGCACGTGTTGCTCAGATTAAACAGCAGATTGAAGCTTCTTCATCTGATTACGATAAAGAGAAGCTCCAGGAACGTTCTGCAAAACTTGCCGGCGGTGTAGCGGTAATTAAAGTCGGTGCATCAACTGAAGTTGAGATGAAAGAGAAAAAAGACCGTGTTGACGATGCACTGCATGCGACACGCGCAGCGGTTGAAGAAGGTGTTGTTGCCGGCGGTGGTGTTGCACTGGTACGTGTTGCCGGTTTATTAAAAGACCTTAAAGGCGAAAACGACGAACAGAATGTTGGTATCCGTGTTGCGCTTCGCGCAATGGAAGCACCGCTTCGCCAGATCGTCTCAAACTGTGGTGAAGAAGCTTCTGTGGTTGCTAACAATGTACAGAAAGGTGAAGCAAACTTTGGTTACAATGCGACAACTGCTGAATACGGCGATATGCTGGAAATGGGTATTCTCGACCCGACTAAAGTAACACGCAGTGCATTACAATTTGCGGCATCAGTTGCCGGGCTGATGATCACTACTGAATGTATGATCACAGACCGTCCTGTAGAAGCAGCTGCTGCGCCAATGCCGGATATGGGCGGTATGGGTGGGATGGGCGGTATGATGTAAACGTATTGCCTAAATAGTAGCACTTCCTAGAAAGGCCCGTAAGCTTATAGTTTACGGGCTTTTTTATTGACTTCACTTCCTAAAGCATTTCATAATTGTTGTGTGCCGACTTATACCATTTTGCCTAATCGATTGATTTTTTATCTGGAGGTATGGTTTTAACCGTGCAAGAAGTTAAAAATATATCCGCTCCTGATGGTAAAACGTTCAGGTGGGAACAACAAAAAAGACTCTTGCTCAGAAGATCATGCCGTAGAGTTAAACGATGGTTACAACTTGGCTCTAAATGTATAAGTAATCTACATATTGAAGAGATAAATGCAGGGCATATTTCGGAATTAATGTTAGCCATTGAAGCGGTTGGTGCGCCTAAAAAGGCACCTAATATATTAGCGGTAATAAATCGAGTGTCTGGTTATTTGCTGGTGCATAGGTTAACGCTAAGTAACCCAGCCTAAGGGGGCCGTTGAGCGATATATTAAAGCCATTGCCAAAAGTTAAACATAGGGCAGCAATAGTTAAGCCCGATGAACTTGACCTGAATACATTCATATATCCCCATTTCTGGTATAGGAAGCTCCTTCCCCAAAAAAATCTCATTAGAAACTAAAAACAAGACATATGTCCTCTGTTCTAGTGAAGAGAGTTCACTTATATTTTAATATTTATGTCGCAAAATAGATTCAGGGGGCTGCAGGTTTTGAGCCTAACTGGAACCTACAATCAATAAACAAATCAGTAGGAGTCATTAATGATAACTCATCGATTTTTTATGTTCACTAGCTTATCTGCTGCATTGTTGTTAGCAGGCTGTGGTGGTGGTGATGGTGGTGGTGGTGGTGGTGGTGGTGGTGATTCTAATCCAGTGGGAGGTACTGCATCTTCAACCTCTATTGTTAGCGGGACAGTACCCGGCACCTTTATTGAAGGCTTTTGTAGTGATGGCAGTTACTCTTCAGCTAATTCTATAGATGACGGTTCCACTGAGCATTCATTTAGTTTGACCATTCCCTCTCGCTTGAACTGTCATTTAGTAATGACTACCAATAAAGGCGAAGAAAATCAAATAATTACACCAATTGTTATTGAGTCATATGGTGTTACTAGTTCTCTTTTCAATACATCCGTTAACTTGAATTTAGGTTACGTACCACTCGAGATAGATTCAACAGGCATTATCGATGCTAATGGAGATAGTGTGGTGGATACACCACTTGTGATTTCTGTGGATTTCCCTGCCGGTGCTCAGACAGTCATCGTCACGCTGGATGTGTTAGACAGTGATAATGACGGTATTCCGAATGTCTACGAAGATGATGACAACGATGGTGAGTTTAACCGTGAAGACTTAGATGATGATAACGATGGTATCAAAGATATTGATGACATCGACGATAACGACCATGACGATGATGGTGTAGATGATCAATACGATACCGATGACGATAACGATGGAATCAAAGATGTGGATGAAATCGAAGATAATGACGATGAGGAAATACCATATTACTCGCCTGTTAGCGAATATACACCAAAAGTTGGTCGTTTACTCGCTTCACAGTGCTTCCAGTGCCATGGTACGAACGGAAACTCAACCAATGACTGGGACAGCATAACAGGTGAATCAGTTTCTGAAACCGTAGAAGAGATGCAGGAGTTTAAGTCGGGTGAAGAAGATGAACCGATTATGGAAGCGCAAGCACACGGTTACAGTAATGCAGAAATAATAGTATTAGCCGAGTGGTTAGCAACCCAGCCAAGTTCTGAAGAGGAGGATTAACAGATGATTATTTCACGTAGAATATTATTAAAGGCAATGGGTTTTGGAACGGCTGCGTTATTGATTCCTCAAATGGTTAGAGCTGCAGCGATCCCACATGTGGTTGTTGTTGGTGGTGGGTTTTCTGGAGCAGCCGCTGCCAAATATTTAAAAATATGGGGAGGTTTAGCTGTTGAAGTCACATTGATTGAGCCAAACCCAACCTATATATCACCCATCTTGAGTAGCCTGGTGTTGAATGGCCAAAAAACAACCCAAAATTTAGAGTTTAACTATGTCAGCCACAGTGCTAAATATGCAATCAATATGATTCACACTACTGTTGATTCCATTGATAAAACAGGTCAAGTTGTGACACTCGGTAATGGTCGTACACTAAGTTATGATCGATTGATTTTAGCACCGGGCATCGATTTTATTGACATCCCTGGTTTAGATTCAAGCAAAGTTCCACATGCTTGGAAAGCGGGTGTGCAAACGAATCTATTAAAAACTCAAGTAGATGAATTGGTTGATGGTGACCACTTTGTAATGACGATACCTGCATCGCCTTATCGTTGCCCTCCAGGACCATATGAACGCGCCTGTGTAGTGGCTGATTATTTAAAAAACAGCAAAGGTTTTTCAAATTGTGTGGTTACTGTTTTGGATGCTAACGCAAATATAACGGTAGAAACTGAGATGTTCCATGCCCAGTTTGAAGGTTATGGAATTATTTATCGACCTAATGCCGTGGTGCAAAGTGTCGATTCAAATACTCGCAGTGTTACTTTTATTGAAAATGATGATCCCATAAATGGAATAAATACGTTAAACCCAAAAGTATTGAATGTCATTCCAAATCATAAAGCGGGAAAAATTATTTTTGATGCATCTTTAAACATAGGAAATTGGGCGCCAGTCAATCCATTGAATTATGAATCAACCCTTGCAAGTAACATTCATATTATTGGTGACTCACAAGGAACTGCTCAACCAAAAGCCGGTCATATGGGGAACTCGGAAGCGAAAGTGTGTGCAGATGCAATATTACGTTCATTGCAAGGCTTGCAAATAGATCCAGAGCCCAAAACAAACTCGGCTTGTTATAGCCCTGTGTCATCTACCCAAGCTAGTTGGCTGACGGCTGTATATGAATACAATACGGAGACTAAACAAATGCAGCTGGTTCCTGGGGCTGGTTACCCTGCATCTGGGTTACCGAGTGCAGATAATTACAATGAGATGTTTAATTGGGCAGGCAATTTGTTTGACGATACCTTTGGGTGATATCGGCAATTAATTTTGAACCTTTCTTTATATTCAAACTATTTGGTATATTCCCCCTGCAGGGGAGATTCCATTTAGATTAAGTAATCAGTAGATCTTCAAAAAAATAAGCGACTAATTCATACCGGCCAGCGATGCTGGCTTTTTTGTATAGATTAGACGCTTGTTGGCGTACCGTTTTTTCACGTGTCTCGCGCATCCCTGCAATTTCATCCAATGTTAAGCCTTTTAATAACAGCAAAGCGACCTCTTTTTCACTTTTAGTTAACTTCCATTCATCAAACTGAATTTGAATTATTTTAGATAATTCCCCTATTAATTTCTTGGTTTGGAGCTGGGAAGCACTTAACTGCTTTTCGGTATTGGTTAAACTACTTTTGAGCACAATCATCTGTTTATTCTTTTTTAAATCCCATATAAACAAAATGGTAAACGCCGCTAAAGCAATTACTCCTGATAATACTTCAACGAGAATATGTGAATTTAATCCTCCCATTGTTTTCCAATCCATAACAATATCGAAGAAGGAGACTAAAAATATGAGGCAGTAAACAAAAAGACTGAATTTAACTTGATTCATCTTAGATGATCCTCTTAGTTAACTTACTGTCGGTAAAGCCGGAGGTTTATTGATTCTGCTCTCAAAGGACTAAAGTTATACTTTAGCTATTCTCTGTGTTCATTCTATTGGCCTTGGTTTCTAATATAATCTAGAACCATTCTTCATATAAGCCAACTGTTGAAGCAAAATAGCCTCTAGCCCTGAAGTTTTAAATTTTTTCTTTTGGCTAATTAATGGGATATTTACCTAAGTATTTTCTGAAGGAGACAGATACCAACTTTTGAGTTTTTGAGGGATAAATACCCTACAGGTATGAGCTAGAGTCTTATGGTTTTGCATAGTTTTTGTTTTTGGTCAAGAAAATAAGATCTGCCTACCGTTGATGATAAAGACTGTGGGAGTCCCTTCTGCTGAGCGGTTATCAATTTTTAATTGTATTGATGATATACCCAAACAGCATGGAAAATGCAGGTTGTCGTTGCCCAATTCAAATTATCAACCATGCAGTTTGGCTTTATCACCGCTTTATACTTAGCTTGCGTGATATTAAAGAATTGCTTGTAGCAGGGAAGTTGTTGTCATTTATGAAACGGTTCGTTAGTGGTATAAAAATACGGTGCTATTTACGGCTGCCAAATAAAAAGAACCGTGGTTAGCTTAGTGATACATAGTATCTGGATAAAGTTTTATAAAAATAAATGACGTTTTACATTATCTTTTGCCAGCAGTAGATTCAGGTGGCGATAAAATTGATATTTTAGTGCAAAAACACAAGGGTAAAGGGGCTGCCGTACGTTTATTTAAACGATTATTAAAATGTAGTGATATAGCGAATTTGGCTTCCAATTTGTAGTTTTACAAGGCGTATAGGGATACAAAGCTTGGAGTTTAGCCTCATACTTAACCATTCTGTCTGTATTTTTGTTTAAAATCAATTGATTGGCATTTTCTGGCAGGTATGGTGTAAAATCAGGCTCTGATTATTTCATAGTAGCTAACAAGGTTTGATTAAGCCCGTAAAGTACTACTACTTTACGGGATTTTTTATTAACGACCTTGAGTAAATATTTTAAGACGTTATGCGGTTTTCGTGTTTACACGGAATAAGATTGAATATAACAGCGGGACAACGCCCAGTGTTAATACTGTCGCGCCAAGAAGACCAAAGATAATGGCAACAGCCATTGGTTCCCACATGACTCCTCCACCTAAGTACAGTGGAATCATTCCCACAACAGTTGTCGCCGTGGTGAGTAATATTGGTCTCATCCGTCTTTTTGCTGCTTCAACAATGGCATAATAAGGCGAGTAACCATTTTCATTTTTCTCATAATCAATACGATCTATTAATACGATTGCGTTATTAATAACAATACCAGCAAGTGAAATGATACCTAAAATGGTCATGAAACCAATATACGATCCCATCACATTTAAGCCGAATGAGACTCCAATCAAGCCTAATGGAATAGTCATTAAGATAATGGCAGATTTACGTACACAATTAAATTGAGCCATAAGTAATATAAGAATAATGATAAACCCGATTGGGAGTTTTTCGAAGATAGACTTATTTGCTTGACCTGATGATTCCGCAACGCCCCCGAGTTCCCAACGATAACCTGTAGGCCATGTTTTTGCCTGCTCAGTTAACCATGGCACGAGCTTGCGGTTTACTTGAGCAGCAGTCATATCAAAATCTATTCCTGCTGCCACGCTGATCGCTTTTTGTCGATCGCGGCGTGGAATGACTGCCGGTTCCCATTTTATATCAGGCGTGACTACTGCCCCCATCGGTACAAAGCTGCCATCGTGAATCATCATATTAACGCTGGTAGGGCGCTCAATATAATTTGAGGTTCTCGACTTAGCCTGCATGACGATAGGAATAATATCCTCACCTTCACGGTAATCAGAAACTTTTAAGCCGCTGCTGCTTGCTTGAAGATTCACCGCAATATCACTATTTGTGATGCCTAACCGCTGTGCTTCTGCCTCATTAATTTGTACCGCATAAGTCTTAGCTTTTAGACCCCAGTCGTCGCTGATGCCTTTAACACCTTTTATTGAGTTTAATTGTTGTTTTACTGTCCCGGCTATCCCCAAAAGTGTTTCACTGTCATCTCCCATGATACGAACTTCGATTGGGTTTTTGATAGCCGCACCATTTTCAATTTTACGCGTCATATAGCTGACATCGGGATAGTTTCTAAAAATGTGTTGATCAAGTGCCTTCATTAAGGGCTCGACATCGTCACCTGTTTTCGTATTTAAGATAAATACAGAATAGTTTGGGCTAGCCGGCTTGGTAGAATGTGACAGCACATAACGAGGGCCGCCATTACCGATGAACGCTGACCAATTGACTAAGCCCATTGAATTTTCACCATCATCAGTCAGGGAACTAAGGTAGCTCTCTATACTGCTTACCACCTCTTGAGTTCGTGCAATGGGGGATCCTGTCGGCAGCTCGAGCTCTAGCTTAAACGTAGGTGCTTCTGAAGGAGGAAAGAAAATAACCGGTACAAACCGAAAGCTATATAACGCGAGTATAAATACCAGCCCGATACTCGCCAGCGAGGTCCAGCGCCAGTTAAGCACTTTCTGCAGCAGAGAGGCATAAATATTTTCCACTTTATCCAATGTTGTTTTTTCCGTCTCAGTATTGGATTTATTTTTTTTCTTAAGCTTCACTTTTAGGAACAGCATACATAACATAGGGATCATTGTTACAGCGAAGAACCAAGATGCGAGTAGTGTGATTGTTACCACTGTGAATAATGGTGCAGTATATTCCCCTGTCGTAGACTCTGCTAAAAAAATAGGTAAGAAAGCTGCTGAAGTCGTTAATGACGAAGTGAGAAGTGAAATTTTAAGTTCATTTGCAGTATTAACGGAGGCATCAAAGGGTTTTTCACCTTGCTCCATCCGCGTCATAATGCCTTCAGACATCACGATAGAGTTATCGACAAGCATACCAAGCGCAATCATCAACGCCGCAAGTGAGACCTGATCAAGACCGATCCCTGCCCAGTACATAATAGCGACAGTTGCCGCGATCGTTACCGGAATAAGACTCGAGACAATCATGCCGGTTCGATAGCCGAGTGTTATGAGCATGACGGCAGAAACCACAATGACTGCCTGCAGCAGATTACTCATAAAACTGTCTACTGTATCAGCAACGAGTTTAGGTTGAAAAGAGATGACTTCGAAGTCTACCCCCCACGGATATACGCCTAAAAACTCATCGAGCTGCGCTTGAATATCTTCACCCAGTTTGATGATATTACCGCCGTCAACCATTGAGATAGCAATGGTGAGGCTTGGTGAGCCATTGGTATGTACTAAGCTGCGTGCTGGATTCTCGTAGCCTCGATATACATGAGCAATATTTTCAAGCGGCAGTACCTCGCTTGAATTTGGTAATGGGATGTAGGTTTTTTTGAGTGCATCTACAGATTCTAAGTTGCCGCTTGGTTCTATATTAACCACTTCGCTGGGCGTTTCCCACTGACCACCTGATAGGATTACATTTTTATTTTGTAGAAACTGAGCGATGTAAGTTGGCGTAATGTTAAGTGCTTTTAGTCGGCTGTTATCATATTCGATATAGATTTTTTCAGCCTGTTCTCCATAAATATCTACTTTACCAACTTGCGGAACTCTCAGAAATTTATCACGAACCTGGTCGGCAATCTCTTGTTTATCTTTGTATTCATAATCATCAGCCACAATTGAGATAACGATACCGAAGACATCACCATATTCATCATTGACAACGGAGCGTCCGGCACCTTCAGGCAGCTCGTTTTGAACCGCATCAACTTTACGGCGCAAGCTGTCCCAAATTGGGCGAAGATCTTTATATTGATCTTGAATATCAACACTAATAATTGAAACACCATTTTTAGACTGGCTGCTGATACCTTCCAATTCAGGCATTTCCTGAATCGCTGTTTCAATTTTGTCAGTTACCAGTTCTTCGACTCGTTGTGGTGATGCACCGTTAAACGTAGTAACGACTTGTGCTGTTCGAATAGGAAAACCAGGATCCTGCGCTTGAGGAATATTTAAAAACGCAAAGACGCCCGCGACAAGTGATGCGAAAATCAACAGTATCATCAGCTGCTGCTTTCGTAAGGCCAGAGTCGTGATATTCATTATTTATTATCCTCGACTAACAACTTAACTTTTAGCCCGTCATAAATATGGCTTAACCCTGCTGTTATTACATGTTGCCCTACTTCTAGTCCGCTATTAACTTGGAAAAAACCTTGAGAGAATTTTCCGACCTCAACAGGGGTTTTATGTACAATTCCATTTATGCCGTCTTCGCTTTCAAAGGTCATCACATAATGTGCGCCTTGATCTTCATTAATACTTACCATAGGTACCCACACACTGCTTTCTATATCATTGAAGCTTTTGTTGAGCAGCAGTTCAGCTGCCATACTTGGTCGGATATTCGCTTGTGACTGGTCGAGTTGTGCGGTGACAAAGTATAAACCGCTTGTCGTTGAACTTAGGCCTATTTCTGTAATGGTGGCATTTACTCTGGTCTCCTTAGTCGTCTTGATAATAGCTTCAACTTTTTGCCCGAGTGTGATTAAGTTTGCTACTGCGCCTGAAACAATTGAGGTGATTTCCATTGTATTGCCGCAGTTTAATGTGGCAATACGGTGGCCGGCACTGATATTCTCATTTACGGAAGCATTAGTAGAAGACAGATAACAGCCATCTGCAGGAGCAGCTAGTTTGGCATAGCTCACTTGCCGCAGGCTTAAATCAACGGCTTTTTCGGCTTGGGATACCTGGGCTAAACTAGCTTCATATTCGGCTTTTACCAGATCATAGTCCATTGCTGAAAGAGCCTGTCGAGCATGTAAATCGGAAAAGCGGTTAAAACGACTCTGATTGGCGGCTAAAATAGTATGGGATTCTGCAAGTTCTGCTTTGCTTCTTTCTAAGTTTAAGTTTAGGTCTGCTGTATCAAGCTGAGCGATAAGATCCCCATGTTTTAACTTTGCCCCTACTGTTACAGGAAAATGATGAATAGTGCCGCCGACACGAAAACTAAGTGCGGTTGTAGACGCTGAATCTATCGTTCCTGCGAAACGCAGCTCCAGTCCTTGCGGAGCTTCTGTTGCTAATGCTGTACGTACAGGGCGTAGTAATTCTTGATCCGGATTATCTTGTTTGTCTCCGCATCCCAACAGTACTAAAGCAGTTATAGCTAAGGCAGCAGAGGTTAACGTTTTTCTATTTTTTATCATAATGAGTATCCGCAGAAAATGTGCTGTTCCAATAATTGGTACAATCAGAATTATGAACTGCATAATACCTCTTTTTAACTACTTTATTAAACCTAAATTGGAGCTGCCCCCACTTTGTTTCTGAGGAGCATAATGTAATTATTAATTTAGCTGAACGAAATGTGCATGATTTTTTATCTTGGTTTTTTGCTGATGTCTGCACTATTTAGCTTATCTGTACTGTTACCAATATTAATCGATAGTACAGAGTGTTATTAGGGGGATTTATATTGATAATTTTATTGAGCTGCTGAAGGCATGAGTTTTATTCATTTATGGCTGGAATGGTGTAAATAACATCAATCACCCAAGTAAGTCGTGATAATTATTAGTTAATTCGATCACAAAAAAGCAACTTAAATTGTTTTCTTTACACCTAAATTCACTCGAAAATAACACTAATACATTGATTTTACTTTGTTTGTTGGTAAATAATTCGAGATCCAAAATAAGGTCATGTCTTGATTAAAAAAACAACTGCTAGTACCCTTTAAATCGCTCGAATCAGTCATTTTACTGAGCGTTAGAAGGCTTGTTTTATAAGTATTAGCTAAAAGATTGTTAGTTATGTCGCGCAGAGAAATTAGTTGTGTCGATAAAAAGCTTATTAGTATTAGCAAGTTGTAAAACTATTGGGACCAAGGATGTGGCCGGATGCGTATTATCAGGGATAGTTCTGTTTAGTTATCCAGATAAAACTGCCTTTAATCTTTTTTCCCTCTTCTGCTTTACTCTCCTGATGCTTGGTTTATAGCCGTGATCATTCAAGGTGCATAAATGTATTTTGACTGATAACGGGTATCAATGTTTTTATTTTAATTAAGGATGATACAAATGTTTACATTTAGTCCAGCCAAAAAAGCAGTATCCATTGCTTTATTGTCTTCAACAATTTCGCTATTTGCAAATGCCGCTGAAACAGTCACACCTTATATTGCAGGTGAAACAACTGTCGCGAATGGTGATATCGTTTCCTATAACGGTGACTGTTTTCAGGCGAAAAACAGCCCGGGCCTATGGGAAACGCCAAGCACGGCTTCCTGGTTCTGGGATGCCGCTTCTTGCGGTGATACTCCGGTTGACCCAGTTGACCCGACACCAGTGCCGGGTGATGTTCCTGAATTTATTGCCGGTACGACTAACGCCTCAAACGGTGATATTTATTCTTATAATAATGAATGTTTTCAGGCGAAAAATAATCCCGGTATCTGGGAAGCGCCTAAAGCCGGCTCCTGGTTCTGGGAGGCGGTAGACTGCCCCTCTGGTCCAGTTGGTCCTGTCTGTGAAGAAGGTTCGTCCTTAGTTGACGGTCAATGTGTTGTTGATGTGGTTGACCCTGTTTGTGAAGAAGGCTCATCGCTAGTTAATGGTGAGTGTGTTGTTGATGTGGTTGACCCTGCTTGTGAAGAAGGTTCGTCTTTAGTTGACGGCCAATGTGTTGTTGATGTGGTTGATCCTGTCTGTGAAGAAGGCTCATCATTAGTTGACGGTCTATGTGTTGTTGATGCGGTTATTCCTGGTACAGATGAAGCGTGTCGTCCGGCAGGTTTATACGCAACACCTGGTGTTGATGTGCCTTATTGTAGTGTTTACGATGCTGATGGTCGTGAAATCATGGGGGCAGACCACCCGCGCCGTATTATCGGTTACTTTACTTCATGGAGAAACGGAGCAAACGGTCAGCCTTCTTTCTTAGCCTCGGATATTCCATGGGACAGTATTACGCATATTAACTATGCATTTGCGCATATTAATAAAAGCGGTGAAGTTTCTATTGGTGATACAACAGATCCGAAAAACCCTGCAACAGGTATGACATGGGAAGGTGCAGAAAATGCAATGGATCCGTCGCTGCCGTATAAAGGTCACTTTAATTTATTAAACCAGTACGCGAAGAAGCATGACGTTAAGTTATTATTATCTGTTGGCGGCTGGGCTGAAACCGGTGCTCATTTTGATGATGCCGGTCGTTATATGGATGGCGGCTTCTACAGCTTAACAATCAAAGAAGCGACGGGGGAGGTTAACTACGCTGCCATTGATAAATTTGCAAAATCGGCGGCTGTGTTTGTTAATCAGTATGGCTTCGATGGTATTGATATCGATTATGAGTATCCGTCATCTATGTCTGATGCGGGCCACCCTGAAGACTGGGCTATTTCAAACAAACATCGTGGAAAATTATTTGACGGTTATATGGCGCTGATGGAAGCATTACGTCGTGAACTTGATCAACAGGGAGCCGCCGATCAGCAGCATTATATGCTGACCATTGCTTCTCCTTCATCTGGTTACCTGCTGCGTGGTTTCCGTGGTTTCCAGGCTCTGCAGTACTTAGATTACGTTAATATTATGTCTTACGATCTGCACGGCGCATGGAACCACTTTGCGGGTCACAATGCAGCACTGTATGACAACGGTGTAGATAACGAAATTGCTGATGCGGGTATCTACTCGGGTAACGATGCGAAGTACTACAACGGTCAGGGATATTTAAATATTGACTGGTCTTACAAATATTTCCGCACAGCTCTGCAGGGCGGTCGTATTAATATAGGCCTTCCATATTACACGCGTGGTTTCCAGCAGGTTCAAGGCGGTACAAACGGTCTTAACGGTTTAGCTGCGTTACCGAATCAGAGCGAGTGTTACCTAGGTACCGGCGGTAATTTAGGTCCTGATGCGTTAAGTCCTAAAGCGGGCGCTCCATGTGGTTACGGCGCACAAGGTATTGATAACTTGTGGTTTGATGCAGATAACAACGGTAACGAAATGTTTGCTGGTGCAAGTCCTATCTGGCACGTTAATAACCTGCGTGATAACTTACCTACACCTTACGTAAACATTTACGGTCACGATACAACGACTGCAGCTGCTCAATATACGGGTGATTACGTTGAGCATTACGACGAGCTGGCACAAGCTTCCTGGTTATGGAATGAAGAGAAAAAAGTATTCCTTTCTACTGAAAACATGAAGTCTTACAAAGCTAAAGTCCAATATGCAATTGACCAGGGAGCAGGCGGTATTATGTTCTGGGAAATGGCGGGTGACTATTCAACGCCGGAGCAAAATGGTAAAGGTTATTACTACTTCGGCAGCACATTAACTGATACTGCTTACAATATGATCAAAACTGCCGCACCTTACGGTGTGAAAGCGGGTGATGAGAACTTTATTGTTGCGCAGGAAACCGTGGATGTAGATGTTGATCTAGTTGGTTATTTACCAAAAGGTGAAGATAACTACCCGATTCAGGTGGCGCTTAAGTTAACTAATAACTCCGAGGTTGACCTGTCCGGGGCTAAAATTGCGTTTAATGTTTCGCCTGCTGTGCCGATGAATGCGCAGATCTCTGATACGCTTAAGCCATACGCTGTTCCATCTGGTAATGGTATTGTAAATCTGGTCGATATGTATTCAGGCGTTACCTGGTCTGTTGATAATCTAGCAGAAACGGGACTATCTATGGGTAATGTCGGCGGTTTATCCAATGATTTCCACCGTTTCGGTGCGCAGTTGAAAGCTGACGGCTGGGGATCTGTTAAATGGCTGCCGGGTGAAACAATTTCTATTGCAATTCGTCTATATATGCCGATGCCGGTACCGACTAACTTCACATTTGAAATTGCTGGTAAAACTTACGGACGGACTGCTGAAAAGTAGTTTTTTGTAAAAAAGCAATGTTAAGGGAGTGTTAACAGCACTCCCTTTTTTAATACCTGAAATTATTATTTAAAATTTATATCTGCATCACGCTTCTGCTTTGTTTAAAAAACTTTCTGACCTAGCCTTAGGGTATTATTTCCACTTCACTCCACCCCAGTCATGGCAAAGCATAGGTATCTCAGATGAATTCAAGACTCAATCAAAAATCAGATATTTTAGAGCAGGTATTTTCCCGGCTAAAACGACACTTTTCCGAACGAGAACAGAAGATCTTAAAGCAGTTTATCGGCAATGTTTATCGTGATGTTGCCACCATAGATTTAACACAAATGTCACAAACGGATTTATGCGGTCTGACTGTTTCATTGTGGCGTGAAGCACAGCAGTGGAAGTGTGACGAAGCTAAACTGCGGGTATTTAATCCCGATGTCGAACAGGATGAATGGCAGTCAGCACATACGGTGATCAGTGTATTGTGCCGTAATATTCCTTTTGTTATTGATACCTTAAAACTCATTATTAATGAGAAGAATATTAAGATTCACCGTGTTTTTCACAGTGAAATAGCCGTAGAGCGTAGTAAAACCGGAAAATTGAAATCACTTGAGGGTGAAAATTTAAATGAGCTGCTGCTTTATTTTGAAATTGATCAGACCAGTGCAGAGGCGGAACGGGATGAAATAAGCGCCAGCCTGCAGCTTGCTCTGCAGGATGTTGCTCTGGTTGTGGATGATTTTGAAGCGGTTAAAAATTATGTTAAAGAGGCTATAAAATGCAGTAAAGTCGCTAAATGTAATAAGAATATTATTGATCTGCAGGAGCAGCAGACTTTTCTAACCTGGATGCTCAAAGATCACTTCACTTTTATTGCCGGTGAAAAGCTGATTGTTAAGGATGATCAGGTTGTGTCTGTCGAAGGAAGTCAGTTAGGCTTATTGAAACGTGTTGATTTCAAAAGAGAAACAAGCCAGCTGCAGTCTGTAGAAGTGCTTAATGAAAATACACTGGTGTTTTTCACTAAAGCCTCAAAACGCGCTATGGTGCATCGTCCGGCTTATCCGGATATTATTTATCTTAAGCAGTTTAATGAAAATGGAGAATGCATCAGCGCTTACCGTTTTATTGGTTTGTATACCTCTACGGTTTACAGCGGTACGCCGGTTGATATTCCGGTTGTGCGTAATAAATTAAGCAATGTGCTGCAGCAGTCTGGTTATAGTCAAGGCGGGCATTATTATAAAGAGCTTGCGCAGATCCTTTATACTTATCCCGTAGAAGATCTGCTGTTATGCAATGAAAGTGAACTGCTGCAGAATGTAACGGAAGTACTGCATGCTCAGGAGCGTAAAGATTTAAAACTGTTTCTGCGTACAGAAGGACATAATCAGTTTGTTATCGCTATTTTGTATGTGCCTCGTGATGTTTACAATACTGAGGTCAGACTTAAGTTTGAAGAGCTTATCAGGCGCACCCTGGAAGTTACCGACAGTGATTTTCAGACCTATTTAAGCGAGTCAAACTTAGCGCGTTTACGCCTGGTTTTACGTCTTAAAAGTCCGCTTAATGAAGTGCTGGAAGTGCAGGCTATTCAGGATCGTATGAAGCAGTTAACGAAACTGTGGAGTGATGAACTGCATGAGTCTTTAATTGAGCATTTTGGTGAAGAATTAGGTACTAAATTAAACAAAAAATATACAAATG
Organism: Psychromonas ossibalaenae ATCC BAA-1528; assembly: GCF_000381745.1. Taxonomy (GTDB): domain Bacteria; phylum Pseudomonadota; class Gammaproteobacteria; order Enterobacterales; family Psychromonadaceae; genus Psychromonas; species Psychromonas ossibalaenae. The sequence continues at coordinate 13,537 of NZ_KB906969.1, read as the reverse complement.
CTTTTGCCGGCAGTTATCAGGACACTTTCAGTTCTCGGGTTGCGGTGGCTGATATTGAACGTATCGAATCTTTATATAAGGATCAGAAACGTGCTATGACGCTGCGTTTTTACCGCTCAATTGAACCGAACAGCAGTGAACTGAAACTAAAACTTTTTCATCAGGACGGTGCTTTACTGCTCTCGGAGCTGATTCCTATTTTAGAAAACCTGGGTTTAAAAGTTGCCGAAGAATACCCCTACAAAGTTACTCCCTGCGGTGAAAAGAACTTCTGGTTATATGATTTTACCCTGATTTACTCGCAGGTGAATAATTTTGACCCGAATGCTTATGGTGTTGTCTTTGCGGATGCCTTTTTATCGATATGGTATGGAAAAACGGAGAATGATCCCTTTAACAAACTTATTCTCGGTGCCGGCCTGGCGTGGCGTGATATTGCTATGCTGCGTGCCTACGCAAAATATTTAAAGCAGTTATGTTTTGGTTTCAGTCACGGCAGCATTGCAAAAACACTATTAGATCACAGCAAACTGGTTAAAGAGCTGGTGAAGCTGTTTAAGCTGCGTTTTGATCCGAGCAAAGCCGCCGATTTAGAAAAACAGCAGAAATTGGAAGATAAGATTTTAACCGCGCTTAATGATGTCACTAACCTTAATGAAGACCGGGTGATACGTAAATATGTCGAACTGATTATGGCAACGCTGCGTACCAATTACTTTCAAAAAAGCGAGGGAGCAAATAAACCCTATATCAGTTTTAAATTTGATCATGACAAAATATGCGATATACCGCTGCCCCGCTTAAATTATGAAGTTTTTGTTTATTCTCCGCGTGTCGAAGGGGTGCATCTGCGCGGTGGCAAAGTGGCTCGCGGCGGATTACGCTGGTCAGATCGCCGTGAAGATTTCCGAACTGAAGTATTAGGTTTAGTAAAAGCGCAGCAGGTTAAAAACTCTGTCATTGTGCCGGTTGGAGCAAAGGGTGGTTTTGTTGCCAAAAGGCTCAATCCTGCGATGGATCGGGAAACGTTTATGGCAGAAGGTATCAGCTGTTATAAAGTGTTTATCAGTGCATTACTGGATATTACTGATAACTTGAATAAAGGCGAGATATTACCTCCTCGTGATGTGGTGCGTTACGATGGTGACGATCCTTACCTGGTTGTGGCTGCTGATAAAGGCACGGCGACTTTTTCGGATATTGCAAATGAACTGGCTGTAGAAAGAGATTTCTGGCTGGATGATGCTTTTGCTTCCGGCGGCAGTAATGGTTATGACCATAAGAAAATGGGTATTACCGCAAAAGGTGCCTGGATCAGTGTGCAGCGCCATTTCCGTGAGTTAGGTAAAGATGTACAGAAACAGTCGCTGAGTGTGATCGGTATTGGTGATATGGCTGGTGATGTATTTGGTAACGGCATGTTGTGTTCGCCGTTTATTGCATTACTGGGCGCATTTAACCATCTGCATATATTTATTGACCCGACCCCAGTGGATCTGGAAGCTAATTTCAGCGAACGTCAGCGCCTGTTTGATACTCCTAGAACCGGGTGGAACGATTATAACCGGGATTTAATCTCAGCGGGCGGCGGTGTCTTTGAGCGCAGTGCAAAATCAATTCTGGTAACGCCTGAAATGGCAAAACGTTTTGATATTTATCAGAAAAAAATAACACCGACGGAGCTTATTACTATTTTACTGAAAGCTCAGGTAGATCTGTTATGGAACGGCGGCATAGGTACTTATGTTAAAGGAAGTATGGAAAGTCATGCCGATGTCGGTGATAAGGCGAATGATATTTTACGTGTTAACGGCTTTGAATTACGCTGTGCTGCAATCGGCGAAGGCGGTAATTTAGGCATGACGCAAAGCGCGCGCATTGAGTATGCGGTAAACGGCGGTTTATGTTTTACTGATGCCATTGATAATGCTGCTGGTGTGAACTGTTCTGACTTGGAAGTTAATATCAAAATACTGCTGGATAGACTGGTTTCAAAAGGTGATTTAACGGTCAAGCAGCGTAATCTCTGGTTAGTTAATATGACCGATGAAGTGGCTAAAATAGTGCTTAAGAATAATTACCGTCAGGCACAGTGCATCAGCCTTTCCTATCTGGAAGGATACAAACGCCTGGAAGAGTATCGCCGGTTAATTGGTGATTTAGAAGAGAAAGGCAAACTTAACCGTGCCCTTGAGTTTATTCCTACGGATGACGTGCTTCTTGAACGTAAAAGCAGTCAGCAGGGCTTAACCCGTCCGAGCATTGCAGTGATGCTTTCCTATGCCAAAAATGAAATGAAAGAAGCATTAGCGAATGAAAATGTCGCAGATGATCCGTATCTGCTCCTGGAAGCGGAGAAAATCTTCCCGGCTTCACTGGTTAAGAAGTACCGCAAAGAGGTTCATCAGCACCCGCTGGTGACTGAAATTGTTGCCACTCAAATAAGCAACGATATCTTTAACTGTATGGGGCCGACCTTTGTGCACCGTCTGATGGTGAGCGCAGGCTGTTCATTTTTAGATGTTTGTAAAGCCTGGGTAGCCGCACGGGATATTTTCTCTTTTACAGCTGTGTTAGAGGAGATTGAAGGTTTAGATCATAAAGTATCATCACAGCTGCAGAGTGACCTGACAGCTAAGCTAAAACGTATGGTACGTCATGCTACCCGATGGTTAGTGCGCAGTAACCGCGGAGATATTGATACCGGGGCATTGGTTAAGCAGTATCAGCAGCCGCTTAAAAAGTTAGCTGCTCAGTTTGATGATATTCTAATGGGCGCTTCTGTTACCCATCGTCAACAGGAAATAGAGTTGTTAACAAAAGACGGTGTACCTTTAACCCTTGCACATTCTCTTGCTAGTGTGGATCAGGTTTATGCCATGTTAGGTGTACTGTCAGTTGCATCCAAGTTAGAAATTGAACCGCAGCTGGCTGTACAGGTCTATTTCCACAGTGGCGAAAATTTAAGACTGTTTGATATTGCTAAGCAGCTTAACCAGTTACCCGTTGATAATCACTGGCAGTCACTTGCCAGGGAGTCGATGCGTGATGATCTTGAATGGCAGCAGCTGCGTATTACTAAACGTATTTTAGAGATGACTACCGAAGGCTGCGATATTTCGCAGGCCTTTGTTGAATGGCATACATCACACCATATTCTCTCTGAGCGCTGGAAGAAAATGACTGATGCGCTGCTGGCGGTCACTAAACCCGAATTTAGTATGTGTCAGGTGGCGCTGCGCGAGCTGCTGGATCTTTCTCAGGCTTAAGTATTTACAGAAAACACGCCTCAGCCGCGTGTTTTTTATGCTTGTATAGAATAATACCAATCCGCTTAATATTATATTCTGTTTTAGGAAGTGAGGCTTCTGCCTCGCCTCTTGTGTTGCGCGGTTAAAACTGTACTTCCAAATAAAAATAGACCAGTTAGTTTGGCTAATTGGTTTAACTTTCAGCCGCAGGCCCTTATGCTTGTTTCGCCAGCTTCTTCAATATAAATGCGACACCCACAAAAGCGAAACTTGCTGTTACCATGGTTGATGCACCGAAACCACTGGCGCAGTCCATCTTCATTGACCCGTCTGACTGAGCTTTTTCTTTGCAGACTTCACCGTTCATATCCGGGTAGCTTAACTGCTCCGTGGAAAAAACACAGTTAACTCTAAATTTACGTTTAGGGTTGGTGGTAAAGTTGAAATGGCGGCGTAGTTCCGATCTTACTTTAGCAGCCAGAGGATCCTGTATGGTACGTGCTAAATCAGTCACCTGAATTTGTGTCGGATCTAATTGACCGCCGGCGCCGCCGCAGGTCAGCAGTGGAAATTTATTACGTTTACAATGAGCAACTAATGCGACTTTGGCATGGATGCTGTCAATGCCGTCAAAGATATAGTCAAATTCGCTGGACAGGTAATCAAAACAGTTCTGTTTATCAATAAAATCATCAATACAGGTCACTTCAATCTCTGGGTTAATTTGTTTACAGCGTGCCGCCATCGCCTCAATTTTTGTCTGACCAATGGTATCGCTTAATGCATGTACCTGACGATTGGTATTAGTAACACAAATATCATCCATATCAATCAGGGTGATTTTACCAATACCTGAGCGTGCTAATGATTCAGCAACCCATGATCCGACACCGCCAATGCCGACCACACAGACATGACTTTTTTGAAATTTATTGAGTGCTTTGCTGCCGTACAGGCGTTTAATACCACCAAAGCGGTTTTCATAATTTGACATTGTTACTCCCGAATTTAGCCGGGCATTATACCCTGAAGGTGGTTGTTGTGAATGCCTTTAATCAGTTAAATATTTATACTGTCAATTATGGTGCTTAAAATTCAATCGAAAATAAATTCATTTAATTGAAATTTTATGTGATGTAGCTCGTTCTTATGTATATGTGCTTAAGTGTTTTTTTAGTCGAAAAGGAGAGATGATTATGAGTAAGTTAATGAGTTTGTATGCTGTTGTGATCATGACTACAGCGCTTTTCACTGTACCGGCCTCAGCTGCGTCTACAACCCAGATGCTCGATGAGGATGTTGTTTATACCGATTGTATGAAATTGAGCGGATCTGCACAGTTAGTCTGTCTGCGTAGAATGGATGGAAGCGACCGCTAGGATCCTGTCTCAGGCAGTTTAAGCTTTGCATTTTTAAAGCCGCATAGCTGGCGCAGAACTTTTAACTGCCGATGCAATTTTACAGGAGAGATTGCTATGAAAAAAATAACTGCTTTATTTGCAGCTGTGTTAATGAGTGTTTCACTTTTTGTGGCTCCCGTAAGCGCGCTGCAAAGTAATCAATTTAGCAGCGAACAAATGTTATATGGTTCGTGCAGACATGTTGATCAGGCAAATGGCCCTGAATTAATAAAATGTCTGCAAAGCGGACGCGGCGGCAGCAGCATGTAATACGACCATAAGGACTATTTGCCTTATCGAACGGCAATGATGCTTTGTTAAGCCAATTCTTATATGGATTGGCTTTTTATATTCTATTACTTGCAATTATTTCAACAGGCAAATGTTGTGACTAATAAAGACTAATCATCCATGCTCAGCAATGCCATTGCACAGCTGGCGCTGGTGGCAAGTATATCAATACTGCCGGTGCGCAGGGCGCCAAGCATAGCTAATACTTTTCTATCTTCTGTCGCAATTGCGATAACATTTGGAATGCGCTGCAGATCGTCTGTGCCTAAACCAATAACACGACTTCTTAAGGTTGTATTGGCATTTTCACCGTTGAGTTTAAAGAAATCAAAACCGCCTATATCGCCGACAACCCCTTGATTGATACGGGCTTCCACAAATTCCTGCGGAGTAAACCAGCCGAGTTGTACCATGTGACTGTTTTCATTCATATCACCTACACCAACCAGAGCAAACTCTGCAATTCTTGCCTGATTTAAGGTTTCTGCAACGGTAGCATGTTCAAAAAAAGTTTGTCGTACTTCCGGATTATCAACATATGCAGGGGCATATAATGTTTCACTTGTACCACCGAATTTTTTTGCCAGGCGTCGGCAGATATGGTCCGCATTTGTGCTGTCTCCGCTGCGGTGTGTACCGCCAAGTGCGCAGACAAAGCGGGCGTTGCGTTGGGTAACTATACCGGCATGATCGGCAACGGCTGCGACATTTCTGCCTTTACCCACGGCCACGGTACTGTTTTCGGTAAGGTTATTAGCGAGAAATCCTGATACCAGTATTGCGACTTGTTTACGCTGCTCATTAACATCTGTCTGGTCCAGTGCGATCAGAGCACGTTTTAACTTAAACTTATCAACTAAGCGGCGTTCAAGCTGTGCGCTGTATACTGGATGGTACCTGACATTAATTTCAACAATGCCTTCTTCTCTTGCTCTGCGTAGAAGACGGCCGATTTTAACACGAGAAATAGAAAACTTTTTTGAGATCTCTTCCTGAGTTGCTCCTTCCTGATAATATAAAACCGCAATTTCAGTAAGCAGATCCTGATCGTTAGTGGTGAGTTCGTTAAAGCTAGTATTAATTTGAGACATGTAATGTTACTCATCGAATAATTAGAAAAGATTAAAGGCGAACTACTTTTTGCTCATACTATTAAACATTAATTATACTGAACTTTCCATCACCTCATGATGTTTTGAAGATGCTGGCAGTAAAACTTAATATGCTGGCCGGGGGGGATATAACAGCCTCTTTGATTAAAAAGGCTGTTATCTGTGGTTTTTATTGATAGTTTTTTATTACTGTTACTGACAATCTTTAGCAAAAATTTCATTTGCCCACTGAGGGTTGTCAACATACGGGTTACGGTTGCCCTGGATTTTTTGGATCTTATCATTACGATCTGATTCGAATGTATCAACCGGATCCTGTATGTTCCAGTCGAGCAGGGTACAGACATTACCCATTGCGGTGCTGTTATCAGTCACACTGCTGACCAGTTCTAGATCCGGGGTTTTCAGATCATGTCCTTCATAACGTGTTGCCATATAGAACATCATGCGTGCCACATCACCTTTTACAGCATCACGCGGTTCAAATGTGGTGCTGGTCTTTTTATTACCGGCATCTGGCGATTCGCTGGTTGCTGAGCCGCCGTTATCAAACTCCAGGTTGCCGCGCTCATTATTGATTGATGCATCGGTCGGGCGAAGATGGTGAATATCTGTGTAGCCTGATGCACTTTTATCATTAAATCCGCCGTTGGATTTCGGATAAGTATGCTCACGGTTCCATGCATCCGGATCATTATTGCCGCTGGATGAAAAGGTTATTAACTGTGAACGTCCTGTGTACATTAAAATAACATTATTCTCGTTATCCGGATCCTGATCGGTCACGGCCAGAGCATCCCAGACATCGAATTCAGATGAAGAGTAGGGCAGTTTGGTTACACCCGTTGAGATAATCTGATTCAGTTTGGCTTTAAGTTCAGCACCCTGCAGATTTTCAGTTCCCGCATAATAGTCATTAGGATCTGTTGGGTCCGTCGGGTCAACCGGCTCTACTTTTTTACATAGTACTGAAAACGGCGCAACGACATGCGGATCATGAGCTTGAATATTAGCAGCCTGCGCACCAAAAGAGGTCACTGCCAGCAGTGCGATAATTGTTTTTTTCATTTCTTTTCTTCCATAAAAAAGGAGGCTGTTCAGCCCCCTTATAATTAAATCAGGTAATGATTATTTCGCTGTTCTGCGGCGAAGGAAACCAAGTCCAAGTAGAGCAATCAGGCTGAATAATCCCGTTGAACCACCCTCTTTGTCCGTTGTAGTTGTTGTTACAGTAGTTGCTGTATCTGTATCTGTATCTGTATCTGTTGTTGCTGTTGTTGTTGCAGTTTCAACTGGAACTGCCTTGGCAGCAGCAGAAAAAGATACGGCTTCTGAGGCAAATTTCTGAGTACCTTCAGCATCCTGAATAACTTTTGTCATTGTGTAATCACCGGCGTCTAAAGCTGGAACTTCAAACTCAACATAACCCGCTGTAAAGTCTTCAGCATCTAGTACTTCTTTCACAGTTTTGGACATTTTTACTGCTATCTGCTCAGTACCGTCAGTGATGATTAATGTTGCGACATCACCAACAACAAGTGCTTCATTACCAGCCGCTTGCGCCGCCTTATTGGCTTCAATCAGGTTGAATGCTACCTTGAATTCATCATCCTGTACGACTGCAGTCGGTATTTCTTTTACTTCAGCCGGCAGTTCAATTTCTTCAGGTAATTCAGGTGTTACAACCGGATCAACCGGGTCAACTGGGTCAACTGGGTCAACTGGGTCAACTGAGTCATCAAAGTTCAGGATAACAATTGCCGGATCGTGGTCCGATGAGCTGTAGGCATCATCATATTTAGGCAGGTCACCTGTGTATTTTGACGGATACTCAAATAAAGTTGTTTCCGATGAATTGATATTCCAGTCCATGCTGTCAACAATCTTATCCTTAAGTGATGCAGAAGCTAAGATGTAATCCAGCGTACCCACTTCATCATTGTAAGAGTAACTATGAGATTCAGGGTGCATATCTCGGATTACATTGGCATAACCGTAAGATTCAGTAATGACTGCACCGTCATCTCCATGAAGCTCCACACCACCAACAGACGTATTACGAGCAGCTTTCAATACGTAATCTTCCGGTGCGTTATCACGGTTAGTTAACACCATAATAGGATCTTCATTAGCGTAAGCGTTTAAATCCCCCACAATCAGTTTATGACCTTCAATCTCAGCCATTACTTTGCCTAACTGGTAAGCTGCTGAAACACGGAAGTTTTCACACTGTCCCTGTTTATCCGGATCACCGCCGGCCTGCAGAGCGTAATCTTCCCAACAAGCTGAACCTTTTGATTTAAAGTGGTTAACTGAAATAGTTAGCTTTTCATCTGAACCGGCAATAGAGAAGGTCGGCGTAATTGCATTACGCATGTAGTTATCACCGCTTTCTGTTTTATCTTTGCCGCCGATTTCGATGGTGATTTCAGGTGCATGCTGCTCCGGCATCTCAATAATACGTACTGTATCAAGGCCTACTTTTGATGCTTTAAAAATCACTTGGGTAGTAATCGCATCTGTACCGATAAAGCCTTCTGTCAGTTCTTCAGCTTGTGGCTCAGTAATTGAATACTGGTTTGCAGCATCAAGTTCTGCGTTAAGACGTTTAACCAGATCTACAACAGCTGAGTTGTCACCAAAACCGTTATTTTCAATTTCCATTAAGCCCAGGATATCAGCATCAATTGCCAGCATCGCACTTACAATTTTAGTTGCCTGTTTTTCAAAGTCTTCTGCAGTTGTTGCGCCGCGGTTTTGACCTGTTGGATTTGCATCACCGCCGAATGGAGAGTTGAAGTAGTTCAGTACGTTAAAGGTCGCAACACGTAGGTCACCTTCTTTAAGAACAGGAGCCGCTGTACGGTCAGTACCTTCACGGACAAAGGTTTCTTTAGTTGCTTCGTTAGTTACATAGAAACGGTAGTCATTATAAGAATAGGTTAGTACCCCTTCTAGGCCGTCAATGATGTCACCGATGCGCAGGTAATCATCGGTACTGCCATTCTGCTCAGCACTTTCTTTACCAAAATCAGGATACCACGGCACGACACCATTAGCAGCTTTAGCAAATGATTCAACAACAACACGTTTGTCCTGGTTGCAGTCTGTTTGTATTTCAGCGGCACTGTCTAGTTCACCTTCATGAGCCGCCGGTGCATTTAACTGGTTAGGGTGCATGTTAATACGTTCATTAGCAACCACCATGTTATTACGGCTTCCTGCATAATCGTAACTAAATGAACGAGTAATACGCATATCAGCAGCTTTATCAAACGCAACTAACATGCCTTCATGGCGCTCTAACGTGAAATCAAAATCTTCGTCTGTTTCAAGGGTACGCAGAGGGGTTGCCGCTATGCTGTTGCCTGTGCTGATCCCTTCTACCAGTGTTGAATCTAATTTAGTCCAGCCGTAGTCTTCTTTGATTTTACCCGTTACTGCAACTTTATCACCAACGCTCAGGCCGGTAGTTGAACCGATAACAAAGATACCGTCGGATGTTAGAGGGTTATCGTCACCTGCTTCATCTTGAATAAAGAAACCGCCGGCATAATCAAGCGTAGTAACAATACCTTCAACGATGAAGGTCTCATCTGATACATATTTGCCGTTAGCTACGTCTGTTTTAGGCGACTCCCATGAGTCACCCTGCAGCGCCATAATCGTTGCTGGTTCTCCAACAACCGGTTCAGGCAGTTCCTGACCTGCATCTAATTTACCTAGGTTATCAATATTGTCTTTTGCAAATTCTTCCCACATTGCTTTATTGTAAACTGCAGACGGTGTATAAACGCGACGGACAAAAGTTTTGTCTTTAGCGAAATCAACATCACCCATTTCACCAAACAGATCATGCACAGCACCGTCTTTCAGCAGAGCCATCGGATCATCACCGTTATGCCCGACAACATCATTACTCGTATCTGCAACAGCCTTAATATCATCACTTACTCTTGAGTCGGAAGTCATGATCACATAGACACTATTAGCTTCAATAGTAATGCCGTCAAGTGCCATTTTAGTGCCCCACTCGCCGTTACCATTGGTTGATTTAGCCAGCTCGTAACCTGTTAATGTGACAGCTTCGGATCCTGTGTTAGCAATTTCAATGGCTTTATTGTAACCGCCGCCTTCAACGTATTCAGAGATGAGAATGTCAGCCTGAGCACCGAATGATAGTGCTGCACCAATTGATAGAGCTAGAAAGTTCTTTTTCATTTTATGTCCTTATATATAAAACCAGCCCATTAGTAACAGGGCTTCACTGCAGTTACTGATTAGTAATAGTGCATGATTAATAAAAAATTTTTAGGTGATTGATGAACCTGTTTCTATCTATTCAATACATTTTTATTAACGTAGTTAGTTTTATCATATGTGTTACGGATAAACATATGCTCACACAGTTTTTATTTGCCGAAACTTAGTAGTGATTGTATTTTTCACACTATTTATTGAACAGCTGTATTGAAAAAACATTCTAAAATAGAATTTTATAAGGCATCTATTTATCAATGTTTCATCGATCTTTCTTCAAAAATAGACTGCTGTATATTTTCGAGGGATGGAACATTACACTTTGTTACAATAAATTATTGTGATCCAGGTAGGGCTTTTAAATTCTCTTTCAAGGAATGTGAACTAGACCCGAAATTTAATTTAAACCGTTCTTTATCAGTCACTTGTGTTTTTGTTGTTAATTTGATTTGTTTTTATTGATGACTTTCTGGGGTAGTGCTGGCACTGTCAAAATGACAATCTAGTTATTGTTTGCTGCAATGATATTACATGTTTTACGAACGCTTTGTTCACAAATTTTTATCAGTAACACATACGAATAAAAACATTTTTATATTTTATATAGGCTTAGCGACTGCTGTAAAAAAAAATAGATGCGCAGCTCACGTTTATTCATAAAACTGACATATCTTGCGATTATTCTTTGTTAGGATGTCTGTAAATGGCGTTCTTTTGTTCTTGAGTGGAACATATGAAAATAACTAGTGAAGATAATCTAAGGATTGATTGAAATGAAAAACAAGCTAATGAAAGGTTTAGTCGCAACTGCTGTTCTAGCTGCTTTAGCAGGCTGTAATGATGATGAGACAGTAACTACCTCGGCAGTAACAACGGTAGATACGGTAACGACAACTGCAACAACAACGGAAACTACAACTACAACGACAGAAGTATCGACATGTGCCTTAGCCGGTGATGCATGTACTACATTCACAGTGTTGCACACTAATGATAACCATGGTCGTTTCTGGCAGAGTGATGACGGCGAATATGGTATGGCCGCTCGTAAGACACTGATTGATCAGATTCGTGCCGAAGTTGAATCTGAAGGTGGTGAAGTACTGCTGCTTTCTGGTGGTGATATCAACACAGGTGTGCCTGAATCTGATATGCAGGATGCCGTGCCGGACTTTATCGGTATGAACTTAATTGGTTATGATGCTATGGCTGTTGGTAACCATGAGTTTGATAATTCCTTAGATGTAGTGGAAATGCAGCGTAAATTGGCTGATTTCCCGATGCTGGCAGCTAATATCTACGATAAAGCAACTGGCGAACGCTACTTTGACCCTTATAAAATATTTGACGTAAACGGTCTGCGTGTAGCTGTTATTGGTTTAACAACTGAAGATACAGTTAAAATTGGTAATGCTGAATATATCAGCGGCCTTGATTTCACGGATCCAAAAGTAGAGATCAAAAAAGTTATTGCAGAAATTAAAGCTGCTAAAACAGCGGATCTGATCTTTGCAACAACTCATATGGGCCATTATGCCGATGAGACTAGCGGAAGTAACGCGCCTGGTGATGTTGCACTGGCACGTGCTGTAACGAAAGGTGATCTGCAGGCTGTTATCGGCGGCCACTCTCAAGACCCTGTTTGTATGGAACCTGGTACTAACAACTACGCGGACTTTAATCGTGGCGATGACTGTACACCAGATCAGCAGAACGGCACTTACATAATGCAGGCCCATGAATGGGGTAAATATGTCGGCCGTGCTGATTTCGAGTACTTTAATGGTGAACTGCATCTTGCAAGCTATGACTTAGTACCGGTTAATCTGATGGTACTTAATAAGTATGGTTCTCCTGATAAAGATGCGGACGGTAATACAACACTTATTCCAGGTACTACTGCAATTGAAGAAAACACTGGTGTGCTGGAAGCATTACGCTCATACAAAGAAAAAGGACAGGAACTGTTAGATGTTGTTATCGGTTCTACTGATGGTGAGCTGATTGGTGTTAAAGCTACCGTTCGTTCTGAGCAGACTAATTTAGGTCATCTGCTTGCTAGAGCACAAAGCAAATATGAACTAGTTAATGCTGATTTTGGTATTATGAATTCGGGTGGTGTACGTGCTTCTATCACTGAAGGGAATATTACTTATCGTGACGTGTTAACCGTACAGCCATTCGGCAATATGGTTGCTTATGCCACTATGACTGGTACAGATCTTATTGCGTACCTTAACCAGGTTGCAACTAAAACTGGTGGTGCTGGCTCGTATGCTCAATTAGATGGTATTAAGCTATCTGTAGATTGTGACGCTCAAGAAGTTACCATTAATGAAATTGGTGGTGAAGCTTTTGATGCAGCAAAAGAGTATAAGTTCTCTTTATCAACATACCTTGCCGCTGGCGGTGACGGTTACCCGGCTATTGAATCAACTTCTATAGAAATTGCAGATGCTTTGGTACTGCGTGATTTCATCGAAAAACAAGAGTCAATTTTAGTTGCTGATTTTAACCCAGTAGATGGCGATATTGATTATATATCTGGCGGTCTGTCTCTTAAAGCTTGTCCAGCAGCTGCTGAATAAGCACTATTGATACTTAAATAAGCTTTAGACTTAAAAGGTAACCTTCGGGTTACCTTTTTTTATGGCTGAAGAAAAATATATTTGTTTATTAAGGTGTTTTTAAAAACATCCTCATACAGTGAATTTTTTTGTGATCTAAATCTGTCTTATACAGTGTATTAGGAAAATCGAGTTGTGTAGAAATCACGCTTATTAGGTAAGCCCGGGGAATAAAAAGAGTTAATTCTCAGATGCAGATTTTCTTATTAACAAACCCGTAAAGGAGAGATGAATATAAGTAAATAAATAAGTTTATTTGCCAGTGCTCTATTGGCTGCGTCACTTTTTAGTGCTTCGGCTTATGCTGTTGAAAGTACACAATTCAGTAATGCAGAAACATTAAGTAACGAGTCGTTATTGCAATGTTTCAGGCAGGGCAAAGCAGGCTGTCGTTAGCCTTGTTTTTATATAAAAATATTTACATAGGTCTTTTATAGCGGTGATCCGACAAACGTAGTTTTATTTGGCAATTATGGATACAAAAAAGCCAAGCTAAGTAGCTTGACTTAAAATTGAGTTAGCTGGTTTTAAGAAGCTTCTACAATCGTTTTTATGTCGGTACGGATTGTAAACATAGACGTAGTTTTTTAACGTTA
>NZ_KB906968.1:138717-224110 GCF_000381745.1 Psychromonas ossibalaenae ATCC BAA-1528 | reverse complement strand
ACATCGGATGTATATGAAAAATCCACAGGAAAAGAGACCACAGAAACCCGTTGGTACATTAGTTCACTGAACTTAAACGCAGAACAAAGTCTACATGCAGTCCGTAATCATTGGCAGGTTGAGAGTATGCACTGGATGCTAGATATGACTTTTAGAGAAGATGAATCAAGGATTCGTAAAGGCCGAGGTCCACTTGCTTTTAATGTAATGAGAAAAATAGCGATGGGCTTATTTAAACAAGATAAGACAAAGTCGGCGAGTATAGCTGCAAAAAAAAAGATGGCAGCACTAGATGATGGCTATCGCTCAGCCCTTTTAGAATCAGGGATTAAAATGCGCTAGCCGTGTTCATTAAAGCATGATAAGGACAACTCAGGTTGTCCTTTTTCATTAACTGCCTTATAGATATTCAGGCGCGGCAGGATTCATGATGTTCTTTTAACTGCAGATATAATAAATCTTTTAATTGTGCTCTTTTTATTTTCAGCTGATTCATATGTTCATCATCTGTCGGGCTTCCTGCTATTTCAAGCTGGCGAATATCGTAATCGAGCAGGTGGTACTGCTGTGATTTTTCTTTAAATGTCGGACTGTCATGGTTGAGATGAACGATGTCCATTTTTAGTTCCGGAAAGTCGAGAATAAGTGCATGATTTTCATTTAACATATTGATCCCTCAGTAAAGAAAGTTAGCTTTACTATAGCATCGTAACTCTTTGAGCAAATGTAATTAGCTTATTTATGTCGAGCAGAGCTGCTTGTTAATAAATGTATTGCCGGACGGAGGGAGGGGGGCCTGAAAAAGGGACTGCATTCAGCCCCTTTTTACTCTCTATTTAGTTTCAGTAACCGGCGTGTTGTAAGCTTTTGTTCCCCACAGTGGAACAGTAGACATCGAGTGTTTAAAGCTGCCGTTTAACTCTTTAGTGCTGAAAGCGATATAAATAAGCGTCTGTGTTGACGGATCAAAAATACGTTTTATTTTCAGACTTTTAAAGAGGATGCTTTTGGATTTTTTAAAAACTAATTCGCCGCCTTTAGATTTGTCTATTTGAGTCAGCATTGCCGGGGTTATTTCACCGGTCTGGCGGCAGCTGATTGAAGAGTCTGACGGATCAGAAAAGTCCAGGTCAGCGACAATATTGGAAATATGACAGGTTACACCGGAAACAACCGGGTCGTTGAGTTTTTCAATTTTAATATCTTTAGTAGTAAACATGCCTAGTGAAACATCACCGACTTCATCTTTAGAGCAGCCTCTTAATCCAAAAAATACGATCACTAATACAATCAGCAGGGCGGCGAATATTTTTATTTTTTTTAACATGATTTTTATTCCTCTAATTACTCAAGTGTTAGCAGAAAATAGTCTGATGCTTACTTTTTGAAATCCCAGGACAGGTTAGAAACTAGCTGGCATTTATCACATTTAAAGTCGAAAATATCAAATAACGGTGCTGCTAATTTCCACTCACCACCGCAGCTTGGGCACTTACGCTGCTGTTCTTCCTGCAGGTTTTTTCCTGCAACCCGATAAAGGTAGTAATAGGTGGGCACCTTAGTGACAAATTCAATCCGCTTACACAGGTTCGTGCCGCGGTAGTAGAGTTTGCTGTCGACTTCCCCAATCTCTTTTAATGCATAGCTGGAAACCGCGGAGCCGTTCATCTGCAGTTCATCGCAGTTTATCCACTCTTCCTGCCATTTTAGAACACTTTTACGGTCGCCGTTGCTGACAGCCTCCGGAGTGCGGTACAGCGGAATAGGCGCAAGCGTTTCACCGCAGCGAAGTGGTGAACAGGTATCTAAAAATGTGGTGTATAAAACCTGCCACTGCGGCTGGGTGTCTGCAGCGCACTCCAATGAATTTAAGTCTTCTGCGACGGTTTTAATTTTTGGGGTAAGTAAACCCGCTTCAGTTAACTGATTTAAAGCGTGTCTTACCTGCGGACTGTTAAAAGTTTCCTCTAAGCTGTTTTCTTCCGGGCAGACTAAGCGGCTGACAAACCAGCCTTCAAACATCGCAATGGGGAATTCACGGCCTAAAATCTGCCCGTTATAACGGAGCATATCAAAGTAATTGTTAATTGCTCTTTCAACGGCTGCGTATTGAGTATTCTGGTAACACTCAAATGTAAGTTCTTTAATAAACACGGTTACTCTTTATCTTCTGTGTTAAGTTGTTTTTGCAAGGTTTCAAGCTGCTCTTTTAAATCAGCTATCTCAGTGAACAGCGGTTTTATCATCTGTTCAATTTTGATTTCTAATAATGCATCAAAACTTGCTGCACCTTCACTGTCTGCTGCTGCAGTCAGTGCCGGCTCGGATGGAGAGTTGATCTCTTTATCTGGATTTTCTCTCCAAAGTTTCAGACCTTGAATAATTGCCGGCAGCGGTACATTTTTCGGCAGGCGTGATTTGATCAATGCGGTATTAGGTACTTTCCCTTCTTTCGCAATTTGCTGAGCAATTAAAATAATACGATCCATTATAGAAATATCCTGTATAAAAAATGTTTAGAGAAAATTAATGCAGTGTGTTGGGATCTTCAAAAGTACGATACACAGGCAGCTCAAAACGTGGTTTACGTAACCCCGATATGAACAGCCGTCCCTGATAGCTGTTATCGTTATCACTGCTGAATTCAAATACAAAACTGGCCTGTAGAAAGTCTCTGCCAAGTTTAAAATTAAAGTTAGAACGAGAAACTGACAGTAACTGCAGATCCAGTTTAAAACAGTGCTGAGTGATCAGTTTTTTGGCATATTCAGACTGCTGGCGCAGCTTCCAGATAAGCGTACCCGCTGAAACGCAAAATAAAATAAATAGCAGACTCGACATGACTTTCCCGTTTGTTTAAGTTGTTTTAATGCCTGAAAAAAGGACACCGATAGCCTCTGATAATGCAGGTGAACGTGCTGGTAAACGTAATTGTTTAAGCACTTTATCGCGCAGAGACGGAATCGCGACTAAATCAGCAAACAGCTGCGGAAACAGTGACGGCTGATTATTTGCTAAGGCTTCTAGAAAGCGGTTAAGCAGTGTTTCATCTTCCAGCATTGTCCATAATCGTCCAGCAATACCAACATACCAGTGCGGGTTATGAATTAACTCCGAACTGAACTGTTTTTCTAAAAGCGCTTTAGTAATACCGGCAGCTGGTGCGCTGGCTAAAGCGCGTAATAATAAAATGGCACTGTCCTGGTGATCCGCCTGCAGCTCTATATCGGCCTGCCGGACAAGTGCTTCTGCCAGACTGGTACTTATCTGATCCTGGTTTTCTAAACATAAGGCTAATGACTGCAGAGGCTGCTGCGGTAAAAACGGCAGCGCAATAATCAGATGCTCCTGATTATTATCATGATTTAAACGTGCCGTTAAATCAGCAATACCTTGAATGCCTAATTCCTGCCAGTTATTCCACCCTGCTGCGCCTGAAAAGTAGTGCGCGGCTGCTTGATAAAAAGAGGAGGGGGGACGGATCAAGCCGGTATTCACGGCCGCATTAAAAATAGCTAACTTTTCTGCCGCGGGTTTAAATACAAAGGGGTTGCTGGCCAGACGCTCCTGCAGTTTTTTGCTGATATCGACGGTTAAGTCTTCGCCGATCGCTTCAACCACCATTCTTATAAAGCTGCTTTGTGCGGTAATTTTCATCAGTCCCTGTTCATCGAGCGGCATTTTTAAAAACCAGATGAAATGTTCTTTTTGTACGCTGGTCTGCCAGAATGTCAGGGCAATATAAGCGTGCTGCTGTATCGGATACGGATAGGGCTGTTCATTATGTGCAATTTTTTCAAAAACACTGCTGGCTATTCTGCTGACTTTACGTCCCAAATCATAAACTCGAAACTGGCATTTAGATTCTTGTAAAAATTCAGTAAGGGTATTCATGCTCATAATAATATTATTCTGTTGTTCATAATGTACTGAGGATTATACCCCATTGACTAACTAGCTGGTATATTATGTCACTAACTAATTTTGCTAAGTAACAGATATGACTGATAGAGAGAGTGAATTAAAAAAACGCCGCCTGTTGCTTGAGCTTTTAAATCAGCTGGAAAGTGAATTGCGCCGCCGGAATTTATGGCAGGAAATACCGCCTGATGCAGATGCGCTTAACAGCACTGAGCCTTTTTCTATTGATAAACTCAGCTTTGTGCAGTGGCTGCAGTTTATCTTTATCGTAAAAATGGGACAGATTTTACAGTTTTCAGAGGCGCTGCCGGAGAGTTTGTCGCTGTCGGCAATGGCCGAAGAGTATTTTAAACCTCTGGCGGTTAACAGCACCGAAATAGAGAAGATCATTGCCTCTATTGATAGTGTTTTTAATGACAACAATTGAAATTTAAGTGAAAATAATGAGTGATATAGAAAACAATCAGCTTGAAAACCAGGAGCTGCTTTTCAATGAAGCATTGGAAGATCAGGATCTTGATATTGAAACGAGCAGCCCGGATCTGGATATTTTATATCAGGATGAACATCTGGTTGCTGTGAATAAACCTTCCGGGCTTCTGGTACACCGCAGCTGGTTAGACAGTCATGCCACAGAGTTTGCACTGCAGAAAGTGCGTAATCAGATCGGCAAATATGTATTTCCGGTGCACCGCCTGGACCGGCCGACTTCCGGGGTTTTATTGTTTGCGCTTGATAAAGAAAGCGCGCGTAATTTGATGCATCAGTTTGCTCAGCACAGCATGGAAAAATCTTATCTCGCTGTGGTGCGCGGCCATCTAGGGGATGGTGAACTTGATTATGCACTGAAAGAAATTCTCGATAAAATTGCGGATAAAAAAGCCAATGTAGATAAACCGGCGCAGCAGGCATTCACGCAATACCGCTGCCTGGCGCAGACCGAACTGCCGATTGCAGTAAGACCTTATGATTCATCGCGTTACAGTCTGATGTCGCTGACACCTAAAACCGGGCGTAAGCATCAATTGCGCCGTCATATGGCACATCTTCGCCATCCGATTGTCGGGGATACCTCACATGGAGACGGTAAACATAATGCGATGTTTCGCGATGAATTTGCCAGTCATCGTTTACTGCTGCACGCGGAATTTTTATCTTTTAAACATCCTAAAACAGATCAGTTAATTACCGTTAACGCCCCCTTAAACGATGAATTTAAAAAACTGTTATCAACAATAAAATTAGATTATTAACCGGAATAATGAAAATGCATAAAAGAATTAATCAGATAATTATTGTGGCTGTTGTTGTATTCGGCGGCATCTATTTTCTGCACAGTAAAATTAACTCGCCTGAAGAGTGTAAAAAAATAGCCGGTGTCTGGAATGAGTCTGAACAAACCTGTGAACAGACTCTCAGCCAGATAATTTATGAAAACCTGTCTGCCGCTTATCCTGTCAGCATGGATTACCCGGAAACAGATAAACAGGTTGTATTAGATAAACAGGAAAAGATTGATAATAGCTTTTATCTGCGCGGTCACTATCAGGACGTTTTACAGGAAGCTGCTGATGGAAAAGAAGCGCTTTATGACCGTGGCTCTCTTTATCTAAACATGTCTAAAATGGTGCTGCTGACTGAAGCTGAAAGAGGTCTCATTCATTTTGCTGCACCTTTTGTGGTTAATACTGCCGGCAGCGGTGTTTTTGTTTATGTCGGTCTGTTTTCCTATGACTCTGTCAGCAAACAAAGCCGTCACTTAGATTCTGTCCTGCTGGGAAATCGTGTTCGTGAAGAGAAGATTAATCTCTTCGATAATGAGATTCGTGTTGACTATTTAGGCCATGCACAAGGGCAGTCCAATGCAGATTACCCGACAGAACCCTTTGAAAAAACGCTGCTGCTGTTAAATTTATCGCAGCAAAACGAAGAAGCGAAATTTAAACAAGTGAAGCGTATGCATTCCAGCTGGGATAAAAACCGGGACGGTATTAATGACTGCGAGTCAGAAGGAAGCTGCGATCATACTGTTGACTACAGTAAAGCCCGTCCTTAAGCGACTGTTGCAGAATGACATTGGCGTCGCTTACTGCTGATCTGTATACACCGCTTCTGGTACTTGCTTATCTGTATTACTGGAAAAAAGAGACGCAGGTAAAACGGCGCCTGCGCATTATTGTATTACTGCTCTCTTTAACTCTTGTTTATGGGCTGATGCTCCTGGATAACAGTTTAAAAATCTGGCCGGCCTTAGCCATGGACTACAGTACTCATAGCGCACTGGCTTTAGTATTTGTTATTGATATCAGTATGAAAAATAAAAAAATGCTGTTATTCGCACCGCTGTCATTATTCATCTATTTTTATCTGATGTGGTTTCTTGATTACCATAGTGTCGCGGATATGCTGACTACCAGTATGGTTCTGCTGCCTGTACTTTTTTACCTGCACAAAAAAGGAAGATGAAATGTATCAACTGGTGTTTTATGTACCCGGCGAGTATGTTGAGAAGGTTAAATCTGCGCTGTTTAATGCTGGAGCCGGGCGCATTGGCGAATATGAGCAGTGCTGCTGGCAGACGTCGGGCCGCGGACAGTTTCGTCCGCTCGAAACAAGTCAGCCCTTTATTGGCTCTGTTAATCAACTGGAGTCTGTTGAAGAATATAAAGTAGAGATGGTTTGTGATAAAAAGCTTATCAAAGCAGTACTGGCCGCGTTAATTACCAGCCATCCCTATCAAACGCCGGCCTACAGCGTTTTTGAAATGAAAACCATAGAGGACTTTTAGGCGTTTTTATTGTGCTGCTTAATAAAGTCGCTTACCTGCTCGTTGAGCACTGCTTTAGAAAGGTAGTTAAGGGCACCGTTTTCTAAGGTCAGCATCAGCCCTTTAGGTGTTTCATCGACCTTAGCGACTTCTGACCACTGCAGCTGCGTATTGTTATATAAACTGTTTATTTTAACCCCCTGCTCATCAATGGTTAATTTGATGGTATTACCCGAATTTTTACTCCACATCTGTCTGGTTAACCACCAGGTACGTTTGTAGCGAAAGCTAAAATACTCTAAGCCGGCTAAGGCCATTAAAAAGAAACCTAAGGTTTTCTGGCCCTGTATAAAAATGACAATAAGCAGGCCGCCGAGAAGTAAAGCCGCCATAAACTTGTACCTTGGATTTTTATTTTTTGTAAAGGGTAATGACTGATCAAAACACTCTTCGAAGTGCTGGCGGTTGAGTGTAAATTCAGATTCAAACTGCATAAATCATGCCTTAATAATTGATATATAATATAAGCATCGCTTTGCTGAACGGTGCCTGTATTGTCAGGTTAAACGGAATGTTTAATTGCCGCTGGTGATATGAACTAAACGATTATCAGCAAGATAAGCCTGGTCTACTTTAGCCAGTTCATTATAACTGATCATTTTCTGCAGTCCCTGCGCATAAACCTGACCGCGCTCTGAGTACTTATCAAGCGTACCAGCCAGTTTATAACCGCTGATTTTCTGATCACTGACGCGTAATTCTGCTCGTAAATCACGCAGCGGCTGATAAACACTGCCGCTGTTAAGATTAAGCATATAAGCCTCTACCGAACCAAGCGGGCTGTTAAAACGTGCCACACCGTAATTACCCAGCTCTTTACGCTGTGCTTTGGGTTTCATACCGTTACCGCTGAAATCCCACTGACCGAAAAAGGCATTTCCTTCAAGGGCAAATCGCGATGTTGCCCAGCCGCTTTCTTCTGCCGCCTGCGCGAGTGCTAAAGAAGGGGGCAGAATATCAACACGCTGCAGAAGAGATTTACGTAAGGTTTCATCTAAGACTGTTTTACTGTCTTTGATAATACGGTATTTAAGTGCAAGCTTGATTAATTCAGGCGAGTCTAACGGGCTGTCTGCTGCTGTTTCACGTTCTTTGAGTATTTTTTCATTAGAGATCAATATCAGTGGTGTCATTAAACGGAAAAAGACACTTTTTTTAGTGTCGACTGCAAGTTTAGGTGACTGAGTCTGCCATTTTTTACTGATACCTGAAAAAGTTAAACGCGGTACTTCACGGGGGCCTTTTGCCCACTGTTCACTGCTGTACTGGTATTTATCAAACAGGGCATTTAATTCAGTAAGTGAGTTGATCGATACTTCCAGCGGCAAAGTTATGAGCGGTGTCTTTTTTGGAACGGCAGCAGTTTCGGTTTCTGTGTTTGTTTCTGATTCTGTTTCTTTTTCTGTATGTTCAATACAGCCGCCCAGCAGCAGGGAGGTGCTGACCAGTAAAGATGCCGTAGTGCGGTAAATAATTTTTATCATTGTCTCATTTCCTAAGGATTCAATCGTAAGCGGCTAGTTCCTTAAGCGACCATACTGTTAGCTTGCTGCTTGTTTTAAAAGACAGGCATTCTAGCAGAATTTTACAAATATACCCAAGCTGCCTGCATCTTCAAATAATTTAGGTCTAAGTATTCCTATCTTCATAACCTGTCCGTAGTGCTTTTTGTGTATCTAGCGTATTGAAAATAGGCTTGTATTTAATAAAGTAAAGTCCGTGAAAATAGACTGTAATCAATAAACGCCTATTGACCTTACCCTTAGGTAAGCCTCTAGAATGCGCCTATCCGATTCGCAGCCTGGTTGAATATGAACCGTTTTATTACTTTAATACTAATACTTAGCACACTGTTAACTTTCACTCAGAAAGTGACGGCGTCTGCTTTTGTTATACAGAGTAATAATATGGTAATGGCGGCAGATTGTCCTATGTCGCATATGTCAGACAGTACGGCATCGGCAGGCTCTGAGCAGATGAACCATAAGAGCCGCTGTGCAGCTGAACTAATGGTTCATACAGTGGACTGCCAAAATGATTGTGATTTGATAACAGCGCCGTCAGTTGTACATTTTATTGAGCATGATCATAGGCTTACTCAGTCTCACCGGCTGCTGGCCTACCAGGCAGTTCGTACCGCCTCCCCCCGTTATTTTCCTGAGTCATTATATCGCCCCCCTTTTCTAGCTTAATTGTTTTTTTCAGTTTTAAACTGAATCGCTATCTTGATTTTTAGTGTTTTGACTGAGCTATTGATCAAAAAACATATTAATGATTTGTTACCAGACAAGCTTTATTAAAACCTTAAACGGCTGTTTTTTTATTTAAAAAACAAGTTTAAAGCGGTTTATAAAGTAAGTGCTAACAAAGCTGGTTACGCTAAAAAACTACTTTTTCAGAGACTGTAGGATAACTGCCGCTTGGTTATTTTAATCACTCTGCAGCATAGTTTTTTCTAATGTAACCGGCAGAAAAGGAAAGAGAATATGAATATCTGTAGATATTTCTTTTTAAGCCTGACCCTGCTGCTTAGTTTTAACCTGACGGCACAAGGTTTTTTATTAAGTGAAGCCGAGCAGCTGGCGGTTGAATCCGATCCTGCGCAGAAAATATATCAGGCGCAGAAGAGCGCGCTGAGAGCACAGGGGGTGAGTGCGTCTACTCTGGCGGACCCTATGATAAAGCTGGGAATGGCAAATATCCCGACTGACAGTTTTCAGTTAGATCAGGATCCCATGACCCAGCTTAGTGTCGGTTTATCGCAGCAGTTCAGCCGCGGTTCACAGCTGGAGCTTGCACAGAAGGGCTTTAATCAGCAGTCAGAGGTAGCGGTTTATGCCGCTGTCGATCGTCAGCTAACGGTTAAAAAAACAGTACGTGAGTTATGGTTTAACATACTGTTTGTGGAAGAATCCAAGAAACTGGTTGAGGAAAATAAAAAGCTGTTCAGCGGCTTTTATAACGACCTGCAGTCACAGTTTTCATTAGGCCTGGCTGATAATGAAGACTTGATTGCCGCTGAAATTGAGCTGAGCAAATATGATGAAAAAACCGCTTTATTAACTCAGCAGTCGCTAAATTACCGCACTCTGTTAAGCGAGTGGATTGGCCAGAATGCTTATGGTTCTTTAGCTGCCGATATTCCCGAGTGGAGGGATACCCTGGCTTATATTGAAGCAGACAAAGGTGCTGAGCAGCATTACCAGCTGTTAAGCAGTCATCCGCAGGTAAAGATGTTAGCGCAGAATATTTTAGTTGCTGATAATAATATTGAGCTTGCCGAACAGGATTATAAACCCAGCTTTAAAGTAGAAGTGGGTTACGGCCACCGCTTAAGTGAAATGGATGACGGCATGGCGCGGCCGGATCTGCTTAGTGGTTTTGTGTCCATGGATATCCCGCTGTTTACCGATAAACGTCAGGATCAGAAAATGATTTCCGCGCAGCAGATTAAAGGGCAGAAACAGGCTGAGCACCGTTTGTTATTACGTCAGCTTAATGCTTTGTTAGATGCTGAAATCATCAATTATCAGCAGCTTGCCTCCCGTCAGCTTCGTTATAAAGAGACTCTGCTTAAGCAGGCCAAATTACAGAGCAGACTCTTAGAGCAGAGTTATCAGTCTAATACCCGTCCTTTCAAAGAAGTTATTCAAGCTTATATCAATGAACAGAACCTCAGTATTGAATATCAGCAGTTGTATTTTGACGGACTTAAAAGCCTTTCTCAGATTCGTTATTTTCAGGCACTTTAACAGGAAAATATTATGTATTATTTATTAGTTTTAACAGTCGCTTTAACGGCTGGTTTCTTTGCCGGCAGTAATGCACAAATCAATAAGACGGCACAAGCCGCTGAGCCGGAAATTTTATACTGGGTTGCGCCGATGGATGCCGATTACCGCCGCGATAAACCTGGAAAATCGCCGATGGGTATGGATCTCGTCCCTGTTTATGCAGAGCAGGAAAAAGCCCCCGCCGCTGAGCCGGAAATTTTATACTGGGTTGCGCCGATGGACGCCAATTATCGCCGCGATAAACCCGGCAAATCACCGATGGGTATGGATCTGGTTCCTGTTTATGCCGAGGCAGGTGAGGATTCTGAGGCGGGGATAGTTAAAATATCACCTGCCGTTGAAAATAATCTTGGTGTACGCACCGGCACGGCAGTTAAAGACTCGTTTACTATCAGTATTAACAGTCTGGGTACGGTACAGGCAAATGATGATGCGGTCTGGCAGATTAACAGCCGTGTATCCGGCTGGATTGAAAAGCTTTACGTTAAATCGGTCGGCACTGAAGTTGAAAAAGGTCAGGCTCTGTTTGAGCTGTATTCCCCCGAGCTGGTAAAAGCACAGGAGTCTTTATTTAATGCCTTAAATCTTAAGCGCAGTGCTTTAATCAGCTCCTCAAAAGCACGTCTACAAGCATTAGGAGTCAGCAGTGGTCAGATAGATAAAATTATTAAAGATCAAAAAGTGCTGCAGAATATTACTGTTTATGCGCCGCAGAAAGGCACGATTTCCGAACTGGCGTTAAATGAAGGTGCCTATATATCTCCGGCAACTCAGGTTATTAAAGCGGTAAATTTAGATACGGTATGGGTGGATGTGGAAGTGTTTGCCGCTCAGGCTTCGCTGGTTAAACTGGGTGATAAAGCCAGCATGGTTTTAGATTATTTCCCGGGAAAAACCTGGAGCGGCCAGGTTGATTTTATCTACCCGGAAATGAATGCCGATAACCGTACATTACGTGTGCGCCTGCAGTTTGCTAACCCCACGGCTGAGCTTAAGCCGAATATGTTTGCCAGTGTTAAGTTAATGCCGGAAATGAAAAAACAAAGGCTGCAGATTCCACGTGAAGCGGTGATTTATGCGGGAAAAATGAACCGCGTAGTCTTAGCTTTAGGTGATGGTCAGTTTAAATCTGTGTTAGTTAATACCGGCCTGGAAAATAAAGATTCAGTGGAGATTTTATCAGGACTTAACGAAGGACAGAAAATAGTGACTTCAGCACAATTTTTATTAGATTCAGAGTCCAGTATCAGTGCTGATTTTGAACGTATGCAGCCCGTTGAAGAAAATAAAACCTCCATGCCGCAGTATGATCCAAGCATCGAAGATGAAGATCTTGACTGGTTAGATCTAAGTTTTGTTTCACCTGCTCAGGTGATGAAAGCGAAAGAGGTGCAGCTATGATTTCCAAGGTAATAAACTGGTCAATTAAAAACCGGATTATGGTTTTATTGATCACCGCTGCAATTGTCGCTTATGGCTTGTTTGCGCTGCAGAAAACCCCGATTGATGCGATTCCGGATCTCTCTGATGTGCAGGTTATCGTTAAAACCAGCTATCCGGGGCAGGCGCCGCAGGTGGTGGAAGATCAGGTAACTTATCCTCTGACGACCGCGATGTTATCGGTACCCGGGGCAAAAACAGTGCGTGGTTATTCGTTTTTTGGTGACTCGTACGTTTATATTATTTTTGATGATAATACTGATATGTACTGGGCACGCTCACGAGTACTGGAATATCTGTCACAGGTAGCGCCGGATCTGCCTGCACAGGCGCGCAGCGCATTAGGTCCGGATGCAACCGGTGTCGGCTGGATTTTTAGTTATGCACTGGTGGATAAAAGCGGTAAACATGATTTAAGTGAGCTGCGCAGTCTGCAGGACTGGTTCTTAAAGTTTGAACTGCAGACTGTGCCGGGCGTCTCTGAAGTTGCATCGGTCGGCGGTATGGTTAAACAGTATCAGGTACGTGTTGATCCGAATAAGCTGCGCGCTTATAACATGCCGCTTAATAAAGTCAGCCAGGCGATTCAAAACGCCAATCAGGAAAGCGGGGCAAGTGTTATCGAGATGGCGGAAGCCGAGTATATGGTGCGTACATCGGGTTATATCTCCTCTATTGAAGATCTAAAAGCTGTACCGCTGCAGGTAAACAGCAAAGGTACACCATTATTATTAGGCGATGTGGCAGAAATTAATTTAGGTCCGCAGATGCGCCGCGGTGTGACAGAGCTTAATGGTGAAGGTGAGGTAGTCAGCGGCGTGGTGGTGATGCGTTTTGGTGAAAACGCTCAGGGGGTGATTGAGGCAGTTAAAGATAAACTAAACACGCTGCAGAAAAGTCTGCCGGATGGTGTAGAAATTGTGCCGACTTATGATCGTTCTGAATTAATTAATTCAGCGGTTGATAATTTATATGACAAGCTGCTTGAAGAGTTTATTGTCGTTATTGCGATCTGTGCTGCGTTTTTATTCCATTTTCGTTCTTCACTAGTGGTGTTGTTAAGCCTGCCAGTGGGAATATTTGTCGCTTTTATTATCATGTCATGGCAGGGTATTAATGCCAATATTATGTCATTAGGGGGTATCGCAATCGCTATCGGTGCGATGGTTGACGGTGCGATAGTGATGATTGAAAACGTCCATAAGCATATGGAAAAAACCGAACTGACCGATAAAAACCGCTGGCAGGTGATTAGTAAAGCGGCTAATGAAGTCGGGCCTGCATTGTTTTTCTCGCTGCTGATTATCACCTTTAGCTTTCTGCCGGTATTTGCTTTAGAAGGGCAGTCGGGAAAAATGTTTTCACCGCTGGCGTTTACTAAAACCTATGCCATGGCTGCCTCTGCTGGTTTAGCTATCACTCTGATCCCGGTATTAATGGGTTATTTTATTCGCGGGAAAGTTTTACCTGAGCATAAAAACCCCTTAAACCGTCTTATGGTGGCTTTATATAAACCGGTTCTGAGCTTCAGTTTACGTTTTCCCATGTTAATTATTAGTTTTGCCCTGGCACTGTTATTAGTCGGATTTTATCCGGTTAATAAAGTCGGCAGCGAGTTTATTCCGCCGCTGGATGAAGGTGATCTGATGTATATGCCGACGACTTATCCGGGTATATCAATTGGTAAAGCCAGGGAGCTGTTACAGCAGACTAATAAGCTGATTAAAACTCTGCCCGAGGTGAAAACAGTGTGGGGTAAAATAGGCCGGGCAGAAACTGCAACAGATCCGGCGCCGTTAACCATGATTGAAACCACTATTCAGTTCAAACCCGCTGAACAGTGGCGTCCGGGAATGACCAAAGAGAAAATTAAACAGGAGCTGGACAGTTTGATTCAGTTTCCGGGGTTAACGAATGCCTGGGTTATGCCGATTAAAACCCGTATCGATATGTTAGCTACGGGTATTAAAACACCGATCGGCATCAAGATCGCCGGCGGCGATTTAGCTGAAATTGAAAAAATAGGCAAGCAGGTTGAATCAATCTTAAAAGAGGTTGAGGGAACGGCTTCTGTATACGCGGAACGTGTCAGCGGCGGGCGTTATGTGAAGGTGGATATTAATCGCGAAAAGGCCGGGCGTTACGGATTAAATATTGCTGAAATTCAGCAGCTGGTTGCCGTGGCAATCGGTGGTCAGAATATTACCGAAACCATTGAAGGGCTAGAGCGTTATCCGGTTAATCTGCGTTATCCGAATGACTACCGTGATTCGCTGAGCGCCCTGAAAAGTTTACCTATTGTTACCCCTGCAAAAATAAATATCAGTTTAAGTGATGTCGCGGATGTTTATATCGAAGCGGGCGCGCCGATGATTAAAACTGAAAATGCGCGTCTGAACGGCTGGATTTTTGTGGATATTGAAAATCGAGATTTAGGTTCATATGTTGATGATGCGCAGCAGGCTGTTAATGCACAGCTGCGGCTTCCTGCTGGTTATTCACTGGTATGGTCGGGGCAGTATGAATATATGGAAAAAGCCAATGCACGCCTGGCTAAAGTGATCCCCGTTACGATTGCGATTATTATTATTCTGCTCTATCTAGCATTTCGCCGGGTTGGTGAAGTACTGCTGATTCTCGCTACATTACCCTTCGCGTTAATGGGCGGAGTCTGGCTGATGTATCTGCTTGGATTTAATTTTTCGATTGCCGTTGGTGTTGGTTTTATCGCTTTAGCCGGGGTTTCCATCGAGATTGGTGTCATTATGCTGCTGTATTTAAACCAGTCATTAGAGGCTAAAAAACAGCAGCGTTTTGCGCACTTTAATGAGGATGATTTAAAAGATGCAGTTCTGCAGGGCGCGGGCCTGCGTGTTCGCCCGGTGATGATGACAGTGGCAACTGTGGTTATCGGTTTAGTGCCGATTATGTATGGCGACGGCACAGGTTCTGAAGTGATGCAGCGTATTGCCGCTCCGATGATCGGCGGTATGGTCAGTGCCGTTATTCTTACGCTGTTAATTTTACCGGCTGCCTATTTCCAGTGGAAAAAAATCAGCATGGCTAAGCAGTTTAAGATGCTTGAGTCTGTTGAAAAAAATTAAAAATACAATTTATGCTGCCCGGTTGCGGCCGGGTGGTTTAGTTAAATATTTATCGTTAAACAAACCTATTTAATAGAAAGGAAAATAATATGAACATTCAAAAAAATAAAATGGCTCTGGCACTGAGTGCTGTACTGCTTTTATCATTGCCTGTATCAGCTTTTGCCCATGAAAAGCATTGTGAGGTTAAAGATACCCAGCTGGGTGATTACATGAAGTATATGAAAAGTGAACTGCGTGGTTATGTAAAAGGTTTTAAGGGAGGTGATCAGGAAAAAATGCAGCTGCACATTAATGAACTGTTAAAATTAAGTGAGCTGGCGGTTAATGAAACACCGGTGAAAGTTAAAATGCTCAATGATGATAAAAGCGCAATGCAGGGCATGGACCATTCACAGATGGATCATAGCGATATGGCAGATATGAAAGGCATGGACCATTCACAGATGGCTCATAGCGATATGGTTGATATGAAAGGCATGGACCATTCGCAGATGGATCATAGTGATAAAACTGATATGAAAGGCATGGACCATTCACAGATGGATCATAGCGATATGGCTGATATGAAAGGCATGGACCATTCACAGATGGAACATAGCGATAAAACTGATATGAAAGGCATGGACCATTCGCAGATGGACCATAGTGATATGACCGATATGCAGGGCATGGACCACGGCAGCATGGCCGGTATGACCGATCAGCAGCACCATCTGCATATGATGTATATGCAGGGTATGACTAAGCTGCAGGATCTGTTTAAGGCATTAGAGAGTGCTCAGGATAAAGAGCAGGTAAAAACTATTCTTGGACAGATTAAAGAGCACAGTAAGAAAAGTCATCAGGCTTTCCGTCAGGACTGCAGCTGATCCCCGCTTTTAGCAATAAAAAGCAGCTCTGCTAAATAGGGCTGCTTGCTCATTGATACTTTGAACCTCCTCTAAAAGAGCTGCCGCCAAGAGTTCTTTTGACTAACTGTGCCTGCCCGCCTACTGTTATTTATTGTATGCTATTGTGTTAAATACAAATATCCGTTAATGAATAAAAGGGAACATTCATATGCAGACTACACGAACGTTTTTATCAGCCGCAGTGCTCACTTCATCATTTTTACTTTCAGCATGCGCAAATTCACCCACCGGACGCCAGCAGGTACTGCTTTTTTCCGGCAGTGAAATGTCGCAGTTAGGTGCTCAGTCTTTCGAAGAGTTGAAGAAACAGGAAAAAATCAGTTCTGATAAAAAGACCAATGCTTACGTACAGTGTGTGGCAAATGCAGTTACAAGCCGTTTGGGACCGCAGGAGAATTTCAGCAGCTGGGAGGTAGTGGTTTTTGACAGCGAGCAGGTTAATGCTTTTGCTTTGCCCGGCGGAAAAATTGGCGTTTATACCGGTCTGCTTAAGGTGGCACAGAATCAGGATCAGTTAGCCGCTGTAATTGGTCATGAAATAGCGCATGTCACAGCAAGGCACAGCAACGAAAGGCTCTCCCGCAGCCAGATAGCTAATGCCGGTTTAGAATTTTCCAGTTTATTAACAGAGGGCAGTGAGTATCAGGGGCTGACCATGGCAGGGCTGGGGTTAGGTGTACAGTATGGTGTGATGATGCCCTACGGCCGGGCGCAGGAAAGTGAATCGGATATTATTGGCTTACGTCTGATGGCTGAGTCCGGTTTTGATCCTAAACAGAGTGTTGAGTTATGGAAAAATATGGCGAAAGCGTCAGGCGGTAATCAACCGCCGGAGTTATTATCAACTCACCCCTCTCACTCAACACGTATTGCTGATTTAAATGCAGAAATTGCCAGACTTGAAGCCAATAATACGCCGCGCCAGAATTGTAAAATGTAACTTAACCTCTGATTAAAGTAGGCAAGATAAGCAGTAGTTCTTACTTGTTGTCTTGCCTGCTTTTAACCCTATTCTATTAATTTCACTCAATAAATATTATCAAATTTTTTTTGTTGTATCTTTTATCTGCATAAGAGCGGGACGGTGCTTCTTTAGCATCCAAGTAAGCAGTGGATACAAGTTAATCTATAATGTGAATTATCTGTCACTGTATTATTATATTTACACATAAAGTATGGCTATAGTGACATAACTATCGCTTTTTTTGTCGAAAATAATAAAATTTTACGGTAATAATAGCGACATGAATTTTTGTTTTATCAGACGCTGCTGATAATGACAAAAAATATTTATTCGCCTTTGATTTCACGATGTTAATGAAAATAAAAAATCAAAGGTGCAGCTTAGTTATGTGATTAATAATTAGTTGGAGTGATTTGTATGGGAAATAATAACAATAATTCTCTAGAAGCCGAAAACGAGCAGCAGGATATTGAGGAATGTTTAAACGAGGAGGACTGGGATGAAGTGGACAGCTCACTTAAACCTGCCTCCGCGAAAGAAGAACTTTGCGACAAAAAAAGAGCTCAAATACGCCGAAATATTGAAGAACTGCAGGAAAAAAGGCGTTTAAAAGAACTGCTCGGGGATGATTATGATCTATAGGTCTGCTTCCCTTATGGGGGATTGACACTGAGGAAGTTGTAAAAAATTAATGCAGCGTTATTTATTAATAACACTGCATTAATAAGTGAGCGCTAGAAAGTTATTTGTTCTGCACTTCTAAGCCTGGTGTATAAACTGATACACGGCGGTTTAAAGCGCGGCCTTCGTTTGTATCGTTAGTTGCCCGGGGCTCTAATTCCCCGCGTCCTTCTTCAACAATACGGCTTTTATCGATGTTAAACTTAGCGGCTAGGTATTCACCGATTAATGCGGCGCGTTCTTCAGAAAGTTTCTGATTGTAAGCTTCAGGGCCTCGGCTGTCGGTATGACCAATAACAAAGAGCTCCGCTTCCGGGTATTCAATTAAATGTTCAGCAATCGGCACTAACTGATCCAGATACTCCTGAGGCAGCTCATCGCTGTCAAAGGCAAACGGCAGTTCAACCGTCAGCGGTTCAACTTTAACCATTACCGGCATGACTTCCGGCTCAGGCTCCGGCTCAGGTTCTACCATCGGCTCTGGTTCAGGCTCTGCCATGGGAGCATCCTGTACAACAACCGGTGCTGGTGCACCCCAGCCGTAAACTAAGCTTAAGCCGTAAAAGTGTGTATCCCAGCTGCTGTCCAGGCTGTCCTCTTTCAGTTCCAGCTCGTTGTAAAACTGATATTCAAAGCGTGTTGAAATATTTTTTGTGAAGATGTATTCAATACCTATTCCGGCCGTGGCCGCGAGACCGTCATCATCGTAACCCTTTAACAGATCCTGCCCATCAGAAAAATAGTAAAAGCCGCCTGCTTTTGCAAAAAGGTCAACTGATTCAGTTGCATGCCAAGTAAATTTACCAACAAGATCCATACCCTGCTGCTTAATTGAGCCGATATTTTCAAATTTAGCTTTTCCCAGATAGGTATAACCCGTTTCAAGGGCAAACCAATCTGATAAGTTACGACCTATGAAAACACCACCGCCTATGTCGTTGTCATCTAGGGCATCGGTATTTAGCAAATTACTGGATAGGTCATTGTAATGTGTACCGCCCAATCGGGCACCTGCATACCATGGGTTTTCTGAGGCTGCTGTTACTGCTCCTGAGAAAAGCAGTGCAATTGGAAGTATATAATTTACCTTAGTCATATTTTATCCTTTTAATATATTTTTTATCACGTGAAACATGAACAAATTCTATTGTTATTTTTAATCAGCTTCTTTCTTGTCTATTTGGCAAAAATTAATCAAAAAAGATTCTGTTGGCTGTATATTAACAGAACATTATTTATTTACCTTGTACAAAGCAAATAAAAGATAAGTATAGATAAAACCTGAAAAAACAAAGGAAAATTGACGTAAATTACAGATTTATTTACTGTGTTATGAAGAGGGGGAATTAACGGGGGGATATCTGGGCATTCAGGCTGCTGGAAATAAAACCACCTAAAGCAGGTTCAGGTGGTTTTTTATTAAAGAGGACCTTAAAAAGTACGGCTGTACTGAACTGCCATCATCAGCGCATTTGCATGCGTGGTGGCATTAAGAGTTGAACCTGGTGATGTTTCAGTCACGCTGACATCTTTACCAAGCAGATAAGTGGCACCAAAGTCGACATTGGATTTCTCATCAAAGTGATAAGTGAAGCCGGCTGAGAACCACTGACGATCTGAATCTGGTACAGATACTGATGTAACCTGATCCTGCGCACTCTGATCATACATATATCCGCTGCGCAGCGTCCAGTCTTTGTTCAGGTAATAGGTGCCGCCGAGAGAGAAGTGCATGGCGTCTTTCCACTGGTACTCATTAAGTGTGCCGTTTGCCTGGGATTCCAGGGTCTTAAATGCAGACCAGCCGATCCACTGTACACTGTAGTGCACGGCAAATGAAGTGCTCTGCAGACGGTGATAACCAGAGAACTCCGCCATATCCGGCAGAGGCATAAACAGAGTATCATCGGCTGTTGTTACACCACTATAGTAAATATCACCTTGTGCTTCTAACTTCGGGCTGTAGTGGTAGGACAGGCCGAAACGGTTGTTGTTGTCTAATTCAAAGACGGTGCCCAGATTAAAACCAAGACCCCAGCCGGCGGCGTCAACATCTAAAGCTTTTTGAGAACCAAGGTAGGTACTGGTTGATCTTTGTAGTTTACCTGCACCATAAACAAGATCTAAGCCCCCGCCGATGCTCCACTGCTGATTTAAACGATAAGAGGCAGCAAGCCCTAAATTAACACTTTTAACATCGGTTAAACCGCCGTATTCAGAAGCGCTGAAGCTTTCATCAAATTCAGTTTTGGTACCAAAGTTTGAATACAGGTTAACACCTACGGCAAACTGTTCGTTCAGCGGTACAATTAGATGCAGGTTTGGTGCGTAGGAGGTGTCGCCGGCATTATCATAATCTGAGTCGATAGAAGCCCCGGCCGCCGGACCAACGGAGGGACTGTATGATGCATTACTGACATTGATGTCAGTCTTAATCATATTTAGGCCTAATGACATTGCAGTTTCATCAAATAACGCCATGGCTGCTGCATTACGTGCCATAACCGATGCGTTATCGGCAATAACTGCGTCACCGGCAAATGCTCGGCCAAGACCTGTTGCTGACTGGGCGTTAAGCTGGAAACCAGCCGCAGTTACCTGTGTCGATGCTAGTGCTGCCGTGGCTGCTAAAAGTGCTGTTGAGAGCTGCTTGTGTTTATTCATTTTTTCTTCCGTATCTAGTCTTAGTTTTGAGAAAATAATCTCAATTGTTATTTTTTTTATGTTGCATTTTTGTTAGTTATTTTTTGGCTTCGGGATTCTATAGGTAGACGAGTTAATAAGAAACCCTAATGCGGTGTGAATACGGAATAATGACTTATATATTGCCTGTTATTTGAACTGTGGTTGGATTATTAGTGCTTATAATAGAAAAAACAGTGGAAAAGGTGGTGAATGCATCTCAAATTAATCACATACACTAGATTCGTGGTGTATATTGTAAATCAGTAATACCCCCAAAAAGGAGCACCTGTTATGAAAAAAATTATCTTATTCGCTGTACTGCTATTTTCTTTTCCATCACTGTCCACGGCTGTTGATTTCGGCAAACTGGCAGATTCGGTTGATCAAGAAAAAGCCGGCGATTCTGTCGATACTGAAAAATTAATAGATTCTGTTGAAGGAACTGATATTAATTATAAAAAAGCCTATGACGCAGTTGATAAAGAAAAAGCCGCTGATTCAGTGGATCTGCAGAAAGCTAAAGATGCGCTGCTGGAGGTAGAAAAGGATTAAATAACTCAAAACCTGCCGCTGTAAAATGAAATACGTCTTACAGCGTCAGAAATAAGTTCTTTAGTTCTTTTGGGATTTTATCTGCTGAATTAATAGTCCGCTGATAATAAAGACCAGTCCTGCAATGGTTGCAGGATAGATAGGCTCTTTAATAATCCAATTCAGCAGCAGCAGTGAAACAAAGGGAGAGATGAAAATCAGGTTGCTTATTTTAGCGGTATTCTGTGCATAACGTAATGCGCTTAACCAGGCGACAAACGCAAAGCCCATTTCAAAAAGGCCGATATAAACGGCTCCTAACCACCCCTGCCAGTCGAGCATATTGAAATCACTAAGTATTGGTGTCGCAATTAAGATCGCCGGAAACCCCAGTAAAAAGCACAATAATAGCGAGACAATCGGATCGGCACTATTTTTACTGTTTAGTATCCAGTACATGGCCCAAAGTAGTGTACTGAATATTGCCAGAAGTACACCAAGCGGGCTGGCAAAATCCAGTGCTAAAAGATCCCCTTTGGTGGCTATAATTAATACGCCGCTATAACCGAGAATAATAGCAACAATGTCTTTTTTACTGAGTTTCTGACCAAGAAAAGGTACGGCTAAAATGCTCAGTGCGATTGCCCAGGTATAATTTAAAGATTGAGCCTGCTGAGCCGGTAACAGGTTATAAGCCTCAAATAAAATCAGGTAATAAAAGAACGGGTTAATCAGTCCCATGGTCAGATAGAACCAGGGGCGGTTTAAGAAATAACTTTTTAAAAGGTGCAGTTTTTTCTGCACCAGGCAGATAATCGTCAACAGCATAATGGTAGTGAATGATGAAACTAAGAGCATCTGCACAGGGGTAAAATAACTAAGGGTAATTTTAAATGCAGTGGCAACGGTTGACCACATTAATACGGCGAGTAACGCAAACAGGGTGGCTTTTTTTTGGTTTTTAATCATTGATGTGATAATGCTTGTAATTGATTTATATATAAAAATCACTTTAACATAGTATTTTTAGTGATTCTGATATTTTGCTTCAATTGCTTGAAATATGCCTTTCCCACGTGCTTTTTTCATTGAGTTATTAAATTTTTTGAGAAATTCTTTTTGATTATCTTCTTTTATGAAACCGAGATAGTTCGGATCTCTAAAGAAAGGAGTCGGCACTACATACAGCTGTGCTTTAAGGTCGAGTAGTTCAGGGTTATTTTCGAAAAAATCATTAAAGGGTTGTATTCCCGGATTAATCACTGCGATATCCAGCCGACCTTTGGCAATACGTTTTAAACGTAACGCCAGGTCGCCGTTATCACGCAGCACGGTAAACACCTTTTCTCTGATGCCTCTTTCAAATTCATCGCCATAGCTTGCGCCTCTGGGAGCACCCAGAGTTTTGCCTGCCAGGTCTTGAATGCCCGAATAAGTAAAAGCGTTATCAATATGTGTGACTAATAAAATATCATCGAAATACATGATATCTGAATAGTCGATTAATTTTTTTCTCTCCTGGCTGATGGAAAGGCCGATTGCACCGCCTTTTCCGTCCAGCATGCTTTTATAAGCTCTTGCCCAGGTTGAAAAATGATAATTAAACTGACAGCCGATATCTGCTCCGACATACTGCATCATGTCAATAAGCACCCCCTGGGCGCGATTATTTTCATAATAGACTTTGGGTTTTTGTTTGGCGTTCGCATAGATATCAATGATACAGGCATTGGCTTGTATCCCCGCTGAGAAGAAGATAAAAAAGGATAACAAAAGTGTGCGAACCATTAAGTACTCCTGCAGATTTAAGCCGGCACTAGTTACTATAGCGCTATCACCGTATGTTCGCCTTAGTTTGCTTACAAAAGCGTTAACCTGTCTGCAGTATTTGCATGTCAGTGATTAATTTCTGCTTTTATTTTGAGTGTTCTCTCTGGTCAGCAGGGCGCAGGTGCGCCTTGCTGATTTTTGCATATTGAATGGTAACGGGTATTTTAGAGGATCTTAACTTGAGTGTTTTCTTAAACTGACAATTAATACTGCGGCTGCCGCCAGAACAAAGCAGTACCAGGCATTAGCCGCTGCCGCTAACGGCGAGATGCTGAATATAGAAGCGGCTAATAATGCCTGTGCACCGTAGGGGATAATTCCCTGTATTACGCAGGAGAATATATCTAACAGGCTGGCTGAACGTTTAGGGCTTACTGCATGTTTATCTGCAAGCTCCTTGGCGATATTACCGCTCACAATAATTGAAACGGTATTATTAGCAACGCAGGCATTGGTTAGGGAAACTAAGCAGGCGATTCCTAGCTCAGAAAGGCGTTTGTTTTGTCTGGCTGCAAAACGAGCGATGACTTTTTCAATTTTTAAGCTGATAAAAGTCAGTCCTCCCTGCTGCTGCATCAGGGCCGCCAGTCCGCCAACCAGCATAGATAATATAAAGATCTCCTGCATATTTTTGAAACCAGTAAAAATATCGTTAGCAAAAGAGGTTGTTGAGTAATCTATGGTGATAAATCCAGTTAACCCTGCTAATAGAATGCCCGTAGTCAGCACAACAAATACGTTTAAGCCGGAAACGGCTAAGATCAGTATTGTTAAATAAGGCAGTACTTTCAGAAAATCGATTTCTTGCGCGGCAAGCTCAGCACTACCTTGGCCAGCTAGCGTTAATAAAACTAAAGTAACAGCAGCCGCAGGTAATGCGAATATCAGATTTTCTTTAAATTTATCCTTCATTTCACAACCTTGCGTGCGTGTCGCTGCAATGGTGGTATCAGAAATAATCGACAGGTTATCGCCGAATAATGCACCGGAAATAACCGTACCGGCCATTAGCGCTAAATCAATATCTGCCTGCTGTGAAATGCCTAATGCAATTGGTGCAACGGCGGCAATGGTACCCATGGACGTGCCCATTGCCGTGGCAATAAAAGCTGCTATTAAGAAAAAGCCCGGCAGTAGTAAATTAGAGGGGATAAGTGAAAGTCCAAGTGCAACCGTTGCGTCAACACCTCCGGTTGCTTTTGCCACCGCTGCAAATGCGCCTGCTAATAAATAGATCAGGCACATAGCAATAATATTGGCATGCCCGATACCTTCAATAAAGGTTTCAATTGCAGTGTTTAATTTTTGTTTAGACAGGGTTAATGCCAGAATAATTGCCGGTAAAATGGCCACTACACTCGGCAGCTGGTAAAACGCAAAATCGACACCCTGCTGCTGATAATAAATTCCTGCACCAATAAACAGCGCTAAAAATAAAAATAGCGGAAAAAGTGCGATAAAAGAGGGGGCAGGGCAGTGCTGCGGAGTAGATTTTGGGTTATTCACTTAAAGCCTCATAAGGGATTAATAGTTAATTGTACTTAGAAATTTTGAAGCGCATTCTACGGCATACAACTACAAATACAAATACGCAGTTTAATTGCACTGCATCAATGAAACTTACTGCCGTCACCTATATTTCCTGCATCTTTGACTCTTCTTTTCTATACTTTACATATACAGAACATTAGAAGCTGCGTCCTGCAGAAGACACTGCACACAGGCATACCAAAACGGTGCAGAGCCCAGTACAGCAAAATAGGATCAGTTTATCGGTCATAATAATAGTAATAATGAGGTTTGTTATGTATGTACATAATTCGCATTACAGCCTGTCTCAGGATCAGGATATTATTATTTTTATAGGAAATGGTGTTTGGAAACCCGAGCTTTCAAAAGAATGTATTGAGTCTATTAATAACCTTGTAGGTCAGCGGAATAACGAAGATTTTGCATTAATTGTTGATACCAGTAATGTAAAAAGTATCACCCCGCAGTGTTTTATGGCTTGGGAAAACGCGCTTGAGCTCTGGGCTGTACAGGGTCTTAAGGTCACGGCCCGTATTGATAAACCCGAGGCTGGTTTTTATAAAATATTTCTGGCAGGATTTGATGATATTTTGCGTATGCGAAGCCGTTTTTATTCCGCATCGACAGAAAGTTTTGCTTTAAAAGCACTGCATAATTCAGGGTTTGTGGGTTTTAAAAACCTAGAAAAAGTAGAGTGAAACAAAAAGGCGCATAAGGCGCCTTTTTCTATTAATCCATGCCCAGGAAACCGCCGGTCTGATGAGCCCAAAGCTGAGCGTATATCCCTTTTCCTTGAATCAATTCCTGGTGACTTCCCTGTTCAATTATTTTGCCCTGATCTAAAACGATTAACCGATCCATAGCTGCAATGGTTGATAAGCGATGGGCAATCGCAATAACCGTTTTCCCCTGCATCAGTTCATATAAGCTTTCTTGAATGGCGGCTTCCACTTCACTGTCCAGCGCAGAGGTGGCCTCATCTAATACGAGAATCGGCGCATCTTTGAGTAATACACGGGAAATAGCAATGCGCTGGCGCTGGCCTCCGGAGAGTTTTACTCCGCGTTCACCTACCTGTGCATCATAACCTGTGTTACCGGAGTTGTCGGTTAATCCCATAATAAACTCATGTGCCTGCGCTTGTTTCGTAGCATGAATCATTTCTTCTTCAGTGGCATCCGGGCGCCCGTAAAGAATGTTTTCACGAATGGAGCGGTGCAGCAGCGAGGTATCTTGAGTTACCATACCGATTTTTAAACGCAGACTTTCCTGCTGTACCTGGTTAATATTTTGCTGATCAATAATAATTTTACCCTGTTCAACATCATAAAAACGCAGCAGCAGATTCACCAGGGTGGATTTCCCTGCTCCGGAGCGACCAACTAAACCGACCTTTTCACCGGCTTTGATATTCAGATCCAGGTTATCGATAACGCCTTTCTGCTCACCGTAATGAAAGCTGACATCAGCAAAATGAATTGCTCCGTGTGTAACCTTAAGAGGCTGCGCATTTTTTTGGTCTTCAATAATATTAGGTTTGGCCAGGGTGTTCATACCATCGGTAACTGTACCTATATTCTCAAACAGGGAGCTTACCTCCCACATTATCCACTGGGACATGCCGTTTAAACGCAGTGCTAAACTGATTGCAATGGCGATTGCACCAACGGTAATCGCACTCTGCATCCATAGCGAAATCGCTAACGCGGTGATGGCGAAGGCTAATATATAGTTGATGATCTGTACGCTGACGTTGATCCCGGTGGCTAAACGCATCTGCCGGTAAACCGTATCTAAGAAACCTTTCATGCCCTGCTTAGCGTAGGCAGATTCAGAGTCAGTATGAGCAAACAGCTTAACGGTGGCAATGTTGGTGTAGCTGTCAACGATACGTCCGGTCATGGTAGAGCGTGCATCTGCCTGCTCGGTTGCCACTCTTTTTAAACGGGGAATAAAATAATACTGCAGTCCGATATAAACAACCAACCAGACAAGCATCGGCAGGGCTAAGCGGTAATCAGCCTGTGCAACCATTACCACCATAGAGATAAAATAAACTAACACATAAACCATCACATTGAGCAGTTTCATTACTGTTTCACGTACTGCGAGGGCTGTCTGCATGACCTTGGTTGCAATGCGGCCGGCAAAATCGTCCTGATAAAATGAAACACTCTGCTTAAGCAGGTAACGGTGCGCAAACCAGCGGATCGACATCGGATAATTTCCGAGCAGAATCTGATGTACAACCAGTGAATGTAGAATAGTTAACAAAGGAATAAGCACTAAAACCATCAGTGCCATACCAAGCAGAGTCAAACCTTCATCCTGTAATAATGTTTGTGGATTTTTAGTAATCAGCCAGTCAACCAGCTGTCCCATAAAACCAAACAGAGAGACTTCAAGTATGGCTAATAATGCCGTTAATAGCGTCATGCAGGCCAGGGGGATGCCGTAACCTTTAGTGTAATGCAGGCAGAAAGCGATTAATGTATTCGGCGGCTGCTTGGGTTCTGCATCATTAAGTGCCGGGACTAGGTTTTCGAAAAATTTAAACATGTCGTTACCTTTTAATGGTTATACTCAAACCACTTAGATTTAGGAGACTGTTTATTTTTTAAAATAATACAGTAAAAACAATGAACAGCAGTGGAACTTTGATAGTAATAGGATCGAAAAACAACACAAGTACTTATTGCTTTATAAGGATATTTTTACAATGAAGTTTTATATGAAGATACCAAGTGTACTGCCCTTAGCTGTTTTATGCACTTTATTAACGGCTTGTGAAGCAGAGAAAAAGCAACAGCAGGTTATTATTCCGCAGGCTCAGTTAGAAGCTCTGGATAAAGCCCCGGTTGCCCTTAATTTTCCTGGAACTTTATTTTATTGACTAACAGCTTTTTTATTTTTTAGGGATACAAAGTCAACCGCAGCACCGGTATGTCACATATTTCAGGACAGAATAGGTAACCTGTTAAAAAAGGGATGCTGTTTCATCCCTTAATATGATTGGTTTACAGAGATATTATTTATCTTCTTTAAATTCTTTCCATACACCCCATTCGCCCGTGGTACCAGGCTCTTTGCCTTTATGCCACCATCCTGAAATGTAAGTCACACCATTATATATAACAATATCATTCTTGACGTAAGTCTTTGATGCGTCCCAGTTTGAATCACCAACAACAGGAGGCGGTGTTGTAGTTGGAGGTGGTGGCGCAACAACAGGAGGCGGTGTTGTAGTCGGAGGCGGTGGTTCAACAGCAGGTCCCGGTTCACCAGAAATTACTTTCCATACTCCCCATTTACCCGTAGT
Source organism: Psychromonas ossibalaenae ATCC BAA-1528 (assembly GCF_000381745.1). Classification (GTDB taxonomy): domain Bacteria; phylum Pseudomonadota; class Gammaproteobacteria; order Enterobacterales; family Psychromonadaceae; genus Psychromonas; species Psychromonas ossibalaenae. The sequence continues at coordinate 196,570 of NZ_KB906968.1, read as the reverse complement.
ACCAGGCCTCTCACCTTTAGTCCACCAGTCTGCTACGTAAGTCACACCATTTTCGACAACAATATCGCCATCATTGTATTCAGCTGATGCGTCCCAAGTTGAAACACCAGTCACAGGAGGTAGTGTTGTAGGAGGTGGGGTTGTAATAGGAGGTGGTGTTGTAGTAGAAGGAGAGTCAATTTTTTTACGGACTCTAAAATCAGCAATGTTCTCTCGGTGATCGTTTAGTCATCGAGCATTATTTGCAGGGCCGTTAAGTCTATCATGGATAAGATTGTTCGGGTCGTATGCGATACCCGTCGGTTCTCCACGATAATCAACATCAGGATTAGTAAAATGCCTAACACGAGTACATGTATAACCTGACGAGCAGTTCGCATAAGACATTATCGAACGATAATCGGTAAAAGCTTTTCCGTGATGATAGGTACTTGGATCTAAATAATCAGCGTAGCCTTGGTTAATATAGGTTGGACGATCATGCATAGCGCCCATGTTGTGGCCTAATTCATGTACGAAGGTTAATTGTCCTTCAATGGCGCTTTTACGCGCGGTATTGGAAGCTCGACTTGAACTGCCCGTATAAATATTACCATTGCCGGTTGGTCCACTTATAGTCCAGAATGAGACTAAATCAGCGCCGTATTCATCACGGACCGCTTGTGCTTCAATTGAATTATTAACCTCAGTCGCTGAACTAACATTATCCCTGAGTGAAATCTCTTTATGGCCTAACAAAACAATTTTTTGGTGAACGTTCGAGTTTTGATAAACAACATTTGCTTCTGCTATGCGAGTGTCAATGGCCGCGCGTATTTTATCCTGCTCACCATTAAAACTATCCGCATAACGATCAGAATAAACAACCACGACATCAATAGTAGTTTGCTCTGTAGACCGGTTACTATCTAGTGAAAAGTTGTCATTGACGTCGAAATCATTTTCGATTGTTTCTAGTTCTTTTTCGATTAAACGATCATGTTCCTCTTCATCAATTTCAGGTATTTGACGTAGTTGTAATAATAATTGACTCTTTGTTTTTGCTGAAACGGTGAAGACTTCCTCACCTCTATAGATGGATCCATTCCAATATTGCCCATTAAAATGTAAAAATACATTTGAATGTTCCTCGCCCGCCACTTGTGCCTGCACACTGAAACCGGAATCATCTGGGTAAATGCGTACGTTATGAATTAACACATCACCTCGTGACGGCAATGTAATCACAAAACCTTTCAATAGCATGTCTTTGAATGATGCCGCTGCAAGTTCATTTTTAGGCATAAACCATGAAGTAACATGTTCTGCTATGACTGTCTCATCTAAGTCCCTAGAACCCCTAAGGTTCATAGAATCCATAGCAGCCTGTTTGATAACACCTAGTTTTGGCAGATTATCAAGATTCATTCGATCATTAATAATTTCAACATCAAAATTGTTAATAATACAGGATTCAAAACTATTTTGCTGTGTAACCAAATACGGAGTTTTCGTGTTTATTACGGTACATGAGAATGGAAAATCTTCATCGATATTAGATTCTTTTTTCGTCCAATATGATGTTTCAGTCGTTAATGATGCCGCTGAATTCAACTCAGCAAGTTCTAATTTTTCTAGTTCTGATTGATATAGGTATATTCCGTCGTTATCAGCGGCGCTAGCTGCTGCATTCAGGGCAAAGGGGATCAAACCTACTGCGAGAACTATTTTATTTAACTTGTACTTCATAACTCATCCTTTGTCTCGCCATAGAATACGTTGGCGATTATAATGAAAGGCGAATTGCTTTATTGCTTTGCCTTTTTATGTGTTTGATTTGGTGTTTTCATTACCAAGCTAAAATGTGATCGCATTTCATTGTATTGACATAACGATGCTCGATATTATGGTTAGTTTGTATTTGTTATTGATCATGTACTCCTCTGCTTTAATTTTTAGCTTTAACAATATTGAGTTCCCCTTTCGAGTCCAAAGGTCGGATGGAATGGGCAAAGATAAAACAGCATCAGTTGTTTCATAACATGTTGTTTTGGATTGAAAACCAAAGAACAATCAAACAAAATGTTAACAACTGGATTACACTATACCTGAAAATGCGATGCCACTAAAGGGGTGCTTTGTTGTTGTTTGGTTGATGTTGTGTCGCGTCTTAAATATGTAGAAATGATCTTCATTGTCAGTTTCGATAAGCCTGTCTATACCCATTATCTTTGAAATTTAATTTAAAAAGATCAAGCTAAGTCAATGCAAATATCACTGACCGGCCAATAAAATTAAGCTCATTTAATTACAGAATATAATGAGCTAAAAGCAAGCGCCGCAGGTGATGAAGCAATATTGTTCATAGGTGTAAAACATCCTGCGCAAGCTGCTAAAGTGAGTTGTGGTTGAGTACGAGCAGGTGTTGATAAACCATTTGAAACTACTGGCAGCCGCACAAGGTTAAATATCGTAGGTGCAATAATATTAGGGAGCAAGACGCGATTACTAAGCAATATGCACGGTTAATGACGAATGAAATTTTGATTTTTTCAAACTAATAAAAGAATCATTCATAATAAATGAATCAAGGTTTTTCCTAAAAAGCTTAATTAAATACACTTAAAGCACCTCTTTCGTGGCATGTTTGATAACCACCTTGAACTTCCTTTTTTATAAATTATTTAAGCTCGACGGCTTCCTAAGGTATGCCATATTTTAAGTATGTACTTTTCTCTTCTGATTTTTGAGCTATAGGTCTTTTCATCCATAAGATATAATAATTATAATTGTGAGCCGGCAGCTATGCTCTATAGAGCTGTGAGCCTTTTTATCCATAAAAATAAGAAATATAATTATGAGTCAGGAACGTCCTTCAATATTTTATCTCGATTTTTTACGCTGTATTGCTGCTCTGGCTGTTATCGCCATTCATGTTCTAGGACCTTTCAGAGAATTATATAGTGAGATTCCTGATTCGGAATGGCTGGCCGCCGCCGGGATTAACAGTTTAACGCGCTGGGCAGTACCCGTGTTTATGCTGATCAGCGGGGCCTTACTACTTTCAAGCGAACGCGCCTTTAATTGTGAACATTACCTGACTAAGCGTTTATCTAAAGTTGCAGTTCCTTTTGTCGGCTGGACAGTTATTTATGCTGTGATCGGCGGCTTTACAGCCGATGGCTGGTCAAGTATGAGCACCATGCAGATACTTAATGACTCGCCTAATGAACCTGTCTGGTATCACCTGTGGTTTTTTTACGACTTTATTCCCTTGTATTTTGTTATTCCTTTTTTGATTCCTGTTCTAAAAAAAGCCAGCCCGGAACTTATTAAGCTGGCAATAATGAGCTGGATGGTTATGTTTCTGATGAACTGGTTAAAAGTGGAAAGCTTTTTACTGGAGAACCTGATTCTTTACAGCGGCTATCTAGTTATTGGCTGGTATCTGTTTAACCGGGACAATAAAAAAGAGCTCAAGTACTGGTTGTTCGGCGGCTGCTCTATGCTTCTGTTTAATTTTTTCGGTACCTGGCAGATGACTGTTGAAAGCGGTGAATACAGCAGCTTCTTTATGGGATATAAAACCCTGAATACGGTTATTATCGGTGCTATGTTATTTGTCACAGCGCAGGCCTATGCCGATATAATCAGCGGGAAACTGCGTGCCCTGATATTGGTTATTTCAAAATACAGCTTAGGTATTTATCTGCTGCATCCTATATTACTGATCCCGGTGCGCAATTTAGATAACGGTGTGTACAGCTTGTTTGGCTCTAACTGGGTAGCAATACCTGTTATCACTCTGCTTATCATGTTGATATCACTGTTATGTACTATGTTGTTAGTAAAAATACCGCTTATTAAACGTTTAGTGCCCTAGGAAAAATAAAAAAGGAAAAATAATGAAATATAGTTATTTATTACTTAGTTTGACTGTTCTTGGCAGCGCGCCTTTGTATGCCGGAGATCCTTTCGCTGACTTAGATGAAGAGATGGCCCTGTATGAACAGGAATCGGTCGGCTCGGCTGAGCTGGAAGACAGTTTTCAAAAATATATCGAGGCCCGGGAACTGGAATATCAGACCTGGCAGACTCAATATTTAAAAGAGTTTGATCAGTTCCAGAACGACTTGATTAATAAGTGGGGAGAAGGGGATGTTTCACAGAAAGACCGTAATGTGGAATTCAGCGAGGATAAAAATGTTAAATCCGTTATAGATTATCAGACTGAAGAGGTTAGCATTGCAGTTTTAGTTGATAAAGAGTTATCGGTAGAAGAAGCTGAAAAACAAGTTAAGGTACAGGTAGAAAAGCTGCTGGAAGATAAACAATCTAATATAGCGCGAATTTTTGAAGGTGACAGTTCGATTAAAGACGGCAAGGTTTCTGTCAGCGAAGTACAGTATTCCGAAAAGAAAAAACTGCAGATGCAGGATGTTATTATCAAACAAACTCAGGCACAGGCACAGGAGATTGATAAAAAAACAGATCGTGCGCAACTACCTGACAGTCCGTTAACGCAAAGCCAGTCACAGCAGTTAGCAGCCAAAGAAAAACAGCAGCTGCTTACATCCAGTCAGGCCCGTATCAATACTGCAACTGAAAATTATGATAAGGCAGCGGTTGATGCGGCACCGGATAAGAAGGTGGTGTTATATAAAGTGAGACTGCCTAAAAATAGTCTGGCTAGGCGTGCCGCTAAATACTCTGCTTATGCTGAAAAAGAGGGGCAGATTCGTGAAATCCCGGCTGCCTTAGTGATGGCAATTATGCATTCTGAATCAGCGTTTGATCCGCGTGCTAAATCTGCGGTTCCCGCTTATGGCTTAATGCAGATTGTACCGCGAACTGCCGGTCATGATGTTAATAAGCTGGTGCGTAATATTGATAAGCCAATGGATAAAGATGATCTCTATGTACCGCAGATTAATGTAGAAACAGGTACCGCATATTTAGATATTCTAGATAAACGTTATCTGAAAGCCATAAAAAACGACCACAGCCGTCTGTACTGCACAATTGCTTCCTATAATACCGGTGCCGGTAATGTCGCCAGGGTTTTTAATTCAGATGGTTCCCGCAATATTAATAAGGCTGCTCGTATTATTAATAAATTAACACCAGACCAGGTCTACCAGCAGTTAATGGCTAAATTGCCCTATGATGAAACTAAGCATTATCTGGAACGTGTTAATTCCCGTATCGCTTTGTATGAATCAAAAACCTAAAGATAATTTTTATTCGGAGCGCAGGTTGTAAATTGGTAACAGCCTCGATGATTATCCTGCAATATGTTTTTGTAGATTGATAATCATCTGCGCTGTTGCTCCCCAGATCATTCGATTCTGGTAGGCGATACAATAAGTAAAATGACGCTTTTTATTGGCAGTTAAGTGCTGTTTATGAAAATTGTTTTTATTGAGCAGATATTCAAGCGGTACTTCAAAAACACTTTTTACCTCCTGCGGATCAATTAAGGTCGAATGGTTACTGTTAACAAAGCCCAAGTAAGGACTTACCACAAACCCGCTTACCGTCGGCAGCCGCTGCAGTGAACCGAAAATATTAACCTGATTTTGTAAAATTCCTATCTCTTCTTCTGTTTCGCGTAATGCGGTATGCTGCAGGCTTTTGTCACCTTGTTCATATTTCCCCCCCGGAAAGCTGACCTGGCCAGGATGATGACGTAGATGCAGTGCTCGTTCGGTAAATATTATATTCAAGCCGTGCCGGCGTTTTACCAGCGGCACTAAAACGGCTGCTTTTTTTAAGGCTTTATTATCAGCAGGTAATGACTTCTTATCACTAAGCTGCTGGTTATGAAATAAAAAGCGATTTAAAAAGGTTTGTTTATCCATAAAAGCGCCTGAAAAGAAGTAATAATAACAGTAAGTTAAAGTGTGGCATAAACTGGTGTTATATCTACTTATTAACAACTGCAGCTCTTGTTTTGTTAGGGCTAATTGAAAAACAGTATTTATTATGCGGCTTTAAATTTTAATAAGCAGCTTTTTAGAAAGTTAATGAAGCGCTAAGAAAGAGGATATGGCTTTCACTACCCTGTTTAATTTATAACCTGATTATTTCTAAAGTTTCCCGGATGGGCGCCGATAACTTTTTATCGACAATAATTTTTAATGAAAAACGCTCCGGGAAATTGAATATGGCTAATTCAGTTGTTACTAATACATCATCGCTGTTTGCACAGCGTATGCTCAACCGTAATCAAGGGGTGAGTAATCAGGCAATGGAGCGTCTCTCTTCCGGTTTAAGAATTAACAGCGCCCGTGATGATGCCGCTGGTTTATCAATATCTTCCGCTATGACGTCACAAATCAATGGTTATAACCAGGCTGTGCGTAATGCTAATGACGGTGTTTCAGCACTGCAGGTGGCAGACGGCGCGCTAGATTCAGTGACAAATTCCCTGCAGCGTATTCGTGAATTGTCTGTACAGGCCGCCAATGAAACCTATTCCTTAGAAAATCGTCAGGCAATTCAGTCGGAAATTGATGCATTAGGTAAAGAAATAAATTCGATAGCTGAAACGACGGAATTTAACGGCACTAAACTGTTCCAGCGTGGTGATTTAACACCTGAAAGTGATGTAGATAAACAGGCGGTAATCGACGGTCTGTTCAGCTCGTGGTTTGGTAATTCTGAACAGCGAATTTTTGAACAGTTTGGTATTCAAGGAGATGGTGCGACATTAAAAATTGATCTTTCCGATACGCCGGATCCGGACGTACTTGCATCAGTCAGCGGCACGACCAATGTGACAACAGGTAAAACAGATAATCAGATATTAACCATTGATATGAGTGATTTTGAAAAAGGCATTGCCGGTGACGGCGGCAATGCCCCGTTTTATAGCGACCGTATTATTGCCCATGAAATGGTCCATGCGGTGATGGGGCGCTCTATGGATATGGGCAGTATGCCTACGTGGTTTTTAGAAGGATCTGCAGAGCTTATCCACGGTGCTGATGAGCGGGTTTATAATGATCTAGTTGCTAATGACCCCAATACCACGCACTTTGATTCCAGCGATTTTGATGCTTTAGCGGCTGAATTAGGCACTGCGAATACTTCTTGGGAGGGCAGTAGCGCGCAGTACAGCGTCAGTTATGCAGCGGTGCGTTTTTTACATGAAGATATAAAAGCGAACGGTGGTGAAGGTATTAAAGATTTGATGGTCGAGCTGAGCACTAGTGGTGCCTCGCTTGATGCCACACTAACAACAATGCAGGGACAAGGTAAGGTTTCCTGGGGGGATGCGGATGCTATTGTAACGGCATTTACCGGTACTGGTAGTAACTTTATGCAGACTAATTTTAACTTTGGTAATGCTGATACCGGAGCTATCGGTGGTTTAGATGTTGACGGCGAGGCTTCGCTGGACGGGCGGGCGGTTATTGAAGATGATATTAATCTGACTTTAGAGCCCATGACAGGTTTTGATGTTGAGCTGCCGACTAAGGGAAAAATCAACGACCCGTTATTAACGGCACAGTATAATTTACAGGTCGGGGCAAACAACGGAGAGACCATTCAGGTTAGTCTTTCCCGTATCGACAGTGACGCGCTGGGTATTAATGATATTGATGTTACCACCGATGCCAGCGGTGTGATTGATAAAATGGATAAAGCGTTAAGTTATGTTAACGACCAGCGTTCAGAAATAGGGGCTTCTATTAACCGCTTACACGCGGCTGTTAGTGTTAATGAGTTAAACTCACAGTCAACTTCTGCCAGCCGATCGCGTATTCAGGATGCAGATTTTGCGCTGGAAACCAGTAAGCTCAGTAAGTCGCAAATACTGCAGCAGGCCGGTACCAGTATGCTGACGCAGGCTAATGCGTCAGTACAGTCAGTATTAAGTCTGCTTGGTTAATTGATCGGTTTAAATGCTTTTTTGGCTATCAGCAGGGCGCGTTTTGGTGCCGGGTGGCCTTCTACGGTTTTTGTCGGATCATCAGGATCTAAATAATCTTCTAAGGATTCATTGGTCATCCAGGCGGTACTGCGCTGCTCACCAGTTAACGTATCGTTGATATCTGCAATACGTACATCCTCAAAACCACATTTTTCTACCCACAGTTTTAACGCTTCTGCGCTTGGCAGAAACCAGATATTACGCATTTTAGCGTATCTGTCCTGCGGTACTAATACTGCATTTTCGTCACCAGCAATGACTAAGGTCTCTAATACTAATTCGCCGCCTTCAATTAACTGGTCCTGCAGCTGGGTGATATGGTCCATAGGTGATTTTCGATGATATAAAACCCCCATTGAAAATACTGTGTCAAACGCTTCAAGTTTCGGCAGTTCCTGAATACCAAGCGGCAGCAGGTTAACGTTCGGATCTTTGTTAGCGAAGTGGCGTACGGCTTCAAACTGGCATAAAAAAAGATCACTCGGGTCGATACCCACCACAAACTCTGCACCTTCACCGCGCATTCGCCACATATGATAACCGCTGCCGCAGCCGACATCTAAAACGTAGCGGTATTTAAGCGGACTGATATGCGGCAGCACTCTGTCCCACTTCCAGTCACTGCGCCATTCTGTATCGATATGCACGCCGTGAATATGGAAAGGCCCTTTGCGCCAGGGATGGAATTTTTGTAATAGATTTTCCAGTTTTTTGCTTTCACCGTTGGACAGTTCACTATCGCTGCCGATTTCAACACGCTCTTTAAGCTCAATATTAGCGGTTTTAATTTCCGGGAATTTATTTAAAACCCGGATCCAGCTGGCCAGTTTGCCGTGCACATGGGTATTTTCCCATTCATGCAGCTGCGTTGGTAGAGTGCGCAGCCAGTGGCTTAAGCGGTTTTTAGCAATAGTGCTGTAAAAGTTTGTAAAGTCGATCATCTATAAGCCTTTATTGGACAGTCTGTTTTGTTGTGCGTGGAAATGTTTATTTAATGGAAATTATCGAACCAAAGTTAAAACACTGATACCAGAGGTTATTGTGCTCAAATCCGGCTTCTTTTAAACGCTCACAATGCTGTTCAACGGTATCGGCGATCAGTACGTTTTCCAGTGATGAACGCTTCTGACTGATCTCTAGTTCGCTGTAACCATGGCTGCGTTTAAAGTCTAAATGCAGATCGATTAACAGCTGGTGGCTGACCGGATCTTCAAAAACAAATTTTTCCGACAGTACTAATACGCCGCCTGGTAATAACCCTTTATAAATATTAGTTAACAGGTTTAAACGTTTTTCCGGCGTTAAAAACTGCAGGGTAAAATTCAAAACAACCACAGATGCATTTTCAATTTTAATATTACAGATATCGTCACATAACACGCTGACCGGCGTATCTGACTTATAAGCGTGAATATATTGTCCGCAGCGTTCGACCATTGCCTCGGAGTTATCTACGGCAATAATACGGCAGCCGCTTTTATTATTAAGACCGCGGCGCATGGATAACGTCGCGGCACCTAAAGAACAGCCAAGATCGTAAAGGTTACTGTTTTCAACTGCGCAGCGTTCAGTGATCATACCTATGGTATGAATAATCTTTTCATAACCCGGCACAGAGCGTTTGATCATATCAGGAAAGACCTGCACAACCTGCTCATCAAAGGTAAATCCGCCCACCTGTTCAAGTGGTTTGCTGTAAATATTGTCTGTTTTACTCATTTGAGCTGCCTGTCTGTATTTAATAATACCAATTCCATTAAATTAGATGATCTATTTAGGCGTAGGAAAAATGGATGAAAGCAAGGCGTTGATTGCAGTAACTAGTTATTCTAATTACAAAATTAACAACGAAGCTAGCATCCATTTTAATCAGCATAAATGAATAGAAAGTTATTGGATTTGGTATAATTACATCTGCGATAAATTTTGAGGGCGTATTTTACTTAAATTAAGCAAGATGATCAGCATTTTATTTAAAGGACTTAGTTACTTTCAAAATTGCGTCTCTTTCAACATGAAAATAAGCACTATTCTGGCCTGCTTAACACCCCTGCAACTGGTATTTTACAAGTGCTTGGGGTTATAATGCGCGCAATTATTTTGTAACGTATTTAAAACAGGAAACGATAATGCGCACTATGTATTGTGGTGAAGTGACTGAAGCAAACATTGGTCAAGAAATTGAACTAGTAGGTTGGATTAATAAACAGCGTGATTTAGGCGGTGTAACTTTCTTAGATATGCGAGATCGCGAAGGTATCGTGCAGGTCTTCTTTGATGGTGATACACCAGAAGCAACTGCCGTTGCCGCATCAGTACGTAACGAATTCTGTGTAAAAATTAAAGGTGAAGTTCGACCACGCCCAGAAGGTCAAACCAATAAAGATATGACCACAGGCGGCATCGAAATTCGTGGTTTAGAGATGGAAATCTTAAACCGCTCTGAGCCGCTGCCGCTGGACAGTAACCAGAAAAACTCTGAAGAGCAGCGTTTACGCTACCGTTACTTAGACTTACGTCGTCCTGAAATGGCTGAGCGTATGGTTTTCCGTTCTAAAGTAAGCAGCTTTGTACGCCGTTTCTTAGATGATGAAGGTTTCTTAGATGTTGAAACGCCGATCTTAACTAAAGCAACACCGGAAGGTGCGCGTGATTACTTAGTACCAAGCCGTACGCATAAAGGTCAGTTCTTTGCACTGCCGCAGTCACCACAGCTGTTTAAACAGTTATTAATGATGTCTGGTATGGATAAATACTACCAGATCGTTAAATGTTTCCGTGATGAAGATTTACGTGCTGACCGTCAGCCTGAATTTACTCAAATCGATATCGAAACATCGTTCATGACCGGTGAACAGGTGATGGATAAAACGGAAGAGATGATTGTTAAGCTTTTCCAAAAAATGCTGAATGTTGATTTAGGCACTTTCCCTAAAATGACTTACGCAGATGCGATGCGCCGTTTTGGTAGTGATAAACCGGATCTGCGTATTGATTTTGAACTGGTTGATATTGCTGATTTAGTAAAAGAAGTAGAATTCAAAGTATTCTCAGATCCTGCTAACGATGCAGACAGCCGTGTTGCTGCTATCTGTGTACCGGGCGGTGCTAAACTTTCTCGTAAAAATATCGATGAGTACGGCAAATATGTGACTATCTACGGTGCTAAAGGTCTAGCATGGATGAAAGTTAATGAAGCAGCTAAAGGCCTTGAAGGCGTGCAGTCACCAATCGCTAAGTTCTTAAACGAAGAGATTGTTACTGAGCTTCTAAGCCGTACAAACGCACAAGACGGCGATATCATTCTGTTTGGTGCTGATAAAGCGAATATTGTTGCGGAAGCAATCGGTGCATTACGTCTTAAAGTATCTGAAGACTTAGGGCTAATTAAAGACGAGTGGAAACCACTTTGGGTAATAGACTTCCCAATGTTTGAACCATTAGAAGACGGTGCGTTAACACCGTTACATCACCCGTTTACTGCTCCAATCAACCTGACTGCTGCAGAGCTGGAAGCTAACCCTGTCGGCGCTATCTCTAATGCTTACGATATGGTATTAAACGGTTGTGAACTTGGCGGCGGTAGTGTGCGTATCCATAAGCAGGATATGCAGGCTGCGATTTTCCGTATCTTAAATATCAGTGATGAAGAAGCACAGGATAAATTTGGTTTCTTACTTGAAGCGCTGCAGTTTGGTGCTCCACCACATGCAGGTCTAGCGTTTGGTTTAGACCGCCTTGTGATGTTAATGACAGGTACTAGCTCAATTCGTGAAGTGATTGCTTTCCCGAAAACCGCTTCTGCTGCTTGCCCTCTAACAAACGCTCCAGGTTTTGCTAATCCGGCGGCACTTGCCGAGCTGAATGTGGCAGTGATTGCAGAAAAGAAAACAGAACAAGAATAATACCAATTCCATTAATTAGATAATCTGTTTAGGCGTAGAAAAAATGGATGAAAGCAAGGCGTTGATTGCAGTAACTAGTTACTCTAATTACAAAATCAAGAACGAAGCTAGCGTCCATTTTAACAAGCATAAATGAATAGAAAATTAGTGGATTTGGTATAATAGTTTAGAATATTTCTAAACTGTTAAGGAAAGGGGAGTTAGCATTAGCTATCTCCCCTTTTTTTTATTTATAATTACCTCATTAAGGTCTTAAATATTAAGAGGAAATAGAGATGGCAGGTCACAGTAAATTTGCAAATATCAAACACCGTAAAGCGGCACAGGATTCTAAACGCGCCAAAGTATTCACCAAGTTTATTCGAGAATTAACCGTAGCTGCCCGTGAAGGCGGTTCTGATCCCGATGCTAATCCGCGCTTACGTGCGGCTATTGATAAATCTCTGTCTAATAATATGACCCGCGATACGATTGAGCGTGCTGTTAAGCGCGGTGCCGGTGAATTAGATGATGTGGTGCTTGAGACTATTATCTATGAAGGTTACGGCCCCGGCGGCACAGCGGTATTAGTTGAAACTATGACTGATAATAAAAACCGTACCGTTGCTAGTGTGCGCCATGCCTTTTCCCGTGGTAATGGTAATTTAGGTACTGACGGCAGTGTTTCTTATCTGTTTGATAAAAAAGGTGTTATTTCTTATGCGCCGGGCGTGGATGAAGATGCATTGATGGATCCGGCTTTAGAGGCGGGGGCTGATGATGTAGTCAGTAATGAAGACGGTTCGATTGATGTATTTACTGCACCTAATGACTTCGGCGCTGTAAAAGATGCATTGGATGCGGCCGGTTTTGCAGCTGACCATGCTGAAGTTACTATGGTGCCTTCAACCAAAGCTGAGTTAGATGCTAAAACAGCGCCGCAGCTGCTGCGTTTAATCGATGCCTTAGAAGACGATGATGACGTGCAGGAGGTTTATCATAACGGTGACATTTCCGATGAAGTAGCTGCCGGTTTATAAGTAGATAAGGGGCTGTTTTGATAGTCCCTTTTTCGAATATCTGTATGTAAGTTCCCATCTGGTTTTTACATCTGCTTCATTTTTAAATGAACTTGCCCACAGGATCTTCATTCAGAGCCTTTTATGTCTAAACTTAATTAAAAGTTGTGATGCACAGAAGAGTATCTTCTATTGAGCAGAGTTAACCTGATAACAATATTCAGAGATCTTCATCTTTAAAAAAGAGCGCTCTACGATCTTCCTGACTGGTGCTGATAGACGTATAAACTGGAGTTTTAATTTGTGATAATTGAAAAGAACATCTCAGAAATCCGTGTCGGTATGTATCTAGTGGATATCACTTTACCTAAGGGAAAGTTTAAACTGACTGAAGCGGGTTTGATTGAAAATGAAACGATTATTGACAGGTTTAAAAATAAAGGTATCGAACGTGTATTGATTGATATGGATAAAAGCATCAATATGCCTAAAGCTAGAAAAGCCTCGGCGGCTGGAAAGCCACAGGATAAATTTTTTCAGGAGGAGATTGTTAAAGCTCGGCAAATATTTAACCAGTCCAAAAATATTCAGAAAAAACTGTTTCATGATGCTGAAAACGGCTGCCCGCTGGATTTAAAATCGGTCAGCAGGGTCACCGACGAGTCCATTGAGCTTATTTTTAACAATCCTGACGCACTTGCGTACGTGCTTAATATCCGTAACAAAGACGAGTACCTTCTGGAACATTCCGTCGCGGTATCTGTGTTGATCAGCATTTTTGCTTTTCATCTTAAAATGGACAAAGAGGTGGTGCGAAAGTTAGCGGTAGGCGGATTTCTGCATGATGTGGGTAAAATAAAAGTACCCGAAGCGATACTAAATAAACCGGGAAAGCTCACAGATCCTGAATTTGAAATCATGAAGTCACATGCCTCCCATTCTATTGAGATAATTAGTAAAACTGCTGATATCAGCGCCTTAAGTTTAGAAGTAGCTGCTCAGCATCATGAGAAACTCAATGGAGAAGGTTACCCTAACGGCCTCAAAGAAAACAAGATATCAATCTACGGCAGAATGATTGCTGTTTGTGATATTTTCGATGCATTAACCTCCAATCGCTGCTATAAACAAGGTTATGCTCAGGTTAAAGCTTTCAGTATTCTGCGTAGTCTGGCGAAAAACAAGCATTTGGATTCAGAGCTAGTAGATCAGTTTATACATTGTATGGGCGTTTATCCGGTTGGTGCACTGGTACAGCTTGACTCTAATAAGCTGGCCATTGTTGAAAGCCATAATCGTCAGGATCCTATTCGGCCTAATGTGAGACCATTTTATAGTCTTGGGCCGAAAAATTTTGAATTCGGGCACCATATAGATTTATCAGAAATGCTCGAAGAACAGATTGTAAAGTGCGTGCGGGCGGATGATTTCGATTTGAATATGGAGCAGATTATGGAGTTCTTAGCCCACGAAGGTTAACGGGAAGCTTAACTCGAGTACTTTAAGCTTCTCAATGCTATAACTTATTAACTTATTTTTTTAAACTCACCGCTGTTGTTACTCATGGCAAACAGCTCTGCACTGTTTAAATCGTAACACCAGCCGTGTAGTTTCAGTTTACCTGTCGTTACGCGTTCCTCTATGCATGGAAAGGTCATTAAATTAGTCAGAGACTGTACTATGCCTTTTTGTTCACAGACATGGTAACGCTGTTCTTTATCACAGCAGTTTTCATCTTCTAATATCTCATTACGGACATGTTCCAGCTGCTTCATCCATTTAGAAATAAATGTGTCCGGTTTTGAAGTCGGTTCGCTATCCATTAAAGCCTTAATACCGCCGCATTGTGTATGTCCGAGCACAATAATGCTTTCCACCTGCAGGCCGTTAACAGCAAACTCAAGTGCAGCACTGGTACCGTGAAAACTGTCGCAGCTTTCACGAGGGGGAACTAAGTTAGCTACATTACGGATAACAAACAGATCACCCGGTTCGCAGTCTAAAATAATGGCCGGATCTACTCGGGAGTCAGAGCAGCAGACTATTGCTATTTTAGGAAACTGTCCCTGCTCTGCCAGCTTCAGAAGCTGTTCTTTATTCTGCTGGTAATATCCTTCACGAAAACGCTGATAACCCGCTATTAACTTGTCTGTTGCCGCCATAATGTTATTCCTCTATTAATCGATGCCGTCGATAGTATCGATAAGTGTAGAGCATACTAATGGATTAATTGCATAAATAAAAATTAATATATATTATCAAGGTCATAAGTATTAGTTTATGGTTGGTTGTTATGCGTGCCACATTACATCAGTTAAAAGTTTTCCGCCAGGTTGCTTTGGCAATGAATTATACCAAAGCAGGTCAGGAGTTAGGCCTGACTCAGCCGGCTGTCAGTATTCAGCTTAAACAGCTAGAGAGTAATCTGGATCTGCCGTTATTTGAAAAAATAGGTAAAAAGCTGTATTTAACACCAGCCGGGCTGGAGTTAAATAATTTTTGTGATGAGCTGTTTGCACGTTTCGACAGTATGGATATGACGTTAAGTGCATTGAAAGGTAATCTGGAAGGGGACTTTCACCTGGCCGCCGTCAGCAGTGCCAAATACTTTTCGCCGCATCTGTTAGGTGCTTTTCACAAACGTTATCCGAAAGTTAACCTGCATCTGGATATTGTTAACCGAGAACAGATGATTCAGCGCCTGCAGGAGAATAAAGACGATCTAGTTATTATGGGCATGATTCCTGAGTCCATGGCATTAAAACGTCATCCCTTTGTGGATAATCCAATTGTTATTGTCGCCAGCCCGAATCACCCGTTAGCCGAAAGGAAAAATATTAAGCTCAAAGAGCTGGCTGAGCATGCTTTTATTTTTCGGGAAAAGGGCTCTGGGACCCGCAAGGCACTGGAAGATTTTCTGCAGGCGCATCAGTTAAGCATACAGCCGAATATGATCCTCGGGAGCAGTGAAACCATCAAACAGGCGGTGATGGCTGATTTAGGGATCTCTGCACTTTCTCGGCATAGTCTCACTCTTGAACTAGCAACTAACTGCCTGGTTGAGCTAAATGTTGAAGATTTTCCGCTGGTTAGAAGCTGGTATCTGGTACATCATGAAAGCAAACACCTGTCACCTATTGCCCAGGCATTTATTAATTTTGCTTTATCCCCGCAGGAAAATGTTGCTGCTATCTGTAACCGTTTTTTAGAAAGACATTTCATCGAAAAAGATAACAGCTGAACATCTAAATTACGGGTGATTTTTCACCCAAATCAACAAATAAAAGGGTGGATTCCCACCCATTTCTAATTCCTTTTAATGATAGTTAGGTTAATAAGATGTAACCATAACTGCGCTGTCAAAGCGTTTGTTTACATCCTGTTAACATTGGCCTGCCGATTGCTCTATAGCTGATAACCAGATCAATAAACCAGGCACCATAACTGCAGTACAAGGAGTACAAAATGTTAAAACCTCTAGTAATTCTATCTATCAGTACAGCCGCCGCACTTTTCAGTTTCAATGCTAATGCTAACTGTGATCTAGGTGAAATAGTCATTAAATTCAGTCATGTAACTAATACCGACAAACACCCGAAAGGGATTGCTGCTTCGTTATTAGAGCAGCGTGTTAACAGTGAGATGAATGGTAAAGCATGCATGCAGGTTTTTCCTAATTCAACACTTTATGATGATAACAAAGTACTAGAGGCGCTGTTGAACGGGGATGTGCAGATGGCGGCGCCTTCATTATCTAAGTTTGAAAAAATAACCAAAAAATATCGAATTTTCGATTTGCCTTTCCTGTTTGCAGATGTTGATGCTGTAGACCGCTTTCAAAATTCAGCTTCTGGAGAGAAGCTGAAAAATGCAATGACACGACGCGGATTAAAAGGACTGGATTTCTGGCACAACGGCATGAAACAAATGTCGGCCAACAAACCGCTTCTGCTGCCGGGTGATGCGAAAGGGCTGAAGTTTAGAGTACAGGCTTCAGATGTATTAGTAGCGCAGTTTGAACAGCTTGGTGCTAATCCGCAGAAAATGTCTTTTAAAGAGGTTTACGGCGGTCTGCAGACTAAGGTTATCGATGGTCAGGAAAATACCTGGTCGAACACCTACGGTAAAAAATTCTTCGAAGTACAGGATGGTGTAACGGAAACTAATCACGGTATTTTAGATTATCTGGTAGTGACTTCAAATTCCTGGTGGAAAGATCTGCCAAGTGATGTGCGTGAGCAGTTAGGTACCATCATTGCTGAAGTATCAACGTTGAGAAATGCGGAATCGAGTAAAGTAAACGAAGAGAGCAAGCAGAATATTATTGCGTCCGGCGGCCAGGTGCGCACCTTAAGCTCTGAGCAGCGTCAGGCATGGGTGAATGCACTTAAACCCGTGTGGAGTCAGTTTGAGAAGGATATCGGCAGTGATCTGATTGAAGCCGCTATTGCTTCAAACCAGTAACTTTATGCATCTAATCTGCCTGAAAATAAGTTGTATTTGTTTTTCTGCAGATTAGGGCACAGTCAATAAACCTGAAATGTCAGCATAAATACTTTCGGAGAGCAGCATGAAAAATGGATTTTTTACCCGCTTAGGGGAATTTACAGATTATATAGAAGAAACGTTAATTGCCCTGTTTTTAGGCCTGATGACCCTGCTGACCTTTGCTAATGTTGTTTTCCGCTATGTATTTAACGGTAATATTTTATGGGCATTAGAGCTGACTGTTTTTATGTTTGCCTGGATGGTGCTGGTTGGCGCCTCCTACGGTGTGAAAAAGCATTTCCATATTGGTGTGGACGTGGTGATTAATCTGCTTCCTGAGCCGCTGCGTAAAGGTTGTGCGTTAACTGCGGTTTTCTGCTGCTTAAGTTTTTCCGTGCTGCTGTTAATCGGTTCATGGAATTACTGGTTTCCTTTTGTCACCGAGCGCGCCTGGTACGAAACCGATGACATTCCTATGCCGGACATATTACAGTTTCTCAGCGTCTGGTTAAACGAAGGTGAGTCCTATGAAAAACTGCCGCGTTTTATTCCTTATTTTGCATTGCCGCTGGGTATGGCAATGCTGACTTTCCGGTTTTTACAAATTTTCATGCAGGTTCTTACCGGCAAAGTAGACCGTATGATTGCCGGTCATGAAGTTGAAGAAGATTTACAAACACTGCATCAGCCAGAGAAGGGGGAGTAATCATGGCGATGTTATACCTGTTTCTAATGGTTATTATTTTTATGCTGATCGGTGTGCCGATTGCTGTATCGCTTGGCCTTTCCAGCATTGTGTTTTTATTAATACATTCAGATGCTTCTTTAGCATCTGTCGCACAGACGTTATTTAATGCCTTTGCCGGCCATTACACATTATTAGCGATTCCTTTTTTTATCCTGGCTTCTAGTTTTATGGCGACCGGCGGCGTTGCACAGCGTATTATTCGCTTTGCAATCGCTCTGGTCGGGTCACTGCGCGGCGGTTTAGCAATGGCCTCAGTAGTGGCCTGTATGATGTTTGCCGCGCTTTCCGGATCATCTCCTGCAACTGTGGTTGCGATCGGCGGTCTGGTTATTGCCGGCATGGTAAAAAACGGTTATAGCAAAGAGTTTGCTGCCGGGGTTATCTGTAATGCGGGCACTTTAGGTATTTTGATCCCGCCCTCAATTGTGATGGTGGTATATGCGGCTGCTACGGATGTTTCCGTCGGACGTATGTTTTTAGGCGGCGTTATTCCGGGATTATTAGCAGGTTTACTGCTGATGATTGCTATCTATATTTTTGCGCGTATTAAAAATATTCCTACTCAGCCTTTTGTCGGCTGGAAAGAAGTTTTTGCATCTGCTAAAGATGCCGGCTGGGGGCTGCTGCTGATTGTGATTATTCTCGGCGGTATCTACGGCGGCATTTTTACTCCCACTGAGGCGGCTGCTGTGGCTGCTGTGTATGCCTTTTTCATCTCTAATTTTATCTATCGTGATATGGGACCTCTGGCGGAGAAAGAGCCGGAAGAGAAAAAAGCACGTTCTTACTGGGTTAAAGCCAGTCATGTATTCTGCCATGAAGATACGCGTAAAACCCTGCTTGAGGCCGGTAAACTAACCATTATGCTCCTGTTTATTGTTGCTAATGCGTTGATCTTGAAGCATGTTTTAACAGAAGAACGTATTCCGCAAATGATTACCGAATCAATGCTTTCAGCGGGACTCGGGCCCATTACATTTTTAATTGTGGTTAACGTACTGCTGCTGATCGGCGGGCAGTTTATGGAGCCGTCGGGCCTTCTTATTATTGTCGCACCGCTGGTATTTCCGATTGCTATTGCCCTGGGTATTGATCCGATCCATCTTGGTATCATGATGGTGGTGAATATGGAGATAGGTATGATAACCCCTCCGGTGGGATTGAATTTGTTTGTCACCGCCGGGGTCGCCAGAATGTCCATGATGGGCGTGGTAAAAGCCGCTATGCCGCTGGTTGGGGTAATGTTCTTGTTTCTAATTATCGTGACCTACGTACCGTGGGTTTCAACCTGGCTGCCGACACTGCTGATGGGGCCGGAAATTATTACTAAATAAATGTGTATAAGGGCGGGTAAAAGATTGGACACTCACTTTGTTTAATTTAGAAATACATTATCTGAATTATTATTTGTTTGTAGGCTTACGCTTGTTACGCCTAGTTTAGCTTTCAATGTTGGTCTTCCGCCCTGACGGCGAGTTACTTTTTCTCAACAGCAAGAAAAAGTAACCAAAAAGTGCCGTTCCGAAACGTTTTTTATTCTTGTCTGCTCAACAACTTTTTAACGCACCGGCTTGGACAGCACATCCATGTGCTGAACCAAGCCTAATGAAATCATCCATGATTTCCTTTGCTAAAGTTATTTCTCAACCAAGAAAAACGTAAACGGAAAGTAAGACGCTAGCCGAAATAGTTTCTTTTTTAGTGTAAGCAGGGAATCTAAAATACCACGCGCCTTTTTAGGATTTATTCCCCTTTATAATTGTTTTTTTCTAAGCCGTGTTTCTGCATTTTGTCATACAGGGTTTTGCGTGCCAGATTAAGCCGGGCCATGCTGTCTTTGATGCTGCCGCCGGTATCCGAGAGGGCCTGCTCTATTAAGGTTTTTTCAAAGGCTTCAACCTGCGCGGATAAACTTAATGCCGTTTCAACGGCACTGCTGTCGTTGTTTAATCCGCTTAATGACCCGAGCAGCACAAAGCGTTCAGCTGCATTTCTTAATTCCCGAACATTACCCGGCCAGTCATGGGTAAGCAGCACCTGCAGATCATTATTAGGCAGTGCCGGAGCTGCTTTGCCGTAACGGGCGGCGGCAACTAATAAGAAATGATGGAACAGAGCGGGAATATCTTCTTTCCGCTGTCTTAATGTCGGTAAGTTTAGGGTTACTACATTTAAGCGGTAGTATAAATCCTGTCTGAAATCAGTGGATTCTTTTAAATCAATTTTAGTGGCTGCTATAATTCGAATATCTAATTTAATTGATTTGTTAGAGCCGATCCGTTCCAGACTTCTTTCCTGTAAAACTCTTAACAGGCGAACCTGTGCCGGCATCGGCATCGATTCTATTTCATCAAGAAACAGGGTGCCGCCCTGCGCATACTCAAACTTACCGATACGCTCTTTATCCGCTCCGGTAAATGCGCCTTTTTGATGGCCGTAGAGCTCACTTTCAATCAGATGTTCAGGTACTGCACCGCAGTTCACCGCTACAAAATTATTGCTGCTGCGTCGACTCTGTTCATGCAGGGAACGCGCTACTAGTTCTTTGCCTGTGCCGGTCTCGCCAAATAACAGGATATCGGCTTGGGTATCAGCAACTTGCGCTACCATCTGACGTAATAATACAACGCTGTCAGTGGTACCAATAATTCTCGGTCCGAGTGTCTCTTTAGCCTGCAGCGCTTTTTTCAGACAGTGGTTTTCTAGGGTAAGCAGACGTTTTTCGATCGCTTTACGGGTGGTTTCAACTAAACGGTCCGCTGAAAATGGTTTTTCGATAAAGTCATAAGCGCCGTCATGAATCGCCTGCACCGCCATGGAAATATCACCATGTCCGGTTATCAGAATAACCGGCAGATCCGCATCCCGATGTCTTAGGGTGGTTAATAACTGCTGCCCTGATATTCCCGGCAGACGGATATCGGTGATCACCACCATCGGCATCGCTGTTTTCATTGCCAGTAGTGCAGACTCAGCATCTGCAAAAAATCGGGCTTGTATTTCAGCTAATTCAAAGGTCTGTTCATTAGCTGTTCTTAAATCCTGTTCGTCATCGATAAAAAATACCTGACTCATATTAACTCCCGATTGAGATGTTTTCATATTTTTCTAATGGCAGGTTTATGCAGAGTCTTGCACCAAGTTCTACGCTGTTCTCAGCCCAAATATCCCCCTGCATGTTTTTTATAATCTGCTGGGAAATCGACAAGCCTAAACCTAGTCCGGTTTCTTTAGTGGTAAAGAAAGGTTCGAATAATCGTTTTAAATCTGCATTAATAATACCCGGACCGCTGTCAAGCACCTCTACCTGAGCTTTGTGCTGATTAATCCATAATTTTATTTCTATCTCTTTTTGTTCCGACTCTTCCATCGCCTGAATTGCATTAGACAGGAGGTTGACCACTATCTGCTCTAACTGAATAGGCTCAGCTTTTACATGAATAAGATGCTCCGGCAGCTTGAGGTTTAATGTCACTCTGCTCGTTTTAAGCTGCGGTTTTACCAGTTCAAAAGCGGCTAATATTACCGGCTGCAGTGTGATAACAGAAAGCTCCCCATCGGATTTCCGGGCAAAGACCTTAAGCTGAGAGCTGATTTTAGCCATACGTTCGGTAAGGGCGGTGATCCGTTTTAAGTTTCCCGAGGCCTGCTCAATTTTATTGCGCTCAATAAAAACGGCCGCATTGTCGGCATAACTGCGGATAGCCGCCAGCGGATTATTCAATTCATGACTGATACTGGCAGAAAGTTGTCCTAATACTGCTAGTTTAGCCGCCTGTATCAATTCATTCTGTGTGGCTCGTAAAGCCCGTTCGGCTTTTTTTCTTTCTTCAACTTCCGCCTGCAGAGCCGAGGTACGCTGCATCACCTTAAATTCAAGTTCCTGTTTTGCTTTTGCCTGTAGCTGTTCTTTCTCGCGGGCTCTGCTTTGTCTTTGGCCGGCCAGTGTAAATACCAGATAAATCAGTATAAATACCAGGGAAAGCACCACAATAAGCAGCGCTATATCGATTACAATGGAAATAATCGGTGCCAGTACTCGCACCTGCAGTTCAATTTCGGGCAGATTTTTTGTTAATGATAAATAGCTGCCTCCCATCCCTTGTGTTGTATTTAAGCGGATTAATGCCGGGCTTTTATTCAGGTTTCCGGAGAAGGTCAGAGAGGTTATTTCTTTATCTGCATAACGGCGGCCGCTGCGGATCTGATCTTTTATCTGGGGACTAAGCGGTGTCAGGCTGCGGAATAACCAGGAGGTTTCACTGGATATAAAAACGATATTATTGGTGTCAGTGACGAGAAAATGCTGCTGTTTGCCGGACCAGTCTTTTTCGATGGCAGAAAGATCCATTTTTAAGACGACTACGCCGAGTACGTCGCCGCCATGACGAACCGGGTAGGCAAAATAATAGCCGCGTTTGCCGGAAGTAGTACCCAGCGCGAAATAGTGTCCCTGCTGTCCTGTCATTGCCTGTAAAAAGTAAGGCCTAAAAGCGAAATTTTTACCAACAAAAGAATCATTACGCTGCCAGTTGCTGGCGGCTATAGTGTTACCCTTTGTGTCTAGAAGGTAGGTATCGGAAGCATCTATGATTTGATTGATTGACGCTAAGTGAGAATTAACGATATTGGACTGTATGGAATTATCAGGAAGCTGCAGAGCGTCAACCATGATACTTTGCCGGGATAACAGCTGTGGAATATAAGCAAAACGTTCCAGCTGTGTTTCCAGGTGGCTGCTGAAACGTTCAAGCTGCTGCTGATTATAGGAAATTAAGTTCTGATAACTGAACTGCCATAACCAGGTCACAGAAAAAATGGCGGTCATCACGTACAGGACGATCAGAATAAGTGGAATACGCCGGTTTTGTTTCATGGTTACTCCCCCCTGTATTTGCCGTCTAGCTAGAATAACCAATAAGTGATTGTTTTTACTATTAGTGTATAACTCAACTGATAAGCATCGCACAAAAATAAAAAGTCAGTGCCAGCTGTTGTATTTTCTGTGATCCTGAGTTGTGCTTAGGGCAAGAGGCCCTTCTGACCGCGGGAAAATAGAGCTGATTTAAATTATGATTTCTTTGCGCTGCAAGGGCGCCTCGCGTACAGTGTGCTGGTGTTTTTACTTTGCTTTTCAACCTTGTTTTTATTGAGGTTACATGTGTTTTTTTAAGGTGTGTTTGTGAGTATTATTCTTGGTATTGATCCCGGCTCTCGTATTACCGGTTATGGTGTTATTCAGCAGAAAGGCAGTAAATGTATTTATATTGCCAGCGGCTGTATCCGCACTAAAGGGGACTCGCTGGCACCTAAGCTGGATATGATTTTTAAGGGGATCAGCGAAGTTATTAAACAGTATCAGCCCACTGAATTTGGGATTGAACAGGTGTTTATGGCTAAGAATCCTGATTCAGCCCTTAAACTCGGACAGGCGCGCGGCGCTGCAATTGTGGCCGCCACGCAGGCGGATCTGTATGTCTGTGAATATTCAGCGCGGCAGATAAAACAAGCGGTAACAGGTAGCGGCGGCGCGAGTAAAGAGCAGGTACAGCAGATGGTGATGCAGATTTTAAAACTGTCCGGCAGGCCGCAGGCTGATGCCGCCGATGGTTTGGCGGTGGCGATATGTCATGCCCACACCGCGCAGTCGCTGGTGGCTATGGCAGGCCAGGTAAAAAAAACGGTCCGTGGACGTCTACGTTAAGTTTTTCTTTTCTAGTAATTTGTTGTTCTTAAAAACTCAATTATTGAGTTAATGTTTCTATTTCCCTAAGAGGTTTTAATGAAAGATTTGTCCGAAACACACCTTGGTATTGTTTACGCCCTGGGGGCTTATTTGATGTGGGGCTTCGCGCCGATATATTTTAAGCATTTAGAATTTGTGCCTGTTTATGAAATATTAGCGCATCGTGTTATCTGGTCTGCGCTGGTGACTGCTGTCATTATTAGTTTTACGGGAACCTGGTCAAAAGTATTAAAGGTTTGTAAGTCTCCGATAAGTATGATGTTTTTAGGTGTTACCACATTACTGATCAGTACTAACTGGGTGGTTTTTATCTGGGCAGTTAATAACGGCCGTATGCTGGATGCAAGTTTAGGTTATTTTATTAATCCTCTGATAAATGTTGTATTAGGTATGATTTTTTTAAATGAATCCTTAAGCCGTATCAAATGGATTGCAGTGGCACTGGCGCTGATTGGCGTATTAATTCAAGTGGTGCAGTTAGGTGCATTACCCTGGATCTCATTAGTCTTGCCGTTTAGTTTTGCTTTTTATGCGTTACTGCGTAAAAAAGTTAAAATTGAAGCTCTGACCGGTTTGTTTATTGAAACCCTGTTAGTACTGCCTGTCGCACTGTATTTTATTGTTTATGCAGCAGGAACAAACACCGCAAATATGCTGACTAACAGCTGGTCATTAAACGGCTGGCTGATGTTTGCCGGTATTGTTACTGCGCTGCCGCTGATCTTTTTCGGTCAGGCGGCTTTACGTTTGAAATTATCAACATTAGGTTTTTTCCAGTATATGGCGCCTTCATTATTATTTATGTTTGCAGTGGTTTTTTACGGTGAAGAATTGAGTTTAGTTAAGACGGTTACCTTTTTGTTTATCTGGTCGGGTGTGGCTTTATTTGCTTTTGAGAAACAAATCATCCGTATGTCAAAATAACACTGGATATTAACTCAGTTGTTTTTTATGCTTAAGACATTAAATAATTACTTAGGATAATAAGATGATTGGAAGACTGCGCGGGATCCTGTTAGAAAAACAACCTCCGGAAGTATTATTAGACGTTTCCGGCGTTGGTTATGAAATTCAGCTGCCGATGAGCTCGTTTTATCCGCTGCCAGAAATTGGTCAGGAAGCGATTATTTATACCCATTTTGTTGTCCGTGAAGATGCGCAGCTTTTATATGGTTTTGCTGATAAACACGAACGCGCTATGTTTCGCGAATTAATCAAAGTTAACGGTGTCGGGCCTAAGCTGGCACTTGCTATCTTGTCCGGTATGTCGGCAAATCAGTTTGTGCAGTGTATTCATAATGATGCCGTAAGCAGCTTAGTGAAACTGCCGGGTGTGGGTAAAAAGACTGCTGAGCGTTTAGTGGTGGAAATGAAAGATCGTCTGAAGAACTGGACCGGTGCTGATTTATTAACACCTGAGTCGGATAAAATGGCTTTTGAAAACGGTTTAGAAAATACTTTTGTCAGCGGTAATGCTAAAGATGAAGCGATTAGTGCGCTGGTGGCGTTAGGTTATAAACCTGCGATGGCGGAAAAAGTGATTAAACAGGTTTATCAGGACGGTATGGATTGTGAAGCGCTGATCCGCAGTTCACTTAAAAGCATGGTATAAAAAATGATTGAAGAAGACCGCCTGATTTCCGGCACTGAAAAAATTGATGATACCTTTGTCGATCGGGCTATTCGTCCGAAGCTGCTGGCTGATTATGAAGGTCAGCCGCAGGTTAATGCGCAGATGGAAATCTTCATTGAAGCCGCACGTCAACGCAGCGAAGCACTGGATCACCTGCTGATTTTTGGTCCTCCCGGACTGGGTAAAACCACGTTGTCGCATATTGTTGCTAACGAGCTTGATGTAAATATCAAAACTACTTCCGGACCTATTTTAGAAAAAGCAGGCGATTTAGCAGCACTGCTGACCAATCTCGAAGAAAACGATGTTCTGTTTATCGATGAAATACACAGATTAAGCCCGATCGTTGAAGAGATACTCTATCCGGCAATGGAAGACTATCAGCTGGATATAATGATTGGTGAAGGTCCTGCTGCACGTTCGATTAAACTTGATTTGCCGCCTTTTACTTTAATCGGCGCAACGACACGTGCCGGTTCATTAACCTCGCCGCTGCGCGATCGTTTTGGTATTGTGCAGCGCCTTGAATATTATGATTTGAAATCATTAACTAAAATTGTCCTGCGCAGCTCTAAACATCTTGAACTGAATATGGATGAGTCAGGTGCTGTGGAAGTTGCTAAACGTTCCCGCGGTACGCCGCGTATTGCTAACCGTTTATTACGCCGGGTGCGTGATTACGCACAGGTTAAAAAAGCGCCCGTGATCAATGATGATATCGCTAAACAGGCGCTAGATATGCTGGAAGTGGATAATCAGGGCTTTGATTATATGGATCGAAAACTGCTGATGGCTATTTTAGATACCTTTCAAGGCGGTCCTGTAGGTTTAGATAATTTAGCCGCCGCAATCGGTGAAGAGAAAGAGACCATTGAAGATGTATTAGAGCCATATCTGATTCAGCAGGGATTTTTACAGCGTACTCCAAGAGGGCGTATTGCGACCAACCGCACTTACCTGCATTTTGGTTTTGATAAACCAGCCCAGTAGAAATAAGAAAAATAATGGAGCTTTACTTATATGTGTTTAAAGCTTCATCGCACAGTAGAAAATATTTTTATTAATACTTCTAATCTTAGTTGCCGCTGAATATTCTGTCTGCCGTTAATCACAGTACCTCACACTTAAATTTACTTCCTTGATAATTTTTACTCTTCCTCCTCTTCATTAGATTAAATTGATGCGGATTTTTACATTTTAAAACTTGATCTAAGTCAAATTCAGCAGTATAAAGAAGCCACTTTTAATTGTAACTTCTTGATGTTAAATGGCGGTTAAATAAGTAGTGATTTTTCATGTTAAATTAACAGGTTGTTAACAATTTAGCTCGAATTTTATTCAAATAGTAAAAGTGTTTAAAAAACTGTTACCGGAACAGGAAATTTTTTTTATTCCATTAATTCGTGAAATAAGCTTATTTTTCTCATAAAAGTTTCACGATTAAACATTTTTATTTTTCTAATTCCGTTCCTTTTAACGAGGAACATTTGTTTGTTGAGAGCAGTAAAACTGAAAAGGTTCAGCAGACAGACCCGTTATCGCAGCTGCGTTTACAAAATAACAAGAAAACGCTGTAACAGTTTTAAATATTTAATTTAGGAGAAAATAATGGATGACATAGTTGATTTATCGCGTTTTCAATTTGCAATGACTGCCATGTATCACTTTTTATTTGTGCCGTTGACCTTAGGTCTAGCATGGATACTGGTGATTATGGAATCATTGTATGTGATGACCAAAAAAGAAATTTACAAAGATATGACCAAATTCTGGGGAAAGTTATTTGGTATTAACTTTGCGCTGGGTGTTACCACCGGTTTGGCTATGGAGTTCCAGTTTGGTACAAACTGGGCGTATTACTCGCATTATGTGGGGGATGTCTTTGGAGCGCCGTTAGCGATTGAAGGCATGATGGCCTTTTTCTTAGAATCGACTTTTGTCGGTTTATTTTTCTTCGGTTGGGACAGGCTCAGCAAACTGCAGCATCTTGCCGCTACCTGGTTAGTTGCGCTTGGTTCAAGTATGTCGGCTTTATGGATTCTTATTGCAAATGCCTGGATGCAGAATCCGGTAGGGGCGGAATTTAACTATGAAACCATGCGTATGGAAATGACCAGCTTTGCGGATCTGGTATTTAATCCGGTTGCGCAGGTCAAGTTTGTGCATACCGTTGCATCGGGTTATGTAGCCGGCGCTATGTTTGTATTAGCAATCAGCTCATATTACCTGCTTAAAGGGCGAGATATAGGCTTTGCAAAACGTTCTTTTGCGATTGCTGCTGCATTTGGTACCGCAGGAATTATATGTACCATCATATTAGGTGATGAAAGCGGTTATGAAGTCGGTGATGTACAGAAAGTGAAGCTGGCTGCCATTGAATCTGAGTGGGAAACACATCCTGCACCAGCAGCCTTTACTATGATAGGTATTCCTAACCAAGAAGAAGAGCGTACCGATTATGCGATTAAAATTCCTTATGCATTAGGGCTTATCGCTACCCGCTCTCTTGATGAAGAAGTAACGGGTCTTAAAGACC
Source organism: Psychromonas ossibalaenae ATCC BAA-1528 (assembly GCF_000381745.1). Taxonomy (GTDB): domain Bacteria; phylum Pseudomonadota; class Gammaproteobacteria; order Enterobacterales; family Psychromonadaceae; genus Psychromonas; species Psychromonas ossibalaenae. The sequence goes on along the minus strand of NZ_KB906968.1, from coordinate 168,598 downwards.
TGATGGATGAACATGAAGTGCGTATTCGTAATGGTATGAAAGCTTATGCTCTGCTGCAGAAATTACGTGAAGGGGATGATACAGAGGAAAATATTGCGGCCTTTGAGGAGCTAAAAATTGATTTAGGTTACGGTCTGCTGCTTAAAAGATATGCACCTGATGTGGTTGATGCCAGTGAAGAACAGATCCAGATGGCTGTTGATGACAGTATTCCAGGAGTTGCACCTATGTTCTGGTCATTCCGGATAATGGTCGGCAGTGGTGTGGTAATGTTGTTCATTTTCCTGTTCGCATTTTATCAGTCAGCACGCAATACTATCGGTCAGAATAAATTGTTCCATAAAATCTGCCTGTACAGTCTACCGTTACCTTGGATTGCGATAGAAGCCGGCTGGTTTATTGCTGAATACGGTCGCCAGCCATGGGCAATAGCAGAAGTTCTGCCGACTTATATGGGCGCCTCATCAGTTACGGTTGATCAGCTCATGTTTAGTATTATCTCAATTGCAGCTTTTTATACTGTACTGCTGGTGATTGAAATATACCTGATGCAGCGTTTTGCACGCTTAGGTCCAAGTAGTTTAAAAACGGGTAAATATCACTTCGAACAATTAGAAAATAAAGAAGGATAGGCTGATTATGTTTGATTATGAAACGTTAAAAATAGTGTGGTGGTTATTAATTGGTGTTTTACTGATTGGTTTTGTTATCACCGATGGTTTTGATATGGGCGTGGGGGCATTGATCCCGGTTATTGGTAAAACCGATGACGAACGCCGTATTATGATAAATAGTATTGCCCCGCACTGGGATGGTAATCAGGTTTGGTTAATTACCGGTGCCGGTGCGATTTTTGCCGCCTGGCCTGCGGTTTATGCCACGGCATTCTCCGGGTTTTATGTGGCAATGATGCTGACGCTGTTTGCTCTATTTTTCCGTCCGGTCGGTTTTGACTACCGCAGTAAAATTGAAGATTCGCGCTGGAGAAACAGCTGGGACTGGGCTATTTTTGCCGGCGGTGTTGTGCCTCCGATTGTCTTTGGTGTTGCCTTTGGTAATTTACTGCAGGGTGTGCCTTTTATACTGGATGACTTTTTACGTTCCCAGTATCAAGGTGGATTCTTTGACCTACTAAATCCGTTTGCATTATTAGTAGGAGTGTTCTGCTTAACTTTATTTGTTTTACAGGGCTCAACCTGGCTGCAGATGAAAACTGACGGGGCACTGCGTCAGCGCGCACGTTTAGTATCAATGATCTGTGCGCCGCTTGCGGTAGTTTTATTTGCGTTAGCAGGTGTGTGGATTGCTAATGGTATTGATGGTTATGTGATCACTTCTATTGGAGATCTCAACGGACCAGCTAACCCATTATTAAAAACAGCTGAAGTTCAGTCTGGTGCATGGTTAGCGAATTATGATAAATACCCGTTAACCATGATTGCGCCGGCACTGGGGCTGTTATTCCCGCTGTTAACCTGGATTGCGAGTAAATATAACCGCAGCGGTTTTGCATTTTTCTGCAGCAGTATTACCCAAGTCGGGGTGTTATTGACCTGTGCATTTAGTATGTTCCCGTTTATTTTACCGTCAAGCATTGATCCTAACTTCAGCTTTACTGTATGGGATGCTGTTTCAAGTGAAAAAACACTTAATATTATGACCATAGCGGCTACTGTATTTTTACCGATTATTTTGTCTTATACCACGTGGTGTTACATGAAAATGTTTGGCCGTTTAGGTAAAGAATTTATGGCGAAATATAAACATTCAGCTTATTAATTAAAACTTATTCAGGAGAGTTCTATGTGGTATTTTGCGTGGATATTAGGCATTTTATTAGCTTGTTCATTTGGTATTATCAATGGTTTGTGGTACGAGCAGATCGAAGCAAATGAAAAAGAAGCTCAACAAGAAGAAAATGGTGAAAATTAATCAAGCACTTGATTTCATTCATAAACCTTTTCAGTATTCGCCGGCACGCTGGGTTTCTACCCTGCTGGCGATGCTGTTAAGCCTTCTGCTGCTGTTTAACCCGGATCATATAGCTGACAGTACTGCCGCATTAGCGAATGGGTACTTAAGTATTCTGATGATGGCGTTAACTGCTGGTTTTGTGCATGGGTTAGGATTTGAGCCTCGGTTGTGGTTGTGGCGGATTATTTTTTCTCCTTACCTTTCCTGGCCGGTTCTGTTCTTTTTCGCCGCCAGAATGTTTGTATAAAGGCGTTTAGCGGGTTAGCTTAAAATAATAATGCCGAACAGTGAATGATTCACCGCTCGGCATTAATTCTTTCTGGATCCTGCATTTTTATAGATTAATCAGATAAGTAATACTCAACAGTTGAAACTACGCGAACGCGTTTAATATGCGGGTTGTTTTTGTCTCTGGCCGCGATACTAAACTGTCCCTGCGAGGCTCTTTTGATTTTTCCCAGTGAGCTTTGGGAATCCTCGGCAAACTTTTTAGCAACCTCTCTAGCTTTGGTGGTGGCTTCTTCAATCATTTCCGGCTTTACTTCATTGAGACGGGTAAATAGATATTCAGTTTGTGACTGATAGTTATTGCCTGTAAAAACAATCCCATGCTTGCCTAGTTCAGAAAGCGAACTCATCACATGACGTACAACATCTATATTTGCCGAATAAACGGTAACTGTCTGTAATGCTGAGTAGCGAAACTCTGCCTGGTTATTACTGCCGTACTGCTGGGCTGATTTATCGGTAATGGCCGGTGATACCAGGGTGATCTCTTCTTCTGAAATTCCATTTTTATTTAGATACTTGAATATCATTTCTGACTGCAGATCAACATCATGATATAAATCAGTGAGGCTGTTATCTGCCAGGCTAAATGTTATCGGCCATATGACGATATCGGCTTTGTACTCTTTTTCAGACAGGCCTTTTACTGTCACGCTCCTGTCGTACAGCTTATATTGTATAGCCGCACTGGATAGAAAGTAGCCTAGAGCCGCTAAACCGAGAAATATAAACAGTCCTAAAAGTCCTGCTCCTGTTTTGTTATTTTCCTGCACTGGGTTCTCCAAATAAATTCGTTAAAAATTGAAAAAGAAAAAGCGACCAAGTGAAGCAGCTTTTACTGGGTACTTTCCATGTTTAGGTTGTCCATTAGAGCCTTAATATAGCATTGATCTTTATGACCTATATTCGTAATGATCACGATTTTTAAGGGCGCTAAGCTTATTGCTAGACTCTGCAAAAACACATGTCACTGTAATTTTATTTCATAATTAAGTGATCTGTGTCTCGATTTTTCTGCGTTAAACCAGTGTTTCGCAGTTGGTTAGTGTCTTTGATGTAATTTTGTTTCAGTTATTGTTTGCGTAAAAGTGTGATCTAGGTTACATTTGTTGCGTCAAATGTTGACAGTAATTAAAAATTATAAGAGGAATTTATTATGGATATTCATTTTTTATCAGCAGTTCAAAATTTTTTAGCGTACAGCAAAAGCGAGCGTATCAATAAAGCTAATAAGCGTAAGTTTACTTTTTCTTTCTTTAGAAAATAATGGAGACTAGACTGGTTAGAGAAAACCAGATTTCAAAAATTAATACAACAGCGGAGGAGACTTTTTATACTATATAAAGAGTAAACCTCTGCGCTTTTTTATCTATCCTCAAAGCTTGTTAAAAAATAATCCCCTTCATCTAAGCCACGAAAACTCATGCTTCTTTTTTAGATGTGCATGAAGTAGGCATCAATTTTTACACCATATCCTATTTTATTCTCGGATCGTCAAACATGGCATTTAACTGATTGAGTCTGTTTCCTAACGCATCAATATCAGTAATATGGATTTTTCCTCGTTCAATTGATATCTCGTGGACTTTCTCAATAGTTTTTAGTACTTCATTAATTCTAGGTCTAGAAAGACCGGTCACGGCGCACAATTGTTCCTGTGTGATATTAATGGATGTATTAACACCTTTTACAGCGTGTTTCTTTTGAGCTAAGGCAAGCAGAGTATATACAATACGTATCTCTTTATCGTGAAGTGCGGTGAGTGGAGCCTGCAGGGATCTCGGCTGCATTTGAACCATGCAGTAATACAAGAACTTAAAAACTTCATTATTGTTTTCTGCAAGTTGAGCTATTTTCTGCTTGGGGAATAAAAGGTATTTTACTGGCTCAAGCTCAACCGTGAGCAGGAATACATCTGCATTATTTCCTAATGAATTTGCTCCAACCCAGTCATTAACACCCAATACAAAACCTAAAGTGTTATTCATGTTTTCAGACAGGAAAGAAATAGTAGCAAGACCACTTGTTATATAATAGATGCCGGGTAAAGCTTGTTTTTTCTGTGTATCCGTCAGTCCGCTGCCGCGTTGAGCAATATCAAGCAGCTGCTGCTTTAAATCGTTTGAGATTGTGCATGGCCAGTGGATTGTTTCAATACTAGAGTCAGTCATTTCAGGCCTGTTATTTAATTAAGATACTATGAAATATAGTGCACTCGTTTCCATAGTAAAACTTTGCATCAAATAAATACAACCATCCCATATTCCTATTTCTGCGTTGTTTATGATAAGCCATGCAAAGCGGTGCTGAGTGGGTTCTCTCTCTTCCCCAATGCCATATCGGTAGGAAGTGTTCTTTAAAGAACAGAGTTCATTTTTTAAACAGGTAATATTGTTCGTGTTTGAAAGGCTGCTTAAGTGAATAAGCTTAAGCTGCACAGCTAAGTTTTTAAAATAAAGGTCCGTCAGCATGGGAAAAATATACAACATCTCTTTACTGCCTAACCAGCAGGCAATCAGCTCAGTCGCTAATTTGTCGCATGAGTTTGAACAAGCGCATGTCAATTTGAATAATTCGTTATTTAAATTAAAGCAGACCATTAGTGAGTCTGGCTTTATGGAAGATCAGGATTATAGAGACTGGTTTTATACACACGGCTGTGATTACTCAGCGAATCCCAAATTGTTTGCTCAAGCGCCGTTAAATTTTACCTGTGCTTATTTAAGTGAAATATTCAAACGTTATAAAATTGAACAAATCAGCTCAGATTCATCAACAACGGCTATTAAACGGGCTTTATTACGTTTAGATACTTTTAGAATTGATTCATAAAGAATAGGGTGTCAGACTTTTTTTACTTCGGCAGTTGATATCGTATTTAATTCTTTGTTTAAATTAGAAGTACACCGCCTGAATTAATTTTTGTTTGTAGGTTTTCGCCGGTAGAGTTTGGTATAGCTTTCAATGCTTCTATTTCGCCCTGACGGCGAGTTACTTTTTCTCAACAGCAAGAAAAAGTAACCAAAAAGTGCCGTTCCGAAACGTTTTTTATTCTTGTCTGCTCAATAACTTTTTAACGCACCGGCTTGGACAGCACATCCATGTGCTGAACCAAGCCTAATGAAATCATCCATGATTTCCTTTGCTAAAGTCATTTCCCTACCAAGAAAAACGTACGGAAATTTTCGTAGCCGTATTGGTTTTGTTTTAATAAAAAATAAATTTTTTTAGACCTGAAAAGTGGATACCCCGGCTTTTATTTAATATAAAAACTGTTAATCTGTTGTAACTTCATATGGTTGTAAGGTTCTCATGACTGAAATTAAACACGCAAATAAATACCAAGATTGGCAACCAAAGTACAATTGGGAAACATGTAAAACTAACCGAAAAGAGTACGGTAAGTTTTTGTGTTCATTTTTAACGAATGCTGAAGATGGCCTTGTTGTAAATATGAATGGTTCCTGGGGAACTGGAAAAACGGAGTTGCTAAGGCGTTTGTATGTTGAACTTGCTGAACAAGATCATCCTGTTGTTTATATAGATGCTTGGGAAAGTGACTTTTCTAAAGAAGCATTATCAGTGGTCAGCAGTGAATTTCTAAACCAGTTAGAACATATATTTTCTCCGATACATTGTGATGCTAAAAGTGAGTTATTTGAAAAAGCTAAGAATAAAATAGATGAACTAAAACTTTCTTTTGGCACTTGCATGAAGTTGGCCAAAGCTGGTTCTGTGCTTACTGGCAAACCTGAAATTGTTCCCCTTATTTCTGCTGCAGAGACTGTGGTGAGCGTACTCCCCAATAAATCGGAACCATCAAATGCAGAGAATATTAAGCTGGTTGATAGGGTAGGAAAGATACATCATGCTCGAATCCAAGCAATGAGGGATATAAAAGATAAAATATCATTTTTAGCTGATTTGATGGGACAAATATACGGCTTGAAAATACCGGTTGTTGTTTTAGTTGATGAACTTGATCGCTGTAGACCGACTTATGCAATTGAAATGCTTGAAGTGATTAAACATTTCTTTGAAACTAAAGGGTGCGTATTTTTGGTTGCAACTGATACAGAAGCATTACAATCTTCGATCAAAGCGGTATATGGACATGAATTTAAAGCAGACGCTTACCTGAGACGCTTTTTTGATAGAAAAATTGCTTTACCTGACATATCTCCCTTGGATTACTTAAATACTAAGAAATTAGATTTCGATAAATATTTAGAGCAAGGGATTTTGTTATACCCATTTTCAAAGAATCAAAGTTATAACATTGCAGTCATGGCTGAATTATTTTTTAATAATGGGATGGAGTTACGAGATATTGAGCAGGCATTACAAAAGTTTTTTGCAAGTTTAGATTATGTCGCTTTATCTAGAGGAGAAGAAACACACGTTATTAATAGCGTGGTATTGATAACAGGGATTGTTGAAAATCAATGTAATATGGAGTGTTTTTTAGAGCGTAAAACGGATATGTTTGTTCCACATGAAAATAGATCTTATAGAGCTATTGAGGATAGCCTCCCCATAAATGAGCTTGTTAATACCCAACTTGAGCTTGCTAGTACTACTACGGCGAATGAAGTACACACAGGTAACTCTATGACGCGTGGGAGAGATAAAATCTGCTTAAATATTCAGAAGTATAGTTATCAAACAGATTTTTGGAGATATAACCTACCTGATTTCAATTTAAGTAATCAAATAACCGAACAAATCAATCACTACGTTACTGAAGATATTAAATATTGGCTATGGGATGACTATAAAAACATCACTGAACTGTCAGGATATATTGAATAAAAGTTGCTTCAGATATTCTAACATGAATGGTATTGCCTTCTTTAATTTGCGAAAAACCAATTCGGCTACGTATTCCCATCCATTTTTCTTGTGGTGGACGAACGCTTTAGCAAGTGAAACCAGGATGGTTTCACTAAGCTTGGCATGCACATGGATGTGCATTCCGAGCTGGTGCGTTAAAAGTGTTTGGGTATTACAAGATACAAAAAATGGTTAGGGCAGCCTTTCTTTTGGTTACTTTTCTTTGGCTGTCAAAGAAAAGTAACACGCCGTTAATGGCGGAAGAACAACGAAAAGATGAAACCAACCGCCTACAAGCGAAGGCCAGCAAACAAGCCAAATATTTTCACTAAACTATCTATGCATTCCCACGCGGAGCGTGGAAAGAAAATAAAGCTACAGTAAAGACATTCTGGAGTTTAATCTATTGGAAGGTGGCCGACCTTAACCAGAATAATTGTTTCTTCTTCTACAAATGGGTGGTGCTCACTTAAATGTGGACTGCGGATCCAGCTGTGTTTCGGATAGATTCCGTGTTCATCTTTAAATGTGCCGGACAAAACTAAAATCTCCTCGCCTCCGAAGTGACTATGTGGCTGGAAAACCTTTCCGGCCGGCCATTTGACCAAGGCAGTATGCTGCCCTGCAAAATCATGTAAAGGCATCACCTGCAGGCATCCAATGCCCGGCTGCCAGCTGCTGGTATTGGTATTAATAGTTACCTGCTGTTTATCATCCGATTCAAACTGATTAAGTTTAACCAGTATCGTACAGCCCTGTTGGCTAAAAGGCTGGTGAGAACTGCCCGGCGGATTACGCAGGTAAGTCCCTTTTTCGTAATCACCATTTTCATCAGAAAAAGTACCTTCTAATACAAATATTTCTTCGCCCAGAGGGTGACTATGGCTGCTGAAATAAGAGCCTGGCTGATACTGCACTATGCTGGTGATATGACCATTTTCATCAGTGGCTCTAGCAAGTGGTCTTCGCCGTACACCCGGCATGGGTGAGTCTATCCAGGGCATCTGCTCAGAGTTGATTACTACCCGTTTAGAAAAGTCTACATTTAAACCTGCCATTGCTCCTCCGTTCTATTTGCTAAACCCTAAGCTCTATATCACCGCACTTTCTTTGCCGAGCTTAATAAATTTATTTATATAAGGAATAGATTTATCTTGTTTTTTAATCATCGCATATAAGGTTTTATAAATACCTTGTTCACCCAAGCGTAATTTTTTTACGTTGTACTGTTCGCTTAAATTATCGGCAAGCCATTCAGGCAGAACACAGACACCACGCTGATATTCAACCATCTGCAGCATAATTGCTAAGGATTCAATCTGCTTATGTCCCTTCGGCTGCACCTTTGCAGGCCATAAAAACTGCTGATAAATATCCAGACGCGGCTTCTCGATGGGAAAAGTAAACAGTACCTCGCTTTGCAGCTGCTCGGCGAAAACATTGCTTTGTTTTGCTAGTGTATGCTTATTTGAAATGACCAGAACCTGCTCATAATCAAACAAAGCATGATGCTCCAGCAGCTTGTGTTCAATGGTGTCCGGTGTAACCAGTAAATCCACATGATGATTTATCAGCCCCTCAATGCCGGAGAAATGAAACTGTCTGATGATATCAATGTCGATATTCGGCTGTTCCTGTAAAGATTGAGCAACAACCTGGGTCAGCCATTCATTACAAGGAAAACATTCGATACCGATACGCAATAAACCCTCTACACCTTCACCCATTGCTTTTAAAGCCTGCTCCGTCTGCGCTAACGCGGGCATCACTTTTTTTGCTGTTTTGAGCAGCAGCTCTCCGGCAGGTGTTAAACGTAAACGCCGCCCGCAGCGCTGCCATAACTTAACATTGAGCTTTTTTTCTAAATGACGAATCTGATGAGACAAGGCTGACTGCGTTAAACACAGTGAATCTGCCGCTTGAGTTAATGTGCCTTTTTCATGCAGGGCAATCATTATTTTAAGATGGGACGGCTCTATCATTATGAATAAACCTCATGAATTGCGTGTAAATCATCATTATTTTTCATAATAAATACTACGCATAATAACTTTCAACTTCAACAGCAAGCAAAAGAGAGAGAAAAAATGGCACAATTACATCACTTAGGTTTCCCGCGTATTGGTAATAAACGCCAGTTAAAATTTGCTCAAGAAAAATTCTGGTCTGGAGAAATAACAGAAACACAACTGCAGGAAAGTGCTGCTGAGTTACGCCGAAATAATTGGCTTGAACAGCAGGAGTTATCTTTAAACCTGCACACAGTAGGTGATTTTTCACTGTACGATCAAGTGCTTGATACTAGTTTTTTAGTAGGCAATATTCCAGCTAGGGCGAAACAAAGCAGTGATGATAATTCACTGGATAACTACTTTCGTGTAGCCCGCGGGCGCTCTCAGAAAAAAAACTGCTGTTCTGCGGTTCATAACCATGAAGGTGAAACGCAGGCGGGGGAGATGACCAAATGGTTTAATACCAATTATCATTACATCGTGCCGGAATTTGATGCGCAGACTACTTTTACTCTACATGCTGATAACCTAATTAAGCAGATAGAAGAGCTTAAGTTGATCAACAAAAATGTTAAGCCTGTGATTATCGGTCCGGTCACCTATTTATGGCTGGGTAAAGAAAAAGATCAAAGCAGTAAATTAGATCTGCTCCCGGCTTTATTAGAAACCTATACGCAGCTTTTAGTTTTATTAGAAGAAAAAGGTATTGAATGGCTGCAGATTGATGAGCCTGTTTTAGTGCTGGAAATAGACAAGCAGTGGCAGGATGCTCTGCAGAGAGCTTATCAGAAACTCAGCCGGTCAAGCATTAAACTGTTATTAACCACTTACTTCGGTGAGCTGAAAGATAATCTGAAACTAGCCTGTGAACTGCCGGTTGCCGGGCTGCATCTTGATGCGGTTAATGCGCCTCATGAAGTTGAATCTGCAGTTAACTATTTGAGTGAAAATAAGGTTTTATCACTAGGTGTTATTAACGGCTGTAATATCTGGAAAACAGATCTTAATGCTGCATTAGAGTGGTTAACACCGATTCATAACAAACTGCTGCAGCGCTTATGGATTGCGCCAAGTTCATCGTTATTACATGTGCCGGTGGATCTTAACAGCGAGCAGAAGCTCGGCCCTGAGATTAAATCATGGTTAGCATTTGCCGCTCAAAAACTTCAGGAATTAAATATTCTAGGTATCGCCTTAAATCAAGGTGTTGAAGCTGTAAACAGCGAGCTTGAGGAAAACAGATTAGCACTGCAGAGTCGTTTTAACAGCGCTCGAGTTAACAACTATGAGGTGCAGTCGCGAGTTGAAAATATCAGCGCATCTCTAGGTGAACGTAAACAGGCTTTCCCGCAGCGCGCCGCTGTTCAGCAGTCCTATTTAAACCTGCCGAGCTACCCGACGACCACTATCGGCTCATTCCCGCAAACCAGTGATATTCGCGAAACGCGTAAAGCCAGACGTTTAGGTGAAATCAGCGAAGTACAGTACAAAAACAGTATGAAAAAGTCGATTGAGTTTTGTATCGATCAGCAGCATAGCATCGGGCTTGATGTTTTAGTGCATGGTGAAGCTGAGCGTAATGATATGGTGGAATATTTCGGCGAGCTGCTGGATGGGTTTGCTTTCACACAATTCGGCTGGGTGCAGTCCTACGGCTCCCGCTGCGTAAAACCGCCGCTTTTATTCGGTGATGTTTCTCGTCCGCAGGCGATGACCGTCGAATGGACTGAATACGCGCAGTCATTGACTGAAAAACAGGTAAAAGGCATGTTAACCGGGCCGGTGACTATTTTAAACTGGTCATTTGTACGTGATGACCAGGCGCTGCAGACAACTTGTAATCAGATTGCATTAGCGGTTCGCGATGAAGTATTAGATCTGGAAAAAGCCGGGATCAGTATTATTCAAATCGATGAAGCGGCCCTGCGTGAAAAGCTGCCGCTGCACCGCAGTAAATGGTCTGAGTATCTTGACTGGGCAATCCAGGCATTTCGAATTACTGCAAATGGTGTTGAGGATAAAACACAAATTCATACACATATGTGTTACTCCGAATTCAACGATATTATTGCCGCTATTGCAGCCATGGATGCCGATGTTATTACTATTGAAACATCACGCTCTGATATGCAGCTGCTGGATGTATTTGAAGAGTTTAACTATCCCAATGCAATTGGTCCGGGGGTTTATGATATCCACTCTCCCAACACACCGAATATTGAGCAGATGGTGCAGTTAATAGAAAAAGCAGGGCGGCGTATTCCGGCGGAGCTGTTGTGGGTTAATCCAGACTGCGGCTTGAAAACAAGGCAGTGGCATGAAGTGCAGCCGGCACTTAAAAATATGGTCAAGGCGGCTCAGCAGCTGCGTGCCGGCTAGACTTACGGTAATAAAAAAGGAGCGTTGAATGCGCTCCTTTCAATAATACCGGCCTGTATTATTTGTTCCAGGGATTACTTGGGTCGTATGGTGGTTCTTCGGTGCTGCGGGTAGACTCTTTTGTAGTCTGCGGCCCATTATCAGTGGTTTTGTAGGTCCGTAACCGAGAAGCTCTATCTATCTGTAAGACAACATCTCCAGTAATCTCCATCGGCTCACCTGCCTGCTGATCCTCAGAAATAAAGCGGTTTCGGGGGGCAATGGACAATTGTTTGTCATCCGGAGTCGGGAAATTTTTATACTGATACAGATAAAAGTTTTCTACTTTCTCTTTTGCCCACTCATTATTACGCAGAAATTTAACCGTCGACTTCATACCCGTATGAAATTGAAAACGATTAATCTCTAGTGATTCACTTAATAATTCCCAGCCGTAATGTTCTGAAATCTCAGTCAGTAACACATCCAGTTTTAGGCCGTATAGGGGGTTATTGTTTTTTTTATCTGTCATTCTAATTCCTGAAAGCTGGGTATCGGCAAGAAAATACAGCCTAAGCTCAAGATTGTCTCGGCGTTTGTATTCATTTGCTAAGCTGGCGCACAAAAAAATGCCCTGGTTATGCATTCTAATAAGCATCTAACCAGGGCCGTTTTGTTACTTTACCTTAATTTATGCAGCCTGTTGCGCTTCTTTCTGGCTGGCAAGGTATTCATCTAAAGTGCCCTGGAAGTTAACCATCTTTTTATCTTTGATATCTATGATACGTGTCGCTAAAGATGAAACAAATTCGCGGTCATGGCTGACAACAATTAACGTACCTTCGAATTCTTTAAGGGCATTATTGAGCGCTTCAATCGCTTCCATATCCATGTGGTTAGTTGGTTCGTCCATAACCAATACGTTAATATCGGACATCATTAACTTACCGAATAACAAACGGTTTTTCTCACCACCAGAACAGTTACGCGCTTTTTTGTTGGCATCATCATCTGTAAACAACAGACGTCCTAACATGCCGCGCACCATTAAGTCGTTATGACAAGGTCGACGCCACTGTGACATCCACTCCATCAGTGTTAAATCATTCTCAAAAAGAATACCACTGTCTTGAGGGCAGTAACCGATAGAGGCGTTTTCAGACCATTTTACGACACCTTCATTGTGCTGCAGGTCGTTGACCAGACAGCGCAGCAGAGTCGTTTTGCCGACGCCGTTTTCTCCGATAATAGCCAGTTTTGCGCCGGCTTCTAGAATCATTTCACCGTCTGAAAATAATGTTTCGCCGTCAAAACCATGGCCGATATTTTCCAGCACTAATGCCTGGCGGTGCATTTTTTTACCGGGTGCAAAGCTCAATGACGGCGTAATACGGCTTGATGATTTCACGTCATCGAGTTTAATTTTGTCCATTTTTTTAGCGCGGGAGCTGGCTTGCTTTGCTTTAGAAGCATTAGCACCAAAACGGTTTACGAAGTCCTGCAGTTCTTCGATTTCAGCACTTTTCTTAGCATTGCCGGATAACAGCTGTTCACGTAATAAAGCAGACTGCTCTAAGAAGTATTCGTAGTTACCCGGGTAAATGCGCAGCTCACCGTAATCAATGTCAGCCATATGTGTGCACACAGCGTTTAGGAAATGTCGATCATGGGAAATGATGATCATGGTGCATTTACGTTTGTTTAACTCACCTTCCAGCCAGCTGATGGTATGGATATCCAGGTTATTGGTCGGCTCATCAAGTAATAATATTTCCGGGTTTGCAAACAATGCCTGCGCAAGTAAAACACGCAGTTTCCAGCCTGGTGCAACCTGCTGCATTAAACCGTAGTGGAATGATTCTTCAATACCGGCTTCAAGCAGGATTTCACCTGCACGGCTTTCGGCGCTGTAACCATCCATTTCGGCAAACTGACTTTCCAGGTCACCAACACGCATGCCGTCTTCTTCAGTCATATCCGCTTTTGCGTAAATACTGTCTCTTTCCTGTTTCACTTCCCACAGGGCGGTATCGCCCATGATCACCGTATCAATCACGCTGTATTGTTCGAATGCAAACTGATCCTGGCTTAGAGTACCGACTTTGAATCCCGGAGTGATAGAGATATTACCGGAGGTCGGCAGCAGTGCGCCGCTTAGGATTTTCATAAAAGTAGATTTACCGCAGCCGTTTGCGCCGATCAAACCGTAGCGGTTGCCGTTACCAAATTTAGCCGAGATATTTTCAAATAATGGCTCTGGGCCAAACTGCATCGTGATGTTCGAGGTAGAGATCAAAAGAAGGTTTCCTAGGTTTTGCTAACGGCTATTTACCAACCGCTAGTTACTAACGGAAAGAGTGATGACCAACAAGCTTCAAAATGAAATGTGCGTTAAGTCACAATTATAAGGTCGCGCAGTATACAGTAAGAAAAGCTGGATACCCATCTAATCTGCACTTTTGCAGTGATTATTTTTTAATCACCGCTGTGGTTGTGTTTTGAACGGCGAGGATGCTGAATCCTAAGGTGCTGACTAAACGTGCTGATTCAGCTAACGACTCATTGATTTTACTCGTATAAAAGAGCGAGACTTATTCATACCTGCATTATTCCAGCGCCCGACGCACTCCTGCAATATATTCAGGATACAGCGAAATGTCATTATGATCGGCGCCGCTGACTAGAATAGAGTCGACCAGCTGCTCTGTAAATTGCGCGATTAACGGTTCGCTTCTCGCCCTCGGGATCACCTGGTCATTTTCCGCCGTGAAGATATAGGTTTGCGCGCTAATGTTTTTTACCCGCTCTATTGACTGAAAATTATCTTTAATAAACAGGGATACTGGAAACATCCAATAGACACTCTTGGCAACATTTTCGATACTGTCATAGGGAGTGACCAGCAGCAGTTTTTCTACCTGCCGGTTGGCCGCAACATAGGTAGCAACGCCGCTTCCAAGACTTCTGCCCATCAAAGATATCTGTTTATGCTTAACTTTTATCTGATCAAATACATACAGGGCATCGTGATAGAGATGTGCTTCGCTGGGATGACCTGTACTGTTGCCGTAACCCCGATAAGCAATAAGATACACACTATAATTCGGCAGCTGAGTCTCAAAAAATGTGATGTTACTTTCAATGCTTTCCGCATTGCCACCGTAATAGATTAATGCTTTCTGCATGCCCTTATTAACCACCCAGCCGTTCAGCTGTACACCGCCGGTAAGGAAGCTGATTTCAGTCACACCGCTTACTGGGCCAGCCGGCTGGGGAAAATATAAAAATTTACGCTGCATCACCAGCAGCAGCAGACAAAAAACAATATAAATCAGTAGTATTGAAGCTAACGTACTTTTCATTCCCGTTTCCTGTGCTGCTTAGTTATGTGTTTATAATAGACCAGAGAATAGATACTAATATTAATAACTATGACCAGAATACCCAGCGCAGACTGCATATTAAGGGTTAAGCCGTGCGGATAAATAATAGGAATTAGATAGTGGCTGATAAATCCTTCCTGATAGCCCTGCGTGCCTGCCGCCTGCCTCAAGTTATTTTCCAGTGGGGTCAATGGGCAGATCCAGCCCTTAAAACTAAGCAGTGATGCCCAGATAAGAGCGGGAAGGTGAATAAAAACCAGATAGCCGCGTAAAATCAGCAGCAGCCCGCCCAAGAGTACAAACAGAATATACAAGAAATGTACCAGTACCAGTAAGTCGGCCAGAATTAGGTAAAGCATTATATTTATCTCCATTTATCAGCTCTTAATCCCAGGCATTACAACTATGGTTTAGGTATGCCCCCGTGCCACTCAACAGCAAGCGTTCGTCGATAAATTTTACAAGAGGGGGGGGAGGTCAAATTTCACCCAGCCGGCAGCCCTGCTATGCATGATCATATTTTGACTTTTGCTAAAATTAATATTTTACCGCAGATTCGCTGCACAAATCTGCAGGGCTGATATTAGCTGTAAAATATATTTCAACTATCAATAGCTTATTGTGGCCTTGGTAATACAGCTGAAACAGCTAGTCTAAAGTTTGTCAAATCACCAGTATTTTTATTCATTATTTTGGCAGATCCCCTGTCATTGTCTGACAGGGGAATATCTTAGATTGATGCACAGAAAAGCATTATAGCCCATGGTTTTTTGTCGATAACTTTTACAATCGTTCCTGATGTTATTTTCTAAAATACAGTAAGCTTCTGTTTTTAAATGCTTATATAGAACTGGTCTAGTGTATGCAGGGTAAGGGTGTGTGTGAGTTAATACTGTTTCAGTGCATACTGCTTACACGCCGTTTTATCGAATAAATAGGAGATATATCATGAAAAGAATTATATTTATCCTGCTGTTTAGTATGTTGTCGTTAACTGCGCAGGCGGTGCCTATGCTTTGGCACCAGACAGTTGACTTCGAACCGGAAATCTATTTTGGCTCTACAGGTCTATCAACATTTACCTACACACACGATATTAAAACTAACGGTTTTGTCCCGGTAACTGATACCGTTTTGTTTTATGATTTGAATATTGGGTTATATGATGATGCGTTAATTTTCCCCGACAGGAAAGAGTGGGCCTTTATTAATCTACCCGGCATTATTGCAGATGGATTTTTTGAAATTGATTATTCCGACATTCACCGCGGCATTTCATTGGCAGGGCTTGTAATGATTAACGTTGACGGTTTATTGGATGTACGAATTGACCGTATTAAAGGTGATTTCTTCCTTGGCGAGTCAACCATTGTTGCACGTGGTATACGTGAAGTACCCGCTCCAGCTCCACTATTATTGTTAGGCGCTGGTCTAATTGGTTTATTCATGCGCCGCCGCTTAGTATAAAGTTACGAAAATATGATGTACATGAAAGCGAATACCAGTCAGTTCAGAGCTGACTGGTTTGTTTTATTTGCGGAAACTTCTCCGCTTCTTCAGCTAAGTTTAACCCTTACAGCAGTTTATACTGCCCGTTTTCAATCCCGTCTATAGTCCAGCCGCCAATACGGTAACGAATCAAACGTAATGTCGGAAAACCAATATTTGCCGTCATACGACGTACCTGGCGGTTACGTCCTTCGCTGATAGTAATGCTCAACCAGGTGGTTGGAATAGCTGCGCGTTCCCGGATCGGCGGTACTCTGTCCCAGATTTCCGGCTCATGCATAATTTCAATGTCGGCCGGCAGGGTTAAACCGTCTTTGAGCTTTACACCATCTCGCAGCTTCTGCAGATCTGACTCTTGCGGAGTCCCTTCTACCTGTACCCAGTAAGTTTTAGTGGTTTTAGCATCGGGCTGGGTTATTTTTGCCTGGAGCTTACCGTCATTGGTTAATAATAATAAACCTTCACTGTCGCGGTCTAAACGCCCGGCTGCATAGACTTCTTTTACATCAATAAAGTCCGCTAAGGTTTTACGTTGGTTTTCAACATTATCTTGATCGGTAAACTGGCTCAGTACATCAAAGGGTTTGTTAAACAGAACAACTTTACGACTGGCATCGGTTACCGGGGGCAAGTGATTTTTAGTGGTTTTGTTTTTACGCGGGCCTCGGCTTTTTTTATTTGAAGTTTTAGTTTTGGCAAAAGAAGTCGATTTTTTATTAAACACGTGAAAACACCTTAAAAAGAAGAGTTAATACCGAATTGTAACAGAAGTTGCCATTCAGACCTGTCACAAATTCCAATATAGGCTTTGTAAAGTTGAGTGCAGACTGGCTGTAAATTGGACTATTTGCCTGTTTTCGTTATGATGATGCCCTAAATTATTGCAGCGTAACAAATTCATAACATTTGTTACGTCATAAGTTGGCCATTACTAATCTTGTTAAAGGAACGAATATGACAGATAAAACAGCAAAGATCATTTACACACAAACTGATGAAGCACCTGCGCTTGCAACACACTCTCTACTTCCAATTGTTAATGCTTTTACACAAGCTGCTGACATTGTTGTTGAAACGCGTGACATCTCTTTAGCTGCTCGTATCATTTCTAACTTCCCTGATAGTTTAACTGCACAGCAGCAGATGTCAGATGCATTATCTGAATTAGGTGAACTTGCTAAAACGCCTCAGGCAAATATTATTAAACTGCCTAATGTAAGTGCTTCAGTACCGCAGCTTCAGGCGGCGGTTAAAGAACTTCAGGAGCACGGTTATGCACTGCCTGATTACCCTGAAGATGCACAGACAGATGCCGAAAAAGATGCTAAAGCGCGTTACGCAAAAGTATTAGGCAGTGCGGTAAACCCGGTACTGCGTGAGGGTAACTCAGACCGTCGTGTTGCAGATGCAGTTAAACAGTATGCTCAAGATAACCCGCACCGCATGGGCGCCTGGTCTCAAGATTCAAAATCACATGTTGCGCATATGAACAGCGGTGATTTCTACGGTAGTGAACAGTCAGTGGTAGTTGGCCAGGATGATGACCTGAAAATCGAATTTACTAATGCATCCGGCGCAGTAACGGTATTAAAAGCGTCTACAGCGGTATTAAAAGATGAAGTGATTGACTCATCTGTGATGAGTTGTGCTGCACTGCGTGCTTTCTTTGAAGCTCAGATGCAGGATGCTTTTGAAAATAACATTATGCTTTCACTGCATCTTAAAGCGACCATGATGAAAGTGTCAGATCCGATTATGTTCGGTCACGCGGTAACGGTTTATTTTAAAGATGTATTCAGCAAGCATGCTGCTTTATTTGCAGAGCTGGGTGTTGATGCCACTAATGGTTTAGGCGATGTTTACGCTAAGATTGCCGGCTTACCGGCTGCACAAAAAGAGCAGATTGAAGCGGATATTCAGGCTGTTTATGCTAAGCGACCTGCACTGGCAATGGTTGATTCAGATAAAGGCATTACTAATTTACATGTGCCGAGTGACGTGATTATTGATGCTTCTATGCCGGCAGCCATCCGTACTTCGGGCGGTATGTGGGGCACAGACGGTAAACTACACGACACTAAAGCGATGATCCCGGATCGCTGTTACGCAGGTATTTACCAGGAGACAATTTCTTTCTGTCGTGAAAATGGTGCATTTAACCCGGCAACTATGGGTAATGTCTCTAATGTCGGTCTGATGGCACAAAAAGCGGAAGAGTACGGTTCACACGATAAAACATTCCAGATTAAAGAAGCAGGCACGGTTAAAGTTATTGACCAGGCCGGCAATACGTTAATGGAACATAGTGTTGAGCAAGGTGATATCTGGCGCATGTGTCAGGCCAAAGATATTCCAATTCGTGACTGGGTACGTCTTGCGGTAAGCCGTGCACAAGCAACAGGCCAGCCGGCGGTATTCTGGTTAGATGAAAACCGTGCACACGATAGAAACCTTATCGCTAAAGTAAATACTTACTTAAAAAATCACGATACTACTGGTTTAGATATCCAGATTATGTCACCAAATGAAGCGATTAAATTTTCTTTGAAACGCGTACTTGCGGGTGAGAATACTATTTCGGTAACGGGTAACGTGTTGCGTGACTACCTGACGGATCTGTTTCCTATTCTAGAACTTGGCACAAGTGCTAAAATGCTGTCAATTGTACCCCTGCTTGCCGGCGGCGGTCTGTTTGAAACGGGCGCCGGCGGCTCTGCACCTAAGCATGTGCAGCAGTTTGTTGAAGAAGGGCATCTGCGCTGGGATTCACTTGGCGAGTTTTTAGCTCTGGCTGTGTCTATTGAAGATATAGCGGCTAAAACAGGTAATAGCAAAGCTGTTGTGCTTGCTGAAGCGCTGCATGCCGCTAACGGTAAATTCTTAAAAGAAGATAAATCTCCTTCACGTAAAGTGAATGAGCTGGATAACCGCGGCAGTCACTTCTACCTGGCAATGTACTGGGCAGAGGCGTTAGCTGCACAAACTAAAGACACTGAGTTACAGGCTGCATTTGCACCGCTTGCTAAAGTACTTTCTGAAAATGAAGCGCTTATCGTGAAAGAGCTTAACGATGCTCAAGGCTGTGCCGTTGACCTGGGCGGCTACTTCCATACCGATGCTGCTAAAGTTTCAGCTGCAATGCGTCCAAGTAAAACATTAAATGATGCACTGGCCACGGTTTAACTCTTACAGAAATTACTCTGTCGACGGTTAATTAAATAACGGCGGTTGTTGATCAAAAAAGGTGCTCATTGAGCACCTTTTTTTGTTTTTAGCTATGTCAGCCTATTAAGCTTTGTAAAATCTTAATATCAAAAGAATATTCAGCGTCTTCTGCTAATCTTATTTTTATAGTCTCTTTATTAAGGCGACAGTTTAATGCCTCATAAATATAAGCAAGTATTATTGTGTGTTTTATTAGCCTGCATATGATAGTCATTGCCGAAGGCGTCTAAAATATAGAGTTGCTGCAGTTCTTAAAAGAGATTGGTTGTAACGAAATGCAGGTTTGTTATTTAGTAATACCAATTCCACTAATTAGATGATCTATTTAGGCGTAAGGAAAAATGGATGAAAGCAAGACATTGATTGCAGTAACTAGTTGTCCTAATTGCAAAATCAATAACGAAGCTCGCATTCATTTTAACAAGCGTAAATGAATAGATAATTAATGGATTTGGTATAAAGCCCTCCCGCCGGATAAATTTTTGAGCTGCTTAAGAATCAGCAGGTGCCGCTGATTGAAAGCTAGCTTTGCCGACATTTATTAATCGTTACAGGAATTGCTGATTTGAAAACTCACAGACTTTTGACTGCACTGACTGCAGCCTTTGCTATTGTTGCTCTTGGCGCCTGCAGTGACAAACTGCCTGCCGATAGCGGCTTATCCGGATCATCTTTTACGGCTTGCCCTGCCTCGCCAAATTGTGTTTCAAGTGACTCAGATGCCGGTGACAGCGAACATTTTATTGCCCCGTTGCGGTTTGAAAGCTCTCCGGAAAAAGCCTGGTCAGCAGTACGAGAAGAGATGCAGGTATTAGCGCGTACGACAATTATCGCAGAAAAAAAGAATTACCTGCATTTTGAAGTGCGCAGTGCTTTCTGGGGATTTGTTGATGATGTTAAATTACAGCTTCGGCCCAATGAGGGGATAATTGCAGTTTTTTCTGCCTCACGCTCAGGTTATTACGATTTTGCTGTTAACCGCAAACGTATTGAAAATATACGGAACAAGCTGCTGAAACGGGGAGTTATAACTTGCACCGGCTGCTGATGCTTTAGTAATCTTAGTGTTTCGAGACGCCTGCCGTCAATAGAGTTGTGATTTATGGATGAACCTTACTCGAATAATAAAATAATGTTCAGCCACAAGGTTTTTATATGTCCTCGTTACCTTTGATTCTTGCCGGTCCTATTGTGCGAAAATGTACTGCACAGGAAGTTGTCTTCTGGTTTGCAACCTCAGAGCCCTTAACAGGCTCATTTACCCTGGCGTTAAAGCAGCAGATTTTATTACATGCAGATCTTAAGCTGCAGACTTGTTATCAGGTCGGCAGACACTGCTGGATAACTCTATGCACCTTTCGTGCTGCAGAAGCACTGCCGCTTAATCAGGTCCTGAATTATCAGTTTATAACCCAGCAGGGGCCTCTGGAAGATTTATTACCAAATTTATTATACCCCGGCGAAACACTGCTGATGCTGGTTATCAAAACCGACCTTGATTATGTGATGCATGGCTCCTGCCGCAATCCCCATCATAACAGTGATGACTCCTTAGTCGCTGCTGATAATAAAACTGCTCAATTGGAAGCCTTAGAGCGCCCGGCTTTACTGATGCTTAGTGGTGATCAAATTTATGCGGATCACGTTGCCGGGCCCACCCTAAGTGCTATTAAAGAAGTGATTCATCTGCTCGGGTTAAATGATGAAACTTTTGATCAGGCGGCAGTTGCTGATTCACAAGCCTTGTATCAGCACCCCGACTCACTTTTAAACCGCGATAAAATTTTACCTAAGCATCAGAAACAGAATTTATTAAGCCGTTTACTGCCGACTAAAGAGAAGTCAGTATTCAGTGCTACTGAGATTGATAATCATCTGATTAGTTTTGGCGAATTTATGGCGATGTATCTGTTGGTCTGGTCGCCGCAGTTATGGCCGTTGATTGAGTATCAGCAGCCGCCTCAGCAGAATAAGCCGCTTTCTGAAGTGCAGGAAATGCACTGGCAGCAGGAGTGCATTGAGATTAATTCTTTTGCAGCTGGTTTAGTACAGGTACAGCGGTTATTCGCACACCTGCCGACTTATATGATTTTTGATGACCATGATATTACCGATGACTGGAATCTTAGCGCCGCCTGGGAACAGCAGACCTATCAGCATCCTTTTTCGCGGCGTATTATCGGTAACGGTCTGATGGCCTACTGGTTATGTCAGGGCTGGGGCAATGAGCCGGATAATTTCGGACTGGATTTTCACAAAACTGCCTGCGATTATTTCAATGAGCCAAAGAAAAGCAGCCATGACAGTTTTGTTGAATTTCTCTTTAAGTTTGAGCAGTGGCACTACAGTATAAATACTTATCCTAAAATGCTGGTTTTAGATACGCGCACCCGTCGTTGGCGTTCTGAATTGAACCTTAATAAACCTTCTGGTTTGATGGACTGGGAAGCCCTGACCGAAATGCAGCAGAGCATGATTAATGAAGACAGTATTATCCTGGTATCACCCGCTCCCGTCTTTGGTGTGAAATTTATCGAAGCGCTGCAGCAGTTGATGACCTGGTTAGGTTTACCTTTGATGGTGGATGCTGAAAACTGGATGGCACATAAAGGAGCTGCTAATGTGCTGCTGAGTATTTTCAGTCATCGAAAAACGCCGGATCAGTTTATTATTTTATCCGGTGATGTGCATTATTCTTTTGTTTACGATATCCGTCTACGATTCCGCACTAACAGTCCTAAAATTTATCAGATCACCTGCAGCGGCATTAAAAACCAGTTTCCCGGGAAACTACTGACCTGCTGCGAATTTCTGGATCGTATTCTGTACAGCCCGTATTCACCGATAAATTTTTTCACTAAAAGAAAATCGATGAAAATCAGTAAACGGGATCCTTCAACCCCGGGAGATCAGCGTCTGGTGAACAGCAGTGCGATTGGTGAATTAAAGCTGGATAAAAAGCTGCAGATAAGTGAGGTCACACTGCTAACGGGTAAAGGTCACAGAATAAATTTTGACGATACGAAGTAAGGCCTTTGGTGCAGAGAGCTTTCACACTTTTTAAATCCTGAAACCTGCTCCTGTCTGCCGAATAGGCGCTTTAATCTGAATTGTCTGTGTTTAAAGTCCTGCTGTATAAAGAGATGATTTACAGGTTTTTTCGAAATGCCGATAATATTTACACTTTATTTTGGCCATTATTTTCTTTTATTCAACATGTTGCAGTCTTTCTTTCCGGTACTGCTGCAGGCCGCAGTTATAGCCTCAATAAACAGCAGCTTATCGCCTGATTCGAGGAAAGTCCTGCGTCGATTTTTTTTACATACTGATTGATCGTATTTTACTGGGAAATATTAAGTGATTGTTTTAAATGCAGATAATTACAAGGGCTTATTTTATGCATGAACCTTAGTGTTGTGCAAGGAGATTGCTCTGATTTCGATTAAGGAACATTTCTATAAGCAGCTATTAAGGAGGTAACTAATGAGTTTATTTGATTACAGCTGCAGATTTCTCAGAAGAAAAATATTATCAGTTGTTGTGTTAATCACAACTGTTGCTGGTTCCGGTGCATATGCAACAATGATTGATTTAAGCGTGGCCGGCAGCTCGGGTAATTTGGGAAGCAGTGCTTTATTTTATCAATCGGATGCTCAGCCTACGGGAACAGGAGTGATCGATCCTTTTGTTCGAATAAAAGGCAACGGTAATACGATAGATGTCGAACAAGCATATAATACGACGGTTAACGGTACGTTTGATGTCGGTCCGGCAGATAACTGGAACCATGCAATTACCCTTGGTGATGTTGGTTTAGTGACAGTCAATAATGAGCTTTATCGGGAATTTTTTCTCGATATTAATGAAAGCAGCAGTAAAGCCCATGGTTACCTTGAGCAGTACATATCATTAGATGAAATTAAGGTTTATATGGGAGGGGCTGCAAACTCAAATACAACGGATCTTTCTGACGGTGGGCCGCTTGGAACGCTTGTTTACGACTTTGATGAGGATCCTGGTGACGGATTAGATAACTGGGTGGCATTGAATTATGGGCTGGGGCACGGCAGCGGCTCTGGTGATATGAGTTTCTATTTAAACAATAGTTTTTTTGACGGCTGGGCAGAGACAGATAATCTGGTTTTTTACTCTTTATTTGGCGAGATAGGAGATGATCCTGGGCAGTATAACTTAGCAAGCGGTGACTGCGATATCGGCAGTCGCAAGCATTGTGACTTTGGACCTAGTGCTGATTTTGAAGAGTGGGCGGTAGTAAGAGCAACTAAAACGGTCAGACTTCCGGAATCGAGCTCACAAATGTTATTATTACTGGGGGTGCTAAGTGCTTACTTATTACGTCGACGTTTCTTAGCTAAAGCGTACATAAAATAATCCAGCGCTTTGCTTAACGGCAAACCGTTAGAGGTTAATGATCTTTGTGCTTTGTATACCCAAGCGACTTGAAGATGCCGGAATCAGCAAGTCGAGAGGTGACTAGATTCAAGGCATAAAGCCGTAGATCTAGCATTCTACATCAAGGTTTTATAACGCTGAAGATGGTTGACTCTCGCCTTGCCCTGCGGGAGCCTAGCTCGAAAACCAGCACGGCGTTACAATATTTGAAAAGGGAATAACCATTCTCTGCATATTGTGCCTTGTTCTGACTTTCGAGCTAAGCTCTGAATCTGCATCTTCAAGTTGTTTGGGTATATAAAGGCTTCTGAATTTATTTAGAAGCCTTTTTTATCTTGTTAATAATCCCACCCAGCCTTTGAGTGATTTAAAATCGAGCCTATTTCAGGCTAACAATACAAATATGACTCTGAGGTCGACAATAAAGCCTATTTATAGTAGCTTACTGCTAATATTTATCGATGGAAAAAAAGCGTGTTAACTTCAACATTACCAGTACGAATTTATTATGAAGATACCGATGCCGGCGGCATCGTTTATTACGCTAATTATTTAAAGTTTTTCGAACGCGGACGTACAGAGTTTTTGCGTGAATTTAATATCCAGCAGGATATTTTATTAGAAAAAAATATAGCATTTGTAGTGCGTAAAGTAGATATGGACTGTATAAAATCAGCACGTTTTAACCAGCTGATTACTGTCAAAACTACCGTTACTAAACAACGTAGGGCGAGTTTAACCTTCAAGCAGGAAATTTTTCATGAAAATGGGGAACTTCTTTGCCAGGCAACGACTCTAATCGCCTGCGTTAATTTACAGAAAATGAAACCAACAGCTATTCCAGCTGAAATAATCGAGGTAATTCCCAGTGCAAGCTGATATGTCTTTTTTAGGATTGTTTTTACAAGCCAGCTGGCTTGTTAAATTTGTCATGCTGTTATTGCTTGGCATGTCTATTTATTCATGGACATTAATTTTTGCCCGTTCAAGGATGCTTAAAGCGGCAGCAGCTGCGCTGGAACATTTCGAAGAACGTTTCTGGTCAGGCCATGATTTAAGCCGTTTATATAAAGAAACATCGGCACGCAGCGAACGAATTTTTGGCGGTGAAAAAATATTTTACAGCGGTTTTAAAGAGTTTTCGCGCCTGCACCGTATGCCGGGACGTAACGTCGACAGTGTCACTGAAGGGGCGCACCGTACTATGCGGGTAACCTTATCGAGAGAGATTGATGATTTAGAAAGCGGCCTTCCAGCTTTAGCAACAATTGGCTCAATCAGCCCTTATATCGGTTTGTTTGGTACTGTGTGGGGGATTATGAACTCATTTATTGCGTTAGGTGAAGTGCAGCAGGCGACCTTAACTATGGTTGCCCCCGGTATTGCTGAAGCTCTGATTGCGACGGCAATGGGTCTGTTTGCGGCTATTCCAGCCGTTATGGCTTATAACCGTTTTTCAACGCAGGTGGGAAAACTGGAAACAGCTTATATTAACTTAATGGAAGAGTTTACCTCCATTTTACACCGCCAAGCTATGACTGAAAATGAGTAGATAAGACTATGCATTATTCTTACCGCAGTCCGAAAAGGCGTCGAGTTATCGCCGAAATTAATGTTGTGCCGTATATCGATGTGATGCTGGTTCTGCTGATTATATTTATGGTAACTGCACCGCTTGTAACTCAAGGTGTAAAGGTTGACCTGCCTCAGGCTGTTGCAGAGCCGCTGCCTGACGACAGTAAACCACCAATGATTGCCTCGATTGATAAACAGGGGCGTTATTATCTGAATGTTGGTGACAGTGTTGAATCACCTCTTGATGCGCAGGAAATGGGCGCATTAGTGCGTGCGCAGTTAGCACTAGATGCGGATGCACAGTTTGTGGTTAAAGGTGACGGCGATGTCAGTTACAAACGTGTTATTGATTTAATGGTTTTACTGCAGCAGGCGGGTGTTCCGTCTCTTGGTTTGATGACTGAGCCCGATCAATAATGAAAAACAGTTCAACAATAATCGCTTTTATTACAGCAGTTGCACTGCATCTTATTGTTGGTGGTGTACTGCTGATGAATGTTGACCTTTCATTCCCGAAAGAAAAAATTAAAACCAGCGTGCCGGTTATTCATGCTTCCGTGGTTAATCAGCAGTTATTTGATGATTTAGCGCAGCGTAAAAAAGACCAGCAGCTTGCAGAAAAACGCAGAATAGAGAAAGTGCGCCAGGAAAAAGAGCGTGTTAAACGCGAAGAAGCTAAGCGTAAGAAGCGGGAAGCCGACCGCATCAAAGCTGAAAAAGCAGAAATTGTGCGTAAAAAGAAAGAAGCAGAGCGGGTTCAGGCGGAAAAAGTGTTAGCAGCTAAAAAGTTAAAAGCTAAACAAGAGGCCGCTAAAGCTAAAAAACTTGCTGATGATAAACGCAGAAAACAGGAAGCTGAACGTAAAAAAGCAGCAGAGAAAGCAGAAGCTAAACGTAAAAAGCAGGAAACTGAACGGATTCAGGCAGAAAAAGCTGCTAAGGCTAAAGCTGCAAAAATAAAAGCAGAAAAAGCAGCCAAGGCAAAAGCTGCAAAAATCAAAGCAGAAAAAGAAGCGAAACGCAGAGCTGAGGCTGAAAAAGAGCGTTTACGCCAGGCTGAGCTGGACAGACAGATGGAATCTGAGTTTGAAGATGCCTTCTCAAGTGCGCAAAGCTCTAAGCAGCTTTCTGAAATTGCCCGTTATAAAGCGCTTATTGAAAATAAGATAAGTCGAAACTGGCAGGTTGATCCGGATATGAAAGGTAAAACCTGTACATTAGCGATACGCCTGGCACCCGATGGTCTGGTCTTAAGTGCGGACCGCAGTCGTGGAGACATGAAGCTGTGTGCATCTGCCAGACGTGCCACATTAAAAGCTAAAACATTACCAATTCCTAAAGATCCGGAAATAGCGCCGCAGTTTCGAGATTTTGATATTACTTTAAAACCTGATTTGTAAGGAAAAGTTCCATGTTATTACGTTTATTATTATCCTTTTCAATTGTGATCTTTTCAGCTCAAGCGTCTGCTCGTCTGGAAATTCTGATCACAGAAGGGGTAAACAGTGCACGGCCGATTGCGGTTATTCCTTTTAAATGGTTAGGTAAAGGGCCGAGACCACAAGGTATTGCTGAGATTGTTTCTGCAGATCTGCAGCGAAGCGGGCAGTTTAATCCTATTTCTATTGATAAAATGCCGAAAACCCCCTCAAACAGCAGTAATATTGATTTTTCACTATGGCATGATATGGGGGTTGAAGCGATAGTCATGGGCGAGGTAAAACCGGCAAAAGAAGCAGGTAAGTTCACTATTACTTACGAGCTGTTAGATGTGGTGACCGGTAATATGGGCATGCCGGAATACAGCCCGACACTGGACAAACGCCGTTTTACCGTTGAAGAGCGTAAATTCCGTCATCTTGCACATACTGTCAGTGACTATGTCTATGAAGAATTAACCGGCGAAAAAGGAGCTTTTTTAACACGTATCGCTTATGTCGCTATTGATCGTAAAAGTACTCATCCCTACCAGTTACGCATTTCAGATTATGACGGTTACGGCGAAAAATCAGTATTGCGTTCAAAGCAGCCGATTATGTCTCCATCCTGGTCTCCTGATGGTAAAAAACTGGCTTATGTGAGTTTTGAAAAACGCCGCTCACAAATCTATGTGCAGAACTTATATACACACAAACGTGAACTGATGACCAGTTTTAGTAAGATTAACGGATCTCCCCGCTGGTCGCCTGATGGAAAAGAGTTAGCATTAGTCTTGTCAAAAGACGGACAGCCGGAAATTTATATTTTAAATACTATTACTAAAGCACTGCGCCGCGTCACTTATAACCGAACCATTGATACAGAGCCAAGCTGGACGCCTGATGGAAAAAGTTTGATATTCTCCTCAGAACGAGGCGGAAGACCGCAAATTTATCAAATAGAGCTCACATCTGGTAAAACAAAACGGATTACTTGGGAAGGGGAAATGAATTTAGGTGGCACAATTACCCCTGATGGTGATAATCTAGTGCTAGTAAGCCGTCATAACGGAGATTACAAAATTTCAGTGCAAGATCTTGATTCTGGTGAGTTAAGAACACTGACAAAAACCGAATTAGACGAGTCACCAAGCATTGCTCCAAACGGCAGTATGATAATTTACAGTACAGTCTTTCAGGGTAAAAAAGGTTTGGCGTTAGTCTCAATGGATGGGCGTTTTAAGGCTAATATTCCAGCTAAGAACGGTGAGGTTAAATCACCAGCATGGTCTCCATTCTTAAAGTAAATTAATCAACAAGAAAATAAGGAAAGAAAATGAACTTAACGATGATTTCAAAAAGCTTATTAATTGCACTGCCGATGCTGGCTTTAGGAGCATGTAGCTCAAACAGTGAAACTGATGCACAATCAACTGAAGCTAACAAAGCTGCAACTGAAGCTGCTGCGGAATCAACAGCTGATAACACAGTACAGACAGATGTAGTTGAAGCTGTTGCATTAACTGAAGAAGAGTTATTAGTTCAAGAATATACTTATGCTATTTTAGAAACGACAGTTCGCTTTGGTTTCGATAAATCAATGATTCAGCCTCGGTATACTAAAATCCTTGATGCGCATGCTAAATACTTAATGGATAATCAGGACAAAACGTTAACTATTGAAGGCCATGCAGATGAAAGAGGTACGCCTGAGTACAATATCGCACTAGGCGAGCGTCGTGCGCAGTCTGTTGCTACTTACTTAGAAAATGTAGGTGTTTCTTCAAGCCAGATTGAGCTTGTAAGCTACGGCGAAGAAAAGCCTGTTAATTTCGGTCATGACGAAGCAGCTCACGCTGAAAACCGTCGTGCAGAATTAACTTACTAATTATTTGTGATGAAAAAAGTTAATGCTAATGCGGCCGTTTTTATGGCCGCTTTTTTATCCGCCTCTGCATTTGCCGCCGCTCCCGTTAATGATGTGACAGTGACAAGCAGCAGTGCGCCGATAGAAAAACAGATTCAGGAACTGACTCGTTTATTAGAAATGCGTACTAAGATGCAGCTGCGCACTCAAAATCAACTTGATCAACTGTCGCTGGAAATGAGTGAGATGAAAGGCAGTATTGAGCTGTTTAATCATAAAGTCGAGCAGATTGAAAACCGCCAGCGTAATTTGTATCAGCTGATTGAAGAAAAAAGTAAACCGGCAGCTGTCGTCACCGCCGTTGATGACTTGTCCGCTGTACCAAGTTCTGAAAGTGAAAAAGTCGCTTACCAGAGCGCTGTAGATCTAGTCTTGGTAAATAAAGATTTCGAACAGGCTATTACCGCATTTGAAGCATTTGTTATTGATTACCCTAAATCACCGTATGTGGCGAATTCACAATACTGGTTAGGACAGCTCTTATATAAAAATAAGAAACGTAATGAAGCTCGAAGTGCTTTTCTGATTGTTACAGAAAAATATCCTGATTCAAATAAACGTCCAGATTCTTTGTTTAAAATAGGTATTATCGATGAATACCTTGGTGATATTGCATCAGCAGAAGAATTTTATAAGAAAGTATTAAAAGAATACCCGAGCTCTTCAGCTGCCGGGTTAGCAGGTAAGCGTTTAAAAGGTTTATAAACGGGTTTAATAACGTTTTATAAACATGCTTATTAGAGTTTTGTTTATTTTCTCGGCAAACAGAAAAAAAAGAAATATTTTTTGTTGCGCTCTTAAAAATATTCTATATTATACGCCGCAGTTGAGACAGACATGTGACCGAGTTCATATTAAGTTTCAACTGTAGTAAGACCGAAATTTCGGGCCGTTAGCTCAGTTGGTAGAGCAGTGGACTTTTAATCCATTTGTCGAAGGTTCAAATCCTTCACGGCCCACCACTTT
>NZ_KB906968.1:58510-138152 GCF_000381745.1 Psychromonas ossibalaenae ATCC BAA-1528 | reverse complement strand
TATTCGGGCCGTTAGCTCAGTTGGTAGAGCAGTGGACTTTTAATCCATTTGTCGAAGGTTCAAATCCTTCACGGCCCACCAGTTCTCTCCCTGATAGACATTCAAACAGCTTTAACTCCATAAATTTATTAATAATTATTTTTTAATAACATTAAGACTATTTTAATTGTCGTTTTTATTCTTGAGCACGGTATAATTTGCACCCATTTTTTAATATCTAAGAGACGATGATGAGCAAATTCTCTCCCCTTGTTGGTTCTGATTATCCTTTCCCGGCAAAACCTGTTGTACTTTCAGAGCAAGAGAAGATCGACTACAAAAATAAGATTAAGCAGTTATTAATCGAAAAAGATGCTGTTTTAGTTGCTCACTATTATACAGACCCTGAAATTCAGGCCTTAGCTGAAGAAACTGGCGGTTATGTTGCTGATTCACTGGAAATGGCACGCTTCGGTCGTGATCATTCGGCGTCAACGCTGATTATTGCCGGTGTTCGTTTTATGGGTGAAACAGCAAAGATCTTAACACCGCATAAAAATGTATTAATGCCGGAGCTGGAAGCGACATGTTCTTTAGATGTCGGCTGTCCGATTGAAAGCTTCAATGAGTTCTGTGACCAGCATCCGGACCGTACCGTTGTAGTTTATGCCAATACTTCAGCCGCTGTTAAAGCACGTGCCGACTGGGTTGTTACTTCGAGCATTGCATTAGAGATTGTTGAGCATCTTGACAGTGAAGATAAAAAAATAATCTGGGGGCCGGATCGTCATCTGGGCAGCTATATCGAAGCAAAAACCAAAGCGGATATGCTGATGTGGCAGGGGGACTGTATCGTTCATGATGAGTTTAAAGCCAGTGCACTGCGTGATATGAAAGCGGTGTACCCGGATGCTGCTGTCTTAGTGCATCCTGAATCACCGGAAAGTGTTGTAAAGCTTGCTGATGCAGTTGGTTCAACCAGTCAGCTGATTAAAGCTGCTAAAGAGCTCCCAAATAAACAGCTGATTGTGGCAACAGATACGGGTATTTTTTATAAAATGCAGCAGGCCTGTCCAGACAAAGAGATACTGGCGGCACCCACTGCCGGTGAAGGAGCTACATGCCGAAGCTGTGCACATTGTCCGTGGATGGCAATGAACGGTCTTAAAGCGATTTATAACTCATTAAATGATGCCTCTGGGCATGAGATCGATGTCGATCCTAAAGTTGCAAAAGGCGCGTTGGTTTCTTTAGATAGAATGCTGGACTTTGCGGCCGAGCAGCAGTTAAAAGTTAAAGGTAACGCTTAATATTAAGCAGCTTTAACTTAATAAATGATTTAAAATCAAAAATAACAACTACGAATGCTGATAATCACAGTGAATATGGCAGTGATTATCAGGATCTCAAACAATCAGTATTGGAATAAGTCATGAATTACAAAGTAGGCAGTTTATTTGCGGGTGTAGGCGGCGTTTGTCTTGGTTTTAAAAATGCCAGTCATGAAAGCGCTAATTATGAACTAGTGTGGGCAAATGAAATGGATGTGCATGCCTCAAAGACCTACCAGTTGAATTTTGAACATGACCTGATAGTTGGGGATATTGAAAAAATTGTTAAACCTGAACGAGCAGGAAACGTTGAGGAAAAATTGCATTTTGAAAATAAAAAACAGCAGATTTTAGCAAAGCCGATCGATATATTGACCGGTGGTTTCCCTTGTCAGGCTTTTAGTATCGCCGGATCCCGTAAAGGGTTTGATGATAAACGTGGTAATCTTTTTTACAGCATTATTGATTTAGTGTCGGATCTTGCTGAGGCCTCACATAAGCCGCGAATATTATTTTTGGAAAATGTAAAAAATCTGCGTGGTCATGATAAAGGTAATACTTATCAGGTAATCAAGCAGGAAATTGAAAGCATTGGTTATACGGTTAAGGACGTGGTGTTAAACACTAAGGAATATACAAACTTACCGCAAAATCGTGAGCGTATGTTTATTGTCTGTTTCTTAAATGAGAGGGATGCACAGCGTTTTACTATGTTTGACCGTTTAGATGAATTTAAAAAAGATCATTCAGAAGTTA
Source organism: Psychromonas ossibalaenae ATCC BAA-1528 (assembly GCF_000381745.1). Taxonomy (GTDB): domain Bacteria; phylum Pseudomonadota; class Gammaproteobacteria; order Enterobacterales; family Psychromonadaceae; genus Psychromonas; species Psychromonas ossibalaenae. The sequence goes on along the minus strand of NZ_KB906968.1, from coordinate 136,086 downwards.
ACCGCCGTGACAATATCAGCCAAGTGCTGGATCTGAAAGCCGATAAATCGAAGTTACAGTCTTATTATTACAGTAAAGATAAGTATCCGAATTACTTTATTAGTGAAACAGAATATGACTCAATGCCTGCTGATAAACGTAGAAAAGAGCGTATTAATATTACTGAGCAGATAGATCAGGAATTTGAGTTTTACCAGGTACGACGCGGTATGTACGTACGTAAAAATTCCAGCGGTGTGTGCCCGACATTAACGGCTAATATGGGGACCGGTGGTCATAATGTTGCATTAATCAAAGTTAAAGACGGTGTACGTAAATTAACACCGGCGGAAACATTTAAACTGCAGGGTTTTCCTGTGGGTAACGGTTATCAGCTGCCGACAAATATGTCTAACGGTCACCTATACAAGCAGGCGGGAAATGCAGTATCTGTGGATGTGATTACTTTAATCGCTAATGAATTACTGAATGTTTTACAGGCGGGCGATTAGCGCCCTGCTTGAATATTCTGTATAGTAAACCCCTTTATTATTACCTACTAACTATTGAGAAATTATGATCACTAATGATGTTTTACGACGTGTACGTTATGCGTTGCAACTTAACGATAAAAAAATGTTAGAAATTTTTGCGTCTGTCGATAATGCAATTGATGAAAATTACCTGCATAGCATCATGGCAAAAGAGGGTGAAGAAAATTTTGTATTCTGTCGTGACAGTCTTTTATCTTTATTCTTAGATGGTCTAATCAATGAAAAGCGTGGTAAAAAAGAGGGCTCCAGCCCGATCATTCTGCCTGCTAAAGAAGTAATGCCGAACAATGATATTTTACGTAAATTACGTATTGCGCTGAATTTCAAAGAAGACGATATGCTGGCTGCACTAGATTCAGCAGAATTCCCTGTGTCAAAATCAGAGCTGTCTGCATTATTCAGAAAGAAAGATCACCGCAATTATAAAGTATGCGGCGACCAGTTATTACGTAACTTCTTAAACGGTATTACTAAACGCTTCCGTGGTACGGAAAGCGAAGCTTAACTTTTAGTTAATCTGCTTTAAAAGTTAAAAACCGAGCCGCTGCTCGGTTTTTTTATGCCTGCTTCTGAGTCTCTCCGGCTTTGTTTTTAACCAAGCTGATACCGCTGTAGGCAAAACATATTGCGATCAGCGGGTTTAACCAGTTGAGGATGGCCCAGGGGGCATAGTCAATAACATTAACCCCGAGTGTAGCTGCAAAAAATGCACCTCCGGTCGTCCAGGGAATAAGCGCTGTGGTTAGTGTTGCCCCTTCTTCTAAGGATCGCGATAATACGGAGCGGTCGATCTGCCTGTTGTCATAGGTTTCGCCGTATAACTGTCCGTTAAGAATAATCGACATATATGCTTCACCCAGCGTCATATTGCTGACAAAACAGGTGGTGATGGTCATGGTAATCAGGCTAGCCTGACGTTTTACACTGCGCAGCAGGTTATAGATTAAAACTTGTAAAAAACCGAATTTATCCAGGATCCCGCCTAAGGCCAGGGCAAGCAGTGCCAGTGATAATGTCCACATCATGGCGCTGATACCGCCGCGGGTGAGCAGATTATCTAAAGCTGCTATTCCTGTATCAGCATTGCCTCCGCTAAATAATGCGTTAAGTACCTGAGTCAGCTGCGCATCCTGGATAGTGACCGCTAGCATAACTGCTGCGACTGCTGCAGCAGACATAGCGGGTAATGCACTGACTTTCAGATAGATCAGAGCCAGCATGGTCACCAGCGGCAGCAGGTTAATAATATGTACCTGGTATGCCTGCTTCAGACCGTTCAGGAGTATATTGATATCATCGGCCGGCACTGTGTTTTCTGCATACTGTATACCGATTACAGCAAAAACCAGCAGGGTGATAAGATAAGCGGGGCCTGTGGTTCTATGCATTGATTTGATGTGGCGTGTCAGTTCCGTTCCGGCAGCCATAGCCGCCAGATTAGTCGTGTCGGATACCGGTGACATTTTATCTCCGAAAGTAGCGCCTGCGATGATCATACCTGCTACAACAGGTGCTGGGATACCCATGGCGGTACCGACAGCAATCAGCACTACACCTGCCGTGCCGACCGTACCCCAGCTGGTTCCTGTGGCGAGCGACATAAGACTGCAGAGAATTAACCCCGCGGGTAAAAAGACCGTTGGCGAGATAAATGTCAGGCCGTAATAGATCAGGGTCGCGACGGTGCCGCTTTGAATAAAGGCCGCGATTAATACACCGATCATCAAAAAGATATAGATGGATGTTAAAGCACGCTCTATACCTGAATTCATGGCTTTAATAATGGGGTTGAAGTCAGTACGGTATAAATACCAGGCGCTGCCTGAGGTAGTCAGCAGACAGAGCAGCAGTAAGCTGTGCAGACTTAGCGCATAAAAGAACAGTCCAATGCCTATTATTGTGCAGATTGTCAAAAAGGTAATTAATGCATGTATAAAACCTGGTGGTTTTATTGTTGAGCTGTCCATTTCAGTCTCTCTATTTTTGTGGCAATTCAGGAAGTTACGGATGCCAATTAGATTATTACGTTATAACAGAAAAATGTAACCGCCGAAGTTTTTTTTCTGTTTTGTGTGCTTTTACCTGTGCTTTGAAGCGCTGTTGTTTGACTTGCTGAGGTGAATGTACTTTATATTGATGCTTGTTTGTATTTGACTATTTGTTGGTTTCATGCGGTTTGTTAAGATTCATGTTAATGGGCTGATATCATGGTTATTATTTGTAGAATTAAAACAATCATTTTAGTTAATTATGTGTAACTATACGCGCCCGATGCTTTAAAGTTGATATTTAAAGCATAAGTTTTACGTATTATGGTTATTCGCTAATAAATATATTATTCAGATAAAGCAATGAATATAAAATTATCGGATTACCGTTGATGATGGATCATTACATGAACATATTAACTAGCTTTAAAGGCCGGATTATTACGGTCACTATATTATTACTGACAGCTTCCCTGGCTGTATCCACCTTTCTCTCCTACCGTCAGATATCGACATCGGTATTTAAAAATGTTGACCGCTATTCGATGCTCCAGATAGACAGTACATCGGATAAAATAACGACCTGGTTCCATACTATTAAAGATGCGCTGGTTGCTACTGCGCCGGATTTTGCGACGGATCGCGGTGATATTCAGATCGGCTTAATGACCAGGCAGATAGCCAATGCAACTAAAGCCACTGATATCCTTGTCGGTTTTGATGACGGCCGATCATACGGTGCAGCCAGTGGTATGCGTGATGTTTCAGTTTATGATCCGCGCAGCCGTGACTGGTATAAATCTGCCAAGCAAAAAGGCAGCACAGTGATCACCGACATGTATGCAGATTCTGTATCAGGTAACTTGATGATCAGTATTGCTGAACCCTTCTTTTACCGCAGTAAATTTCGTGGTGTGCTGCTTGCCGATATTGAGCTGCAGCTGATTGCTGACATGGTTAAGCAGTCTTCTTCACCTGGTGCGATGAGCGCCCTTTACAATGCTCAGGGAACCACTATCGCATCAACCGGTGAAGTTGATATTCCGGGAAAAACCAGATTGTCAGACTTCCCTGATTTAGTTGAGCTTAATCGTGAAATGCTTGCAAAAGACAGCGGCCTTTTTAATTACAGCCTAGGCGGTGTTGACAAAGTGGCTTTCTTTAAAGCGCTTAAACTGGATGACAAGACTACCTGGCACTTTCTTGTTGGTATCGATAAATCAGTCGTTTATGCGGAAATAGATGAAAACCTCAATGAGTCTTTAATGACTGCCGCCTTATTAATTGCACTGGCGGTTGCTGTTATTCTGCTGGTGCTGAATCATTTATATCGCCCAATTCTGGCTTTAAAGTCAACGGTTGTCAGCCTGTCTGAAGGTAATGGTGACTTAACCCGCCGCCTTGATGTTAATACCAAAGATGATCTAGGAAAAATCGCGGAAGCGGTCAATAAATTTATTGCTAATCTGCAGGCAATGATGCTTGAAGTTTCTCAATCCACTGAATATATTTCTGAGGGGATTGAAGAGTTGAAAGCACAAACTGAGATGAATAATACGGTTTTATCAGCCCATGCTTCAGAGACTGATCAGGCGGTAACCGCTGTTAATGAAATGAGCTCAGCTGCTGAAAGTGTTGCACAAAGTGCATCGCAGTCGGCGGTATTTACGCAAGATACAAGTGCAGAAGCTGAACAGTCAAAAATAGTGGTTAGCGGTGCGGTTAATAGTGTAGCTTCTTTAGTAGATGAAGTTGATTCGATGGCATTAAGTATTCAAACCATGAGTGAAGACACCCAGAAAATTGGTTCAGTACTGGGAGTGATTGGCGAGATTGCGGATCAGACAAATCTGCTGGCGCTGAATGCGGCTATTGAAGCTGCCCGTGCCGGTGAGCAGGGCAGAGGTTTTGCAGTTGTTGCAGACGAGGTCAGAGCATTAGCCGGCAGAACGCAGCAGAGCACTTCTGAGATTAATTCCATGCTGACTAAACTGAATAAGGGCACTGAGTCTGTTGTTACAGCAATGGATGATACCAAACGCAGCTGTCAGCAGACGGCTGATACTACTTCTAATGTCAATAACAGTCTGGATTCAATGGCGGTATCTGTGGTTAAGATCAATGATCTTGGGGTGCAGATTGCAACGGCAGCAGAGCAGCAGAGCTCTGCGACGGATGAGATTAACCGCAATATGAGCGCAATCCAAGGTATGGTTACCCAGTTAACTGAAAACGGCGTGCAGACCATGGACAGCACGCGCAGCCTTGCCACTGGTAATGAACAGCTGCTGTCTATTGTTGGTCAGTTTAAACTGCAGTAACAGCTCTCAGTTATCGTGCGCTTTATAATGTGCACGGTAACTGACTGATACTAATTATATAAAATATGATAAGTAAGGCGTTATTTAACATTTCTGCAGCTTCCTGCGGGCATAGATCGTCTTTGTGAAATATTTGAGTGGTGCGCTGCTGTACTTTAATTACTATGGCTTTTTCAGTCAAAGTAGGAATAAGTATGTCACTCTCACAAGTACAGCAAAGTCAGCTTTCTGATACACAGATAATTACCGCCAGCTGCCCAAGTCGTCCCGGCACTGTTGATATAGTGACACGTTATATCTATCAACAGGGTTTCTATATTAATGAAATTCATTCATTTGATGATACTGATAAACAGCGCTTCTTTATCCGCATTGAGTTTCGCCCTGATCAGAACAATCAGTTTGACCGTGACAGCTTTATCGAGGGTTTCAGCAGTAAAGCGGCCAGCTTTGATATGGACTGGACGTTATCGAAAAAATCTTATAAATCAAAAGTGGTAATTATGGTTTCCAAACATGATCACTGCCTGAATGATCTGCTTTACCGTTATCGTACCGGAGATCTGGATATTGAAATTCCGGCTATTATTTCTAACCATCCGGATCTGGAGGAGTTAGCAAAGTGGCATGGTATTCCATATTTTCATTTTCCTATTACTAAAGAAACTAAACCTGAGCAGGAAGCTAAGGTCTGGCAGGTGGTTGAGCAGTGTGATGCAGACTTAGTGGTACTTGCGCGTTATATGCAGGTATTATCCAATGGTATGTGTAAAAAACTGTCCGGCTGGGCAATCAATATTCATCATTCTCTGCTGCCTGGTTTTAAGGGGGCCAAACCCTATTATCAGGCCTATGACAAAGGAGTGAAACTGGTGGGAGCGACGGCGCATTATGTGAGTGATGATCTTGATGAAGGGCCGATTATTACTCAGGGAGTCGAAACGGTGGATCACAGTTATTATCCGCAGGATTTAGCGGCTAAGGGCAGAGATATCGAATGTCAGACCCTGTCACGCGCAGTACGCTGGCATATTGAGCATCGTGTTTTTCTGCATGGCGAAAAGTCAGTGGTTTTTTCAAAATAAGCGTTTGTTTTAAAAAACGAGTGTGAAAACTCGTTTTTTATATTCACTATAATCTTCTGTTTTTCCTTAAACTTACAGAGATTTTCTATTAAACATGAACCGCAGCGCGGTTTTCGTGCGATACAGGTATAACAGCCGGGTCGGCCAGCCGAGTGCGGTATTTAATACTATATTGGACAACAAAGACTCAAAGTGCGTTGAATTATAGAAATCGTTAACATTGGTCCTATCAAATTTATGGAGACTTCTACGGAAAATTAGCCAAGTTACAAATTCATATAGTTGTCGTATATCTTATCAAATTCACCACTTTCTTTTAGTTTGCTCAAGCCAAGGTTGAAATCATCCCGTATTTTTTTGTCTCTAAATACAGGGCGGTAATCATCAGGGTTGGGGGAGGTAAATTTGTGCTCATCAACTTCATGCACTTCTAGGACATTCATTAAATTCATTTGTTTAACAAAGAACCGGAATATATAACGATCACTTAATACGACATCATATCGACCATAATGTAGTAGTTTTACTTGCGTCAATTGATCACTAATACCATAAAACCGATCTTCTTCCTGCACTTTTTTCAGCCATTTGGGGTATCGTTTATCGGCTCCTTGAAAAGACACCACATTTAGTAAATCTAAATCGTTAGGCTTTTCTATGGAAATAGCTCGACTTTTCAAGGTAATAAAAACGTTATCATAGATTACTGCGGGATCGCCATAAAACCCGCCTTGTGACTCTAAATCTACTCCCATGTCGCCCATTGCAGCACTGACTAGCTTATTAGTAAAGGCGATGGGAACTCTGCCTAAGGGGAAGTAGAGTGGTTTTAGCGTATGACCTTTATAAGCCAAAGCTGCCGCAATGATATCTATTTCAATACCCTTACTATGTTTCTGAAAAATATAGGGGGGAATATCCTGACTAAATGCCATTAAAACTTCTTTAGCATCAGTTATGCAAGGCAATAAAGTACTTAGCAATACTACGCTGTATTTAAGTGCTGATATTTTCATTATTAAATTAAACCGGGGTATACACAGTTACTAGTATATTACATGAATAAAAAAATGCTTACTGAGCTGCATAAAAGCAGCCGAACCTGACTTGTCTTTTACCATCTCCTGTCTTTTCTCTAAAGTTGTGGCTTGGTAAGTATTTACGATGCTGGAAGAGGGGGAAGTTGCTTTAATATATAGCTTTTTCGTATGCCCCCTAAGCCTCAGCTAGTAATTCGCTGTTGTCTAAAGGTGGGGGAGGTGAGGCGATGCAGTAGACAGAATATTTATGAGAGCTGGCGACCTTGATCCTTCCAGTGTGTCTGTTCGTATGGGTCACTACAACAGATTAAGCTCCTAATCACTCGTTTTTTCTCTGAATTCACAGAGGTCTTCAATGATACAGCTGCCGCATCTTGGCTTTCTGGCAATGCAGGTATAACGGCCGTGTAAAATAAGCCAGTGATGTACATCGACTTTAAATTCAGCCGGGATCACCTTTAATAACTTCTCTTCTACGTGATCAACATTTTTTCCCATGGCCAGTTTAGTGCGGTTGGAAACGCGGAAGATATGGGTATCAACAGCAATAGTCGGCCAGCCGAATGCAGTATTTAATACTACATTTGCGGTTTTTCTACCAACACCGGGCAGAGCTTCCAGCGCTTCTCTGTTCTCCGGCACCTGACTGTTATGTTGTTCAACCAGCATCTGGCAGGTTTTGATAACGTTAGCCGCTTTACTGTTATAAAGGCCGATGGTTTTAATATAATGTTTTAAGCCGTCTAATCCTAATGCAGCAATCGCTTCCGGTGTATTAGCTATGGGGTAGAGTTTATCGGTGGCTTTATTAACCCCCACATCTGTTGCCTGTGCAGATAAAATAACCGCGATTAATAATTCAAAGGGCGTACTGTAATTCAGCTCAGTCTGCGGTTTGGGGTTATTGTCGCGTAAGCGGGTTAATATTTCGCGGCGCTTTTCTTTATTCATTATTTTTCAGCCCTCAGGTCAATGCTGTTTTTTACTGCAATGATTAAACCCATAATAATAAAAGCGCCCGGCGGAAGAGCCGCCAGTAAAAAGCTGGTATCGGTATGATAGAGAGTGATAGTTAAGAACTGTGCCCAGTCGCCTAATAGTGTTTCTATGCCGTCAAACAGGGTGCCTTGGGCTAAAATTTCGCGGCTTGCGCCTAATAAAACCAGTACTGCGCTGAAACCGAGGCCCATCATCAATCCGTCAAAAGCGGCATGGCTGATGCTGTTTTTTGATGCAAATGCTTCTGCACGGCCGATAATAATACAGTTAGTTACGATCAGCGGAATGAAAATACCCAGAGACAGATAAAGTTCGTAGATAAATGCATTCATAAGCAGCTGAATACAGCTTACTAATGAGGCGATGATCATAACAAAAACGGGAATACGAATCGCTTTAGGTACATGATTACGAATCAGTGAGATCAGTGAATTTGATGCAACAAGCACAAACAGTGTCGCTAAACCTAAACCTAATGCATTGGTTAATGTATTACTGACCGCCAGCAGGGGACATAAACCCAGCAGCTGTACAATACCTGGATTGTTTTTCCATAATCCCTGATACATTAACTCTCGGTAAATACCCGGCTCTGGTTCTGCTGTCTGCTGAGTTTCAATCTCTTCTACCTGCTGGTTCATTGCTTTTCTCCACAGTCTGCCGGGTGGCTGAACAGCTGTTGTTTATTATCCTGAAAATAGATTAATGTGTCTTTGACCGCAAGCGTCACTGCCCGGGGGGTGATAGTTGCCCCGGTAAATGCATCAAAATCGCCGTTATTCTTTTTAACTTCCCAGCGCTGTGCCTCGGACTCGTGATAAAATTTTCCGGTAAATGAATTTATCCAGTTTGATTTGCTGAGCTGAACTTTATCACCAAGCCCGGGAGTTTCTGTATGACGAGTAACCCGAACACCGGCTACTTCTCCATCTTTATAGATGCCGACCAGTATTTTTATTTCCCCGGCATAACCGCGCAGAGTGCTTGCTTCTAAGAATACTGCAATGGGCAGTTGATCTTTTTTAGCGATAAATACCTGCTGCGGCTCTTTACTGCCTAACAGGTTTTCATCTGTGACCGTAAAGCAGGTAGCAAAAATATCATTATCATAAGACTCTTCCGGGATAAGCTGGTTGAGTGTCTTTAATAAGGCTTTCTGCTCCTGCTGGGCAATGACCGGCTTGGTCAGTACACTGACAACAGCAATACAAGCGGTACAGACAACGGCAAAAGCAGCTAATAATAAAGCGTTGCGGCTAATAGTAGGGAACATATTAAGCACGTCCTCCGTAAACTTTTGGCTGGGTGTAATAGTCGATGAGCGGCACACACATATTGCCGAGCAGTACTGCAAAGGCAACGGCATCGGGATAGCCGCCGATATTACGAATGATAACCACAATTAATGCGATTAATAAACCATAAAAAATACGTCCTTTTACTGTGGTGGCTGCTGTGACCGGATCCGTTAAGATGAAAAATGCCCCAAGCATAGTTGCACCGGAAAAAATATGAAACAGCGGTGAGATATTAAGATCCGGATTATAGGCAAAAGCGATAAATGAGAAACTAACCAGACCGGCTAGAAAAGCTGCCGGGATATACCACTGAATTACACGCTTATATAATAAAACTAACCCGCCGAATAAAAATCCGATATTAACCCACTGAACAGCCTGTGCAGATGAAGCTTTAAACTCTGCACTGTTAAGCATTTCTGTGATGGTAAAACCAGAGCGCAGTGCATTACGGGCTGTATCAAGGGGGGTTGCCATGGTTAAGCCGTCAATGCTGACACTGATCTGGGCTACCGTATATCCGTCTAATGTAAAGCCGCTTAAAAAGGCGCTTAACTGATCCATAAAGGTCAGTGAAAAAGGATGTAATGACTGTACCGGGATCCATGAGGTCATTTGTACTGGAAATGAAATCAGCAGCACTACATAGGCGGCCATTGCCGGATTAAACAGATTTTGCCCCAGTCCACCGTACAGTTGTTTAACAAAAATCACGGCAAAGGCTGACCCTATTACAACAATCCACCATGGTGATAACGGCGGAATCGAAACGGCTATCAGTAAACCGGTTAACAATGCACTGCCGTCTTTTAAGCTTGGTAAAACCGGACGCTTGCGTAACTTTAATATCAGCGCTTCACTGCTCAGCGCAACCACTGCAGCCAGTGATATCTGTAATAAATTACCAATGCCGAAGAAATAACTTTGTAAAAACACACCGGGAATTAAACACAGGATCACCATCAGCATAATTTGCGAAGTGTTTCTTCTCTGGCGCTGGTGCGGAGAGCTTGAATTCATAAATGCCATCTTTATTGATCCTTTTGTGCGGTCTGTTTGGCTTTTGCTTTGGCAACAGCCGCCGCTATTTTAGCTTTTTTATCTTCAGCTGCCGTGGAGTTTTTCTCTACAGCTGTATCTAAATTGTTTTCTACTGTTTCTTTTGTCTGCCGCTCATCTTTCTGTTCTTGTTTTTCCTGCTTATGTAAGCGTGCCTGCTCCTTGCGTTTTTCACGGGCTGCAATAACGGTGCTGTTATCCGGTTCATTTTGTGAAGCTGCTTTTTTGGCTTTAGCTTTGGCAATCGCCGCCGCTACAGCTGCTTTTTTAGGGGCGGCCGGCGTTTCTTCTGCGGATGCAGTTTCGGATTTCTGCTGTGCAGCTGCTTTTTTGGCTTTAGCGCGGGCAATGGCTGCAGCGACGGCAGTTTTTTTAGGATCAACCTGCGCTTCTTCTCCAATGGCCGTTTCGGAGTTTTGCTGTGCAGCTGCTTTTTTGGCTTTAGCGCGGGCAATGGCTGCGGCGACGGCAGCTTTTTTAGGATCAACCTGCGTTTCTTCTGCAGCTGTTTCAGATTTTTCCTGTGCAGCTGCTTTTTTAGCTTTAGCGCGGGCAATGGCTGCAGCGACGGCAGCTTTTTTAGGATCAACCTGCGTTTCTTCTGCAGCTGTTTCAGATTTTTCCTGTGCAGCTGCTTTTTTAGCTTTAGCGCGGGCAATGGCTGCAGCGACGGCAGCTTTTTTAGGCTCAACCTGAGTTTCTTCTCCAGTATCTGACTGTGAGTTTTGCTGTGCCGCTGCTTTCTTGGCTTTAGTACGGGCAATAGCCGCCGCCACTGCATCATTTTTAGGTTTATCAGTCGTATCTGCAGCTGTACTTTCAGATGCTGCTTCAGCTAAGGCTGCTTTTTTAGCTTTCGCCCGGGCGACGGCTGCCGCAGCTGCACTTTTCGGCGTATTGGTCTGTTCATTATTTTCATTTTCCGTGCTATCCGATTTTTTAGCTTTAGCGCGTGCAAGCGCTGCTGCAATTAAGTCTTCACCGCCGTTTTTCTTTTTTAACTGCTGTTTACGTTTTTCAGCTGCTTGTTTGTGTTTGGCCTGGCGGTCAATTTTTGCCTGCTCTAACCGTGCTTCACGGTTCTCATGACGAATTCGCGCCGTTTCTGCTTTTTTAGCTTCCTGTACCGCGGTATTAATTTCTGCTTTAGCAATACGGTAATATTCAACCAGAGGGATATTACTTGGACAGACAAAGGCACATGCGCCGCACTCAATACAGGCCGACAGGTTATAATCATTTAGCTTATCGTGGTCTTTACTTTGTGAGTACCATAATAACTGCTGCGGCAGTAATAAAGCCGGACAAGCGTGTGCACATTCGCCACAGCGGATACAGGGCATCTCTGCGGGAGGGACCGGCATTTCCTGTGCTGTTGGAGCAAGAATACAGTTACAGGTTTTAGTAACCGGAATATCCCCATGGCTGATGGAAAAGCCCATCATAGGTCCGCCGATAATAAGCTTCTGGGCTGCGTCACTATTGAACTGATATTTATCTAACAGGTACTGAATCGGCGTACCGATCCGTACGCTGGCATTACCTTTTTTACGCAGGGCATCACCCGTTAAGGTGACAATACGGGAAGTTAAAGGTTTTCCGTTAATAACCGCTTCTTTTATGGCAAACACAGTACCGACATTCTGCATGACAATGCCAAGCTCGGTAGGATGCTTACCTAGCGGTGTTTGTCTGCCGGTAATGATTTCAATTAACTGCTTTTCACTGCCGGACGGGTAAAGCGTCGGAATAGTACGGATAATCAGTTCTGCTTTAAGTGTTAACTGTATTTTCTGCAGAGCTAAATGCAGTGCTTCGACTGCTTCTGGTTTATTATCTTCAACCGCAATAACGATTAATTTCGGCTGCAGGATATGCTCGAGCACTTCAATGCCCTGAAAAACCTCCTGAGCATGTTCCTGCATCAGGCGGTCATCTGCTGTAATATACGGCTCACATTCAGCCGCATTGATAATAAGCAGTTTTATGCCGTCAGTATGTGAAAGTTTTAAATGGCTTGGAAAGCCTGCTCCGCCGAGTCCGACAATACCTGCATGCTGAATAGTTTCAATCAGGGCTGCGCTGGGTGTATTCCGGAAATTATCCGGTTTGTTATAAGCAATGCTTCTATCTAAACCGTCGGTTTTTATCACAATAGACAGAACTGCTAAACCGGAGGGATGAAGGTCGGTACGCTTTTCTACCGCATAAACAATACCTGAGCTGCTGGCATGCTGTACTACCATGGCACCGTACACCTTAGTCAGTGCTTGTCCTTTTAATACCGGGTCACCGACTTTAACTAATAGTTCCGGGCTATGACCTTTATGTTCAATGCCGATAACTAAAAATTCGGGAATACCTGCATCGCAGATCGCACTGCCGCTGCTTTGAATTTTATTTTCCTGAGGGTGAACGCCGCCGTGGAAATTCCATTGTTTTCCAGAAGATATATGTGCAAGCTGCTCTTCACTGAGCAGGTTAATCGATTGTGTTGTCATGCTAGAGCTCAGTGTTAATTTTTGTTGGAATACGGTTGAGATCCCACTGCCAGTTTTGTGTTGTTAAAGCAATCGGGTTCATATCAATACAGTCTGTCGGACACGGTGCCACACATAATTCGCAGCCGGTACATTCATCGCTGATCACTGTATGCATCTGCCGGGTTGAACCTATAATGGCATCAACCGGGCAGGCCTGAATACATTTAGTGCAGCCGATACACTGATCTTCGCGAATAAAAGCGACTAATTTGGGTTTTTCTTCACCGTCCAGTGCCTGTGGTTCGATACCCATTCTTTCTGCCAGCTGCTCCATAACGGCCTTTCCACCGGGCGGGCATTTATTGATTTCTTCTCCGTCTGCAATTGCCTGCGCATAAGGCTTGCAGCCGGGGTAACCGCACTGACCACATTGTGTCTGCGGTAAAATGGCATCTAACTCTTCAACAATGGGATCTTCTTTTACTTTAAAACGTATTGAAGAGTAGCCCAGTAAAGAGCCGAACAGGGCGCCTAAAATTCCAAGCGTTAAAATGGCGATAGCAATGCTGATTATCATTTATATGTATTCCGTTTCGTCAATCTATTATTTAATTAGGCCGGTAAAGCCCATAAAGGCAAGAGACATTAAACCTGCGGTGATCATGGCAATGGATGCGCCTTTAAAAGGCAGAGGTACATCGGAGGCGGCTAAGCGTTCGCGCATCGAGGAGAAAAGTACCAGTACTAAGGAGAAACCGACTCCGGCACTGAATCCGTAAACAATCGACTCAACAAAGTCGTGTCCTTCATTTATATTAAGTAATGCAAGACCTAAAATGGCACAGTTGGTGGTGATCAGTGGCAAAAATATGCCCAGCAGGCGGTATAAAGTGGGGCTGGTTTTATGCATTACCATTTCGGTGAACTGCACAACCACTGCAATGACTAGAATAAAACTCAATGTCTGCAAATAAAGCAGGTCCAGCGGCAGCAGTATAAAGTTATTAACAATATATGAGAGAGCTGCGGTTAATGTCAAAACAAAAGTAGTCGCAAAGGACATGCCTACGGCTGTCTCTACTTTATTAGAAACGCCCATAAACGGACACAAACCCAAAAATTTCACTAATACGAAATTGTTAACCAGCACAGTACCGAAAAATAGTAAAAAATAATCACTCATAAAAATTTTATTCCATTACCTGTGTAAGTGTATTGCGCAGGCCAAAAAAAACGGGCCTTATTATAGCAGTAAAACAGCAGATGATAAGTGCAAAAACAGCCGGATAAGGCATATATAGCCTATTGCTTGTGCATAATCTAGGTTTTTTTTGTTTATCACTTAATGCCCGGATATCCGATACAGCGATAGTGATTACTACCGTTGCAAATTCCCGCTAAAATAGCTTCCTAAAATTGCAATAAGCAGAAAGAAAAAGGGTTGTGAATAAAGTGCTTTTTATTAATTTTTGATAGCTCTGTGGATCTTTTTAAATTACTTAATAACCACCTAATTCGAAATTTGATTTATATCAATGCTCAACATATAGTGTTATGTATGATTCGCCACCACTAGATATTGTGTCTTACTGTTGTCATGGAGCCCCTGTTATGAAACCTGTTGTTATTAAACGAGATGGTAGTCAAGTCCCATTTAATGCCTTACGTATAGCTGAAGCTATTTTAAAGGCGTCCGGTGCGGCGCGCTGTAAAGGTGTTGATGCATTTGCCGTTGCCAATGAAGTTGAAGGGCAGTTACAGGGGCAGGTTGAAGTTGATATTCATGATATTCAAGATGCTGTTGAAGAGTGTCTAATGAAAAGCGGTCATACTGAACTGGCCCGCGTCTATATTGAATACCGCCATGACAGAGATATTGCACGAGAGCGTAAAAGCCATTTAAACAGTGAAATCTACGGTCTGATTGAACAGAGTAATGCTTCTTTACTGAATGAAAATGCTAATAAAGACAGTAAGGTTATCCCTACACAGCGTGATCTTCTGGCTGGTATTGTTGCTAAACATTATGCAAAATCACATATTTTACCCCGTGATGTAGTACGTGCTCACGATAAAGGTGAACTACACTATCACGATTTAGATTACGCACCGTTTTTCCCTATGTTTAACTGTATGTTAATTGATATTAAAGGGATGTTTACTAAAGGTTTTAAAATGGGTAATGCTGAGATTGAAGAGCCGAAATCAATCTCAACAGCAACAGCTGTGACTGCACAGATTATTGCTCAGGTTGCCAGCCATATTTACGGCGGCACCACAATTAACGGCATTGATACTACGCTTGCGCCTTATGTCTCTAAAAGTTACCAGAAACATTTAGCAACAGCAGAAGAGTGGGGAATAGCTGAGCCTCAAGCTTATGCTTCTCAACAAACTGAAAAAGAGTGTTTTAATGCTTTTCAGTCGCTTGAATATGAAGTGAATACACTGCATACGGCAAACGGGCAGACACCTTTTGTAACCTTCGGTTTTGGTCTGGGTACCAGCTGGGAAGCGCGTTTAATTCAAGAGTCTATTTTCAAAATTCGTATTGCCGGTTTAGGTAAAAATCGTAAAACTGCTATTTTCCCTAAACTGGTTTTTGCTATCAAAGACGGTGTAAACCATAAAAGCACGGATCAGAATTACGATATTAAGCAGCTGGCATTACAATGTGCTTCAAAACGTATGTATCCTGATATTTTAAACTACGAAAAAGTAGTTGATGTAACCGGCTCATTTAAAACGCCGATGGGCTGCCGCAGCTTCCTAGGTACTTACGAAGAAAATAATGAGCTGATCCATGACGGTCGTAACAACCTGGGGGTTGTAAGTCTTAACTTACCGCGTATTGCTTTAGAAGCTGGTGGTGATCAGCAGGCATTTTATCAGTTATTAGATACGCGTTTAAATATTGCTAAAAAAGCATTAGATACACGTATCGAGCGTTTGTCTGAAGTGAAAGCGAGTGTTGCACCTATTCTATATATGGAAGGTGCCTGCGGTGTGCGTTTAAAAGCGGACGATTGTATTGCAGAAATCTTTAAAAACGGACGCGCTTCTATTTCTCTTGGTTATATCGGTCTGCATGAAGCAATTAATGCGCTGCACGGCTCTGATGGTCATCTTTTTGATGATAAAGAGAAGCAGGCAAATGCAATTGCAATGATCCGTTATCTGAAACAGGCAACAGAGCGCTGGACTGAGGAAACGGGGTACGGCTTCAGCTTATACTCAACACCTTCTGAAAACCTCTGTGACCGTTTCTGCCGCTTAGATGCTAAACAGTTTGGTGTTTTAGAAGGCGTAACAGACAAAGGTTATTACACTAACAGCTTCCACCTGGATGTTGAAAAGTCTGTAAATCCTTACGATAAACTTGATTTTGAAATGCCTTATCCGGAAATCGCCAGCGGCGGCTTCATCTGTTACGGTGAATACCCGAATATGAAGCATAACCTTAAAGCGTTAGAAGACGTCTGGGATTACAGTTATTCACGTGTCCCTTACTACGGTACCAACACACCGATTGACGAGTGTTATGTCTGTGGTTTTCATGGCGAGTTTGACTGTACCAGTAAAGGTTTTGTCTGCCCGAGCTGCGGCAACTCTGATTCTGAGAAAGTCGCAGTAACACGCCGTGTGTGCGGTTATTTAGGCAGCCCCGATGCCCGCCCGTTTAATGAAGGTAAACAGGAAGAAGTTAAACGCCGCGTTAAACACCTTTAAATTCTATATTTAGTAACAACTTAAAAACACCTCACATGCAGTGGGGTGTTTTTGTTTCAGGAGCCCCCATGAATTACAGTAAATATTACCCTATCGATGTCCTCAACGGTGAAGGAACCCGCTGTACACTGTTTGTTTCCGGCTGCATTCATAACTGTAGAGGCTGTTATAACCAGTCAACCTGGTCGCCTGATGCTGGTGAACTGTTTACTGAAAAGCTTGCTGATCAGATAATCACAGACCTTAACGATCCGCGTATCAAAAAGCAGGGGTTGACTCTGTCCGGTGGTGATCCGCTCCACCCGGCTAATGTTGAGCAGGTATTAAAGTTAATTAAGCGTGTTAAAGCTGAATGTCCCGGTAAAGATATCTGGATGTGGAGCGGCTATCTGTTAAATGAACTGACGGAGCCGCAGCAGGAAGTAGTAGAGCTGATTGATGTATTGATTGACGGAAAATTTGAACAGTCCTTAGCTGATGCCAACCTGCAGTGGCGCGGAAGCTCTAATCAGGTGATTCATTATTTAAAATCAAAGTAGGCGGCTGACAGCTTGAACTGCGGCTTCCAGCCTGCTGTCTCTGCACAGCAGAAACAGCGGTCTGCTCCCATATAATTATCATGAATTAAGAAAAACAACAGCAGCACATTTTATTTGCCGAAAAGATTAGCTATGCTCAGAAGAGTAGTCGTGCTTAAAAATAGGGTTGGCAAATAGATGGCAAGTATTCTTGATACCGTGGATCAACGAACAAACTTAGTGGGTGAAAACCGGCTTGAACTGCTTTTGTTTCACCTGCAGGGCAGGCAGTTGTTTGCTATTAATGTGTTTAAAGTTAAAGAGGTTGTTAAGCTGCCGGCTTTAAACAAACTTCCTAATTCTCACCCCAAGATTTCCGGTGTTGCTGCGATTCGCGGTGAATCAATTCCTGTTATTAATTTAAGAGAAGCTATAGGTCTTAAACCGCTGCCGGTTGATGAACAGTGTAATCTGATTATTACTGAGTATAACCGCACCGTGCAGGGATTTTTAGTCGGAAAAGTTGAACATATTGTTAATATGAACTGGGGGGAAATAATGCCGCCGCCAGGCTCTGTTGGACGAAATCATTACCTTACCGCTATTACCAAACTCGAACGGGAAGGTGTGGTAGAGCTGGTGGAAATCATTGATGTTGAAAAAGTGCTGGCGGAAATTGTAGAGTATAAACTGAGTATTTCTGAAGGCGTTGTTGATACTGAGATTTCTCAAGAATTTATCGGCTGCAAAATTCTCCATGTTGATGACTCCTCGACCGCGCGCAAACAGGTTGACGGTACCCTGTCGCAGTTAGGTATTGAGATCATTCCTGCCTGTAACGGCCGGCAGGCGTTAGATATTCTGCAGGGCTGGGCAGATCAGGGCAAGAAGGTTGAAGATGAGATTCTGATGCTGATAACAGATGCTGAAATGCCGGTAATGGACGGCTATAAATTAACCAATGAGATCCGTAATGATCCGCGTATGGCCGGGCTGCATATTGTTTTAAACACTTCATTGAGCGGCAGCTTTAATCAGGCTATGGTTGAAAAAGTAGGCTGTGATGATTTTTTATCTAAATTTCAACCTGATTCATTAGTTGAAGTTGTGCAGAACAGACTTAAAGCCAAACTTGCGAAAACAGACTGAGTTTACCTGAGCCGCTGTCATTAACAGTACAGCGGCTTTTAGGTGCCTGCTATTAGCTCTCTGCTGCTAACAGGTTATCTAACCCGTCAAGTAGTTCATCCAGCTGGTTAAGTAGGATCCTGTCGCCGACAGCCGCTGATTGAAGAATCTTATTCACTTGATTATGCAGATCTGCCGGGACTTTTGCACAGTTCTGCAGTACATAGTTTAATACTTTTTTCTCTCCTGGATTCATCACCTTATTAACTGCATAGAGCACATCAAAATAACTGGCAAACAAGGCCGCCAGACGATGATTAATACTGAGCAGATCCTGACGATCTAAGGCTTTTTTAATCTGCGTATAATAGGACGGAATGACATCTCTTAATACCGGCTGGTTTTTGCTTATAATCGCCTGTTTTAACGGCTCAGGGTAGCTGACTTTATATTTATTCTGTAACTGCGTGAACCAGCCGCTGCGGTCAAACAGTATTTTTGAGTCGGACACTGTCTGCCAGAAACAGGTTGTATAACCCATATTAGCCTGGTGGGAAATAAGCAAGCGCTGCAGCTGCTCTTCTATCCATGATTTATCCCAGTAAATAATATCAACTTCAATACCAGTTTCTAAATCAAACCACTGATCACCAAGATCCCAGAAGGTAAGGTTGAGATCGGCTTTACTCGCTCCCAGCTTATCGACAATCTCCTGACGTGCTGCCAGCGAGATTGTTTCACTTGAGTAAATATAAAGATCAATATCGGAATGTTTATCTAAGCTGCCGCTGGTTTGAGAGCCGCCTAGGGCGATCGCTTCCACGCACTCTATTGCTTTAAACTTTTCACTGATCTTATTTGCTAAGGTTAGATAGACAGATTCACCGTGGCTCACAAATTTCTCCTTTAATTTTAATAAGCTGTGTTTGTTATGTTTTTTTTACAATGCATTTATATTACCTTATCTGTTTTGCATTTTAGTGGGCTGGCGCACATTTTTTACTGTGTTTTTAAGCGCTTATAAACTGCTGTTAGTGTGGCGGAGGTGTCCGCCGGCTGTTAAAACCTGCTGCAGCTGACGAATAAGCAGGCCCCGGCTTATTATTGATCATCACAGTTTGCACATTGCTCAACTAATCATTAATCTAGCCCTACTTAACAAGCCATAATTTTCGTAACTTTATTAAATAAGACTAGACTTAAAGATGAGTGATAAAAATACCCCTCAAACTGGTAATGAATCAGCGACGATCGAAAGGTCTGTTACTAAGCTGGTTCCACCTTCGATGTATAACGTGTTACTGCATAATGATGACTATACACCGATGGATTTTGTAATTGATGTGTTACAGCGTTTCTTCAGACTGGATAATGAGAGCGCTACCGAAGTCATGCTCAATGTTCATTATAAAGGAGTGGGGATCTGCGGTACCTTTACTGCTGAAATTGCGGAAACAAAAGTAATGCAGGTAATGAATTATGCGAAACAAAATGAACACCCGTTACGATGCTCAATGGAAAAAGAATCGTAAGTATTATGCGGCATTCGGTATTCTCAGTAATTAACCCAGCAAGGGGCGTTTATGTTAGATAAAGCGTTAGAAAACAGTTTAGATTTAGCCTTCCGTATTGCTTTTGAAAAATCGCATGAATTTATGACAATCGAGCATCTGCTGCTGGCGCTGCTGGAAAATGATGAAATTAAAACATTATTCACAGCCTGCTCCGTTGATATTGTTTCTCTGCATTTAGAAATCATGACCTTTTTAGAAACAACCCCGGCCATACCGGAAGTCCGTAACCAGGAAATTGAAATTCAGCCGACCATTGCATTTGAACGTGTGCTGCAGCGGGCTATCTTTCATGTGCAGTCATCGGGCAGCAGTGAAGTCTCAGCAGGCAGTGTGCTGGTTGCTATTTTTAGCGAGCAGGAATCACAAGCCGTGTACTTCTTGAAAAAAGCGCACCTTTCTCGTCTGGATGTAGTTAATTATATTTCCCATGGTATCAGCAAGTCAGCAGATTCAGCTCCTGATGTTTTCGAAGAGCAGGAAACCAGTGAAACTGCGGTTGAACAAAATGATGATATGCCGTTCACTATTAATCTTAATGAACAGGTTGAAGCTGGTGTTATCGACCCCTTAATCGGGCGTGACAAAGAAGTTGAACGCTGTGTACAGATATTATGCCGCCGCCGTAAAAACAACCCACTGCTGGTTGGTGAGGCCGGAGTGGGGAAAACAGCGATTGCTGAAGGCCTGGCTTACCGGATTGTTAATAAAAATGTACCGGATGTTATTGAAGATAATATTATCTACTCACTTGATATGGGCGCGTTACTGGCGGGCACTAAATACCGCGGAGAATTTGAGCAGCGCTTTAAAACCGTATTAACGCAGCTTGAAACACAGGAAAATGCGATTTTATTTATTGATGAAATTCATACTATTATCGGAGCCGGGGCTGCCACCGGTGGACAGCTTGACGCGGCTAATTTATTAAAACCATTATTAAGCGGCGGTAAACTGCGCTGTATGGGCTCAACGACTTATAAAGAGTTCGGGCAGATTTTTGAAAAAGAGCATGCTTTATCACGCCGTTTTCAGAAAGTGGATGTACTTGAACCTTCAATAAAAGAGACCGGGCAGATCCTGTTAGGTTTACGCTCCCGTTATGAAGATCACCATAGTATTCGTTATACCACTAAGGCATTGATGGCGGCCGCTGAGCTCAGTGCAAAATATATTAATGATCGCCATCTTCCTGATAAAGCGATTGATGTTATTGATGAAGCCGGATCGCAGATGCGTTTATTGCCTGCGAGTAAACGTAAAAAAACCATTGGTGTATTAGAAATAGAAACAATTATTGCCAAAATTGCCCGAATTCCGCAAAAATCAGTGACTAGTTCGGATAAAGATCAGCTGGCTAAATTACCGGAACGTTTAAAAATGACCGTATTTGGTCAGGATAATGCCATTGATGTGTTAACTGATGCGATACACCTCAACCGTTCAGGTTTGTCTGAAGAGTTAAAACCCATTGGCTCCTTCCTGTTTGCCGGGCCTACCGGTGTCGGTAAAACTGAAGTGACGCAGCAGCTTGCTAAAGCGATGGGGGTAGAACTTTTACGTTTTGATATGTCGGAATATATGGAGAAACATACGGTTTCCCGCTTATTAGGCGCACCTCCAGGCTACGTAGGTTATGAGCAGGCCGGTTTGTTAACCGATGCGGTTGTTAAGCACCCCTATGCGGTACTGCTGTTAGATGAGATAGAAAAAGCACACAGCGATATCTATAACATCTTATTACAGGTAATGGATCACGGTACATTAACGGATAATAACGGCCGTAAAGCGGATTTCAGAAATATCATTCTGGTGATGACAACCAATGCCGGCGTACGTGAAACAGAGAAGAAGAGTATTGGTTTTAAAGATCAGAAAGATTCACATAAAGCCGTCGACGAAATTAATAAACTGTTTTCCCCTGAATTTAGAAACCGTCTTGATAATGTTATCTGGTTTAATCATCTTGAGCTGGATGTTATCTATCAGGTTGTTGATAAATTTATTGTACAGCTGCAGGCGCAGCTTGATAAAAAACAGATTTCCATGGAAGTGACTGAGCCTGCCCGTAAATGGCTGGCAGAACATGGTTATGATCGTGCTATGGGCGCTCGTCCTATGGCAAGGCTGATTCAGGAGAAACTTAAGAAACCTCTTGCGAACGAGATCTTATTTGGTGAACTGCAGGACGGCGGCAGTGTCACGGTATCTCTTGGGGAAAATGGTAAAAGTGTAAAATTTGAATATGCGAAAACATTAGAGTTGAGCAGCTGATCTAACAGAGGTATTTCAGGTAATAAAAAACCAGCTTATGCTGGTTTTTTATTAGGCTTTTGAACTGTTGTCAAAAACCGGATATTCGCTGCTGTTAATAATTAACGCGCACGGAATACGATACGACCTTTAGATAAATCGTAAGGTGTAAGCTGTACTGTTACTTTATCACCAGTAAGAATACGGATGTAGTTTTTACGCATTTTACCTGAGATATGTGCTGTAACCATGTGGCCGTTTTCTAATTCTACACGGAACATTGTGTTAGGCAGTGTATCTAAGATTGTGCCCTGCATTTCAATACTGTCTTCTTTTGCCATTGGCGATGGATCCTTTGTATTTTATATTGTGCTAATTTCAATCGGCGCATAATGCCAGAATTATGCGGTAGGGTAAAGGATTGTTGCTTATTTATTGAACCACTTTACGTAATTATATTAACTATATTGATTTATCAAAATCAAACCACTGGCCGTCAATGAAACGCTGATGTGGATTAAACTGTGTTTTGTAGTTCATCTTCTGACAGTCTTCTATGTAATATCCCAGATATAACCAGTCTACAGCATGCTTTTTAGCTAAATCTAACTGTTTTAAGACAGCAAATTTTCCTAGAGAGCAGGCGCTGTAATCTGGGTCATAAAAACAGTAAAAAGCGCTCCAGGCAGTGCTGTCGGGATGCTTTATCAGATCGGTAACACTCACGGAAATAAGTTTGTTTTGATCGTAAATTTCAATAAAAATGCTTTTATTCCAGGAAGATTTAATAAAATCCTCATACTGTTCTTGCGATGCGGGAAACATCGGGCCGTCAGAGTGTGTCTGCTGGATATAACGCTGGTATAAATGAAAATACTCTTCTTTGACGCTGTGACTGATTTTAACCTGCAGGTTTTTGTTTTTATTTAACAGGCGTTTCTGACTGCGTGATTTTTTAAACTTAGTGACTGGAATCCGCAATGACTGGCATGCTTGACAGTGTTCACAGTGTGGACGGTAGACCTGATCACCGCTGCGCCGAAAACCATTGGCCAGCAAAGTAGGGTAAAAGCTTCTGGCATTTAACTGCGGGTCGATAAGCATAATAAGTCGTTCCTTCTGATCCTTTAAATAAGAGCAGGGGAAAGATTTTGTGATACCTACATTTAATGACGCTGTTGGTGAAGTCAAAATATACCTATTGATGATTTAATTAAGTGAATTCTCCTGCTGCTGAAGGTCTATCTCCAAGCTGCCGGCATGTAAATTAACTATTACTAATTTACTAGGTCTTTGTTATCGTTACTACTAACTGTTCCAAAAGGGTAGCAAAAATGAATGTACAAACAACAATCGAAAAAAAAATAACTGCAGGCATTACTGCTGAATTTTTAGAGATTGAAAACGAAAGTTATCGCCACGCTGTACCTGATAATTCAGAAACCCATTTTAAAATCGTGATTGTAAGTGAAATGTTTGATTCATTGTCACTGCTGCAGCGTCATCGTTTAGTGAATAAGCTCTTAAAAGATGAGCTGGCCGGTCCGGTTCACGCACTGGCTCTGCATACTTATACTCCCTTTCAATGGGATGAAAAACACAAAATAGCACCCGATTCTGCCGACTGTTTAGGCGGAGGAAAATAACTACATATCAGGGGGGAGGTTCTTCAAGAGTGAATTAAACGGGCAAATAAAGCTTAAATCAGACGTTTTATGTCCGTTGATAACATTAATTAACATAAAATGTTAAAAAACATTTATTTATGTAAATTTATTTCACATGAAAGTTTGAACTAGAGTCAGTAAGCTCGTCATTACTAATAGCAATCGCTCTCGCTATAGTGGTATTATGTGCCGGAATTTTTTCGTCTACTTGTTAATTGGTTGTTAATTTAAATATTTTAATCACATAACTGGTAATGTTTTTATGCCGCAAGGCATCTAACTTTTCTTCCCGTAAACATAGTGCAAGAGAATATGATTACTATAAAAAAAGGACTGGACCTCCCTATATCAGGAGCGCCAGAGCAGATAATTCAGAATGGTCCCGCCGTTACTGAAGTTGCTATACTGGGTGAAGAATATGTTGGCATGCGTCCGTCAATGGCTGTTAAAGCCGGTGACACTGTAAAAAAAGGTCAGGTTCTTTTTAGTGATAAAAAGAATGCCGGCGTTAAGTTTACCGCTCCAGCATCTGGTGTAGTTAAAGAGATTAATCGTGGCGCAAAGCGTGTTTTGCAGTCAGTTGTTATTTCAGTTTCAGGTCAGGACAGTATTACTTTTCCGACTTTTGCAAGCACACAATTAGCGGATATAGAGCGCGGTAAAATTGTTGAAAATCTGGTTGAATCAGGGGCCTGGACTGCACTTCGCACTCGCCCGTTCAGCAAAGTGCCTGAAATAGAGGCAATCCCGGCTTCGATCTTTGTAACCGCAATGGATACCAACCCGCTAGCGCCTGATGCCGAGCTGATAATCAATGAAAATCAGCAGGCATTTACAGACGGTTTGGCGTTATTATCACAATTAACAGGCGGTAATGTTTATGTCTGTAAAGGTGAAAGCAGCCTGCCGAAATCGCCGCTGAAAAATGTTCATGAGAAAGTCTTCTCAGGTGTTCATCCTGCCGGATTAGCCGGTACACATATCCACCTTATTGATCCGGTTTCGCTGACTAAGCAGGTCTGGTCAATTAATTACCAGGATGTGATTGCATTTGGTCTGCTGTTTACCAGCGGTGAGCTGTATACCGATAAAGTTATCTCTTTAGCGGGCCCTGCGGTTAAAAAACCTCGACTGCTGCGAACGAACATGGGCGCATCAATTGCTGAATTAACTGCTGGTGAACTGCTTCAAGGTGAGGTCCGAGTTATTTCAGGCTCTGTATTATGCGGTGTTAGTGCTTTTGGTCCCCATGCTTTCCTCGGCCGTTACCATAATCAGGTATCAGCACTTGTTGAAGGTTATGAAAAAGAGTTATTCGGCTGGGGAGCTCCCGGCTTTAATAAACACTCTGTTGCTAACGTATTCCTTTCTGCACTGAATAAAGCTAAACGTTTTGCTTTCACAACCACAACAGGCGGCAGTAAGCGTGCGATGGTACCAATCGGTCAGTATGAGCGCATTATGCCGCTGGATATTTTACCGACTATGTTACTGCGTGATCTGATTGTCGGCGACAGCGACGGGGCGCAGACATTAGGCTGTTTAGAATTAGACGAAGAAGATTTGGCATTATGTACTTATGTTTGCCCAGGTAAATATGATTACGGTTCAATCTTACGCAGCAACCTAAGCAAAATTGAGAAGGAAGGCTAAGAATGAATCTTAAGCATATACTTGAGAAAATGGAGCCGCATTTCGAAGCAGGAGGCCGTTATGAAAAATGGTATGCCCTGTTCGAAGCAACTGCTACATTTTTCTATACTCCCGGGCTGGTAACTAAAGGCATTACCCATGTACGTGACGGTATCGACCTTAAACGTATGATGATTTTTGTCTGGTTAGCCACATTCCCAGCGATGTTTTTCGGTATGTACAATACTGGCATCCAGGCAAATGAAGCTATTATCGGCGGATTTAGCGCATTAGATGACTGGCGCGTAGCAATTCTAGATATCCTTGGTGTGACCATGGGACCCGGCGCAGGCTTATTGGATAACCTGTTATTCGGTGCTATGTACTTTGTACCTATCTATGCAGTCACTTTTATTGTCGGCGGTTTCTGGGAAGTTCTTTTTGCCAGTGTGCGTAAACACGAAGTAAACGAAGGATTCTTCGTTTCATCTGTTTTATTCGCATTAATTGTTCCTGCTACTATCCCGTTATGGCAGGTCGCATTAGGTATTACCTTCGGTGTTGTTGTCGCTAAAGAAATTTTCGGCGGAACCGGGCGTAACTTCTTAAATCCTGCGTTAGCCGGTCGTGCATTTTTATTCTTTGCATACCCGACTGATATTTCTGGTGATGCGGTCTGGACTGCAGTAGACGGTTTCTCCGGTGCAACTTCTTTAAGTGTTGCTTCACAAGGTGGTCTGGATGCGGTTGCACAGTCAGGATTAACCTGGATGGATGCTTTTCTGGGTAATATGCAGGGCAGTATCGGTGAAGTTTCTACATTAGCTATTTTAATCGGTGGTGCGTTTATTGTTATTACCGGTATTGCATCATGGCGCATCATTGCCGGTGTAATGATCGGCATGGTAGCGGTTTCAACCCTGTTTAATATTATCGGAAGCGATACCAACTATATGTTTGAACTGCCTTGGTACTGGCATCTAGTGATGGGCGGCTTTACATTTGGTATGGTATTTATGGCAACCGACCCGGTTTCTGCATCATTTACCGATAAAGGCAAATGGTCCTACGGTATTTTGATCGGTGTGATGGTTGTACTTATCCGTGTTGTTAATCCAGCCTTCCCTGAAGGTATGATGTTAGCAATTCTATTTGCTAACCTGTTTGCACCACTATTTGACTACTTTGTTGTGCAGGGAAATATCAAACGGAGGTTGTCTCGTAATGTCTAATCAACATGAAACATTCGGCAAAACAATGACGGTTGTACTGGCAGTCTGTCTAGTCTGTTCAATCATTGTTGCAGGCGCGGCGGTCGGCTTACGCTCAACGCAGCTTGCTAATAAAGAAAAAGATAAGCAGAACAACATCCTTGCTGTAGCCGGGTTAGAAACAGATAAAACAATTTCTGAAGTTTTTAGCTCTAACATTCAGACAAAACTGGTTGATTTATCAACGGGTGAATTTGTTGAAAATGTAGATGCTGCAGGTTATGACCAGCGTAAAGCTGCTAAAGATCCTGCACAAAGCATAAAACTGAGCGCAGAGCAGAATGTCGCTAAAATTGGTCGTCGTGCTAATCTAGCGACTGTTTATCTGGTATCTGACGATAACGGGCAGCTGCAGCGTATCATTTTACCTGTGCATGGTGCCGGTTTATGGTCAACTATGTATGCATTTGTAGCAGTTAAAGCAGATGGTAATACCATTGAAGCTTTAACTTATTACGATCATGGCGAAACTCCCGGGCTAGGCGGCGAAGTTCAAAACCCTCGCTGGCGTTCACTTTGGGTCGGCAAGCAGCTGTTTGATACTCAGGGGAAACCTGCCATTAAAGTGGTTAAAGGTCAGGCTCATGCAGGTTCAAAACATGAAGTTGATGGTCTTTCCGGCGCGACGTTAACGGCAGTTGGGGTTCAAAATACCTTTACATTCTGGTTAGGCGAGCAAGGTTTTGGTCCGTTTCTTAGCAAAGTTCGTCAAGGAGCACTAAACAATGGCTAATTCAAATGAGTTGAAAGCAGTATTAACCTCTCCGGTTGTTAATAATAATCCGATTGCACTGCAGATATTGGGTGTTTGTTCCGCGTTAGCGGTGACCAGCACGTTAGAAACAGCGGTTGTTATGACCATGGCGGTGATATTTGTAACGTCATTTTCAAATCTGTTTATCTCAACGATTCGTAATTACATTCCAAATAGTGTGCGAATTATTGTACAGATGGCGATTATTGCATCACTGGTTATCCTGGTTGATCAGGTATTAAAAGCATATGCTTTTGCTATTTCTAAACAGTTATCTGTTTATGTTGGTCTGATCATTACTAACTGTATTGTGATGGGGCGTGCAGAAGCATTTGCGATGAAAAATAAACCCTTCCCAAGCTTTATGGATGGTATCGGTAACGGTCTAGGTTACGGTTTCATTCTTATTCTGGTTGGTGGTTTCCGTGAGCTGTTTGGTTCAGGTGCGTTATTTGGAATTGAAATTTTACCATTAACTTCAAACGGCGGCTGGTATCAAAGTAATGGTCTATTACTGCTTCCTCCAAGTGCTTTCTTTATTATTGGCGGCATTATCTGGGTGATTCGTACGATTAAACCAGACCAAGTAGAGCCAAAGGAGTAATAAAATGGAACATTATTTAAGTATTTTTGTTCGTTCTATTTTTATAGAAAATATGGCGTTAGCTTTCTTCCTAGGCATGTGTACTTTTCTTGCTGTTTCTAAGAAAGTTAAAACATCTATGGGTTTAGGCGTGGCGGTTATCGTGGTACTGGGTATCGCAGTACCGGTTAATCAGCTTATCTACTTTAACCTGCTAGCGCCTGGTGCACTGGCGTGGGCTGGTTTACCAGATGCCGATCTTAGTTTTTTAGGCTTTGTCACTTTTATCGGTGTTATTGCAGCCTTAGTGCAGATTCTAGAGATGGTATTAGATAAACATTTTCCGGCTTTGTATCAGGCATTAGGTATTTTCCTACCGCTTATTACTGTTAACTGTGCAATATTCGGCGGTGTATCATTTATGGTGCAGCGTGAATATAACTTATTAGAGTCGGCTGTTTATGGTGTTGGTAGTGGTGTGGGCTTTACATTGGCAATTGTTGCATTAGCGGGTATTCGTGAAAAAATGAAATACGCTGATGTACCAGACGGTTTACGTGGTTTAGGTATTACTTTTGTTACTGCAGGGTTGATGGCATTAGGGTTTATGTCGTTCTCTGGTATTCAACTGTAATTGTTAGTGTTTAATCTATTCGAATTAACGGAGGCTTAGGCCTCCCTTAGAACAAGGAAAAAGTCGATGGAAATCTTTCTCGGCGTTGCCATGTTTACTATTATCGTTTTAGCCTTGGTTGTTATTATTTTAGC
This sequence comes from Psychromonas ossibalaenae ATCC BAA-1528, assembly GCF_000381745.1. GTDB lineage: Bacteria > Pseudomonadota > Gammaproteobacteria > Enterobacterales > Psychromonadaceae > Psychromonas > Psychromonas ossibalaenae. The sequence goes on along the minus strand of NZ_KB906968.1, from coordinate 107,406 downwards.
GGCCAAATCAAAACTGGTAAGCACAGGCGATATCACAATTTCTGTAAATGATGATGCAGATAAAAGCATTACCACACAGGCCGGCGGCAAACTGCTTGGTGCCCTTGCAAACTCCGGGGTCTTTGTCTCTTCTGCCTGCGGCGGCGGCGGTACATGCGGTCAGTGTAAGGTTAAAGTTAAATCAGGAGGCGGAGATATTCTGCCGACTGAGCTGGATCATATTAATAAACGAGAAGCCAAAGAAGGTGAACGTTTAGCTTGTCAGGTAAGTGTTAAAGAAAACATGGACATTGAATTACCTGAAGAGATCTTCGGTGTGAAGAAATGGGAATGTACAGTTATCTCTAATGGTAACGAAGCGACATTTATTAAAGAGCTTAAACTGCAGATTCCTGATGGTGAATCTGTTCCGTTTAAAGCCGGTGGTTATATTCAGATTGAAGCGCCTGCACATCATATTAAATATAAAGACTTTGACATTGAAGAGCAGTACCGTGGTGACTGGGAGCACTTTAAATTCTTTGATTTAGAATCTAAAGTTAATGATGACACTATTCGTGCGTATTCTATGGCGAACTACCCAGGTGAAGAAGGGATTATCATGCTTAACGTGCGTATCGCTACGCCGCCGCCGCGTGATTTGACTCTGCCGTGTGGTAAAATGTCATCTTACATCTTCAGCTTAAAAGCGGGTGATAAAGTAACTATTTCCGGTCCGTTTGGTGAGTTCTTTGCCAAAGAAACTGAGAATGAGATGGTATTTGTTGGTGGTGGTGCCGGTATGGCGCCGATGCGTTCACACATCTTTGATCAGTTCCGCCGCTTGCATACTAAACGTAAGTGCAGCTTCTGGTACGGTGCGCGCTCAAAGCGTGAGATGTTCTATGTTGAAGATTTTGACAGCATAGCTGCTGAAAATGATAACTTTGAATGGCATGTTGCCTTAAGTGATCCGCAGCCGGAAGATAACTGGGATGGTTATACGGGTTTCATTCATAATGTATTACTTGAAGAATACCTGAAGGATCATGAAGCACCAGAAGATTGTGAATTCTACATGTGTGGTCCACCGGTGATGAATGCAGCTGTTATTGCAATGCTTAAAGATTTAGGTGTTGAAGACGAGAACATCATGCTTGATGATTTTGGTTAATCGTAATGATTAAGCTTTCAACTAAATGGCTGGCCTTAATCGGGCTGGCCTTTTTTCTTTCATCGTGCTCTAAAAATGAGCCGGAACTCCTGAAAATCCAGGGGAAAACGATGGGAACGTATTACCATATAACCTATGTGTTAGATGGTGAGCAGAGTAAAAGTGCAGCTTTAGCTGCTGAAACTTTACAATCACAAATAGATATAAGACTTGAATTAGTTAATGATCAGATGTCAACTTATCGCCCTGATTCTGAACTGTCGCGTTTTAACCAGGCTGAGAAGTCTTTAGCGGTGTCAGACGCAACACGTCACGTTGTTGAAGCATCATTAGAACTTTTCGAAAAGAGTAACGGCGCATTTGATGTAACGGTTGGGCCGTTAGTGAACTTGTGGGGATTCGGTCCGGATAAACGTCCGGAAAAAGTGCCTGCTCAGTCAGTGATTGAACAGAAAAATCAGGTTGTCGGCAGTCAGCATTTATCGGTCAGTGGCAATACACTTAATAAAGATATCCCTGAGCTGTATGTGGATCTTTCTTCGATTGCAAAGGGTTATGGCGTTGATGATATTGCTGAATACCTGCAGTCTTTAGGTATTAATAATTATCTGGTTGATATCGGCGGTGAGCTTCGTGTTCGCGGTGAAAAACCCGGCAGTGAAAACTGGACGCTGGCGATTGAACGGCCGTCAGCAGGGCAGAATGTACAGCGCTTAATAAATATCGGTGATAATGCCATTGCTACTTCGGGGGATTACCGCAATTATTACGAGTTTGACGATGTTCGTTATTCGCATACAATTGATCCTGCGACAGGTAAACCGATTAAACATAAATTGGCGTCTGTTACTGTGATCCATCCAAGCAGCATGTATGCCGACGGACTCGCAACTGTTATTACGGTACTAGGGCCTGAAAAAGGTCTGGCTTTTGCGGAAGCACAGCAGCTAGCAGTTTTTATGCTGGTGAAAAACGGGGATGATTTTATAGAATATTACACCCCGGAATTTGAAACTTATTTTATTGAAGAAAAATAATGATATATTTTATTGCAACATTTATCGTTTTTTTACTGGTGATCGCAGCTATGGCTATTGGTTATATTTTTAATAAAAAAACAATTGGCGGCAGCTGCGGGGGATTAGCGTCAGTAGGCATTGAAAAAGAATGTGACTGCCCTGAGCCCTGTGAAAACCGTAAAAAAAAGAACCTCGAAGCAGAGCGTGCCGCTAAGCTTAATGATGCGGATCGTATTCTATAAAGCTTCTTAAGGCTGAATAAAATGGGGAATACTTCCCCATTTTTTATTTCCTGTTTTTTTGTAACCAGCGATCCAGGGCATTTGCAAATGTCTGTTTTTCTTTGTCGCCAAATTTATTCGGCCCGCCGCTGATCTGTCCTGTACTGCGTAACTCCTCTGCAAAATTGCGCATCGCTAAACGCTGACGGATATTCTCAACCGTATAAAGCTCTCCCCTGGGGTTAAGCGCAGTAATACCTTTTTCGACTATTTCTGCCGCTAACGGAATATCTTGAGTTATCACTAAGTCGTTTAATTCAACATGCTGGCTGATATAGTTGTCAGCCACATCGAAACCCTGTGAAACCTGTACGGTTTTTACTAAAGGGCGCCTTGGGATCGGTAAAGGCGAATTAGCCACAAAGACCAGTGCGGTAGAGGTCCTTTGACCAGCCCGTAGAACCATATCTCTGACAGGTACCGGGCAGGCATCTGCATCAATCCATATTGTCATTACTGTTCCTATTTGAAATATCATGAGTATATAAGCTGCCAATATAGCAAAAAGAAGTTCTGTTTAGCTAGGAAGCCGTGACAAGTTTTGTAAAGAGGACAATTAAAGCGGTTGAATTACGGATAACTGTTGGATCTGTAAATCATATTTACTGTGGGAAGCTGATAGGAGCAAATCTGACAGGGCATATAAACTGTGCTTTTAACATATTGTTAACATGTATTGGTTGTGAAGTTGTTGATTTTATTGATTATATATTTTGTGGTCAAACTCGAATGTTTTTTTTTTTATATTTTCCCATTTAATTCCTAAATAGGTGTTGTACTGTTTTTTAAAGACCTATATACTCTTTCCCAGCTTGAAAGTTCGTTTGATATTTATGTTCAATGTTCCGTATTATGTACCGAATCCTATACTTCATAAGTAATAGCAACACTTCTAGCCAAATGCCTTGATTCACAAGGTTAATTACTCAAAAATTAAATAGGATATTATTATGTCTACAACTACTGGTACAGTAAAATGGTTCAACGAATCTAAAGGTTTTGGTTTCATCGAGCAAGAAAACGGTCCTGACGTTTTCGCACATTTCTCTGCAATCGCAAGCACTGGTTTCAAAACTCTTGCTGAAGGCCAAAAAGTACAGTTCACTGTAACTCAAGGTCAAAAAGGTCCTCAAGCAGAAAACATCGTAGCTCTTTAATATTGCTTCGATGAGCTTTAATTAGCTCATTCTGATTGAATAGAAAGGTAAGTCAATGACTTACCTTTTTTATGCGTGTAAGAAAATCCTCCATAGTTTCACTTCAACTCTATCCCCTTTGAAAAATCCTAAGTAGCTCTTATTTAATGTAATTCGCATTATTGTGTATAATGCATTAAATTAATGAATGACTTTAGCTGTCTGGAGAAACAAATGCGTTTGTGTGATACCCATATCGAAGAATATTTAGATGCCGGGAAAATAATAATAGATCCTCGCCCGCCGCAGTCTGCTATTTCAGGCGTCAGTGTTGATATTCGTTTAGGTGATGAATTCAGAGTGTTCAGTGAGCATACGACACCTTATATCGATCTGTCTGGACCTAAAGAAGAAGTGGCGGCATCACTGGACAGAGTGATGAGTGAAGCGATTGTAATTAAAGAAGATGATGCTTTCTTTCTGCATCCTGGTGAGCTGGCGTTAGCCGTTACTTATGAAGAAGTCACTTTACCTTCCGATGTTGTCGGCTGGTTAGACGGGCGCTCTTCACTTGCCCGCTTAGGGCTGATGGTGCACGTGACAGCACATCGAATCGATCCGGGCTGGTCTGGAAAAATTGTTTTAGAGTTTTATAACAGCGGCAAGCTGCCTCTGGCGCTGCGTCCTAAAATGACTATTGGGGCGTTAAACTTTGAAGTTTTGTCTGCACCGGCTACCAGACCATATAATAAACGCAGTGATGCAAAATATAAAGATCAGCAGGGGGCTGTTGCAAGCAGAATTAATCAGGACGGTTAAATTTTACTGCTGCATGCTTTTAAATAAAAGCCCTGACTTGATTAGTCCGGGCTTTTCTGTAGAGGAAGGCTGACAGAAAAGGTACTGCCTTTACCTATTTCACTGGATACTTTTAGTTCACCGTTATGCTGTAGAATGATTGAGTAACTGATAGATAAACCTAAGCCGGTGCCCTTACCTAGGGTTTTTGTGGTGTAGAACGGGGTGAAGATCTGTTCGAGTTTATCTGCTTCGATACCAGAGCCGCTGTCGGATACTTCGATATATAATCTGTTCTCTTTGCTGTGTGCCTTAATAAAAACGACTTTTCTATCACTGTGTTCCACTGCATCTTTAGCATTAATCAATAAGTTGACTAGCACTTGTTCAATCTGCGTTTTATTGCAGAAAACTGCTGGAAGAGATCCTGGCAGGACCTGTCTTAATTCAACCTGTTCCTGCTGATACTGGTTACTGACAATATTAATAACACTGGAAAAAATATCAGCTGGTGTCTGGTCGTGGTAGTTATCTAATTCACTGTCTCGCGCAAAACTTCCTACCTGTTTTACTATTTTTTCGATGCGCTCCACCTGCGCTAATATCGTTCTGAAACTTTTATCGACTAAGTGATATTCCTGTTTAATTAAATTTTCATTACATAAATCTGCGTGAATACAGATAACCTGCAGCGGCTGGTTAATTTCGTGAGCAATACCGGCCGCAATCTCACCCAGTGAAGAGAGTTTATTAGAGTGTACTAATCTTGATTTACTGGCAGTAAAGTCGTTATTTATTTTTATTAAACGCTTTTTATGCCTGAGTATTTTATTCCTGTAGTCCCTATTTAACAGAATTAAATAAGTTAACAGTGCCAGTAGTAGTGCTGTTGAACCTCCGATATAAGGCAGATACAAGTAGATAACAGGCTGATGGTTCAACCACACCATTAATTTCCACTGATGACCAAAAATTGGAAAACTCATCTGCTCATGAACATCATTTATATGTGAGGCTTCAGGCAGTACAGAAAAAATTGTCCGTCCATTTTCAGATATTGAAAAGGGGCTGGTTAATTGAAATGTCTGTTTCTGCTGCTCCAGTAACTTACTGATATTGATCGCCGTTTCTAAATAAGCAAACAGTTTGTTTTTTATAAAAATTGGGATTTGTATATAAGCTGCTGTGTCATTGTTAGCTAATACAAAGACTGGACTCATAAATATTCTGTTTTGATTTGAAACCGGTAGACGTTTGGGTAGATATTCACGATGTTTAGCTTGTTGGGCTTTTTGTAAGTCACTGTCAAAATGGACGTAATCAGCAGTGCCGATGTTTAAATTTTGATTGCCTGTAAAATCATATATTTTTATATCTATGATATGCGGGTTAAAATTTTTTAGGGTACTGATCTGCTGTGTCCAGTGAAGGTTGATTTCTGCAGCTGTAGACCAGCTCTGAGCTGTTAACTGCAGCTGCTGAGCATACTTTGAAATCTGCTGCTGGATATTGTGGCTTATTGCCTGGCTTTCACTGATAACTTCCTGTTTGTGAGCTGCAAGCTCTGTTTTTTGATAGTAATTACTGCCGATATAAGTTACCAATAAACCAATAAGAAAGACGAAAATACTATATAGATTCGATTTCAACTTAGTTCCTTATCTCTGTATAATGCTTAACCGACTAAGCATAATACTTTAAAAAACAATTAATTATTTATTGCAGACTAGGGCCTGTTTATCTTTGAAAATTGCCCCTGTTGAGCCTGAAAGTTTATCAATCAAGGCGCGAAGAGTGAAGTTTAGTTGTTCTAAATGAGTGATGAGCAACGCAGAGTGAGGAATTTTCAGCCTCAACCCGAAGGGCTGGGGCTATTTTTACACTCAATTTCGTTATCCGTCATTAATGTAGAGTGATTACACTGCATGATTTCTGCCTTGCTGAGCATAAAAATAGCCTCCAGCAGGAACAAAGAGCAAAGATAACCAGGCCCTAACGTTTTAATAAAATAACCGAAGGAATTGAGATGTCAGAGCAAGGTTTTACAACAAAGATAGTGCATTCAGATCGTTTATTAAATTTAGAGTTCGGTGCCGTGCATGCGCCTATTCATAACTCGGTACCTTTCGGCTTTGATGATGTTCAAGGCTTAATTGATGTTTTTCAAGGCCACCCCGGCCACGCTTACGCACGCTCATCTACGCCGACCAACGATGCCCTGCAGCACAAAATCAAGCAGATGGATAACGGCATTGCGTCCTTAGTTTTTTCATCGGGTATGGCTGCTATTGTTACGACATTTTTATCACTGTTAAAGTCTGGTGATCACCTGATCTGCAGCCGTTACTTATTTGGCAATACCAGCAGTTTGATAGGCACACTTGAAGGTTACGGTATTGAAATTTCTTTGGTGGATGCAACGGATATAGAACAGGTAAAAGCAGCCCGCCGAGAAAATACGCGTATGGTATTCGTTGAAACAATCGCTAACCCGGTTACACAAATTAGTGCGCTTGAGGAAATAGGTGATTTCTGTGAAGCTGAAAAACTTGTTTATGTTATTGATAATACATTAACTTCAAGTTACCTGTTTGATGCTCGGAAAGCTAAAGTAAGCCTGATTGTGACCTCGCTTTCAAAATATGTTGCCGGACACGGTAACGCGTTAGGCGGCTCTGTTACAGACAGTGGTTTATATGACTGGGCAAGCTATCCGAATATATTTGAAGCTTATCGTCAGGGTGACAGCAGAATGTGGGGAATCAGCCAGATTAAGAAAAAAGGCCTGCGTGATATGGGGGCTTGTGTCAGTTCACAAACGGCGCATTTGATTTCTGTCGGCAGTGAAACCATGGAGCTGCGTATGGAACGTCAGTGTGATAACGCTTTTGCACTGGCCGAGTTTCTTGAGCAGCATCCTAAGGTTGCTAAAGTTTATTATCCTGGTTTGGAAAGTCATCCGCAGCATAAAACTGCAAAGCGTCTGTTTAAAAAGTTTGGTGCAATTTTAAGCTTTGATCTGGTTGAAGGTGAAGACTGCTGCGAGTTGTTAAATAAACTCAATGTTGTTATCAGTGCAACGCATCTTGGTGATAATCGAACTTTAGCATTACCGGTTGCGCCGACTATTTACCATGAAATGGGATTAGATACTCGTCAGGAGATGGGCATTAGCGAAAATATGATTCGTTGTTCAATCGGTATTGAAAACACTGCAGATCTGTTAGCAGACTTCAAACAAGCACTTGCTTAATTAAAGTCAATTTGAGCAGAAAGAGGCCTGGTGCCTCTTTTTTGTGCATAAATTTGCCGCAGCTTGTTTCTGAATTTTAAATATACAGATGCTTATGAATAGATTACTGATTTTTATCCTGCTGTTTAATATTCCATTAGCGGCAGCCACTGTTAATGAACAGGATTTAAAAATATTAGGGCGCGCGCTAGCTAATTATCAGCTATGCAGTGATATTTCTGTAGAGTTAGATGATAAAGCTATGTTTAATTATTACAGTGAAATGTATAAATACAGCTTACTTCAAGTTAGTACTTACTCTCATAATGACGCTGAGATCGTTAGTGAAGAACAGCAAAGAAGCATGCTTAAGCTTGCTAAAATTGACAGGAAAAGTTTAGGCGGGTTATGTTTAAGTCGTTTTGATCTTTTATCGAGAAAAATGCAGGAAAATAAGCTGGCAGCTAAGCAGAGCCGTTAAAGCTTAACGGCTCTGCTATTTAGTGAATAGGGTGCCTAAAACTGGTCGTCAGATTTTTTGATGGTACCGTAAATATTCATCGCATTATTTTCATTGCTGTGCGCTTCTACTGATATTTCTTCTTTTACTGATGTTTCTTTTTTTACTGGCGCTTTCTTCGCTTTTACAGGTGTAGGTTCTGCGGTTTTTACTGTTTCAGTTGTTAGCGGCGTTTCTTCTTTCTTTGCTTCAGATTTTTTTACGCGAATTAGATTGCCCGCTAATTTATAACCATTTAATGTTTTCATAGCTGCTTTAGCTTCACCGGCTTTAGGCATTTCAACAAAACCAAAACCCTTAGATTTCCCGGTTACTTTGTCTAAAACCAGGGTACACGACTGCACAGTGCCGTGTTCGACAAATAAGCTTTTTAGTTTTTCTTCGGTTGTTGCGGCAGCAAGGTTGCGTACTAGTAATTTCATGGGACACCATTTTATTGAACAATTATTTAATCCGCTATCTTAACAGGTATTGAACCTTAATTCTGTCTGTTATCTCTTTGATGTGAAAAATTATAAAAGGTTGTCTGTTTACTTCTAGTTATATGTCATTGCGCTAACTTGGCAAAAGGTCATTACTTAAAGTGATAATTAGCTGTGACATCGGCTTCTTATGCAGTATTACGGCTGCTGAAACGGCAGAATATATGATGATACATCTCAGATATGTATAGGAGAGTCTGAAAGTTATAACCTGCTTGAGTTAGTATACGAACTTCAGTACATGAGTTATTATATCTGCTTTAGTGCTGGAATTTCGTACATGTAAAGTAGGAAATAGGTGCGAACAGTACTTTTAATAATCGATAAGGCTCTGTTTTTTTATGCTTTTTAAGCAGAGATGTTGTATTGAAAGTATCATTTTATTAATTATGAGGTAGTCATTAAGCAGATGAGCAATATTATTGGAGCTGGTATTAATACCGGCAGTGTTATGGATAACGGTGCACATGAACTTCACAGACACAGTCGATTTTTACGTAAAATAGCCTGGATTGTTGAAATTATTGTTGTTTTTATTGGTCTTTGTATTTCAATTTCACTCGTTGCCGGCGGTGACAATATGGTCAGTTCTTTTACTTTATCTGCACCATTTGTCATGATCTCCCTGGTTGAGCTGACCAAAATCCCTTTTGTAATCGGATTATGGCACTCTAGAAAATCATTTATTATGTATCTGTTTATCATCTGTTTTTTGTCATTGATTACCTTTGAAACCTTGCTTAATGGTTTTGAAAGAGCATTTTCATCAATTAACAGTCAGATAAATTTAAGCGAAATTGAAATCAGCCGTATTGAAAACCAGATCGAAGTTAATAAAGAAAATATTCTCATTGCATTCCAGAATTTCAGTGATAAAACTGAAAAAATAGCATCTGATAAAAACAATGTTTACAGCAGCTATAAGACGCAGTACAGCAGTGCTGTTAAGCGTAACGAACGTTTATCCAAAAATGTGCAGCCGCTGCGAAGCTCACTTGCTAAAGCAAGAAAAGAACTGAATCAGCTTAAAGTTGAAAAATCAGCCTTACTACAGGAGCTGTCCGCTAAAAAAGAACAGCGCTTTCAGTCGAGTATGCAGAATTTCCAGGGTAGTACGGACACCATTAAACAGGAACGTGCGCGTCTGCTTGGGCAGATCAATGCCCTGACAGCGGAAAAGAAACAAGCCCTGGATGATTCCAACTTCTTTACTTCAGCGACTGTGAAGAAAGATTATGATGAAAAGATCCGTTACGCAGAAAACCAGTTGAACAGTATTAATAACAGAACCATTACCGGGAAAAGTAAAAAACCTAATCTGGAATCAGTTAAGTTTTTAGACGATTATTATGCTGAACTATTGGCACTGAAAGACGACATGATCAAACATAAAAGTCAGCAGGTAGAGTCGTTGTCGCGCAGTTATAAGCAGGCCGCTAATGCCAGTAGTCAGAATCTGGCAAAAACACAGCGTCAGTTGTCTAAAGAAAAACAGCAGTCACTGCGTAATTTAGAGAACAAACTTGAGCGGGTTAACAGTGAATTTTCTAATGAAAATGCTTACATCAAAGAGCTGAAGCTGGAGAACACGAAGCTGCGTTACGATATTCGTGTGATTGAAATTGAAGCGAATACAATGGCCTTGTCTAATCAGGTTTATCGTATGGCGTCATATGTTGATAATGTCAGCCATTACAAAGAGATCAAAAATGAGACATTAACGCTTGTTGGGCTTATCTGGTTTGGCTCATTAGCCTTGATAGGCTCTATTACCGGTATCGCATTAACCTTATCGGGACTGCATTTAAGTAGTCTGTCAGCCAAGCACAATAAGAAAGCGAATGCCGAAAGCGAAAAAAACGGCAGACAGTATCACTTGAAGTAACTGCTGTAATAGAGACTAAAGTATGCACTGCGGGTTTAAATCTGCAGTGTAATTTTAAACCACTGTAAGCTTTACTAACCCCGCCTAAGATGAACTTCAACTTCTTATAAAAACTTGTTTATCAATTATTACCTTATGATTGTATCCAAAATAAGAAGACTATATGTTTAGTTTTATTCAATCAATGGCTTATTGCTTTGTGGTTGCTTGTTTCTTAGATAATGTAGCTGCTGGCCCTCTTTGATTTTCGTATTTCGTTGCGGGGTAATAAGGTGTAATAGAAATACTGGAAAAGGGAGCTACATTTAATCAATGTAGGGATAGACAGCCACCATTTTAACAGGGCGCAACGCAGTACTCCTGTTACTCGTTCGTTGTTTGCAGTGTTGCTTTTAAAGCATTGTCCCTGTTGTTTGAGCAAATCTATAATATCGTTACCAGTAAGGAGAGTCAGTGTGAATATTATCCAACAGGCTATAGACGATGCATTTTTTGTACAGGTAAGTAAGATTTATACCGTTTTTTCAAAATCAGTTGTTTGTGCGATGGGCAATGAGAATAAAATATCAACAGCTAAAGCTGTGCTTAAAGAAGGGTTGGAGCGAGCTCAGCGAACTCACGATATTGCACTGACCGTGACCGGTTCAGTAAATTCTTTAGATAATGTTGTTGCAGAGCTGGATTCCTGGTCTATTCCTGAACCACTGATCGATGATCTGCTCAGAGCCTGTGATAATTGTGGTGAGTGTGTCTATCCAAAATCCCCTGAATGGCATTACGACTTATAAACCTCACAAACAAAATTGTTGTAAGTTCGAATTATTAAAGGGGCCGTTTGGTCCCTTTAATCGTTTTTCTGCGCTAAGACATAAATCACCCGTCACTCTTTTTTTTCATTCTTTGTGCCATGATAAGAATGCTCAATTAGATCCAGTGCTTTAGTTGCCCCCCACAAAATAACTAGTGATACCAGTACCATGCCAAATGGCGTAATACTGTTTATCGCCGATACAACTAAACCACCTACCGTTCCGCAAAACAAAATTAAAAGGAAAGCTCTCATGAAATGAACCTCTCTGTGGTAATGGAGACCATTGATAAAACTATTGTATGTCCGCAAAAACAACCCGAACACGAATTAAGTATAGTAAAGAGTTTGCACAGGTAAAAAACAAAGTGAACAGCATTGATATTAAATACCTCTGTTGTGCTTTCTTTTTATTTAAATTACAAAAGGAAACCGTCGTACGAATTTGCTATAATCGCGAAAATTATCCCAAATATCAGTTTAACGCGGTTAAATTAACGTGATTAAAACGTACATTGCTGTGTACATAATTAGAGAAATAAATAAATGCCAAACAAAGACATCATAGAGAATGTAAGGAAAAGAAGGACTTTTGCTATCATCTCACACCCCGATGCGGGTAAAACAACCATCACTGAAAAAGTACTTTTGTTTGGTAACGCGCTGCAGAAAGCCGGTACAGTAAAAGGTAAAAAATCGGGGCAGCATGCAAAATCTGACTGGATGGAGATGGAAAAAGATCGCGGTATATCGATTACCACTTCTGTGATGCAGTTTCCGTATAATAACGGTTTAGTGAATCTGCTTGATACTCCCGGACACGAAGACTTCTCGGAAGATACTTATCGTACATTAACCGCTGTAGATTCATGTTTAATGGTCATTGACTCTGCAAAAGGTGTTGAGCAGCGTACGATTAAATTAATGGAGGTTACACGCCTGCGTGATACGCCGATCATTACATTTATGAATAAATGTGACCGTGATATTCGTGATCCGATCGAGTTAATGGATGAAGTTGAAGAGGTTTTAAATATTGCCTGTGCTCCAATTACCTGGCCTATTGGTATGGGCAAAGAGTTTAAAGGTGTATACCACCTGCTGCGTGATGAAGTGATCTTATATTCAACGGGTCAGGGGCATACCATTCAAGAGAGCCGAATAATTAAAGGCTTAGATAATCCTGAGCTTGATGAAGCGCTGCCGTTATATGCAGAAGATCTGCGTGAAGAAATGGAGCTGGTTGTAGGCGCCTCTCATGAGTTTGACCATGAGTTATTCTTAAAAGGTGAATTAACTCCGGTTTATTTTGGTACCGCATTAGGTAACTTTGGTGTAGACCATGTATTAGACGGGCTGGTTGAATGGGCGCCAAAACCGCTTTCTAGAATTGCAAAGCAGCGTGTTGTTGAGCCGACTGAAAAAGAATTTTCAGGATTTATTTTTAAAATTCAGGCAAATATGGATCCTAAACATCGTGACCGTATTGCATTTATGCGTGTTTGTTCAGGCAAGTATGAAAAAGGCATGAAAATGCGCCATGTGCGTACCGGTAAAATGGTCAGCATTTCCGATGCGGTTACTTTTATGGCCGGGGATCGCGCTGCTGCTGAAGAGGCTTATCCGGGTGATATTATCGGTTTACATAATCACGGTACGATTCAAATCGGTGATGCCTTTACTACTAATGAAGAACTCAAATTTACCGGTATTCCCAACTTTGCGCCGGAAATGTTCCGTCGTATTCGTTTAAAAGATCCGCTCAAACAAAAGCAGCTGCTAAAAGGTTTGATGCAGCTTTCAGAAGAAGGTGCGGTACAGGTTTTTCGACCATTACGCAGCAATGATTTAATTGTAGGCGCGGTAGGTGTACTGCAGTTTGAAGTGGTTGTACAACGCCTTAAATCTGAATATAAAGTAGAAGCAATTTACGAAGGTATCAGTGTTGCAACTGCATTATGGGTAGATAGTGAAGATCCGCAGAAGATGGCTGAATTTGAGAAAAAAGCCTATGATAATTTAGCACTAGACGGTAGTAACAATTTAACTTATGTTGCCCCGACTATGGTTAACTTGAATCTTGCTATTGAACGTTATCCTGCAGTTAACTTTAGAAAAACACGCGAACATTAACAGGCTTTGTTAATTATGCTATTAATTAAAGCGTCTCCGGACGCTTTTTTTGTACCTGCAAACGGAAAAAATATGTTTATTGACAGTCACTGCCATTTAAATTTTTCCTGCTTTAATGAGCAGCGGGAAGCATTATTAAAACAGCTGCAGGAACAGGATATAAAGCGGTTAGTTATTCCCGGAACAGCGCCGGGCAGCTGGTCTGATATCATCGAATTATGCGCCGTTCATAAACAGCTTTATTACGGACTCGGCTGCCATCCGCATTTTATTACTACTTTTCAAGAAAGTGATTTTCAGTACCTGGAAAAACTATTGCAAAACAGCGGTACGCAGTGTGTTGCGCTGGGAGAAATTGGGTTAGATAAATTTGCCGATGCAGATATGCAGCTGCAGGAGCAGGTATTTATCCGTCAGGTGCAGCTTGCGCAAAAACTGCAGCTGCCTGTGATTTTACATGTTGTTAAAAAGCAGGGTAGAGTGTTAGAAATATTAAAGGAGCAGAAGTTTACCTGCGGTGGTGTCTATCATGCGTTTTCCGGCAGTTTTGATGTTGCATGCGCATTTATAGCTTTAGGTTTTAAAATAGGCGTAGGGGCAGTGATTACTTACCCTAATTCAACGCGAACAAAAACAACCATCAGTCAGCTGCCCGTTGAATCTCTGGTATTAGAGACTGACGCACCGGATATGGCGCTTTACCAGCAGGCGGAACGCTATAACTCGCCACTTAATGTTATTTCTGTTTTTGAATCACTTGCGGCACTGCGCAGTGAATCAAAAAATTGTTTAGCAGCGCAAATTTATAAAAATAGCGTCTCTATTTTCTCGTTAGACAATGACTAAATCAGAAAATTACCGTAAAATGTCTGCCTTTTCAGATACTGTAAAGTTTAAATAAGGTGATTTTTAATGGTTCAATATCCAATGACGGCCACTGGTGCTGCGAATTTACGCACCGAATTAGAACAGTTAAAAACTGTGACGCGTCCAGAAATAGTGAATGCGATTGCCGAAGCCCGCGAACACGGTGATTTAAAAGAAAATGCTGAGTATCATGCTGCGCGTGAACAACAGGGATTTTGTGAAGGCCGAATTCAAGATATCGAAGCAAAATTATCTAACGCACAAGTTATTGATGTTAGTAAGCTGACTAATAACGGTAAGGTTATTTTTGGTACAACAGTAACGATTGTTAATATTGATACCGATGATGAAGTAACATACCGTATCGTTGGTGATGATGAAGCCGATATCAAGAAAAATTTAATTTCAGTTAGTTCACCGATCGCACGCGGATTAATTGGAAAAATGCTGGATGATGAAATTGCTATCGAAACCCCAGGCGGCACAATTGAATATGAAATTATCAACGTGCAGTATGTGGCATAAACTTCATTAAGCGTGGAATACAAAAAAGCCCAGTGAAAACTGGGCTTTTTATAAACTAAACAGCGGATTATTATTTCCGTTTCAGTTCTATATTTATATTCTCTGCATTAACTGCTCGGAATAAAATTATTTACGCGGTAATTCTATCTTTTTATCGTCGCTTTGGCGGAATAAAACCACTATATGGCCTATTTTGGCAATATTAAGTGCTCCTGTCTCGCGAACAATTGCATCAATAATTAACTGTTTAACTTCACGATCATCAGTAGCAATTTTTACTTTGATTAATTCGTGAAAGTTAAGAGCATTCTCTATTTCTGCTAATACGCCTTCAGTCAGGCCGTTCTGGCCAAGTAGAACAACAGGTTTTAAACTGTGAGCAAGACCTTTCAGGTGCTTCTTTTGTTTATTGGATAATTTCATGCAAATTTCTTTCATTAAGGGTTGAAAACAGTTCATTCTACCCTTAAATATTAACCTTTACTATTTGGATTGTTATTTATCACCAATTAGAAGAATAACTGTATTAATAAAATGACGTTTCAGGGACGCTAAGAGGGTCTCTACCCGGCTGTTTTACTATGCTGTATCAGCTATATTGATAATACAGTTACGATAAAATTTTAAGGAACACACTAATGTCTAAAAGCGAGAATTCAAATCGTCTTAAAAAAACGGCATCTGCGAGCTCAAAACGCTGGATGCAGGAACACGTAAATGACTTTTATGTTAAAGAGGCCAATAAAAAAGGTTTACGTTCACGGGCGGTTTTTAAACTTGATGAGATCAATAAAAAAGACAAGTTAATTCGTTCCGGCATGACGGTTGTTGATCTTGGAGCCGCCCCCGGCAGCTGGTCGCAGTGGGCTGTTGATACGGTTGGTTTAAATGGTAAAGTGATTGCCTGTGATATTTTATCGATGGATTCAATTGCCGGAGTTGATTTTTTGCAGGGAGATTTCCGCGAGGAGAGTGTTTTAAATGCACTGTTAACCCGTATCGGTGACAATAAAGTTGATGTTGTTCTTTCTGATATGGCGCCTAATATGACCGGCAGCGCCGCTATCGATCAGCCTAAATCAATGTATTTAGTTGAGTTGGCATTAGATATGTGTCGTGATGTACTGGTTAAAGACGGCAGTTTTATTGTAAAAGTATTTATGGGCGCTGATTTCGAAGCGTTTATGGGAGAAGTGCGTAAAGTGTTTAAAACGGTCAAAACACGTAAGCCTGACTCTTCACGTTCACGCTCGCGTGAAGTCTATTTAGTTGCGACTGGATTTAAAGCGTAGAAAATGTATGCGGCAGTCCGTAGAAAAGATAATTTTTAGCTGTAATAAGCAGATATTTACAGACTGGAGAAACTATTAGTGATCCGGCTTATCTGTACTAAACATATTTAGTAGCGACGCTTTTTAAACTGTAGTAGTCTACTAAGAAATTTATATTAATTAACATGAGGTTTACATCTTGAACGACATGGCAAAAAACCTGATATTGTGGCTAGTCATCGCAGTAGTATTGATGTCTCTATTCCAGGGGTTTGGGGCAGAGGAAGGGAAAAGTTCCCAAATGGACTACACAACATTCGTCAAAGAAGTCAGCCAGGGACAGATTCAGCAGGTTAAGATTGACGGGCAGGTAATTAAAGGGCTGAAAAGTAATCAGACACCTTTTGTTACTTATATCCCAGCACCAGATCTGGATCTGTTAAATGATTTAATCAAACACAATGTTCAGGTTGAAGGTATTCCGCCGGAAGAAACCAGTTTCTTAGCTTCAATATTTGTTTCCTGGTTCCCTATGCTGCTCTTGATCGGCGTGTGGGTGTTCTTTATGCGTAATATGCAGGGCGGCGGCAAAGGCGGTGCAATGTCGTTTGGTAAGAGTAAAGCCAAACTGATGGGTGAAGATCAGATCAAAACAACTTTTACCGATGTAGCCGGCTGTGATGAAGCCAAAGAAGATGTAAAAGAATTAGTTGATTATTTAAAAGACTCTTCAAAATTCCAGAAACTGGGCGGACGTATTCCGACAGGTGTCTTGTTAGTAGGTCCTCCGGGAACGGGTAAGACCTTACTGGCAAAAGCAATTGCCGGTGAAGCCAAAGTACCGTTCTTTGCCATTTCAGGCTCTGATTTTGTGGAGATGTTTGTTGGTGTTGGTGCATCCCGTGTACGTGATATGTTCGAACAGGCAAAAAAATCAGCGCCGTGTATCGTTTTTATCGATGAGATTGATGCTGTTGGTCGTCAGCGTGGCGCTGGTGTCGGCGGCGGTAATGATGAGCGTGAGCAGACATTGAATCAGCTGTTAGTTGAAATGGATGGTTTTGAAGGTAATGAAGGTATTATCGTTATTGCCGCAACTAACCGTCCTGATGTACTTGATGCCGCTTTATTACGTCCTGGACGTTTTGACCGTCAGGTTGTTGTTGGTTTACCGGATGTACGCGGCCGTGAACAGATTTTAAATGTTCATATGCGTAAAGTGCCGCTATGTGAAGATGTGAAAGCGAATGTTCTAGCGCGTGGTACGCCTGGTTTCTCTGGTGCAGATCTTGCGAATCTAGTTAATGAAGCTGCACTTTTTGCCGCTCGCGGCAATAAACGCACAGTAACTAAAGAAGATTTTGAGCAGGCACGTGATAAAATCCTAATGGGGGCAGAACGCCGCAGTCTAGTAATGCGTGAAGAAGATAAAGAGTCAACAGCTTATCATGAAGCAGGGCACGCAATTGTTGCTAAGCTGGTACCTCAGCATCACCCTATTCATAAAGTGACGATTATCCCTCGCGGGCGTGCATTAGGTGTAACGCAGTTTTTACCAGAAGGTGATCAGATCAGCCAGAACCGTACTGAATTAGAAAGTAGTATTTCAGTGGCGTACGGCGGACGAATTGCAGAAGAATTAATTTATGGTAAAGGTAAAGTTTCTACCGGTGCATCTCAGGATATTAAACAGGCGTCATCTATTGCCCGTGCGATGGTAACGGAATGGGGCTTCTCTGAAAAATTAGGGCCGATTCTATTAACTGCGGATTCAAATACATTACGTTCGAACGTTGTCTCTCATGAAACGGGTAAAATTATCGATGATGAAGTTAAATCTATCATTGAGAGTAATTATGAGCGAGCAGAAAAAATATTGACCGAGAATATTGATATTCTGCATGCTATGAAAGACGCATTAATGAAGTTTGAAACCATTGATACTGCACAAGTAGATGATTTAATGGCACGTGTAGAAGTGCGTGCACCGTCAGACTGGACTGATGAGGTTGAGGTGAATGCTAAAGCTGAACCTGTTGAAGAAGCACAATCAGCAGACACTGAAGAAGCGGTTATTGTTGAAAGTGAAGAGAAAAAAGACGATCAGTAAACGCTAAACGGTGTGATATGAGTTAATAAAAAACCTAAGCTTGCTTAGGTTTTTTTTATGGAGAATAAAATGCAGCTGCAGAGTAGAAATAAAATACTAGATTTGAGAGTGCCTAAGGTGATGGGCATTTTAAATGTAACACCTGACTCCTTTTCCGACGGCGGGCGTTTTGCTGATAATGATAGTGCTTTGAAAAAAGCCGCAGAGATGGTCGAACAGGGCGCCGCTATTATTGATATCGGTGGTGAATCGACGCGTCCAGGTGCTTCTGATGTCGGTCTTGAGCAGGAGTTAGACCGCGTTATACCGGTTATCGAGAAAATAAATGAAAATTTAGACTGCTGGATTTCAATTGATACTAGTAAAGCACAGGTGATGCAGGAAGCGGTAAAAGCGGGAGCCGATCTGATTAACGATGTACGCGCATTACGTGAAGAAGGCGCGCTGCAGGTCGCTGTCGAAGCTAATGTGCCGGTTTGTCTGATGCATATGCAGGGACAGCCTCGCTCTATGCAGAGTGCGCCTCAATACGAGAATGTGGTTGAGCAGGTGAAACGTTTTTTATTAGAACGCGTGCAGCTGTGCATCGAAAACGGTCTGTATAAAGACAATATCATACTTGATTTAGGATTCGGATTCGGCAAGCAGCTTGAGCATAATTTTGAGCTGCTGGGCGCTACCGGGGACTTTGTGAAGTTAGGGTTTCCTATTCTCACGGGAGTTTCTAGAAAATCAATGTTTGGTCAATTATTAAATCGTGATATAAATACACGCCTGGCAGGCAGTCTTGCGGGCGCGATTATTGCATTGCAGCAGGGCTCGCAGATAATTCGAGTGCATGATGTCGCAGAAACCGCTGATGCTATCAAAGTTTTACAAGCAGTTAATTCATTTAAATAATACATTTTTAACAAGAAGAGAAACCTATGAAAAAAAAATATTTTGGTACTGACGGCATTCGCGGTAAAGTCGGCGCCTCTTTAATTACGCCTGAGTTTGCTTTAAAGCTGGGCTGGGCTGCCGGTCGTGTTTTAGCTAAATCAGGTTCAAAAAAAGTATTAATAGGTAAAGATCCTCGTATTTCCGGTTATATGCTGGAAGCTGCATTACAGGCCGGTTTAACGGCTGCCGGGCTGCGTCCTGTACTAATGGGACCTATGCCGACTCCTGCTGTCGCTTATTTAACTCATACCTTCCGTGCAACTGCAGGTATTGTGATTAGTGCGTCACATAACCCTTATTATGATAATGGTATTAAGTTTTTCTCAGATAAAGGCACTAAGTTATCAGAGAAAGTTGAGCTGGAAATAGAAGCTGAAATTGATAAAGAGCTTAAATGTGTTGATTCAAGCCAGTTAGGTAAAGCCTACCGTATTGAAGATGCTGCCGGGCGCTATATTGAATTTTGTAAAAGTACTTTTCCGACTAAATACGATCTCAGCGGTTTAAAAATAGTGGTGGATTGTGCCAATGGTGCTACTTACCATATTGCGCCTTTAGTTATTAATGAGCTTGGCGCTAAAGTTATCTCTATGGGAGTTGAGCCGAACGGGGTGAACATCAACCTTAACTGCGGTGCAACCAGCATGCAGGCATTATCTGAGCGTGTTGTTAAAGAAAAAGCGGATTACGGTATTGCATTTGACGGTGACGGTGACCGCGTGATGATGGTTGATCATACCGGTTATATTCTTGATGGTGATGAGTTACTTTATATTATTGCCCGCGATAAACTGCGCACCGGCACGCTGAAAGGCGGTGCGGTCGGCACTAAAATGTCTAATCTAGGTTTAGAGCAGGCGCTAAAAACGTTAGGCATTCCGTTTGAACGCTCAGATGTTGGTGATCGTCATGTAATGGAATTAATGAATAAAAACAACTGGTGTATTGGTGCTGAGAACTCAGGGCATGTTATTTGTTCAGATCTTCTTCCGACAGGAGACGGTATTGTTTCAGGTCTACAGGTGATGAGCGCGATGCAGGGCAGCCGTATGACACTGCATGAACTGCGTCAGGGCATGAAAAAATACCCGCAGGTTTTGCTCAATGTACGTTTCAATAATGAAATCGACCCTCTACAAGATAAAGATATTCTTGCAGAGCAGAAGCGTATTGAAGACTTATTAGGCGAGCGCGGCCGTGTATTATTACGTAAATCAGGTACTGAGCCGGTATTCAGGGTGATGGTA
The DNA here is from genome assembly GCF_000381745.1 of Psychromonas ossibalaenae ATCC BAA-1528. Lineage (GTDB taxonomy): Bacteria > Pseudomonadota > Gammaproteobacteria > Enterobacterales > Psychromonadaceae > Psychromonas > Psychromonas ossibalaenae. The sequence goes on along the minus strand of NZ_KB906968.1, from coordinate 86,997 downwards.
GAAGCAGATGATAAAGAAGAAGTAGTTCGCGGTTATGCACAGGCCATTGCTGATAAAGTAAAAGCATAGCTATAAAGAAGTCACAAGTAGAAGTGAAATGCGTTTTTTTACCTTTATCAGCCCGGCTGATTATAAAAAGAATTAAAAATTCATTTCAACTGCTTGTGATTTGTTGTTTTTTGGTCTGATATTTCAACGCTTTGTTTGAAATTTGGGCAGTTAAGGCAGGCTTTGTTTAAAAGAATGAAATAGTGTCGTTATTCGCTTGTGGTTTTATAGTTTTTTGGGTAATATTCGCCCGCTTCTCTGGTGGAGCATCAAGAAGTTTTTCTGGAAAAAATAGGTATATTTTATGTATGAGATGCTGTTAGTTGTTTATTTAATTGTTGCAATTATCTTAATTGGATTTGTATTAATTCAACAGGGTAAAGGTGCAGGTATGGGGGCTTCTTTTGGCTCTGGAGCTTCAAATACAGTGTTTGGTGCTAGCGGTGCTGGTAACTTTATGACTCGTACAACAGCTATTCTTGCCGTAGCTTTTTTTGCATTAAGCCTGGTATTAGGTAACCTTTCAACAAATAAAGTAACAGCGGATGAAGCCTTTTCAGACCTAACTGTTGAACAGCCTGTTGAAGCACCTGCAGAAATAGATACTTCAACTCAGATTCCAGAGTAATAGATTAAGCGGATATGGTGGAATTGGTAGACACGTAGCCTTGAGGGGGCTATGACTTCGGTCGTGAGAGTTCAAGTCTCTCTATCCGCACCAAATATTTATAATGTCGACGAATAGTGATTGCCTCAAATTCACATTGTCTATATAATGTCGGCGTTTTCTAATGACAAGTTAGAAAGAAAGTTTAAAATGGTTCGATGTTATAATCTGAATCATAAAGTACAGACGCGAGATGGAGCAGCTTGGTAGCTCGTCGGGCTCATAACCCGAAGGTCGTAGGTTCAAATCCTGCTCTCGCAACCAACTTTTCAGTTGTAAAATGAAACAGCAATTACGGACGCGAGATGGAGCAGCTTGGTAGCTCGTCGGGCTCATAACCCGAAGGTCGTAGGTTCAAATCCTGCTCTCGCAACCACATTCTAGTATTGATGTATTAAGAAATCGGCTCATCGGGCTCAGCTCTTATAAATACTGGCGAAAGTAGTAGATTCAAATCTTGCTCTCGCAACCACATTTAGTGTTATGTATTAAGAAGCCGGCTCATCGGGCTCCGCTCTTAAAAAACACTAGCAGAGGCAGTTGATTAATTTCCTGTTAATGCGATTTTTCATAAACTATTGTATTTCGATAGTTTCCTATGAAAAGCTCCAATTTATTGGGGCTTTTTTGTTATTTGCGCTGTTGAAATTTGTCTTTCAGCCGCGTGACATGACAACTTATGTTTGTTTTAAATAAACATAAGTTGTTAATTAAATAGGGCTATATGCCCTTTTTTTGTTTCTGAAAGGGGATAGATTTGGCAAGTTTAGAAGAACGTTTAACAGCAATGTTTAAACCAAATGTAGAAGATCTCGGCTATGAATTAGTCGGTATTGAATATATTCGTGCAGGTAAGCACTCAACACTGCGTGTTTATATTGATCAGGAAGCGGGAATCTTAGTTGATGACTGCGCGGCTGTAAGCCGGGAAATCAGTGCGTTGATGGATGTCGAAGATCCGATTACCAATGAATACACTCTTGAAGTTTCATCGCCGGGTTTAGAGCGTCCTCTGTTTTCTGCTGAGCAGTATGCCGAATTTATAGGTGCAGAAGTAAAAGTGCAGTTAAGAATGCCGATCCAGAACCGCCGTAGATGGAAAGGTGTTATCGCCTCTGTCGAAGGTGAAATAATTTGTGTAAATGTTGACGGTACAGAAGAACGTTTTGCACTAAGTAATATTCAGAAAGCGAATATTGTTCCAAAATTTGATAATTAAGGCGATTACAGATGAATAAAGAAATTTTACTTGTCGTAGAGGCAGTATCTAACGAAAAAGGTCTTCCGCGTGAAGCTATTTTCGAAGCACTGGAAAGTGCATTAGCAATTGCGACTAAAAAGAAATATGAACAAGAAATCGATGTTCGTGTAGTAATTGACCGTGAATCTGGACAATTTGAAACTTTCCGACGCTGGTTAGTGCTTGAAAAAGATGCTGAAATGGAAAACCCATGTCAGGAAATAACTTTTGAAGCTGCTGAATATGACTCCCCTGAAATTCAGCCTGGCGAGTTCATTGAAGATGAAATTGAATCAGTAAAGTTTGACCGAATTACAACACAGACTGCGAAACAAGTTATTGTGCAGAAAGTACGTGAAGCTGAGCGTGCACAAGTTGTAGAACAATATGCTGAGCAGGAAGGTGAATTAATCACAGGTGTGGTAAAACGCATGAACCGTGACAATATCCTGCTTGATTTAGGCGGCAACGCTGAAGCTGTTATTTTCCGTGACGAAATGCTGCCGCGCGAAAACTTTCGTCCGGGTGACCGTTTACGCGGTCTTCTGTTTGCAGTTCGTCCTGAAGCGCGCGGTGCACAGTTATTTATGACTCGTACTCAACCAGAGATGCTGACTGAGTTATTCCGTCTGGAAGTGCCTGAAATTGCAGAAGAGATGATTGATCTTATGGGCGCTGCTCGTGATCCTGGTTCTCGTGCAAAAATTGCTGTTAAATCAAATGACCAGCGAATTGATCCTGTTGGTGCTTGCGTAGGTATGCGTGGTGCGCGTGTTCAGGCGGTATCTGGTGAACTAGGCGGTGAGCGTGTTGATATTATTGTCTGGGATGAGAATCCTGCACAATTTGCAATCAATGCAATGTCTCCGGCTGAAGTTGCCTCTATTGTTGTTGATGAAGATTCACACAGTATGGATATTGCTGTTGAAGAAGATAATTTAGCACAGGCAATCGGCCGTAACGGTCAAAATATTCGTTTAGCGTCTCAGCTTACCGGCTGGGAATTAAACGTAATGACAGTAGCTGAATTAAAAGAAAAACATCAGGCTGAAGCAGACAGTGTTATTACCCTATTCACCGAATCGCTTGAAATTGATGAAGAGTTTGCCGGCGTTTTAGTTGAAGAAGGTTTCAGTTCGCTGGAAGAAGTTGCATATGTTCCAATGAATGAGCTGTTAGAAATTGATGGTCTTGATGAAGAGATTATTGAAGAGTTACGTACCCGCGCTAAAAATGTACTTGCTACAAAAGCACTTGCACAAGAAGAAAGTCTTGAAGGCGCTAAACCTGCTGACGACCTGTTAGCTCTTGAAGGTTTGGAAGGCCACTTGGCATTTGTACTTGCAAGTAAAGGTATTATTACACTGGAAGATCTCGCTGAACAGGCGGTTGATGATCTACTTGAAATTGAAGAACTGAACGAAACAAAAGCAGGGGAGCTGATTATGGCTGCTCGTAACATCTGTTGGTTCAGCGAAGACGCTGAATAAGCATCAGATAGGAGAAAAAATTATGTCAGATATTTTATTAAAAGACCTTGCTAAAGATTTAAATAAATCGGAAGAAGTTTTGGTTAAACAGTTTGCAGATGCAGGTATTGAGAAGTCAGCATCAGATAAAGTGAGCTTAAAAGAGAAAGAAACGTTAACGATTTTTTTACAAAAGCAGCACGGCGGCGAAACTAAAAAGAAAATGACACTGCAGCGTAAAACTAAAAGCACATTAAACGTTAAAGGTCAGGCAAATGCGGTAAATGTTGAAGTGCGTAAAAAACGTACTTACGTTAAACGTACTGACAGTGAAATTCAAGCATCGAAAGAAGCTGAATTAGCAGAACAAGCAGCTGAAGACGCAAAAGTTCAAGCTGAAATTGACGCTAAGAAAGCAGCTGCAGAAAAAGCTCTGGCTGAAAAATTAGCAGTTAAAAAAGAAGCTGACGAGAAAGCTAAAAAAGCAGCTGCGGCTAATAAAGAAAAACAAGTTGCTGTGAAATCAGATAAAACAGCTGAACAGATTCAGCAGGAAAAAGAAGCTGCAGATATTCTGAAAAAAGCAGAAGCTGAAGCACTTAGTAAAGCTGAGCAGGAAGCGGCTAAACAGGCAGAAGCTGCTAAAAAATTAGCTGAAGAAAACTCAGCTCGCTGGGCTGCTGAAGAAGCCGCGCGTAAAAAAGCGGCTGAAGGCGTGGATTACCATGTCACTTCTTCTAAAGAAGCTCAGGCTGCTGAAGATGCATCGGATTCTAAAGCGGAAGGTCCTTCTCGCCGTAAGAAAAAGAAAAAAGCAGCAGCAGCTGCTCCTGCACCACAAGGCCGTCGTGGTCGTCGCGGTAAGAAATCGGGACCTGCGACTCCTTCTGCATTACAGCAGGCATTTGAGAAACCGGCTGCACCTGTTGAGCGTGATGTAAAAATTGGTGAAACAATTTCTGTTGCTGAACTGGCTAATAAAATGGCTGTTAAAGCGACTGAAGTTATCAAAGTGATGATGAAGATGGGTGCTATGGCAACTATCAACCAGGTGATTGATCAGGAAACAGCGACGATTGTTGCTGAAGAGATGGGTCACAAGGTTATTCTTACTAAAGAAAATGAATTAGAAGAAGCAGTACTGGCTGAAGCACAGGAAGGCGGTGAGAAAACTTCACGTGCACCTGTTGTTACTATCATGGGTCACGTTGACCACGGTAAAACGTCATTACTGGATTACATTCGTCGTGCAAAAGTTGCTGATGGAGAAGCCGGTGGTATTACCCAGCATATCGGTGCTTACCATGTAAATACTCCAAAAGGTATGATTTCATTCCTAGATACTCCAGGACACGCTGCCTTTACATCTATGCGTTCTCGTGGTGCTAAATCTACGGATATCGTAGTACTTGTTGTTGCTGCCGATGACGGTGTAATGCCTCAGACAATTGAAGCGATTCAGCATGCTAAAGCAGCTGGTGTTCCTCTGATTGTTGCAGTAAACAAAATTGATAAAGAAGCCGCGGATCCGGATCGTGTTAAAACTGAGCTTTCTCAGCATGACATTATTTCTGAAGAGTGGGGCGGTGAGAACATCTTTGCACACGTTTCAGCTAAAGTAGGTACCGGTGTTCAAGAGTTACTTGACAGCATTCTTCTACAGGCAGAAATGCTTGATTTAGAAGCGGTTGCTACAGGTCCTGCATCAGGTGTGGTAATCGAATCTCGCCTTGATAAAGGTCGTGGTCCAGTTGCTTCTATCCTTGTACAGCAGGGTGAACTGAAGCAGGGTGATATTGTACTTTGTGGTCTTGAATACGGCCGTGTTCGTGCGATGCGCGATGAAGATGGTAAGCCGATTGAGACTGCTGGTCCTTCTATTCCTGTAGAAGTATTAGGTTTATCTGGTGTACCGCAGGCGGGTGATGAAGCTACTGTAGTACGTGATGAGAAAAAAGCACGTGAAGTTGCATTATACCGTCAGGGTAAATTCCGTGATATTAAACTGGCTCGTCAACAGAAGGCTAAACTTGATAACATGTTTACTAACATGGAAGCGGGTGAGGTTTCTGAACTTAACATCGTACTTAAAGCAGACGTTCAAGGTTCACTTGAAGCAATCTGTGATTCACTCAACAAACTTTCTACCGACGAAGTTAAAGTTAACATTATCGGTCGCGGTGTTGGTGGTATTACTGAAACTGACGCATCTCTTGCTTCTGCTTCCGGTGCAATCGTTATCGGCTTTAATGTACGTGCAGATGCATCTGCACGTAAACTTATTGATAACGAAGCAGTTGATCTGCATTACTACAGCATCATCTACGATCTAATCGACGAAGTTCGTTCTGCAATGGGCGGTTTATTAGCACCTGAGTTCAAACAAGAGATCACAGGTATTGCTGATGTACGTGAAGTCTTCAAATCTCCAAAAATCGGTTTAATCGCTGGTTGTATGGTGACGGAAGGCAAGATCAAACGTAACAACCCTATCCGTGTACTGCGTGAAAACGTGGTGATTTACGAAGGTGTGCTTGAGTCTCTACGTCGCTTTAAAGACGACGCAGAAGAAGTACGTAACGGTGTTGAATGTGGTATCGGTGTTAAGAACTACAACGATGTACGCGTAGGCGACCAAATTGAAGTATTTGAAATTATTGAAGTTAAACGTACTTTATAATTTTAGATTCGCTTTTAATTAAAGAATGGAGGCTATAGCCTCCATTCTCATTTATAAAGAAATAAGATCACGCAAGTGTTCAAGGAGTAAAAAATGGCCAAAGAATATAGCCGTACTTCTCGTGTATCGCAGCAGGTTCAAAAAGAGCTAGCGCGTATACTGCAGCAGGAAGTAAAAGATCCGCGTATCGGCATGGTGACGATTTCAGGTGTTGATATCACTCGTGACCTCGCTTACGCAAAGGTATTTGTTACCTTTTTAACCATTGGCGACCAGACTAACGATGAATCTCTTGAAGGGCTGAATGCCGCGTCAGGTTACATTCGTAAGCTGCTGGGTAAAGCGATGCGTTTACGTATTGTGCCGGAAGTGCGCTTCTGTTTCGATGAAACACTAACAGAAGGTTTACGTATTTCTGAACTGGTTAGCGGCGCGGTTAAAAACGATAAAGTGAAATTCGATCAGGCAGGCCGCAGCGACGAGGACGAAGAGTAATGGCAAGACGAGGAAAGGGTCGTTCAATAAACGGTATCGTTTTATTAGATAAACCAACAGACATCAGTTCCAACCATGCACTACAGCGCGTTAAACGTATTTTCTTTGCTAATAAAGCAGGACATACGGGCGCGTTAGATCCGCTTGCAACGGGGATGCTGCCGGTCTGTTTAGGTGAAGCCACCAAATTTTCTCAGTTTTTACTCGATTCCGATAAACGTTATACCGTAACAGCGACATTAGGTGTGCGTACAACAACCAGTGACTCTCAAGGTGATGTGGTTGAAGAGCGCCCGGTTGCAGTTACACAGCAGCAGCTTGATGATGCACTGGATACATTCCGCGGCGATATAATGCAGGTGCCTTCGATGTTCTCGGCATTAAAACATAAAGGCCAGCCCCTTTATAAATATGCGCGTGAAGGTATTACGATTGAACGTGAAGCACGTCCGATCACCGTTTATGAAATCAATCAGCTGCGTTTTGAAGATAACGAAGTCGATTTAGATATTCACGTTAGTAAAGGCACTTATATCCGCACTATCGTTGATGATCTCGGCGAGTTATTAGGCTGCGGTGCTCACGTATCTATGCTTCGCCGTACCCAGGTGGCCGATTACCCTTATCAGCGAATGGTTACTATTGAGCAGTTAGATGCGTTAATCGAACAGGCTAAAGAAACGGATATCAGCCCTTATGAGCTGCTGGATCCGCTTTTATTAGATATGGACACGGCGGTAAAAAACTATCCGGAAGTCAATATTACTGAAGAGATGGGCGAGTATGTTTTACATGGTCAGCCTGTGCAGGTCTTCGGCGCGCCAGATGATACGATTGTGCGTATTACGGTCGGTGAAAACCGTACCTTTATCGGTGTCGGCCAGATGAACGATGATGGTTTAATTGCACCTAAGCGTTTAGCAAACTTGTAGTCTGTTAAGCAAATTTATTAGCCTTGCAGAGTTGCTCTGCAGGGCTTTTTATCATCTGAAATGAAGTGATACTCATGGCAAAATTAGACTTTTCTGCAGTTAATAAATCTGCATCAAAATCATTCAACGATCAGCGTAATCTGATTAAGAAAATTGGTCGGGGTGAAACGGTGCTCTGCACTGTCTGCGGCCAGCCGCTTAAATTAAGTGTCAGCAGTGAAGGTCAGCCCGGTGTAAGCTGCGCCAAGGGCTGTACAAGCATCGCTTTAGAGCTGGAAGATTAAAGATTCAGGCTGTTTTCTGAGTGTACAAAGTAGGCTGCTCTGTTATTGGTTAGATGCTGAAATCGGCACAGACAGGCTGCATTTTATCTGTATCTCGGCAGTATTCAATAAGTGCCGTGACCGGTAAAGGCTTACTGTAATAATATCCCTGCAGATAATCACATTTCAAATTTGTTAATTCATCAACAAGCACTTTTGTTTCAACCCCTTCTGCGACTACTGTACAGCCTAAATTATGGGCCAGTAAAATAATAGACTGAACAATTGAGCGGCTGTTTCTTTTTTCCTGCATCGAAGTAACAAAAGAACGGTCAATCTTTATCTGATGAATAGGCAGCTCCAGCAGTATTGATAATGATGAATACCCTGTACCAAAATCATCCAGACTAATTAAAAAACCCTGCCTACTTAGCTGCATTAATACCGTCTTAGTAGCAGAAATATCATTCATCACCGCCGTTTCAGTAACTTCTAAGACCAGTTCTTTTGCTAAGATCCGGCCCTGATTAATCAGCTCTGCAAGCCGCACTGAAATATGATCATCCTGCAGATCGCGTGTTGATAAATTGATATGAATGCAGGAACTTAAACCGGCCTGTTTAAGTTCCTGCAGATGGTCACAAATATTATTTAATACGCAGATAGTTATCTGCCTGATTAAGTTATTCTGCTCTGCAATGGGGATAAATTTATCTGGAGGGATAAACCCGCCTTCCGCGGCTGGCCAGCGAATTAGAGCTTCAAAATGATGAATCCGGCCAGCTTTGACATTAATCAGTGGCTGATAATGTACTTGGAATTGATTTTCTGCAAGTGCGTTATGTAGTCTGCTGGATATCTCCAGCCGATATTTAGCGTCATTATCTAAGCTGTCATTATAAGTAATGTACCCTACTTGCCTCTTTTTAGCTTCGCTCATTGCATTGTCAGCCTGCTGTAACAGGGTGACAATCTGGTTACTATTTTCTGGAAATACACTGCCGCCGCAGCACATGCTTATTTTAAGGTTATAGCTGTTAATATTAAATGGTGTTTTTAAGGCAAGGTGAATGCAGGTCATTAGATTTCGAATATTTTCGTCTGTAACTGCACTGGATATCAGGGTGAACTGATCGCCGCCTATTCGGGAAAAAAAGCACTCTTCCGGCAGCTGCCGCTTAATAACGGCTGCTGCTTTAATAAGTACTTGATCGGCATAGTAGTGTCCGAGCATATCATTAATCTGCTTGAAACCATTAAGGTCTAAAATAAATACTGAAAAAGGAGCTGATTGTTCTACCTTATCACTGATTGCTGTTAAAAAATGTTTTCGATTGGCGAGCCCAGTCAGTGAGTCGTGTAGTGAATTATGCCTCTCCTGGCGGGCAATAGACTGAATTTTTCTGATACTTTTCAGGCTTAGATTAATGACCATCATTACAAAAATACTGCCGCCAAAAAGAATGATAGCGAGGCTGTTTTCAATAAAGGAGGTTGAATCTATGCCGTACAGGTAATAAAGAAAAAGTAGATATCCGAATAGGAAGCAGATAATCAGCATTAGTAGGATTTTCCAGCCGGCATTATTATCCTGCCTGCAGATAGTGACCGCGGGTTTAAGGCTGAAAAGTAAAAACGATACTCCGGCAGCGACTAAAAGCATTGCTAGCACAGCCATATTATTTAATTTCCTGCATACAATCCTTTCACATTACGGTAAGTTTTATTACAAATGTGCCTTTATTATTCTAGATAGAAAAAGTAGATAATGATAAATAAATGTCTGTTATTTTGATATTTATGTTGTGATTAATACTTGCTCACTTTGTCATACAAGCTTTTGTTGAAAGGCCGGAGTTTTTCAGTGGTATATACTTAGCAGCATGTATGCTCTATATCTTTGAAAACGTACCTTCAGGCAGTCTAAATGCAAAAGTGATTGTAAAAGTATCTAAAGCCGATATAGTTTTATTGATTAGGATTAATTTTTCATTGAAGTATAAGGAAGACTTGATGTTGTTACGCCCTTTGTTCAGCACATTATTATTATGCAGCTGTCTGTTTTTATCCGCTAGCCTTTTCGCTAGTGAAATTGTCACAGATAAAGTTAATCTGCTCAATAAAGGTGAGTCAGCAATTCTTGTCAGCTACCATAATGCGCTGTTAGCTTCGAATGATATAGATATGCGCATTGTTATTACTGAGGCTCAGGAGATAGACGAAGCCGCGAAGCTATTGTTTACTGAACTGGATGCGGGGGAGTTAAGCGATAAAGACCTGGGTTTGTTATTTATTATTAATCCGCACAGTAAGCTGCTTCGCCTTAAAACTGCTAGCGCCCTAGATAGTACTTATGGTGGTGGTTTTACTGCTTATCTGCAACTACATCATATGGTGCCGTTTTTCAGTGAAGGTAATATTACAGAAGGTATTACTGCAGGTGTTGACTTAATTGTAAAGCAGGCCCTGCGTCCGGCTGATGCTGCCTGGCTGCAATATCACAAAACAGACACCTTAGCTGCCGGAAGCGAAATTCAAAATTCAGAAACATTATTACAGGAAAAGAGGGTAAGCACTTACTCGCAGAAAAACACCCCGCAAGTAATTTTGAACCGCTATTTTAAAGTGCTGAAAAGCCACAACAATAGTCCTGCTCTAGGTATTTATTCATCGGCCAGTAAAGGAATGCTGAAACAGTGGCAAGTAACAGCTGCACAGATGGATAATGTGATGAAAACGTATAATAGTTGTCCTGAGCCGCAGTTAAAAACAGCGGAAAACAACAGCTATGCTGTATTGCGTTATCCGCTCGAGGCACGTTTATGCGCTCCCTGGTTTTTTATTAATGAACAGGGCTGGAAGCTAGATTTAACCATGACTGAAAAAGTTATCCGCTTTAATCATAATAATAACTGGTACTTCGAGATGGGGGCGGATCATAATTACTGGTTTGCATTTTTAGACTGGAATATTAACCGTACCGGCTTTCCAACCGGGCAGGTGCGCTGGGGGCTCGGTCTTGAAGATGTTGATAAAAAAGTACTGGTCACTTATGTGCTTGAAGACATGCCCTTTGCCGTGTTTGATATCCGTAAAGGAGATCAGGTAGTCAGTGTTAACGGGGGTAAAGTATCGGATAAAGCCTCTTTTTTTAATCTGTTGAATACGCTGACAGAAGAATCGGGATATGAGGTTTTAGTTCGGCGCGACGGCCGCCTTATACTGCTAAAATCCCAGTTGACGGCTGATTAGAAATCTCTGTGCGGAATATGCTTTTAGAGCAGTTTGATATGCTTGATATACAGCTTTAATTTGTTTTTGACACTCTAATCCGGCTCATCAGGCTGATTTTTACTGGTGTAATAAAGTGCAATTGATTCTCCGATAATGGCAAATGAGTGTTGATCAATAACCTGTAAACGAAGTTTACCCGACAAGCTTCCTGGTCTTATCAGCGTCTGCTCTAATACTGTGGCTGCTTTTTCAGGGGCAATCAGATGTCGCTGTGCATGAATAAAACGAATACTGTCAGCATCTTTTTCCACAGTACCGGTCGATGAAAATCCAGAGTCTCCATCGGTAATAAATAACAGGTTAAACTGCTCATCATTAATCTCAATACGGCTTTCAACGGGCAGGGTGAAGTGCCGGCCGTTTCTTTCAATTTTCATAATCATTGATGACTGGTAAGTTCCTTGAGGCAGGCCAGAACCGTTGAAGTAAAGAAAGCATTGGTAAGCAATAAAACCGCACAGTAATCCACTGATAATGCAGCTTAGCAGATATTTAGTCTTCACATGTAACTCCTTGATATTCGGAAGATATGCTGATGATTTCACCCGTCTCAGGTACTAGCATCTGTACATTTTTAAAGTTGTATACTCCGATATTCGTTATCGTTAAGGCAGATTCCGTTCCGTGGGAAGCGATAAAACAATTTGACTGTATTTTTGCGGTGCTATAAACCGTTTCCTGACTTTCGGAGGAGAAAAGCAAACCGGTACCTGCGCCTATCGCTGCAGATACAACAAACAACAGAAAATAAATAGATATACAGCGGTAACGGATGCGTATCCTGTTTTTGCTGTCACTTGTGCAGGCGGGCTCTGTTACAGTGTCAATTATAATGTCACTGCTTTCACTGTGAGGTTCATCTAAGGGAGTAACCCTGCCGGTGAACAGATAACCAATCCGTCTTTCAGTTTTGATTAATTGTGTTTCTTTATTATTAAGTAGTTTTCGACAGTTTGAAATACACTGCAGCAGACTGCCGTCATCAACCACAATGCCTCGAGACGTCCAGACAAAATCAATGATATCTTCTTTTGTCAGGGTTTGATTACTCAGAGTACAGAAATAGCGTAATAACAGAATTTCATTGGCAGGCACTTGTATTTTATGGCCGCTGTTAAGGTAGCTTATACTTGCTGCTTTAAAATCAATGACAATAAGATCATTGATTTTTACAGTTTCTGCATTGCTGTTAATCATTTTATTCCCCTGATTTATAGCATTTTCGATAAATATTTGTTCGAGATATTCAGAGTTTCTCTTATAGGCGATGCTGTTGTAAATACACATATTGTATTTATTTCTGAATAATAAAATCTGTACGATTTACTGAAGGTATTATATCTGATAGTGATAACCAGCTGCTGTTTGTCTTTGCAGGGGGCTGTTATAGAGTAGGGCTGTTGAAAATGTAATTATCTCTTCGATAACTATTGCTTAGTTGCTTAATACTCCGTAAAATCCGCGGTTCACTTTATCGCTGAATTAGTGATCGGCGGTAATAATTTAAATAGGTTATTCACATAACCATAAAATATCGGAGTATGTTATGTCACTAAGTGCACAACAGAAAGCTGAAATCGTAGCAAAATTTGGTCGTTCAGAAGGCGATACTGGTTCATCTGAAGTTCAAGTTGCTTTGTACACAGCACAAATCAACCACCTTCAGGGTCACTTCAAAGAGCACATCCATGATCACCACAGCCGTCGTGGTCTATTACGCATGGTTGCTCAGCGTCGTAAATTACTTGACTACCTAAAGCGTAAAAACGTAGCTGCATACACAGCACTTATCTCTGAATTAGGCCTACGTCGTTAATTCTGAGTTAAAAACTGATTTCAAAAAGAGCCTATAGGGCTCTTTTTTTGTTTCTAAAACACAAAAAAACATGTTTAAAACGTTTTAAAGCAGGCAGTTTGACGTATACTATCGGCGCGATAAAAAGCATAAAGACTATAAATTTATTAAAGGAAAAAAAATGACTCCTATTGTTAAAAGTTTTCAGTATGGCGAACATACTGTAACCCTAGAAACTGGCGTAATTGCACGTCAAGCAACAGCTGCTGTTATGTGCAGCATGGACGATACTTGTGTATTCGTTTCTGTTGTTGGTAAAAATGCAGATGATCAAGAGCGTGACTTCTTCCCTCTTACTGTTAACTACCAGGAAAAAACATACGCTGCCGGTAAAATCCCAGGTGGTTTCTTCAAACGTGAAGGCCGTCCATCTGAAGAAGAAACGTTAATTGCACGTCTTATTGACCGTCCAGTTCGTCCTCTTTTCCCAGAAGGTTTCAAAAACGAAGTACAAGTGATTGCAACTGTTGTTTCAATTAACCCAGAAGTTAACCCGGATATCGTTGCTATGATTGCAACATCTGCGGCACTTTCTATCTCTGGTATGCCTTTTAATGGTCCTATCGGTTGTGCTCGTGTTGGTTATAAAGAAGGTCAATACCTGCTTAACCCGACTAAAACAGAATTAGAAACAAGTGATCTTAACCTTGTAGTATCAGGTACAGACAACGCGGTATTAATGGTTGAATCTGAAGCTGCTATCTTAAGCGAAGACGTAATGTTAGGCGCTGTTGTATACGGTCACGATCAGCAGCAGGTTGTTGTTAACGCGATTAAAGAATTCGCTGCTGAAGTTGCACGTCCTGCTTGGGATTGGAAAGCACCTGTACGTAACGAAGCATTAGATGCTGCGATTGCGACTGAAGCGCAGGCGCGTTTTGAACAAGCTTATCAAATCAGCGACAAAGGCGATCGTTACGATGCAATCAAAGCGATCACTTCTGAAGTTAAAGAGAAGTTATTAGCTGCTGACGAGTCTTTAGAAGCTAAACAAGTAGGTGAATACTTACACGATTTAGAAAAAACGGTTGTACGTACGCGCATCATCAAAGGTGAGCCGCGTATCGATGGTCGTGATCCAGAGAGTGTTCGTGCACTTGACGTTCGTACTGGTGTATTACCACGTACTCACGGTTCTTCACTATTTACACGTGGTGAAACTCAAGCGTTAGTGACGGCTACGCTTGGTACACAACGTGATGCACAAATCATCGACAGCCTAATGGGTGAGAAGAAAGATCACTTCTTATTGCATTACAACTTCCCTCCATACTGTGTAGGCGAAACAGGTTTTGTTGGTTCTCCTAAGCGTCGTGAAATCGGTCACGGTCGTCTAGCGAAACGTGGTGTATTAGCAGTAATGCCTACGGTTGAAGAATTCCCGTACACTGTACGTGTTGTATCGGAAATCACTGAATCTAACGGTTCATCTTCAATGGCTTCTGTTTGTGGTTCATCTCTAGCACTTATGGATGCGGGTGTTCCTCTTAAAGCTTCTGTTGCGGGTATCGCAATGGGCCTAGTGAAAGAAGGCGAAGAGTTCGTTGTTCTTTCTGATATCTTAGGTGATGAAGATCATCTTGGTGATATGGACTTTAAAGTAGCAGGTACTGACGCTGGTATCACTGCACTGCAGATGGATATCAAAATTGAAGGTATCACTAAAGAGATCATGCAGATTGCTTTAAACCAGGCAAAAGCTGCACGTTTACATATCTTAACAGTAATGGATGCAGCACTGCCTCAAGGTCGTGAAGATATTTCTCAGTTTGCTCCGCGTATTCATACACTGAAAATCAGCACTGATAAAATCCGTGATGTTATCGGTAAAGGTGGTGCGGTTATCCGTGCGCTTTGTGAAGAAACGGGTACTACGATTGAAATCGAAGATGATGGTACAGTTAAAATTGCTGCCACTTCTGGTGAGCAGGCTGACGATGCAATCAACCGCATTAAAGCACTTACAGCAGAAGTTGAAGTAGGTACTATCTACTCTGGTAAAGTTGTACGTCTGGCTGATTTCGGCGCATTCGTAAACATCTTACCTGGTAAAGACGGTCTGGTTCACATCTCACAAATCTGTGAAGAGCGTGTACAGAAAGTTTCTGACCATCTTAAAGAAGGTCAAGAAGTAAAAGTTAAAGTACTAGAAGTTGATCGCCAGGGCCGTGTACGTCTAAGCATCAAAGAAGCAATGGAAAAGAAAGAAGCTCCAGCTGCTGAATAATATTTAACTTAACCGTTAATTACTAAAGCAAGCTTCGGCTTGCTTTTTTTGTGCCGGTAGAAAGGTAAAGACGGTCGAGTTCACATCTCACAGCTAACCCTCAAATAACGGTGAAGAGCGTCTGCAGAAAGTTTCAGACCATCTTCACACTGCGAAACTGCATTTCGGTTGTTCATCATCAGCATAGTAAATATGTGCCTCTCTTTATATGCCTGACGAAACTTAAAGTTTCTGGCCCGTTCTCATGCAGGATAAAAGGCCTATCAGATATTTTCACGCGTGGCTTCAGCTGTATATTATCATCCCAAGAAATACACCTCAGTTTTTGTACCCGAATAGTCAAAATAATCACTTGTTTTATGTGTGGAAAAGTTTGCTTTTCTTTCTTATGGCTTACGTCGCCTGCTTCTGTGTTTCTTGATGTTGTCACTGAAAAGTGAATTCCCTTTCCTTTTTAAGGTCATTCTTAAGGCTGTTTTTCAGTTTGGTTAAAATACTATCTCCTATGGGAAGGGCTGCTTATTTAATTTTCATCTTTATTCTTTTGTTGAAATATACAATCAATTAAGTATAAAAAATATACTGTTTTTTCTGGGTTTGTGCAGGGTTTAGCACTATTGTTTATTATCTGATTAGATTTTATAACGATCTGCCATAAATTGTCTTAAGACAAAAAACATCTCATTTATGTTGTTATTTTAACTTTTTTTAAAACTACGATTAAATATATAAAGGATATTTCTATGCAGGATGCAGAGAATACACCGTATAGTGAACGACACAAACCCGCGAGTGATTTTGGTTCCCGTGAAGACTACTTAAACAATGAACTGAGTATCATGAAGTTTAAACGCTGGGGTATAAATTTACCTTATCGTGATTACCGTATTGAAATTGAAGACTGGGTACCTGCATTAGCAGCTACCATTGGTAAAATTGTAATGGTAGCTGCTATGGCGACGGCATTTGCCGCTCAGTTTGGTTTAGATGCCTCTTTTGTTGCAGAAAACGTCCGTTTTGAACTGGTAATTGCAGGTGTGTTATTCGTGGTGTTGTTTGCTGCGATATTAAACCCTCGTACTAACCTTGCCGGTACGCACGGTCCGATGATTCCACTTATCCCGTTAATTGCTGCTGCTGGTGGTCATCCGCTTGCGCTCGGCATTATGGTCGGGGTATTTGGTATTATGTTGAGCATGTCTAAAGGCGGCTCTAAGCTGGTAACCTTAACCGGTGAAGGGGTACGCGGGGGGTTATTGATTTACCTCGGTGCGGTGGGGACTATTGGTCAGATCGCTAAGCTAAAGGCCTGGTCTGCAGGTAATATCGGCATGCCCTTTGTCGCTTTTGTGGTTATCTTAATCACCGTTGTTGTTTATGCATATCTGGCTCGTGTTAAAAAGCGCTGGCTGGCTATTCCGCTATGTTCAGTCATCGCCGGGGTTGCCGCATACGCATTAGGTGCTCCGTTTGAATTTGTAACCGAGCCTGGTCTGCCAAACATGAGTCCGCTCTACTGGTGGGGTGAAGATACTGGCTGGAAGCTTGGCTGGCCTACACTTAGCCATTATATTGCGGTTATTCCGTTTGCCATCTTGGCGGTTGCTATGTGGTCTCCTGACTTCTTAGGTCACCGTGTATTCCAGGAGTTAAACTACCCGAAAAAAGCTAGAAATGTACTGATGGATGTCGATGATACAATGACGGTTGTTTCAATCCGTCAGATTGTCGGCTCAGTATTAGGCGGGGCAAACTTAGCATCATCCTGGGGGACTTACATGATCCCGGCCGCCATTGCGAAACGTCCTATACCAGGCGGTGCTCTTTTAACGGGGCTTTTATGTGTAGCCTGTGCGTTATTAGGTTTCCCGATGGATTTAGCAATGTGGGAACCTGTATTGCGTGTGGCATTGTTAGTAGGGGTATTTTTACCGCTGTTAGAAGCGGGTATGCAGATGGTTAATGATAATAAAAGCTCACAAAGCGCAGGTATCTGTATCTTTGCAAGTGCACTGGTTAACCCGGTATTCGGCTGGGCAACAACCATGCTATTAGACAATATGGGCTTTATCGGTGACAAAGAGCGTAGTGAACAGCTCACTTTTGCCGACCGTTTAGTGATTCCGGGTATTGCATTTGTTATTTGTGTCGGTTCATTAGCATTAGTAGGGCAGCTGCCGGGTATTCCAGCACTGCTTTAATATATACCCGTGATCATTTAAGGTGCCGCTGATAAATGCATTTTGATTGCTACGGGAATACTAAGATCAAAAAAGCCGAGTTCTAATTCAGAACTCGGCTTTTTATTTTAAGCGAATAAATAGAACTGTTACTTCGGTTCGCCAATAGGCAGAATTTCACGGCCGTACTGTTCGTTGATCACTTCAGCCATTGCTAAGTAAATTGCGCTTAAACCACAGATAAGACCTTCAAATCCGGCAATTTTGCCGATCAATGCCGAACCGGTAAAGTCACGTGCTGCTAACAGAAAGAATAAAACGGTTAAGCTTCCGAAGATAAACTGCAGACATTTGTTACCGCGCAGCGTACCGACAAACATAAACGCAGTAAAGATGCCCCACATAACTAAGTACCACGCCATGTATGCATGTGGTGTTGCTTCTGCTGCGCCGCCTAATCCCATTTCAGGCATGATTAGTAGTACAACTAAGCTGATCCAGAAAAAACCGTAAGATGTGAAAGCGGTTAGACCAAATGTGTTACCTTTTTTAAACTCAAGTATACCGGCGATAATTTGTGCTATACCACCGTAACATAGGCCCATTGCTAATATCATTGCGCTAATTGGAAAAAATCCAGCGTTGTGGATATTAAGTAAAACAGTTGTCATACCAAAGCCCATTAGGCCGAGTGGTGCTGGATTAGCGTAATTAATAGTTTGTGACACGCAATATACCTTTTTATGTTAGTTGGATGGGAGATAATCGCGCGCACAATATCATGACTAATTTTTTTGTAAAGAAATTTGTAAAAATAAGATCTACCTCACCTTTTTGTAGATATTTAAATTATAAATGAGATACAAGCTCGTAAATCTTGAGTATTAATGATTTGCATAATTATGCATTTTTATTTATATTCGATTCACAGTATAACTTTGTGTTAAGTCATTTAATGCAGTCAGTCTAACAGCTAATAAAACGAACTTGAGAAATATGAAATCAGCAACTTTATCGATAAAAGATCTGCATAAATCATTTGCAGACAATGAAGTATTAAAAGGTATTGATTTAGATGCACATAAAGGTGATGTGATTTCTATATTAGGTGCTTCGGGATCCGGCAAAAGTACTCTGCTGCGCTGTGTAAACCTGCTTGAAACACCTAGCTCGGGAGAAATTCGAGTTAATGGTGAACTGATAGAAATGAAACAGGATAAAAAACGTGGTGCAGTACCGGCTTCAATTAAACAAGTCGAACGTATTCGTTCTCGTTTAGCAATGGTTTTTCAAAGCTTTAATCTGTGGTCGCATATGACGGTATTAGAAAATGTTATTGAAGCGCCGGTGCATGTTTTAGGTGTGCCTAAAAAAGAGGCGATTGTAAAAGCAGAAGCGATCCTGCAGCGTGTTGGTTTGCATGAAAGAAAAAATAATTTTCCCGGACAGCTTTCCGGCGGTCAGCAGCAGCGGGTAGCTATTGCGCGTGCGCTTGCTGTCGAGCCTGAAGTGATGCTCTTTGATGAGCCGACCTCTGCACTTGATCCTGAACTGGTAGGAGAAGTGCTGAGTGTGATGCGCGGCCTGGCAGAAGAGGGCAGAACCATGCTGGTTGTTACTCACGAAATGGCATTTGCTCGTGATGTTTCAAACAAGGTACTGTTTCTGCACGAAGGTTTAGTCGAGGAACAGGGCAAGCCGGAAGTTATTTTTGAAAACCCGTCATCAGAACGTTTTAAACAATTTATTTCATCAGTTTATTAACCCGAACATAGTTTAAATAATTTACCCCAATTAAGGATATATAATGAAAAAAATCAGTTTGTTAATTGCACTATTCGCCTTGTCATTTAACGCCGCGCAGGCAAAAGAGTGGAAGCATATCCGTTTTGGAGTGGAAGGTGCCTACCCTCCGTTTAGTAAAACAGAAGCTGACGGAAGTGTTACCGGATTTGATATTGATATTGCTAATGCTTTGTGTGCCGAGATGGAAGTCAAATGTACTTTAGTAAAGCAGGACTGGGACGGTATTATTCCGGCGTTATTAGGTCGTAAATTTGATGCTATTATTGCCACAATGGATATTACTGAAGAGCGTAAAAAGAAAGTCGCTTTCTCGGATAAATACCAGCATATTCCAGCGCGTTTTGTTGCTCTGAAAGGAACTGATTTCCAGCCGACCAAAGAGTTTATGGCAGGTAAAAGCGTAGGTGTACAGCGTGCAACAACGATGGATCTGTACATCTCGGATAATTACCCTAATGCCAAGATCAAACGTTACGGTTCAGCTGACGAAGCATATCTGGATCTTAAAGCTGGCCGTTTAGATTATGTAATGGCAGACTCTGCCGCTATTGCTGACGGCTTATTAGCAAAAGAAGACGGTGATAAATATGAATTTATCGGTCCTAAATTAAACGATCCTAAATGGTTTGGTGAAGGTGCTGGTATTGCACTGCGTAAGCAGGATAAAGCACTGAAAGTGAAGTTAGACAGTGCAATTGCAGCTATTCGTGCAGACGGTACTTATAAAACTATCCAGGATAAATATTTTACTTTTGATGTTTACGGTGCGGCTCAGTAATTATTGCGCAACTGAACAAAACTAAGGATGGGTGACCATCCTTTTTTATTATGACTGGAAATTAAATTTTATATGGCTGAACTACAAAGTTATCAGGGAATATTACTCGATGGCGCCTGGTTAACTCTTCAGGTCGCATTGCTGTCATTAGTATTAGCAGTCTTTTTAGGACTGTTAGGCGCGTTAGCTAAGTTATCGCACTCAACGGTATTAAAAGGCATTGCCACTATATACACGACGGTTATCCGTGGTATTCCTGATCTTATCTTAATGCTGCTTATTTTTTTCGGCGGACAGATGCTGGTAAATGATTTAAGTTACAGCCTCAATGAATGGTTAAATGAATTGTTTACAACTTATAATCCAGAACATGAATGGTATTCATTCTTACCGGATTATATTGATATCAGCCCTTATTTTGCCGGTATTATGACTATTGGTTTTATCTTTGGTGCTTATATGGCGGAAACTTTCCGTGGCGCTTTTATGTCCGTTGAAAAAGGCCAGCTGGAAGCCGCTGCTGCCTACGGTATGAGCAAATTTAAAATTTTCACCCGTGTTATGTTTCCGCAGATGATGCGTCATGCACTTCCTGGCATTGGTAATAACTGGCTGGTTTTATTAAAAACTACAGCACTGGTTTCGATTATCGGTTTGCAGGATATGGTTAAAATTGCCGGTGATGCATCCGGCTCCACGCAGCAGCCTTTTACTTTTTATTTTGCCGTGGCTTTAGTTTTCCTTTTCTTTACCACAGTGTCCACCACTTTATTAAAGTGGGCTGAACAAAAATATACAATTAAAACGAGGTAGAGATGGATTTATCAATTATCGTTAATCAGTACTCACTTTACCTTAATGGTTTATGGACCACTATCTGGCTGGTGGCGCTTTCATTACTGTTAGGTTTATTTATTGCGGTCCCGGCCGGCATATTACGCAGCAGTAATAACTGGTTTGTAAAAGGCCCAATCTGGTTTTATATGTATTTCTTCCGTGGTACGCCGCTGTTAATACAGCTGTTCATTATTTATTACGGTTCGGCACAGTTTGACGCTTTACGTGAGAGTTGGTTATGGGAGTACTTCCAGGAAGCGTGGTTCTGCGCACTGTTAGCTTTTACTTTAAATACTGGTGCCTACACTGCGGAGATTGTACGCGGTGTTATCGGCACTATGGATAAAGGTGAGCTGGAAGCCGCTAAGGCATATGGTATGAGTGCCTGGCAGACTCTGCGCCGTATTACCCTGCCTAACTCATTACGTCGTGCGCTTCCGGCTTACAGTAATGAGATTATCTTTATGATTCACGGTAGTGCCATTGCCGGTGTAGTTACTATTGTTGATATCACCGGGGCTGCACGAGTGGTTAATGCTCGTTATTATGCACCTTTTGAAGCTTATTTTGCTGCCGGACTGCTGTATATGTGCTTAACTTTTTCCGTTATTTACCTGTTTAAAAAACTAGAGGCCTCTTACTTGCAGCAGTAAAGCTCTCTGCTGCCTGCCCCTTTTAAAAAAACGCAGTTTTTACTGCGTTTTTTTATATTCTGTTTTCCTGTGATCTGTTTGACCAATTACAGTTGATGCTGCACACTGAAAGCATCATTTTTCAAAAAGGATGTATTATGAAAATACTCGCATTTGCAGGAAGCAGCAGCACTCGATCAATTAATAAAAAGTTAGTGACTTATGCCTGCAGCTTAGTCGAAAACAGCAGCACAGAGGTATTAGATCTCAATGATTATGAAATGCCTATATTTAGTGAAGATAGAGAAAATGATTCCGGCATCCCCTCTCTAGCTCAGGAGTTCTTTAATAAAATCAGCCAGTGTGATGCGCTGGTTATCTCTTTTGCTGAGCATAATGGTGCTTATTCAGCCGCTTATAAGAATGTTTTTGACTGGTGCTCAAGAATTAATGCCAAAGTATTTCAAGGTAAGAAACTTATTTTACTGGCGACATCTCCCGGACCTAGCGGTGCTTCCTGTGTTTTAACTACGGCTGTTGGCTCCGCGCCGTTTTTTTCCGGAGATCTGAAAGGTTTTTTATCTGTTCCTAGTTTTTACGTTAATTTTGATATGGAAAACGGCTGTCTGAAAAGCGGTGCTGTTAATGAACAGCTGCAGCTGCTGATGATCAAGTTAAACCGGTAAATTATTACATGTGAGAAAAGCATGTCTGGTGCTGGATAAAATAACTGACATGCTTTTTAATATAGCTTTTTTAGTGCGATAAAATCTGATCTAAGAACAGTTTCAAACGATCCGACTGCGGGTTATCAAAGAATTCATGGGGCTCGTTTTCTTCAATAATCTGTCCTGCATCCATAAAAATAACTCTGTCTGCAACTTTTTTCGCAAAGCCCATTTCATGGGTAACACAGATCATGGTGATGCCTTCTTCAGCAAGTTCCACCATGACCTCCAGTACCTCTGAAACCATCTCTGGATCCAGTGCGGAAGTCGGCTCGTCAAACAGCATTATTTCCGGGTTGATACATAAACAGCGTGCGATGGCGACACGCTGCTGCTGTCCGCCTGATAACTGGTTAGGATATTTATGCGCCTGGTCGGCAATTTTAACCCGCTCCAGATAATACATGGCTGTTTCAATCGCTTCTTTACGCGGTTTGTTATGTACCCAGGTCGGTGCTAATAACAGGTTCTCTAATACGGAAAGGTGCGGGAACAGGTTAAAGTGCTGGAACACCATACCCACCTGCGAGCGGATATGGCGAACAACCTTCACATCTTCTATTAAGTCTGTGCCGTTAATGCTGATTTTACCTTCCTGAAACTTCTCCAGGTGGTTTAAACAGCGGATAGTGGTTGACTTACCTGAGCCGGAAGGTCCGCAGATAACCAGTTTCTCACCCTTTTTGATATTTAAGTTAACATCTTTGAGTACATGGAAGTCACCATACCACTTGTTAACATCCTGCATTGTGATCATAAATTCGTGTTCAGACATGGTAATTCCTTTTAGTGCTCGGTATTAAACTTGCGTTCAATTGATTTAGAATATTGCGACATAGTGAAACAGATAACCCAGTAGATCATGGTGACAAAAACATATCCTTCCACCTCATAACCTAACCAGTTAGTATCACTGTTAGTGAGTGTTACCATAGCGAGAATATCGAATAAGCCGATAATCAGAACTAGGGTAGTATCTTTAAACAGGGAGATAAAAGAGCCGACTAAGTTGGGGATGGAGATCTTCAAAGCCTGCGGCAGAATAACTAAAATCATCCCCTGCCAGTAACTAAGCCCTAGTGACTCACTCGCCTCATACTGTCCTCTGGGTATCGCCTGCAGGCCGCCGCGCACCACTTCTGCAATATATGCCGCCTGGAACAGAGTGATACCGATAAGCGCGCGCAGGAGCTTGTCAAAATCAATACCGTCACTGAAAAATAACGGCAGGACGACGGAGGCCATAAACAATATGGTAATCAGAGGTACGCCGCGGACAAATTCGATAAAACCCACACACAGGGTTTTTACAATCGGCATATGAGACTGACGGCCTAAGGCTAATATGATACCGATAGGAAATGACGCTATGATACCAACGGCCGCCACCAGTACGGTGAGCATTAGTCCGCCCCATTTTTCTGTTTCAACGACTTCTAGACCGAACCCGCCGCCGCTGATCAGAACGAAACATACAACCGGAAACAACAGTATAAGGGCTATTTTTATGTTGATATTTTTGACGAATTTCATCGATAGTAAAAAAGCGATACAGATCAGTGCCACCAAGTTAGGGCGCCAATGTAGAGATTCGGGATAAAATCCGTAAATAAACTGGTCGAATTTCTCGACAATAAATATCCACCTTGCACCTTCTTTTACGACCTCATCCTTCGTGCCGCTCCAAGTGGCATCAAAGATCATCCAGTTAAGCAGAGGCGGGATAATAGTGTACAAAAAATACAAACCGACTAAGGTGAGCAGGCTGTTTTTAATATCCGAAAACAGGTTTTCTCTTAACCAAAACAGCAGTCCTTTACTGGTCGAGGGCGCTGGTTTGGCTTCTTTCATAGTATAAGTCGCCATTTTATCTTCCTTTGATTGCCATCTTGGCATTTACCCAGTTCAGCATTAATGAAATAACGATACTGAATGTTAAATAAACGGCCATCGTCATTAAAATAATCTCAATTGCCTGGCCGACCTGATTAAGGGTGGTGCCTGAAAACAGCGTGACAATTTCTGGATAACCGATAGCTGTGGCTAATGACGAGTTTTTAACAAGGTTAAGGTACTGGTTAATAACGGGAGGAATAATGACGCGTAATGCCTGCGGTAAAACCACTTTAGTTAAGATAACGTGATCTTTTAAACCTAAGGATTTAGCTGCTTCTTTCTGGCCGTTAGGCACCGCTTCAATACCAGCACGCACCGCTTCGGCGATATAGGTGGCAGTATAGATACTCAGTGCAAACATTAAAGCCAGTAGTTCAGGAATAATCGTCAAGCCGCCTTTAAAGTTAAAACCTTTGAGGTGCGGGTATTCAGCGGAAATAGGCTGACCGCTAATAAAGTAAACCAGCACGGGGGCTAGCAAAACTAAAGCGATTGATACCTTGATTAACGGGAATTCTTCACCGGTTAAATCATGACGTTTTTTCGACCAGCGGGCCAGAAAAAATACACCAGTTATAGCGAGTATCAAAGCGATTAAAATTGCACTGCTGCCGCTTTCAAAAATTGGCTCCGGCAGTAACAGGCCGCGGTTGTTTAAAAATACCGAGTCCAGGTAAGAGAAGCTTTTGCGCGGACTTGGCAATGCCGCCAGTACTACGTTATACCAAAACAGAATCTGCAGTAAGATCGGAATATTGCGGAAGGTTTCAATATAAACTAAAGACAGACGTGAAATTAAGTAGTTTGACGATAATCGACCGACACCTATCAGCAATCCTAAAACAGACGCGAAGAAAATACCGATAATTGAGACTAACAGCGTATTCAATAAACCAACAATAAATACATCGTAATAGGTTGAACCGGCATCATCATATTCAATCAGGGTCTGGCTGATCCCAAAACCGGCAACATCATCCAAGAAAGAGAAACCAGTCGTAATACCTCTTTTTTCGACGTTGTCGAACATGTTGTTAGCGAAGTAAAAAGCGAGAAAAACAACAAACATTAATGCGAGCACTTGGAAAATAACAGCTCGATTCTGCGGGTTGTTTAAAAATCCGTTAGCGGAAGGGGGGAGTTGAGAATTGTTCATAAAAAACCTTAAAAAGGGGAGTCGTGCTCCCCCAATATTAATTTATCGAATTGGCATTGAGTACATTAACCCACCTTGATTCCATAAATTATTAAGTCCGCGATCAATATTAAGCGGCGAACCTTTACCCACGTTTCTGTGAAACATTTCACCATAGTTACCGACTTTTTTAACTATGCTGTAAGCCCAGTCAGCATTCAGGCCTAAGTTTTCACCTGCTTTACCGGAAGTGCCTAATAAACGTTTAATACTTGGATTTTGTGATTTAAGCTGTGAATCCACATTAGCAGAGCTCACGCCTAATTCTTCGGCTTCTAAAATAGCAAACATAGTCCAGCGGACAATATTAAGCCACTGGTCATCACCTTGGCGTACAACGGGTCCTAATGGTTCTTTAGAAATTATTTCGGGTAAAACGACAACCGAGTTAGGATCGTCCATTTTAAGTTTCAAGCCGTATAACTGTGATGCATCAGAGGTAACTGCGTCACAGCGGCCTTTTTTGAAACCATCAATAGTCTGCCCGGATGTATCGTAAGTGACCGCTTTGTAAGCCATTTTATTAGCTTTAAAGTAGTCGGTTAAATTAAGCTCGGTGGTGGTACCCGCCTGAATACAGAAAGTTGCACCGTCTAGCTCTTTAGCTGAGGTGATACCGAGCTCTTTGTTAACTAAGAACCCCTGGCCGTCGTAGTAGTTAACACCTGCAAAATTCAACCCTAGAGAGGTATCACGTGTTGCGGTCCAGGTAGAAGAGCGGGCTAAAAGGTCAATTTCACCACTTTGTAATGCAGTAAAACGCTCTTTTGCGGTTAGTGGGATATATTTAACTTTTGCAGGGTCGCCTAACACAGCGGCTGCTACAGACTGACAAAAATCAACATCAATGCCTTTCCAGACACCTTTAGAATCGGTTGCAGAGAACCCAGGAATACCCGTTGAAACGCCGCAGTTTAATGTACCTTTTTTAACAACCTGGTCTAGTGTTGATGCTGAAGCAAAGCTAGGAGCCAATGAAGCGATACCTAGTATTAAAGCTATTTTCGTCAATTTCATTTTTGTATCCTTGTCTATGTTATTGATATTAATTTCAATATGTAGAAAGTAAAAACCTTACTTTCCATTGATTAATCAAGCATAGAGAAGAATATATGAAACACCCGGTTTGTTACGAGATTGTTAACGTTTACAAGAGTTCTCTCACAATATCGTTCGCTAAATGAGCGAAAAGTGTGATTTTCCAGCAGTAAACATACAAAATTATGTGTTCTGCTGGAAAATATTTATAACTACGGGTTGATGTCCATAATATTATTACCGCTGCTGGCGGGGTTATGCTGCTGATGTTTTTTTATCAGCTGACTTAACTGCTCTGCATTCCAAGCACTAGACGGATTGCAGCAGCGGTTTTCTAATTTTTTAATTTCAGCGGCTAACAGCTGTTTATCCTGTTCATTTAAATTTACGCAGTCGGGCAGCTGTGACAAGCTTTTCAGCAGATGGTATTCACTCTGAGCATAGCTTAACAGTGCCTGGTAAATGAGACCTGCATCCTGCTTGTGCAGCGCATTATTCAGAGTCACAAGTTCCTGTTTTAAGGGAGCAATAAGAGGGGATGAAATTTTCTCCGCAGCGGATTTTCGTCGATAAGAGTAATGGTAAGCAGCTAATACGATAAGTGAAAATAACAGTATAGCGGAAATGACCTGCCACATAATTAAAGCACTGTTATCAGCGGCTGCTGCCGCAGGTGCTTCTTGTGGAGCTGCTGCAGTAGGAATAGTTTGTGGCGCCTCCGTGTCTGCTGCACTGGAATGTGTTTTTTCGGCTGCCAGAATGGTTAATGTCTGTGCGGGTAAAACAGCAAACTCCTGTTTGTCTGTGAGGCTGTTCCACCATGGAATTTTAATTTCCGGCAGGGTTAGGCTGCCTGCTTGATCAGGGATGATTGCATGACGCAGGGTGCGCTGTGCATAAATAAGATCGTTTGCCTGCCCCTCTATTAATTCATCCTGATCCGGGTAAAAACGCAGACTTTTCGGATAATTGAAATTAACCACCGGCAGCTTGTCTTTATTAATGGAAGCGACCTGCAGCGAAATGCTTCGGGTAATCGGCTCCCCTACACGAAAACTCTGGCCGTCAATACTTTGATTTTCAATCAGGCGAACATCATCGCTGATCAGCCACTCTCCCTGGTAGTCGGCTGGTTTTTCTTTAATGGTCACTTTCAGGCTGTCACCGCGAATATTAATGGGATCGGCAATAACCCGGTTCTGCCAGTCACTGATACGAACCGTTTTACGTAAGCTGCCGGTTAAAAGAGGCGAGTTTATGGTTACATTGCCGGCTGTATTTGCGTTTATCTGGTATTTGCGGGTAATGGTTTTATAACGGATACCGTTACGGATTGTCTGGCCGTTTTTATCTTCGCCGTAAACTTCAATATCAGCCCCCTTTAAGGTCGGGTCCAGCAGGTTCAATTCATTGCTGTTTTGTGACAGAAAAATCTTGCTGGTAAATATCAGCGGCTGACCTAGGTAAAGCGTCTCTCTATCGACGCTGTTTTCTATAAATACGGCATTATCCTGACTTTTTGTGGCCTCTGCTGAAGGCTTCTCAACGCTGACCACGATTGCTTTGCTGTTTAGTGAGCCGATTTTTAACGCGGGTATGGTAAAGGTGCCGACGGCTTTTGCCTGTAAGGTGACCTGCCATTCTGTGCGCTGACTAAACTTACCATTAATTAATTCACTTTTTTGACTTCTAGAGGGACGATAAACGGTAAAGTCTTTCTCTAAAGGGCGAGTGTCCAGCTGATAGTCTGAACTGCTGTCATTGATTTCAATCGTTAAGGTAAACATATCGCCTAAATATACTACGTTATCACTAACAGAGGTCTGCACCTGCACTGCCGCTGCTGACACACTTTGATTAATAAATAGTGATAAAAATAGACTTGTCATAATTGTAAATAATATTTTCATTACCAGGTAACTCCGTTATTTTCTTGTTCTACCGGCTGTGATAAAGCTCTTTTTCGATATTCAGCACGCATTTTGTTTTTAAGTAATAAAGAGGGATCATCGGGCATATTTTTCAGCCAGTTTGGTAACTGCTCTAATTCTTGGTTAACTTCATCTGTTTCCTGTAACTGACTACTCTGCAGCTGCGCCTGCTGTTCTTTTTCCTGTTCAGCCTGTGCTTGTGAAAGCTCCTGCTGTGTTTTTGCTTCCTGCTGTTCGCTGCTTTTTTGTTCGCTGCTTTGCTGTTCGCTGCTTTGCTGTTCGCTGCTTTGCTGTTC
>NZ_KB906968.1:0-58380 GCF_000381745.1 Psychromonas ossibalaenae ATCC BAA-1528 | reverse complement strand
TTGCTGTTCGCTGCTTTGCTGTTCGCTGCTTTGCTGCTCGCTGCTTTGCTGTTCGCTATTCTGCTGTTGTTTGCTCTCCTGTTCCTGCTGCTGTTTTTTTAGGTCTTCAAGCAGTTTTTTATTATCTTGTGCTTGTTGAAAATCAGGCCGAATGGCAAGCGCTTTCTGATAAGACTGGATCGCTTTATCAATTTCCTTCAGATGCGCATAACTATTACCCTGGTTATAAAATGCATCAGCATTTTCAGGTGTGTCAGACGCTGCTTGAGTAAAGGAAGCTAAGGCTTCTTTATACTGCTTATCCTGATAATAGGCGGCGCCTTTATAGAGAGGGTTTTCATATAATTCAGCGGCTTTCTGATAGTCTTTATCTTGATAAGCTTGAAATGCATTCTCCTGGTCATTTTTCCAGATAGAAGCTTCTACTTTCGGGCTGGATATCTGTAGTGAGACACTTAGAAGTACAACGTAAAAGACGCCTTTTCTAAACAATAACAGGAATAAAGGCAGTAATAAAAACGCCAGCCAGTAACCGTCATCTATGGCCATCTCATTTTTAGCTGACTGCTGCGATTCATTTCTGCGCGCTTCTTTGATTGAGAAATGCTCCGCCAGTTTGTCGACATCTTCTGCTGTATTGGTAAAGGTTAAATACATACCGCCGCTGGCACGGGTAATATCGTAAAAAGGTTTACCGTTAAGCTTAGGAACAACTATTCTGCCGCTTTCATCCTTTAATAATGAGCCGTCGGGCAGTTTTATCGGTGCGCCTTGTGGAGTGGCCATGGCTAATATTGAGACAACCCAGTTAGTTCCCTGCAGATCTTTAATCATTTTATCTGCAGTTTGTTTATCGATATCATCACTAAGAAAAACAATATGTCCCTGTTTGTAACCGGCGTTAGTCATCAGCTCTATTGCTTTTTCTAAGGCCAGATCTGCACGTGAGCCGGTCACCGGCATTATTGCCGGTGAGAGGTGCGGAATATGATTAATGATAGAATTCCCGTCAACGGTTAACGGTGAAATCGTAAAAGCATCTCCCGCATAAGTAATTAAGCCTTTTTCGCCCTCGCTCCATTTTTTGATCAGATCTATCGCTTTATACTTGGCCTGAGTTAAGCGGCTGGGTTTAGCGTCTGTGGCATACATTGAGTAGGAAAGGTCTAAAACCACAACCTGTGCTTTTTCCATTTCATAAACCGGCAGCTCCAGTTGACGCCAGCTTGGACCGGATAACGAGATGCAGGCAATGACTGCCAGTGCGCTGAAAGCAAACTGTCCTGCATTGGATTTATCTGGTGCGCTTACCAGATTTTTACTTAAATGCGGGGCAATTAAAGTCTGTACTCGATTATTTTTACTGCTTTGGTAGCGCAGTAACGAGAATAAAACAACAACAATGATTCCCAGCAGCCATAGCGGCCGTAAAAATTCTAGCGGTATAAAAGTAGTTTCAGGCAGCATAACGGCCTCTTAATTTAAAATACAAAGCAAATAAAAACAGAATTAAAAGTGCGCCTGATAACGGCCAGTAAAAGAGATCTTTTTCTGGACGAAACTCTAAGAATTCGCTGTCAATAGGCTCTAATTCATTGAGTTTCTGGTAGATTTTTTGTAACTCTTGCTGATTTCTGGCTCTAAAATACTGACCACCGGTTAATTGGGCTATTTCAGTCAAGGTTTTTTCATCAAGATCGGCTGACGGATTGATGCGCTGATTACCGAACAAGCCGCGTTTAATCATCTCGTCTGCACCAATGCCGATCGTGTAGATAGTAATATTATTCTGGGCCGCCTGTCTGGCAGCCGTCAGCGGCTTTATGGTGCCGGCAGTGTTGGCTCCATCGGTAATTAAAATAAGCACCCGCTGTTCATTTTTATTTTCAACAAAGCGTTTAATCCCCATTGCAATAGACTCTCCAATGGCGGTACGCTGCCCGACTAAGCCTATTTCAGCCTCATTAACCATCTGCTGTATGGTATTAAGATCAAAGGTCAGCGGTGTTTGTAAATAGGCGTGATCGGCAAATAAAATCAAACCTAAACGGTCGCCATGGCGTTTATCAATAAAGGTTTTTAACAGATCTTTTACCAGGGTTAAACGGTCGACTTTTTTATCGTCTAAAGGCATATCGACTTCCTGCATACTGCCCGATAGATCCAGCGATAAAATCATATCGCGGCTCTGCTGCTGCAGGCGAATCGGTTCACCAAACCAGATTGGTTTAGCTAATGCGCACAGTAATAGAACCCATACTAACCAGGGAATAAATGCGCTTAAGTTAGTGCGCTGATTTTGTGACTGCTCACCGCTTAACCCCTTTGCAAGCGGGATCCATACCTGGGTATAGCTGCGTTTCTGCGCACTTAAAAAATAGCGGATAACTAGAGGCAGCGGCAGCAGCAGAAATACCCATAGATAAACAAATTCAAACATTGTTACAGCTCTCTTTATGTTGTTTTTTAATCTGTTGCGGTAAATTTTTTATCCAGACTCTGGCCTGTTGAAAATCATCCGTACTGCAGTGCTGCGCAGTGCTGTGGTAAAGGCGTTTGGTGAACGTCTGTTTATCTTGAAAAATAGTTTCGGCCGAATGATTTTGTAAAAATTCAAACCACAACTCACCATGCAGTGACGCGACTTCTGACCTTGGGAAATACTGTAGGGCAGTGCCTTTTAACAACTGATTTAAGGAAATAAACGTGCCGCCGGCGTGCTTTAAATGATCAAGCTCCTGCAGTACTTTTTTCTGTAGTTGTTTTTTTTCTTTATAGCGTTTGAATAAATAAACAGCAGCCGCCAGTAAAAGAATAACTAACACTGCCAGCAGCCAGTAAATAAGGGCCGGCGGCCAGGAAGATGCTTGGTCTGGACCTATAATGCCATGCAGCTGAGCAAGTGGATCCTGGTTATCGTTCGGGGGCATGAAACTGCTCCATTAATGAGCTGGAAGCTGATATCGAGTAAAGTGGAATGCCGTACTTCATAAAGGTGTTAACAACATTCTGCTGACGTTCGCAAGCGGCTTCCTGATAATCCTGTAAAGCATTTTTCTGTTTGAAAAAACCGCTTCCAGAAAGGCTGTTTACTTTCAGGTCTGTCTGCTGCACATCTTTAGGTAAAACCTGCTCCAGCGGATCGCTGATCTGCCAGGCATTGATCTGATTATGACGGCGAATTTGACTGATTAATTTCTGGCAGGGGTCATTAAGCTGTGAAAAATCACTGATTAAATGCACCTGGCTGCCTGTCTGTACCAGACGGGAAAGGCGTTTGAGCTGTACAAACAAGGACTGTGCAGCAGCTTCGGTTTTAAATGCCTGAGTTGTGCACAACTGTTCACTTTGATGAAGAAAAGTCATCAGACCTTTATTTCTTCCGGTCGGCTTTAATTCAGCTGCTCTCTGCTGGTTAAATATAATGCCGCCGAGCCGGTCATTACGCTGTTTTGCCTGCCAGCTGAGCAGGGCCGCCAGATGACAGGCCTGTACAGATTTAAAAACGAACTGACTGCCGAAAATCATACTGTCGGAAAGATCTAATAAAATAAAAACCGGCCGCTCTTTTTCTTCCTGAAATAACTTAGTATGTGCTTTGCCGGTACGTGCTGTGACGGACCAGTCGATGGTGCGTACATCATCACCTGCCTGATAATGGCGCACTTCGGCAAACTCCATACCTCGGCCTTTAATTTTAGCCAGATAATTTCCTGACAGCTGCCGATAGGCCGCTTTAGCGGCCGGCTGCAGCTGTATTTTAGCCTGCTTTTTATAACTCAGCAGTTCATTCAAACTGACATCGATACCGGTCTGGTACGGCGTGTCAGTAAAGATGTGTGGTTTAGTGCTCTTCATTAGGCTGGAATCGCTACCTGATTAATAATCTCTTTAATAACACGATTGGCATTTATGCCCTGTGCTTCCGCTTCGTAACTTAATATTAGACGGTGACGTAAAACCGGATAGAGGTTTTGAATAATATCATCGGGCATCACGTAATCACGGTTATCTAACCACGCGCGGGCTTTTGCTGTGCGCATTAATGCAATGGTTGCACGGGGGCTGGCACCGTAACTTATCCACTCGTTTAACTGCTCACCGTAACGTGCCGGCTGGCGAGTTGCGATAATTAAATCAATCAGGTACTGCTCTAAATGCGGCGCGATGGTGATGGTCATTATTTCTTGACGGACAGCAAAAATCTGTTCATTGAGCAGAGGTGTTACTTCAGCAATTTTTTCTTTTAATATCTCTTTCTGATTGAGTTTTAAAATCTCTTTTTCCGTTTGTGCATCCGGGTAATCCAGTTCAAGGTGCATAATAAAACGATCTAACTGCGCTTCCGGAAGTGGATAAGTTCCTTCCTGTTCAAGCGGGTTTTGTGTTGCCATTACCAGAAAAAGCTCCGGCAGTTTATAGGTCTTTTTACCTACAGTAATCTGATGTTCGGCCATTGCCTCTAATAATGCCGACTGTACCTTCGCCGGTGCACGGTTTATTTCATCGGCTAAAATTAAATTATGAAACAGCGGCCCTTTTTCAAAAATAAACTCTCCAGTTTCCTGACGGAAGATATCTGTGCCGGTCAGATCTGACGGTAATAAGTCAGGGGTAAACTGAATGCGGTGAAAATCACCCTCGATACCGTCTGACAAGGCATTAATAGCACGAGTTTTAGCTAGGCCAGGCGGGCTTTCAACAAGAATATGGCCGTCTGCTAACAAAGCTATCAATAAACCATCTACCAGTTCACTTTGTCCCAGGATCATTTTATTAAGGTAAGTTCGTAATGCATTAAGTTGTTGTTTTGCCATGATTATAATCTGCTTAAATAAAGAGAATGAAAAATATACTGCCAATAACAGTCAACTTCAAGGTCAAAAAGTTCCATAATTACCTGTAAATTAAAGGTACTTGCACTAATAATATTATTTAAGGAAGTCGTTAGAAGGCTGTTAATCCTGATTTTTATGATTTTGCACATGTTTTTTTAGGCTTTATTTACGTATCATTAACAAACTCTTATCTAATTTAACTAAATTTAAGGAATTAAAATGAGCGAATTGGAATCGATTATTTGGCATACTCTCGGTTATTTAGCGATGCCGACAATCTTTGCTGCTGGTTTTATCGGTGTATTTCTTGTCGCTGTGGCAATTTTAAAAGTCTCCGGTGATACACCCGTCGAAGATTAATCACAATTATTGTTTGTTAGCGCAAAAGCGCTATTGAAATAAAGCAATTATTGATAAGCTCCCTGTATTCTTACAGCGGGGCTTTTTTTATTGCTCGAGGAGAGCGTTATGCAGATTTATATTATGCGTCATGGGCAGGCGGAAATGATGGCTTGTTCCGATGCGGAGCGAGCTCTGACCTCGGTTGGGCGCACAGAGTCAGAAAAAATGGCCGCTTATTTAGCTTCCAGCAACATCTCGTTTGATGCGGTTATGGTCAGTCCTTATCTGCGCGCTCTGCAGACCTGGGATTCTGTTTGTCCATTTTTTCCTGAAGTTGATAACGTGCAGGTCATTAAGTTTTTAACGCCGAGCGGCAGCGCTCGAAAATCAGTGAATGAGATTTTAGCTTTACAGGCAAGCGGTGTAAAAAATCTATTAATCGTTTCACATCTTCCTTTAGTTGGTTATATAGTTGGAGAACTGACTCCGGCAGCCGGCGTACCGGCGTTTGCTACTTCGACTGTAGGCCATGTGGAGCTGGATGAAAGTGGTTTTGCCTGCCTGCATAGTTTAACCAGTGTTGCTCAAATATCGGCTTAAATAAAAACAGCTAAAAACAGCTGAAAGCGGCCGCTTTCAGCTTACCATTAAGATAATAAACTCCAGTCTGTCTAATCCCTTTCGTCAAACTATTAAGGACAATAGAATGACTACTAACTATACCATCTGCCCGAACGGCGCTTACCAGAAAAAACAAGTTGTTGAAAAATGGTCAACTTAAACAGTAGGCTGGCCTATTACCGAGACTGTTATAAAGAAGACAGCAGTGACCTTAATCTCTGGAATCTACTCAAACTTAAAAAAGAAGATTGTCTGTTACTGCAGGGTTGTGATGATTTAGGCGCCGGGTTTCTGCCGCGGCTGCCGATCCCTGCAGATTTTGCCGAACAGATGATCAAACGTGTTGAGGTTTATCAGCGGGAACGGGTATTACTTTATGCCAGTTTTATTTTTGTCGGTAAATTAGAAATAAACGGAGAAATAAAATCAGTGGTTTCGCCGCTGCTGTTTAATGAAGCTGAAATTGAGCTGGATAATGGTGATTATTATTTCTCTGCCAGTCAGGAAACTATGCAGATAAATGAGCCATTAACGCAGCTGCTCAAACCTGAAAGTAACAATCCCCCCTCAAGCCAAGAATGCTGCTTTGTACAGAATCCTTCTTTATGGGCATCGTGGTTAAAAGACAGTCCTGTAGATATTGATTCACTGACCCTGTTGAATTTTCCAAGGCTGGCAGAGACACAGCAGATTAAACAGGCTGTTAAAAGCGGCATAAATGTTTTGTTACCGGCATCAATGCTGGTTTTTATTGAGCGTTCCGCCAGCAGCCGCGGCGTTCTGCATGAAATAGAAACAATTATCGACACAAAACAGTATTCGTCCGCGCTGTTGAATTTATTTGAGCCGCAGGCTGGAGCGCAAGCGGATAAATTATTAAAATATGACTATCTGCCTGGTCTGCTTTCCAGCGCGCAGAAGAAAGTTATATCTATTGCCGCCAATGCAGCTGTAGGTTGTACTTCCGGGCCGCCGGGGACCGGTAAAAGTTATACCATTGCAGCTGCTGCCGCAGAACATATGGCAAGAGGGGAGTCGGTACTGATAGTCGCGAATAATGACAGTGCGCTGGATGTGATTGCGCAGAAGCTGGATGTTACTTTTGGTTTAGGTGATATTTCGATTCGCGCGGGTCAAAAAGTATTTCTTAAGAAACTAAAGAGTTATGTTGCGGATCTGCTGTCTGGATATTTTTCTGATCAACAGTTAATCAACCCTGCTGACAGTGAATTACAGTTACACAAGCTTAATAAAAAGTTGAACGGTTTAGAAAAACAGTTCGTAAAATTCTGTCGTGCTGCTATCGTCAGAGGACAGAGGCTGCGCGGTTTTGAGCTGCGTGAACAGATCTGGCTTAAAAAACTTTATTTGTCATTTGCGGGCAGGGGGATCCGTGAACTGTTTAAACTGTGGCATGCACTGGATGTCGTTAATCAGGAGCAGATACATAGAGAAAACCTGGCGAGAAGTTATCTGAATGAGCTGAAAAATTTAAACCTGCAGAGACTTATTGAAACTCAACGTAAATCCCTGCAGGCATTTAACAAAGCGATCCGCAGTCGAACTTCAAAACGGCAGTTTGAACTATTTGACCAGATTGAATATACCTCTTTCTTCTCGGCTTTTCCTGTCTGGTTAGTCAGTATCAATGCTTTACACCGAGTTCTTCCTTTAAAAGCGCAGATGTTTGATCTGGTGATTATTGATGAAGCAACCCAGTGCAATATAAGCAGTTGTCTGCCGGCATTATATCGAGCCAAAAGAGTCATGGTGGTGGGTGATGCAAAACAGCTCAGACATTATTCGTTTCTGGCCCGCAGTAAAGAGCTGCAGCTGATGACCCGTCATAA
Organism: Psychromonas ossibalaenae ATCC BAA-1528; assembly: GCF_000381745.1. Classification (GTDB taxonomy): domain Bacteria; phylum Pseudomonadota; class Gammaproteobacteria; order Enterobacterales; family Psychromonadaceae; genus Psychromonas; species Psychromonas ossibalaenae. Next base: position 50,729 of record NZ_KB906968.1, on the reverse strand, counting down.
CCTGACAGAACAGACGCCCGGGGTGGTAAGCTACAGAGATAATTCTATTCTCGATTTGACTTTAGCTGCGGTCGTCAGCCATAAACAGACGGCTTTTTTAGATGAACATTTCCGCAGTAAACCTGAGCTGATTAACTTTAGTAACAGTATGTTTTACCGTAATAAATTAAAAATAATGCAGCACCGGCCCTGCACTAGCAGCGGTCACCTGAATGTGCAGCGCACCGGCGGCTGCCGGGATAAATCAGGAATTAATAAAATTGAAGCCGCTGAAGTTATTAAGGCGGTCACTGTACAGATAAAAAAAGATGCACAAACGGGAGTCATTCATAGTCTGGGTATTATCTCTCCTTTTCGGCACCAGGCGGAATACCTGGCGAAACAAATTAGTCTGAATTTTAATGAGTCTGAAATTTCAAAACATAGTATTCGTGCCGCTACACCTTTTGGTTTTCAGGGGGAAGAGCGGGATATTATCTATATCTCTTTTGCTGTTGATAATAATTCACGCCGAGCCGCTGTTTACCTCAATAAAGCTGATGTTTTTAATGTGACAGTCACCCGAGCCCGGCAGCTGCAGACCGTGTTTTTGTCCATTGATGAAAACCTGCTTGCGGATAATAACCTGCTGAAGTCCTATATTAATTCTATTCATGAATTTGAAGTTAAACACATGGCTAACAGTGAGCTGGATGAATTTCAGCAGGCTGTGATTAAGGTATTAGATAAGCTGGGCATTGAACACTGGCCCGGTTATACCATTGCCGGAACGGAAGCAGATATTTTATGCCGCTGTAACGGGCAATATCTAGCGCTGGACCTTGTTGGTTATCCCGGCCCATGGGCAGATTATTTCGAGTTGAACAGTTATAAATTGTTTAAGCGGGCGGGAATTGATATTTTACCGCTCAGTTATGGCTTGTGGGTTATAGATAAACAGGCTTGTGTAGAGCAGATATTAAGTAAATTAAATATGCCGTTGAATGTACTACCTATTCAGGAAGCCGTTGAGCGAGAATAAACCGGGCTAGGCAGCCCGGTTAATACAGTCAACTGCGATATCTAAAACAGCTGACTGTTAAGGTGCAGGTGGACCATAATGCCGGCCGCGTATCCGAGCGCAATCACAGGTGCCCATTTTAGATGACCAAAGAAAGTATATTTTCCTCGAGAAGCTCCCATCAGGGCGACACCAGCAGCTGAACCGATAGACAGCATGCTGCCGCCGACTCCCGCCGTTAAAGTCACTAATAACCAGTTACCCAGAGACATTTCCGGCTCCATGGTTAAGACGGCAAACATAACCGGAATATTATCTACAATCGCAGATAAGGCGCCAACCATAATGTTGGCGGAAACTGGATTCCACTGGCTATACATAATTTCAGAGACCAGATCTAAATATCCTAATAAGTTTAATCCTCCGACGCACATAACAACGCCGTAAAAGAACAGCAGTGTATCCCACTCCGCATCAGAGATACGTTTAAATACATTAAAAGGTACGACATAACCAATTCGCCTGAGTGCCGCTTCATCATTATTGGCTATTGCTTGTCTGGTTTTTTTGGCCAGCGAGCTGGCCAGTGTGCGGCGCAGGAAATATGCGAAGAACTGTAAATAAGCCAGCCCCATCATCATTCCGATTACCGGAGGGAAATGCATTACTGCATGGAAACCCACTGCAGTTGCTATGGTTAATAAAAACAACAGAACAATACGCCGGGCACCGCGTTTGAGTTCAATATATTCATTGATTGTATTCGGCTGTGTCTTAGGTACAAATAGAGACATAATTAAAGCGGGAATTAAATAGTTGACCAGAGAAGGAAAGAATAATGTTAAAAATTCACTAAAGTTTACCAGTCCAGTCTGCCAGACCATTAAGGTGGTAATATCACCAAACGGGCTGAATGCACCGCCGGCGTTGGCCGCAACCACAATATTGATACACGCAAGATTAATAAATTTACTGTTGTTTCCTGCTACTTTCATCACCACTGCACACATTAACAATGCCGTTGTTAAGTTATCGGCAATGGGGGAAATGACAAAAGATAAGATACCGGTCAGCCAGAAAAGGGTTCTGTAACCGAAACCTCTGCTTACCATCCATGACTGTAATGCATCAAATAAGCGTCGTTCTTCCATGGCATTTATATAAGTCATAGCGACTAATAAAAACAGCAGCAGTTTAGAATATTCGAGTAAGTTGTGCTCTATGGCTGCCTGGGCAATTTCTGTTTGCCCCTGCTGCTTCAGCACACAGCCGATCATAAGCCAGATTAACCCGGCAGCCAGCAGTACAGGTTTGGATTTATGCAGATGTAAAAACTCTTCTCCCATTACCAGGCAGTAAGCAAGAGTAAAAAAAAGCAACGAGGCATAACCGACAGGTGCATTTGTTAAGTCGAGTGTCTGCGTTGCGGAAAGTGCCGCCGGGGAGCTCAGTATTGCTAAGCCTGCTAATATTATCTGTTTTATTTTCATGTTTAATATCAGCTCCTTGAGGAAATGTCAGGTTAATAATAGTACAGACAGGCATGTTTGCAGGAAGAGAATATGATGTGCGCCAAATAATTTAAATTTTTATTTTTAGAGGGGAAATAAGGTGTCTTTGTCAGTGCATAACAGGGAATAAGTGAACAGCAGTTTAATGCGGCAGGGGCGTGCCGGGATTTATTATTTGGGGGTTTGTAAGAGAATTTTTATTCTGTTGTCATATTCCAATATGTCAAAATCACTGCCCCAATATTTTTTAATCAAACGCTCTATTAAGCCGCTTTGCTGTGCTTTTATCATAGCCTGTTCAATTACGTTTTTATATCGACTGCCGGCGTTTATACCCGTATTGCTGAGGTAAAAACGAAAATCCCGGTCGTAGATTAAAACCAGGCGTTTTTCTATTGCTAAATTAGGGTGCTGCTGCGCTTCCATAAGGATCTCATTGATGCCTCTGGGAAAGTAATTATGCCGGGTGCCCTGCTCAATCATTCTGAAAATTTGTTTCCAGCTGCCGGAGTGCTCCTTATAGGCAAGATCATTTTCCTGCCAGACCTTAACGTCAAACCATTTTTTTCCTAAATGTGCCACAAAGTTTAAATTTTGAAAATCTTCAATATTTTCCACTGATTTAAATAAATGCTGATCGCCTTTTTTAATAAATAAAATTCTTTTACCGATTAGTTTATTGGTAAGTCCGATCTCAATAGGAATGTAGCGCTGGTTTCTCTGCTCAGACTCAACCATCCAGTACAGGCTGATTAAGCCGTGCTGCAGATAACTTTTAATTCTCAGCTGCGGAAGCCGGGAAGCAATAAGATTTGGGGTATGTCCAATTTCTTGAATCGCCGTTTCCAGCAGTTCATGGTAGAACAGGTGCTGCTCAAGGCTCTCTTCAAGAACCGGGACATGCAGGGTTATCACATCTGAAACTGCCTTGGTTGAAAGCAGTGAAAAAGACAATACAGATACAGTTAATAAGGTTAATAGTTTTTTTAACATAACCTTTCCTTGCCGTTCGAAGCTTAGACGTTTTACTCTTGTTCTTTTCTGATCTTAGTACGCTTTGCCTGTCGACTGTTATATATCGGCAATGCAGCTGATCATGGTACAATGCTTAAAGCGGGACTGCGGTTGTCAGAAGACAATAAAGCATAGCTAAAAGATAGGAGTAATTATCAAATCAGTCAAAAAGAGGAGACCGCGGCTGAGCACTTCTACAGTCGCCGGACTGGTGGATTTTCTCAGAGGGCTAACAAGTGACGGCTGATTAAGTGCTTTTATCTTTTAATTCAATTATTTTTCGTATTCTTGTTTCCCAAGCTGTCTTCCAGTTCAATTCGAACTAGTAAAGCGTAGTGTCTGCCGAATGCATGCTGGCGACGCTTGATGATATATCTATCAGTTTTAAACTAAATTATTTTTCGTATTCCTGCTTCATCTGCCAGTCTTCCAGTTCAACTAACACCAGCAGTGCGCCGTGTCCGCCGAACTCGAGCGGTGCTTGGTGAAAGGCTAAAATATCCGGGTGCTGAGCAAGCCATAGAGGCACTTGTTTTTTCAAAATATGTTTACCAACACCGTGCAGCACGCTGCAGCAGTACAATCCCTCTTTTTTACAACAGGCGATTAATGCGCCTAATTCACGCTTGGCTTCTTCTTGTGTCAGGCCATGCATATCGAGGATGATTTCCGGTGCAAAATCACCGCGTCTTATCTGTTTTACTAAATACTTGTCAGCATCTTCACGGCAGTAACGAACCGGGCCTTCTTCCGGCAGGTGAGGTTCAAAAGCATCGGAGAAATGATTTGCCTCGAGTGATTCTTCGCGTTTTTGTTTGATGACTTCTTTTTTCTTCATGTTTTTAGTCGGTAATTTTATGGTATCCTGTTGCAACTTTTTGATACCTGAAAACTCAGCGCTGAATAGCGAAAAATCATCGTTTTTATTTTTATTAGTCATGGCCTTTCCTATGCTGATTACTTGAATAAAACAAAGTTGCGTGAGTTTACCTTAATTGGAGAATAAGTTGGATACGATTTTTACAGATGAAGCTGTTAATGAGCTGGTTACCATTCAGGATATGCTGCGCTGGGCGGCAACCGAGTTTAACCGCGCCGGTATTTTTTACGGCCATGGAACAGACAACGCGTGGGATGATGCGCTTCAGCTTATATTACCTTCATTGAATTTAGCCATGGACAGTCATGACAGCGTTCTGCAGTCGCGCCTAACCAGACGCGAACGGGAAATGTTAGCTGAGCTGATTGTTATGCGTATTGAGAAACGTATTCCGGTTGCATACTTAACTAATACAGCCTGGTTTGCAGGTTTAGAGTTTTATGTTGACGAGCGTACTTTAGTACCGCGATCCCCATTTGCCGAGTTAATTAAATCGCAGTTTGCACCCTGGGTTGAAGAAGCGCCCAAACGTATTCTGGATCTGTGCACCGGCAGTGCATGTATTGCGATTGCCTGTGCTTATGCTTTCCCGGAAGCGGAAGTGGATGCCGTTGATATATCAGAAGATGCTTTAGATGTTGCGGAAATTAATATTCAGGGGCATGGGCTTGAGCAGCAGGTTTTCCCGATTCAGTCAGATCTTTTTTCCGGCATTGAGCAGGAAAAATACGATTTAATTGTTTCAAATCCGCCTTATGTTGACGCAGAAGATATGGCAAACTTACCTGAAGAGTTCAAGCATGAGCCTGAGCTGGGCTTAGCCTGCGGCTTTGACGGTTTAGACTTAGTACGTAAAATGCTCCAGCAGGCGAGCAGTAAATTAAATGAAAACGGTGTGTTATTTGTTGAAGTCGGTAATTCACAGGTACACCTGCAGCAGGCTTATCCAGACGTTCCATTTACCTGGATCGAATTCAAAGCAGGCGGGCATGGTGTATTTGTCTTAACAAAAGCACAGCTTGACGCCGCCGAGTTTTAATTTCGGCCGGCGCAATATTTCACAGAATAGAGGTAGAGCCTCTGTTTTAAAATCACAAACAAGCGGGAAATAATCATGGCAGGAAGCAGTATTGGTCAGCTTTTTAAAGTAACCACATTTGGTGAAAGTCACGGTGCGGCTCTAGGTTGTATCGTTGATGGTATTCCACCAAGTTTAGAGATTTGTGAAGCAGATCTGCAGCACGATTTAGACAGGCGTCGTCCAGGACAGTCGCGTTATACTACGATGCGCCAGGAAGGGGATCAGGTTAAGATTTTATCCGGTGTATTTGAAGGTAAAACAACCGGCTGCAGCATAGGTTTGTTAATTGAGAATACCGATCAGCGTTCAAAAGACTATTCGGCGATCAAAGATCTGTTCCGCCCGGGTCATGCTGATTACACTTACCATCAGAAATACGGACACCGTGACTACCGCGGCGGCGGCCGTTCATCGGCGCGTGAAACGGCAATGCGTGTAGCTGCCGGTGCGATTGCGAAAAAATATTTAAAAGAGCATTTCGGCATTGAGATCCGCGGTTATTTAAGTCAGCTAGGGGATATTACACCTGATATAATTGACTGGAATGAAATTGAAAACAATCCGTTTTTCTTTCCTGATACATCGAAATTAGAAGCGCTTGAAGATTACATGAAAGCTTTGATTAAAGAGGGCAATTCAGTAGGCGCTAAAGTGTCTGTAGTTGCTTCCGGTGTACCAGTTGGCTTAGGTGAACCGGTATTTGACCGTTTAGATGCAGAGCTTGCACACTCATTAATGAGCATTAATGCCGTTAAAGGTGTGGAGATTGGCGACGGTTTTGCCGTTGCAGCACAAAAGGGTACTGAGCATCGTGATGAAATGACCCCGGACGGTTTCTTATCCAATCATGCCGGCGGTATATTAGGCGGCATTTCAACCGGCCAGGATATTATCGCGCATATTGCCTTAAAACCGACATCAAGTCTGACTATTCCCGGACGCACTATTACAACTGACGGCGAGCAGACTGAGATGATCACTAAAGGACGTCACGATCCTTGTGTTGGTATTCGTGCCGTGCCGATTGCTGAAGCGCAGATGGCGATAACCCTGCTGGATCATCTGCTGCGCCATCGTGCACAGAACCTGCATGTGACAACCAATACACCTTTTATTAAATAATCGTTTATTTTTTATTAGTGAAGAAAACGCATTAGGTATTTTTTACTTAATGCGTTTTTTTATGGCTAAAAGGGCAGTTTCCAGTTCTGTGCAAACTCAATAAACTGCTTTAATAACGGGCTCTGGTACTTTTCTTTATGCCGGATCAGCCAGTAATCACGTGTCATGGTGATATCTTCACCAAGCTTTAAATCCAGCTGCACCAGGCGTTTATCTTTAAGTGCATGGCGTGCGGCTAATTTCGACATACAGCTGATACCTAATCCTGCTGAAACACAGTTAATAATTGCTTCTGTAGTATTCAGCTCTAGTGACACTTCATAATCTGTCAGTTTTTCACCTATCTGTTTTAAGAAAAAGTCACGGGTACCGGAGCCGTGTTCACGTAAAATCCACTGCTGGTTTTCCAGCTCATTTAAGGTGATCTGTTGCTCTTGTGCAAGCGGGTGTCCGGCATGGCAGACTATCAGCATTTCATCCTGCAGCCAGCGGCTTGACTGCAGTTCGCTGTCAAAGATATTGGCTTCAACTAAGCCAATATCGAGTTCATAATCTTTCAGCTGTTGAGCAATAAATGCGCTGTTATCAATTAACAAAGACTGACGGCTTTGACTAGAGGTGACTCTGAAATCACCCAGCAGAGAGGGGATTACGTGGTTGCCGATAGTATTACTTGAACCTATCTTCAGCTTACCGCTGCTTTGAGCTGCCGGTTTGAATAAGCGGCTTATCTCTTTACTGCGTTCAATCTGTTCATCCGCCAGGGGCTGCAGCTGTCTGCCCTGTTCATTAATGATTAAGCGGTTATTTTTACGTTCAAAGAGTTTATGACCTAACTGTTTTTCTAATTCGGCCAGTGCCATGCTGACCGCTGGTTTACTGATAAAAAGCTTTAAGGCTGCGGCTGTAATGGTTTTTTCCTGAGTAATACAGATAAAAACCTGTAACTGTTTTAAGGTAATATGCACATACACCTCTGCGCGATTGAGTAGAGCGGCTGCTTACACTGCATTGATGGTAAGTTTTATTTAACGTTTGGTTAAATAGTTTAAGCTATTTTTAATAATAGCGGCAGTTTATAATCATTTTATATTAAAACCAGCGAGGGGTTGTCATGCTGAAAAAAGTAAATACTTCTTTATCTAATACACCGACAGCTTTGGCCGGCCTTGCTTTAGGTATTGCAAGTTTGGGCTGGTGCTGGGAAAACCAGGCGGATCTGTATGGTAAAGGACAAATGTTTGGTGCACTAGTCGGCGGAGCTTTATTAATCCTGCTGCTGCTTAAATTTATTGTTAATCCTGGTTTATTAAAACAGGATTTAAGTCATCATATGAGCGGCAGCGTGGTACCTACATTTGCCATGGCGACCATGATTGTGGCGAAAAATATAGGCCGTTTTGATCATTCCTTAGCCCAAGCTTTATGGCTGACAGCAATTGTGCTGCACCTGATTTTTTTAAGCGTTTTTATCTATTACCGCTGTAAAAATTTCACTGTAGAGCATATTTTACCAAGCTGGTTTATTCCGCCGGTAGGCATAGTAGTGGCGGCTGTTTCATTCCCCGGCGGTGTTTTTGTTTCGCTTGCGCAAACGCTGTTTGTGTTCGGCCTGGCAGCCTACGCAGTATTGCTGCCTGTTATGCTGTACCGTTTATTTTTCACCACCACTATTGCAGATAATGAAAAGCCGACGATTGCGATATTTGCCGCGCCTGCCAGTTTATTATTAGCAGGTTATTTAACCATTGCTGAAAATCCGCATCATCTGCTGGTGGTTATATTAGGCGGGCTGGCGGTGCTGATGACCTTCTTTATCTATTTCGCTTTTACTAAACTGTTACGCCTGCCTTTTAGTCCGGCTTATTCTGCCTTTACCTTTCCTTTAGTGATTGGTGCAACGGCTATGTATAAAACGGCTGCTTATTTATCTGCCTCTCAATTTGATCCGCAGCTGGCAGTTATGGCTGGACGTTTAGCTGATATTGAACTGCTGATTGCAACTTTGATGGTGGCTTATGTGTGTTTGAGATATCTTGTGCATTTTTCGGCTGCTCGCGGGCGGTTAATCTGCCGCTGAGATAGGAGGAAAGAATAAAAAGCCCGGAAACAGATCCCAAGAGGCCACGGCAGTCTAATTTAGGTTGCCAGAAGGCTAGCACCAACAGCAGGCACACCGTATTGATGCGCCTTACTGTTATTATTACTTAAAATTAAATTGGTACAACGTTATTTGCGCACGGTCCCTTTTGACCTTGTCCGACTTCGAACTCTACTTTCTGACCTTCATCGAGCGTTGCATAACCACCTGTTTTGATTTCGGAGTGGTGAACGAACAGATCTTTGCTTCCGTCCTCGGGGCTGATGAAACCGAAACCTTTATCTGCATTGAACCACTTTACTGTGCCCTTACTCATATCGAACTTTCCTCTGTAAACTCATATTTGCTTTACCGCAGCAATATTTTTCTGCAGTAATTCCATAAACAGCAGATACATAAACTTGGATGTGCAGGTCGTTTTCTGTACAAAATAGATAATTAGACAGTTTGCTCAACAATACGCATCAGCTGTCGACTAAATTGTAGTTCATTGTAAAAAATTGAATATAACAGTTAATTAAGTGCATTTAATTTTATGAAAAAAGCCAAAGCTATAAGCCGGTATGGGTTGAGTAAAGTGAAATTAGATAACAAAAAAGCGAAGGTGTGTTGTAGCCAGAAGTGTGTAAAAGGCTAGCTCACAAATGTCCGTCGAGTGAGCGATAATATTTGTTATCATCAATGTTTCGTTATTGACACAACGCGCGCTTTCTCCCAGTAGCGAGCGTAAAGGCCTCTTTATCCTTTCGGTATAACGTTACGACTCTATTGCCTCCAGCGACTTAGCTTAAATAGCTACGTAACTGCAATTATAATTGCAGTTACGTAGTCTTCCTAAAACACAATATACACAAAAACTTTCATTGGGCGTTGTACAACCACACTTTATATAACAGGCATTTCTGCCCAAGTGTGATAATACAAGCCCATAGTTTTCTCCTCTGTAATCAAATAATCACTGGTGAACAGGAATCAACAGCGTATTGATTTAAACAAAAGAACGGGATCTATTTGAGATGTTAATTATTGATGTAGATCTAAATATTTTTGGGTCATTATTTTTAGCCGTTTTTTCTCACATTCAGAAATAAAACTTGCTTCGATTGCATTTAAAGTAAATTGAGCAATTTCAGCTTTATTCATAGAATGTGCGTTACTCACCGCTAAAAAGTTATCCGTCATATAACCGCCAAAATAGGCAGGGTCGTCAGAATTAATCGTTACACACAGGCCCTTGCGAAGAAGATCGACTATGTTGTGCTCTTTCATAAAATCAAATACTTTGAGTTTAATGTTGGATAATGGACAAACAGTCAGGGGGATGCGTTCAGCGGCTAGTTGTTTTATTAAGGCTTGGTCCTCTGAGCAGCGAACGCCGTGATCAATGCGGGTGATTTGCAGCAAGTTCATAGCATCGTGGATGTTACTTACGGGACCCTCTTCGCCAGCATGAGCAACGGTTAAAAAACCTTGATTAATGGCTTGTTTAAATACTCTCTCAAATTTGCTCGCTGGGTGGCCAATTTCAGTTGAATCCAACCCCACAGCAATGATTTTATCTTTATGTGCTTGTGCCTGCTCCAGTGTTTTAAATGCAGACTGTTCATCTAAATGCCTTAAGAAACACATAATCAGCCTGCTGCTGATGCCTAATTCCGTCCTACCTTTTGCAAGTGCTTTATGAATACCATTGACTACAGTAGCAAAACAAATACCCCGCTCAGTATGCGCCTGCGGATCAAAAAACACCTCTGTGTGCACAACATTATCGTCTTTACAGTGCAGCAGGTAAGCCCAAGTCAGGTCAAAGAAATCCTGTTCATGAACCAGTACATTTGCCCCCTGGAAATAGATATCTAGAAATGACTGAAGATTGTGAAAATTATAAGCCTCTTTAACTTCTGTGGATGAGTTAAAAGGAATAGTAATATTGTTACGCTGTGCAAGCTCAAACATAAGCTCTGGCTCAAGCGTTCCTTCAATGTGAAGGTGCAGTTCGACTTTAGGTAAAGACTGGATAAATTTTTTCATGATTAAGCTCTTAATAAATAAAATATTACTAAGCACTTTTCTTCTGAATAACAAAACTACTAATACAAAGAGAAAAGCGCTAAAGCACTAAACTCTTCGTAATCAGGAATTATTGGTTCCTGGTAGATACCCCCAGGCCATATTACTGGGGTTATACGAAGGGAAAGCAAGTTGCAGGTATTTAAACCAACATCAAGCTCGGTATTGGATGCTACCGTATGTTGTTTCACAAGTCTATAGATAAACAGCTGGGGTTGAGACTGACCAACCAGGCCACAAACGGCAATACCATTTTTCCGGCAACAGCCGTCTGATTTGTGTCGTAAGTAAGCACTGTGACTTATAAGAAGTACTACATTCATTGTCAACAATCTCATATTTTGAAAAATAGAGATTGTATAATTAGCTCTAAACCCAATTGTGTTATGTAGTGGCTCCGATTCGATTTGACAGTTCAGTCTGTCAGGCTCAATTTAATTTAACAAATCTTCGCTCGATAACTTCCAAAGTATGGATTACTGTGATCAGATGACTTAACTGGTGCCACTTTCTATCCTTCCTAATAAATATCATAATCTTTCATCAATTGAGAAGAAACTGCAAAACCAACAATCCCCCTTGCTTAATACATCGTAATGCTAGTTGTCATTTGCTCTGAGAAAATAAATATAAAACTAGGACCTGTTGATTTAAACATTTCTTAAAACATGAAGAGTATTGTTGTAAATGAATTACGATCAATGCATATGAAAGTAGGGCTGGGCCTCTGCGTTATTAGTCATTAATGTGGAGCATACCTTGACTTAATCAAATAAATTAATAGATTTCACAAAACAGAGCCAGGAGAAATATATCCTGACCCTGAATAAATTAGACAACTCGTTGTCTTAATTGAATCAATAAAAATAAAGACCTTTGGCGTCTAGCTCGGATACAGCGTCTACGCTTATAGCGCATTAACTGTACCGACTATATTTTTTACTGTAAAACCGAACATTTCAAATAACTGATCAGCCGGTGCTGACTCGCCAAATGTTGTCATGCCGATAACTTTACCGTTTAGACCTACATATTTGTACCAAAAATCAGCAATGCCTGCTTCAATAGCAACACGTTTAGCGACAGCAGCCGGCAGTACAGACTCTTTGTATTCTGTGCTTTGTGTTTCAAACACATCAGTACAAGGAAGAGAAACAACACGTACCGCTTTACCTTGAGCTGTTAGTTCAGCGTGTGCTTCAACAGCAAGCTGTACTTCTGAACCAGTAGCAATCAAGATAATTTCAGCAGGAGCAGCACTGTCTAATAGTACGTAACCACCTTTTGCAACATCAGCTAACTGCTGTTCATCACGCGGTTGAGGTTTCAGGTTTTGACGACTGAAGATAAGCGATGTTGGACCATCAGTGCGCTCGATTGCAGATTTCCAAGAAACCGCAGACTCAACACTGTCACATGGACGCCAGGTGTCCATATTTGGCGTTAAACGCAGGCTGGCAATTTGCTCTACCGGCTGGTGAGTCGGACCATCTTCGCCAAGACCGATTGAGTCATGGGTAAATACCTGGATTGCGCGCTGCTTCATTAGTGCAGACATACGTAAACCGTTACGTGCATATTCCATAAACATCAGGAATGTTGCGCCGTAAGGAACAAAACCTTTGTGCAGCGCCATACCGTTAATAATTGCCGACATAGCAAATTCACGTACACCGTAATGCAGGTAGTTACCAGATGCATCATCAGCTGTAATGGCTTTAGTACCAGACCACATAGTTAAGTTAGACGGAGCTAAATCTGCAGAGCCGCCTAGAAGTTCAGGCAGCATAGGCGCAAATGCTTCGATACAGTTTTGTGATGCTTTACGTGTTGCGATATTAGCAGAGTCAGCTTGTAAATCAGCAATATACAGCGTTGATTTAGCTTCCCAGTCGCTTGGCATTTCACTGTTAATACGACGCTTGTATTCAGATGCCAGTTCAGGGAAAGCAGATGCATAGGCGGCAAATTTCTTATCCCAAGACTTTTCAGCAGCCTGACCGTTTGTTTTATTATCCCAGCCAGCGTAAATATCGGCAGGAATTTCAAAATCGCCGTAGTTCCAGTCTAATGCTTTACGGGTAGCAAGAATTTCTTCAGTACCAAGTGGAGCACCATGACAATCATGTGTCCCCTGTTTATTTGGAGAACCAAAGCCGATAGTTGTTTTACAACAGATCATGGTTGGTTTTGTTGTTTTAGTTTTAGCAGCTTCGATTGCCGCTTTAATTTCTTCGCGACTATGGCCATTAACTTCAAGAACATGCCAGCCGTAGGCTTCGAAACGTGCCGGAGTATCATCAGTGAACCAGCCTTCAACTTCACCATCAATAGAGATGCCGTTATCATCCCAGAATGCAATTAGCTTACCAAGACCTAACGTACCCGCTAAAGAACAAGCTTCATGGGAGATACCTTCCATCAGACAGCCATCGCCTAAGAAAGTATAAGTGTAATGATCAACGATACTGTGGCCTTCACGATTGAACTGTGCAGCTAAAGATTTTTCAGCAATCGCCATACCAACTGCGTTAGTAACACCTTGCCCTAAAGGACCGGTTGTTGTTTCTACGCCTGGCGTGTAATCATATTCAGGGTGACCCGGCGTTTTCGAGTGTAACTGACGGAAAGATTTAAGATCATCAATTGACAAATCATAACCCGATAGATGTAATAGAGAATAGATCAACATTGAACCATGTCCGTTAGACAGTACAAAACGGTCTCGGTCAGCCCACTGCGGGTTAGTCGGGTTGTGGTTTAAGAAATCACGCCATAGGACTTCAGCGATATCAGCCATCCCCATTGGGGCGCCTGGGTGGCCTGAATTAGCTTTTTGAACGGCGTCCATGCTTAGTGCTCTAATAGCATTAGCAAATCGATTGTTTTTCATAAGAGTTCCATCATAAATGAATGAAAGGACTAATAATTAGTCCTTTGAGGATAATTAAAGACGTTCTGCAATCATTTTTTCCAGTTGATTCTGGTCAAGAGCAAAATTACGGATACCTTCAGCTAGTTTGTCAATCGCCATTGGATCCTGATTATGTTCCCATAAAAATTCTGCATGGGTTAAGGGGGCCTGGAAAGTCAGAACCTTTGTTGAAGGGGCGAGTTTTCTCACTACTTCTCCATCGGTATCTGCTAACTGCTTCAGTAATTCAGGGCTAATAGTAAGTCGGTCACAACCAGCAAGCTCTAAAATTTCATCGATATTTCTAAAGCTTGCACCCATCACAACAGTTTTATAATCATTTGCTTTATAGAAGTTATATATTTTTGAAACCGACAGCACGCCCGGATCTTCCTGTGGGGCAAAATCACGCCCTTCCTTTGCTTTATGCCAATCCATAATGCGACCGACAAACGGAGAGATTAAATAGACACCGGCTTCAGCACAAGCACGCGCCTGCGCGAAAGAAAACAGTAGCGTCAGATTACAGTTGATCCCTTCTTTTTCTAAGATTTCAGCGGCTTTAATACCCTGCCAAGTTGATGCTAGTTTAATCAAAATACGATCGTTGGTAATTCCTGCATCGTTATACATCTTTATCAGCTGACGCGCTTTAATCAAACTTGCTTCTGTATCATAAGATAAACGTGCATCAACTTCGGTTGAAATACGGCCCGGTACAACTTTTAAAATCTCTTTACCAATATTAACCGTGAGCATGTCACAAGTATCTTGAATCTGCTTTTTTAGATCGTTACTTTGTGTTTTTGCATATGTTATTGCACTGTCAATCAAAGGAGCATATTCAGCAATTTTAGCTGCTTTTAATATAAGAGAAGTTTGAGCTGCTTTTAATATAAGAGAAGGGTTAGTTGTTGCATCTTGAGGTTTATATTTTTGAATTGCTTCAATATCCCCAGTGTCAGCTACAACTGTTGTTAATTTACGTAATTTGTCTAGTCTAGATGTCATATTATTAACCTTTTAAACTTATGGAGAAAACACTGAAGTACTCATTTATCCAGCTCTTTAGGTTAAGTCTAAAACTAAGAGAGTTGCTCGTTTCAATACTCAATTTATACATCCGTTCGCAAACACTTAATAATGAAGGCTCACTATCTCAAGTAAGCCTTTTAATATATTATTGTTTAAATTTCTTGTCTGACTCAATCAAGATTTTGATGGCCTCGCATGCGGCACGACAGGCGTGGCTAATACCAGAATTTTCACCTTTTGTACCAGATGCAATTAGCTCTCCTTCGTCAGGAAAAGCCATTATTCCAGAAGCTCTTGCACCTCTAAGCGAAGATATAACTAAGATCGCTGCTGCTTCCATTTCAGATAATAAGACATTGGCTTTAACCCAAATATCTTTGTTCTCTTTTGATTCATCACCTAACGGGGACATTTCAGGAAATTCAAGGCTATAAAAAGAATCAACGGTACGGCTAATACCTGAACCAAAATTAAGATTTAGGTTCTCAGCAGCTTTTATCAAGGCATCAACGACCTTTCTATCTGCTATTGCAGGATATTCAACAGGTACGTACTGTTTTGTTGTACCTTCATCACGTACTGCCCCAGTGATAATGCCACCTATCATTGCTGCATCTTTTAATTTTCTATTTACTCGCCCAGCAGTCCCTACTCGAATAAATGTATCCGCTCCACAAGCGATTAACTCTTCAACCGCTATAGCTGTAGATGGACATCCCATTCCAGTCGAAGTCACTGAAACCTTTTCTCCCAATAGAGTACCTGTCCACGTTTTGTGCTCCCTGTTGTGAGCGATTAAAACCGGATCATCTAAAAGTTCAGCTAACGCATCTGTTCTAAAAGGGTCTCCTGGTAGCAATACATATTTACCAACATCACCTTTTTTCAACTTCACGTGGGGCATTATTTCGTTATCTAGAAACATACTTGGACTCCTATACTTATCTGAATTAGTCTTTGTTTAGACATTGGAAATAAAGTATATTTGCCTGAGTTATAAAAAATAGGTCATATGACCCATCAGCTAAAATCATTTATTATCCACTTGAAAAAATTAATTTTTATGGGGAACTCTGTGACTAATCAGATCAGACCTTTAAACTCTATACCAAATGAAATATCGCACTATATGACTCAAAGAACATATGTCCAAGGGAGCCATATAATTCGGTCTAATGAACACAATGATTATTTGTTTTTTCTGACAAAAGGTAAGGTTGAAGTCGTCCAACTTACTCATGATGGAAATGAGATATTTATCAATGAATTAAATGCTAACGACGTGTTTGGTGAGTTAGAAGTATTTGACGAAGCTTTTAAGACAAATACAGTTATCGCAAAAACAGATTGCGTTGTAGTAAAACTGCAGAGAGAACATGTTTTCGAGTGGATGAAAATTGACCGCGATTTTTCTAAATACCTTTTTGAGGTAATCGTCAATTGCTACATAAAAAAATGCGTACGCACCGATAATCTAGCTGCTCTAACAATTAAACAACGCTTGTTGATAAGCCTCTTTAAACACTATAAAAATGGTGATTTAGCATTGCTGCAAAAAAGTAAACTAATACAAGAGGTTGGCGCGCCAAAAAGAAGTTTTAATAGGGTCTTAAAAGAATGCTGTGATGAAGGTTATTTCCTTTATAGCAATAAACAATTTTCAATTGCTAACATTGAAAAAATAACTCGTTTTGCGTCTGATTTTGGTTAATTATCCCCCTGCATAATTCTATTTACCATCCCCCGTTATGCGCATTTTGGAGTAAATAACCTAAGTCGGTATGTACCCCAAACGCTTCAGCTAATAAAAATTCCACGCTCGCTTCTTCCCGAAGCGAGCAATTCAGTGAATTAGTGGAGATAGCAGATCTGCTTTCAAAACTGCGGTCTCCAGTTTGAATGTACTACCCAAATATATTTTTAAATTTTGATTTCACTTTATCTTCCAGTTTCTTGCCTTCTTCTTTAAGCTCTTCCGTTGATTTGCCTTTAAGTTTCTCCAGCTCTTTTTCGGCCTTTGCTTTAAGCTGCTCCTGCATCGCGCCGTCCATATCTAAAGCAAACTTAGGCTCAGTGAAGGTACCGGTAATCAGCAATGGTATGGTTAAGCCGCTAAGGTCAAACTGTTCAGTATCAGCACCACTTTTTGACAGCGGTGCGATGCTTAATTTGTAGTCTAAGGTTTCTTTTAAAATATCAACCAGACCTAAACCATCAAGGCGCATTACCGGTGATAACATTAAAAACTTTTGATTATTAACCAGGCCTTTTTTAATGCTGAATTTGCCGGTTAAGGACGCAAAATCTGTCTTTTTGATATTTTTTTCTGTGGGAGCCGCCTTACCTGAAAGTTTGGCCTTCAGTGAGCGGATCTCCTGCGGAATATTAACGCCGTATAGCTCACCGTCAAGCAGCTCGAAATCACCACTTCCTACTATTCCGGACTTGATTTTCGCTGCAGTTAACCCCTGACCCTTACCGGAAAAATTAAATGCTGTGGTACCGCTTAATATATCGACCTCTGCGGCATCCGTTAATAAAGGACGCAGATCCACGTTGTTAAGATGACTGGAAACTTTATATCTGTTTTTACCCTGCGCTTCGTCCACCATGGCATTAACCTTTAATAAACCTTTGTATAACTGAGCGGTTAACGGTTTAAGTTCAGCTTTACCATTTTTAATCATCAGTGTTTTATTGATTTCGCCAATCACTAATTTGTCAGCTTTCACTCCGGCAATTTTTAAGGTTCCCTGGACATCTAAGGTTTTTAAAAAGCTTAAATCAGGCTCCTGCTCTGCAGCTGGAGTTTCGCTTTGCGAGTCAGGTGTTTTGTCTGATGTCCCCGTGCTGTCTGCTGTACTGTCACTAGAGCCTGGCTGGTTTAAATAAGGGTTAAGGTCCCATTCATTGCCTTCTAAAGCGTAACGAACTTTGGTTACGGTCCCAGTTTGTACTGAGGCTGATCCTTTGAGCTGAATTTTGTCTACGTTTAACTGCAGGTTTTTAATATCTGCGGCTGCGCTGTTGAGGTTATAAGTAATGTCACTGCTGAGCACGCTGCTGACCTTACCGTTAGGTAAGGTTTTACCGCTAAAGTCTGTTTTTAATAAAAGTTTATTAAGCTGGATTGATGAAAAATCTGCAGCAACAAGCAGCTTGGACTGTAAATCAATATGGCCGTCCATTTCAGCCACCATTACATCAGTTAATACTGATAAATCGGCTTCTTTACCTAAAGCAAATTCACCAAGACGAATATGACTGATATTGAGTTTAGTGCTTGAGGAAACTGTTAGGTCTTGAATTTCAATAACTGCATTATTGATATTGATGCCCGCCAGCTGCACTTTATCTGCTGTAAATGTGCCTGATTTCCCTTCAGAGCTGGATTCAGTACTTTCTTGAGATGCATCAGTTGTGGTTGAAGCGGCACTTGCTGTGCTCATATTATCAAGGTTCGAACGTCCGTTTTTATCTGTGATCAGATTTAAAACAAAACCGTTAAGTGTTAGTTCACTTATCTGTATCTGGCCTTTAAACAGGGGCATAATATCTAAACCAAGTGAAGCCTGGTCAATTTTAACCAGGTGTTTACGGTTAAAGCCATCTAGGTTATTCAGTTCAATTTCACCGCTGCTGAAGCCCAGCTGCGGATAAAAAGTCCAGCCGATATCACCGTTAATCAGTAAATCGCGGTTAATGGTATTTTTAACCTGTGTTTGGATCTCTTCTTTATAATCATTCGGATCGACTACCGTCAGCAAAATAACTACGGCCAAAACAAGCAGGGTAATTAGCCCTGCAAATAATTTAATAAACAGTTTCATCGATTTTTCCTTTTAAGTATCAATGATCAAGAGTGTAATAATTTTACAATCTAATTGTAATTCAATTTAATTATTATTCATCTATTGTAGTTGAAATAAGCGTCAGCTTAGCGGCAGTTCTGTGGTGTATTTGAGCTGCTCCATGGCGAAACTGGAATTTACATCGGTCAGACCGCTGACGTTATTAACCAGTTTCTTATAAAATCGGTCGTAGCTGCGCATATCAGAGACTAATACTTTGAGCAGATAGTCGTATTCGCCGGCCATTCGGTAAAACTCCATGACCTGAGCAAAACCTTTTACCTGCAGCACAAATTCTTCTAACCAGGTTTCAGAATGCTGCTGGGTTTTAATCTGCACAAAGGCAATCAGCTCTAAGCCTATTTTCTGCGGGTTTAACAAAGCGACGCGTCTGCTGATAACCCCCTCGTTTTCAAGGCGTTTAATGCGGTTCCAGCAGGGGGTGGTGGTCAGGTTTAACTGCTCTGCAATCTGTTGTAAAGATAATGAGGCATCCTGCTGGAGCAGACTTAAAATTTGTTTATCGGTATTATCAATCGGCATTAATATCTCTCTATTGAGGAGCATGGGGAAGTATTTTCTATACATTTCATAATTGTAGAATAATTTTCCTTTATTGTGTGATTTAATAATTATTTAAGGAACTATTTCTTCTTCCATTTACTTAAGATTGATTCATCAAATCAACGCGATAAATAAAAGGCAGGGTCGATGATGAATGAACAACGTACTTGGGTAGCGAATGCAATTGCAAAAATTCAGGCTGACTTTCAGCGCAGTGCAGATACACATCTTATCAAAGTGAATTTACCGCAGCTTGCCGGTATTGATATTTATCTAAAAGATGAAAGTACGCATCCGACGGGAAGTTTAAAACACCGTTTAGCACGCTCTCTGTTTTTGTATGCTTTATGTAACGGTAAAATTCAACAGGGTACGACGATAATTGAATCATCATCGGGCAGTACTGCCATTTCTGAAGCTTATTTTGCCCGCCTGTTAGGGCTTAAGTTTATCGCTGTAATGGCTAAAAGCACCAGCCAGGAGAAAATCGAACAGATTAAAATGTACGGCGGTGAATGTTTTTTAGTTGACTCTACGGAAATGATTTATGCGGAATCAGAAAAGTTAGCCAAAGAACTTAATGGTTATTATATGGATCAGTTTACTCATGCTGAGCGCGCAACAGACTGGCGCGGCAATAATAATATTGCTGATTCTATTTTTCAGCAGATGCAGCTTGAGCCGCACCCGATTCCTAAGCACATTGTGATGAGTGCAGGCACTGGCGGCACCAGTGCAACGATCGGCCGCTATTTGCGTTATCACCAGTTAGATACCAGCCTTACTGTCGTTGATCCTGAAAACTCGGTATTTTTAGATTACTTTAAAAGTGCAGACAGCAGTTTAACCAGCTGTCTGGGCAGTAAAATAGAGGGCATTGGCCGTCCTCGTGTTGAACCTTCATTTATCGCTTCAGTGGTGGATGAAATGATCCGCGTGCCGGATGCTGCGTCTGTTGCAGTAACCTTATGGTTAGAAAAAGTATTAGGGCGTAAAGTCGGGGCAAGTACCGGTACCAATATGTATGGTGTATTAAAGCTTGCTCAGGAGATGCAGTCAAAAGGTCAGACGGGTTCGATTGTGACACTGCTGTGTGACAAAGGTGATCGTTACCTGGACAGCTATTTTAACCCTGAATGGGTGGAGAATAATATCGGTGATGTATCTCCTTATCTAGCACACCTGGATAACTTTTTACAAAACGGCTCGTCTCTGGATTTTTAAATAGTCACTAGAAGGGGACATCTGCTCCCTTCTAGTCAATCAAGACAGCTTTGTTTATAAATTTTTCAGGCAGTGTTATACCGTATTTGTGCAGTTGTTTACGGCTGAAAAGGTAGCGGCCTTTTTCAGCCGTTTTAGTACCTAATTGATAGGGCTGCAGGTCGCTTGTCAGTACTTCTCTGGCCATTTTCGCCGCCAGTTTTCCCTGTTCATAACCAAACAATACTAAGCCGCCGATGGCTTTATCTGCTCCAACTGCAAAGTCCCAGAAAGCAAAAGGCGGTACTGGGGTGTTTACCGCTGACCATTTGAGAATCTGCTCTGCCGAAACATGATTGTCATTTTTATCTTTCAGTGTGTGGAATAAACCTAAAAATACGGCATCGTATCCCTTATCTTTGGCGGTTAACAGTTTGTCTTTCCAGGTATCCCAGTCACCAATTAATCTTATTTCAATTTTTATGCCTGAGAGCACTATCTGAGTATTACTGGAAAATACCTCTTCTAGAATGACGTAGGAAGTGCGGCTGTTATCAAACATAAGTAATATTTTATTTACTTTTTTAGGCAGTAACTGTGCCATAGCCGGGATTGAGCGTTTGATAAAAGGGCGCTCTAATACACCGCTGATATTTTTACTTTTATGAACATTATAATGGCGGGGATTATTATTGATGCCGAGGTAAATAACC
Source organism: Psychromonas ossibalaenae ATCC BAA-1528 (assembly GCF_000381745.1). GTDB lineage: Bacteria > Pseudomonadota > Gammaproteobacteria > Enterobacterales > Psychromonadaceae > Psychromonas > Psychromonas ossibalaenae. Next base: position 29,670 of record NZ_KB906968.1, on the reverse strand, counting down.
GGAGTGGTTGTTTCTGAAAAACGTGTACCAAGATAATCCAGCGCATTATCATCGCCTAAAATGACTAAATCCGGTTGTGTTTGTTGATAAAACTGCCAGGCAAGGGCCGCCCTTTGGTCATATAAAGGTTTCGCCAGACGTTTAGTATCCATCTGAAAATAGGTGAGTTCAAAATTGTCCTGTAGAACAGATTTAATGCCCTGGATATAACTTTTGTCCCAACTGTATTCGCTATGGTAACTCTCTATAATTAACACTTTTTGTTTAGCTGATAATTGTAAAGGCAGGCAGATTAATATAATAAACAGCCAGGCGTTTAATCGTATTTTCATTTTACCCCCTCTTCTGCCGTCTGTTGTTATTTATTCTACTAACACAGCCTTTGCAGATAATTTTTCCGGCAGTGTAATACCATATTTTTGTAACTGACTGCGACTGAACAAATAGCTGCCTTTTTCGGCAGTTTTAGTACCCAGCTGATAAGGCTGTATATCGGTGCTTAGTACTTCTCTGGCCATCTTTGCCGCCAGTTTTCCCTGCTCATAACCGAATAGCACTAAACCACCGATGGCTTTATCTTCGCCGACTGCAAAGTCCCAGAAAGCAAAAGGCGGTACCGGAGTGTTTTCTGCAGACCACTGCAGAACCTGCTCTGCCGGAACATGTCTGCCGTCTTTGTCTTTGAGTGTATGGAATAAACCGAAAAATACAGCATCGTAGGATTCATCTGCAGCTGTTAATAGTTTTCTCTGCCAAATTTCCCATTCACCGATTAAGCGGATTTCAACTTTAATGCCGGAGATCTTTAATTGAGTATTACTGGAGAAAATCTCTTCTAAAATGGTATGGGAAGTCAGGCTGTTATCAAACATCAGCAGAATATTTTTGATATCCCTGTCTAATATCTGTGTCACCGCTGGAATTGCCCGCTTGATTAAAGGACGCTCTAATACGCCGGAAATATTTTTACTTCTATGAACATGATAATAACGCGGGTTATTATTGATACCGAGATAGATAACCGGTGTGCTTATTTTTGAGAAACGTCTTCCAAGATAATTCAGGGCATTATCATCACCTAAAATCACTAAATCCGGCTGTACTTTCTGAAAATACTGCCAGGCTTTATCAGCCCTTTCCGGGTAAACCGCTTTAGGCTGGCGTTTGGTATCCATTTGAAAATAGCTAAGTTCAAAATCATCAAGTAAAACAGATTTAATACCTTTGATATAACTCATATCCCATTTGTATTCACTGTGATAGCTTTCAATGATTAATATTTTCTGGGCGGCGGACAGGTATCCGGAAAAAACAAGCAAGAGAAGACATAACCAAGTGTTTATGCTTGTTTTCATTGCTGAATCTCCTTGGGGTGATTGATAGCGCTTCCTTTCATTGTAGATGATTAAGTATAGTTCGTTATCAATTATTTAATTGATGAATCTGCACTCTGACAGTGGGGCAGATAAGAGGAATTAATCGCCCGGATAAGTATTAACATTTTATCTTCCGGCTGCTGTATAATGGGAAAAGCAGGCCTGCTCTACAGGCATTTTTTAATGAGCTTCCAGACCGGACTGATAAAAACCAGAGCGGATCCGCAGGTCAAGCGTTTGCAAACATGACATAACCGGCAGAAATATAAGAGAGCGTCGGCAGGCTGCTGATAATACTCTTAACCTGATGATGAACAGTCGAGTTACTGTGTACCACAATACCGCCTGCAACTAAGAGCATCCAATTGTGCCGACGACGGTTAATAGCTTTATTAATGCAGGCTGCCGTACTGTTTATTAATAGCCGCAGCCTGAAGGAGAATAAGCTTATAACTTCATCCAGTATTTATCATCAATGTTTCGTGTTTCTTCACTTAAATGAGGATTATCAATAACAAAAATACGGCGCTGTTTCAGTTTGGCTTCGGCAAAGGTTTTTTTCACTAAAGGATCATTTTCAAAGAACTCGAGAAAAGAGCCGTCGTTATAGGATTTATCAAACCCTTTCTTTAATAACTCTGCAAGTTCAGGCTGTTTAGGGGAAACGAAAAAAAACATCGGGAACTTGTATACCACCATTAACTGGTCATCTACTATTAAATTAGGAAGTTGAGAACGTTCTGCAACTTCGCTGAAGGGCTCAATGACAGCGCGGGGAAACAGATCGGCCCGGCCGGCACTGACAACTTTAAAAATATTTTCAAAGCTGGGCAGCTCTTTCACTTTAAAGCCGCTTGAACGTAATACATCTACGTCGGCCCAGCCTTCCCCCTGAATCATTAAAAAGGTATCAAGCTGCTCTTTGGTGGTGACATTATGCAGTTTTTTGCCGGTATTGGTATTAGTGATAAAAATACGATGTCCAAGCAGGCCGCGGAATACAGGAAAACGTACAGGAATGAGTTTTTCTTCCATTGTTTTACTTGCGCCAAGCCAGTCAACACTTAGAGTTCCTTCCTGAAGCATTGATACTTTGCGCGACTGTGAGTTCACTATGCTGCGGTAAGGTGTCATAACCGCTTTATCGCCGGCTTTATCAATTAAAAACTCTATCAGACGACTGGAATATTTATCCAGCTCTGAGCCTTTACGAAGTGCTGGTGTAGTGACATTTACTGCAAAACTGTTAAAGCTGATGATGCTTATTAAAATAAGCAGGGGCAGTCTGAGAAATGCTGATTTTGCTTTTAAAATATTCATACTGAGTATCCTGTTTTTATTCTATGTCAGGTTAACTTATAGTACACAGCTGAAGATGTTACTAGCGAGCTATCCACCTGCATCAGCCTTTCCTGCGTAACTGCGCTGGGTATTTATGAGGCGTACCTGTATGAAACACAAAACATAACACAGCAGGCTGGACTAGCAGAACGCATTACCACGACCAAAGCCTGGAGCTAATCTGCTCAGAAGGGGCCGCTTATATCATGAGGGTTGATGCGTCGCTTACCTATTGGAAACAGTTTCTGAAACCGGGCGCCTGAATAACTGCGGACATTCTGGGACGAAGCTTATCTGGTCATGCGTGCGCTAACATAAAAGCAGTAGAAGGTTTAGGTGATAAATTACTGGATAATTTTTTTTACCGCAGCGGGACTGAGACATTTTAATGACAGCAACGGCTCTATGATTGTGCAGATGAGCAGGAAGGAAATTGAAATTTACCGCAAATACAAAGGCTGTTGCGGTTATTAATTTTACATGATGCAGAACCCTAGCGGTTTAACGTTTCGCAGAGCTTATACGGCTCTGCGAAACGTTTATTATGCTGAGAATTTTACGTTATTAAGGGGCTTGTTTTACTACACTAACAGCGCGGACCTGAGCTTGTTCAGTGCTGTCGGCTGTGCTTCCCTTGCGCATAAAGCGAAATACTACGCGTAAACTGTCTTCATGTGTCTCAAGACGGCGGCTGGAATGGAATATATTAATGCCGTTTACATCCCTGCTGACCACATCCGCTCCTTCTTCGCGGAAGTATTCAGGATCACTGCTGCTGCGGTACTGCACGTAAACCCGCAGCTCAGAATCAGAAATATTCTGACTGGCCATTTCTGCAGCTGCTACATAGCGGGTGCCGAGCGGGTCTTCACTGTCCAGCGGATAATCACGATATATTTCTGCATAATCATTGTTCCTCGTTCCTGAAGGAGTAGTGAAGTTAAAGCTCTCTGGAGTGATCTGTGCATAGGCGTTGTTTCCATTCAACAGCTCCCAGTTTTCTGTGCCTGGCTTGAGCTCCTGGCTTAAGCGAGTCATGCTGAGCTGATCAACAAGATAGCGTTTAAAACTCGCTTTGACATTGAGATCCCGTTTTACTTCGAAGCCTACGTGGGCATGAGTTGCGCCAGCTGGTTTATGGGTCAGCAGGTGCAGCTCAAGATCTGCAGTATCCGCTCCCGGATAAGGATAAGCTTCAGCATCTAAGATATTACTGTATTGTGCCTCAAAAGGGCTGGCATTAGTCGGGTCTGCATCATTATCCCAAACTATTTTAAGATAAGCCTGATCCGGTGAATCTGGGTTTTTAATCCGGGATTTAGCGCGGAATACATAGGGAGTCATGCTCGGATGACCTGACAAATCAACTGTCTGCATTAAGCGTCCGTATTCTGAGGTCAGCTCCTTATGGCTGCGGATCTCTGCGGTTCTGCCGTCAATCGCAACGTCTTCCTTATCTCCGCTGTAATAGTTAAAGTCTCCAGTCGTTGTCCAGTAGTCCAGGCGGTCGTCAAAGCTGGCATTCTTAATCGCAACCAGTTCTCCTTCTTGTTCAAAATCGAAAATTTGTGATCCGGATTGAGCTTCTAAGGCGAAATCCTGTGGATGATTGTTTCTTGCAATTACCTGGTCAACTACACCGATTGTGCCGTCGTTGCCGCGCAGCTGCTCAGCGAGACCGAAGAAACCAAAGATCATATCCGCAAGGCCTAATCGAGGCAGCTGCCATTCCGGATCTTCATTGGAATAACGGGTAAGCAGATCTGCACCAATGGTGCCGTCTGGTGCTAATACGCCCGGTGTGCCCTTCATTTTCTGGCGTACTCCGTCACGGTAAGCAAAATAACCGCCAACCATAGGGACACTGTCACCATAAAGGCCAAAACCTAATAAGCCGGGGAAGTGAGAAATAGTATCGGGATGCCTATTTATTCTGTCGGCACTGTAACCGGCACTTTTTGTTGCACCAGCAGAGAAAACGGTTAAGTAATCAGGGCTGTTATCATCTGTCCAGGCTGCATAATGAGCATATAGGTTGTTAAAGTTTTCTGTCCAGGCAGGATCATTACGCTGATCCTTAAACAGAATATGACCGTATTGTTCAACAAAAGAAGCTATATCCCACTTAATTACCGGTTCATCATTTAGGTAAGTTGTAAGATAGGCATGATTCTCCCGGTATTTCCACCAGTCCAGATATGCAAGTTCCGCCATTGGATCAACAGCCGGTGCCAGCTCTGCAAATATGTAAGATTCCTGATAAGGTTTTACAAACCTTATTGCAGTGTCACTTGTCGGGCCGTAATCAGTGCCCAAATGCACAACTTTCCCGTAATCTCTTAAGTAATCGGCATAGTTTTTCTGCCTGCTGATGATGGTGTCAGCCGCTGTAACAATAGCTGCATCATGAGGGTAAAAATCTTTTGCCCGCAGTGCCGCATGCACTAATTTGGCTGAAGGATAGATAGCTGATAATTTTTCACCGCCTCGAGCGATGCCTTCGCCGGTGTCCTCTTCGTAGTTACTGTAGTAGAGGCCGTCAGTAGTTATTTCAGGTACGATACCATCGCTGCTCAAACCGGCATGACGAGTTAAAATGCTTCTTACTTTACTTTGTCCCGATTCTTCGAACATAGATTCATAAGCAATCAGTGCTAGAACAGCCCATCCTGCCGGGCCGCTGTTTGCTATGTCGTAGCGATTCATGCCCGGTTTAGCTTCTGTACCAGTTACCCAGCCTTCAGTTCTGCCATCAGGCCATAGCAGAGTACGGATAAACGTATGGTACTGCTGAAACTCATCGAAAAGCCAGTCTTGATAACTAAGGCGCAGATCAGCTGTATCACTCATTAATTGAGCTTTCTCTGCTGCCAGCATCATTTTTCCATCGGCAGTGGCTGCAATTGCCTGTACGTTCTGCAGTTCCGTGTACGGCGTTACAGGCATATCTGCATTTTGAGCTAATGCTGTTCGGCTGATAAAAGCCAGTTGATTTGGTTTATCCTGCTGCTCGCTAAGAATATACAGTCCCTCATGTTCTTGAGCCCCATAGGTTCGGGCAAAGGACAAATCTATAATTTCCGGGACAGCTGCAATTTCTGTTAAGCTGCTGTGACTGTTCTGTAAGCGGTAAACAGCTGAAGATGATGAAACATATATCTGCTCACTACCACCGTCAATGGTGATGCCGGTTACCGTGCTTTCTTCTCCCGCCGCTAATGAGTGACGTGTGAGGAGCAAACCTTGAGCATCATTTTTCTGAGCCTGATAACGCAGTAATTCACCGTGGTGGGTGCCTAGCCATAGTTCACCTTTGTGATGGGCCATTGCCAGTTTTTTGTCAGACTGCAGCTGGGGCATCTCCACCGCTTCTATAAATAACGATAACTGAGATAAACCAGTATTAAGTTTAAATACTTGGAGAAGGGTTTCAGGACCGCTTGTCACTGCGATATACAGCTGTCGGCCGGAGGCGGAAAAGGTAACTCCCCGAATTGCTAGTGATGCAGTACTTTCCGTTAAATTTTGTTCAGAGAGTGCTTTTTTAAATGCTTCAGTATCAAGGCTGTGTAGTAAGTTTTTATCAATATCGTAAAGTTCCAGGCTGGCATCTTGGCTTCCTGCAACCGCATATAAACCGGCGTAGCGCGCCGCAGCCGGCAGCGGCTGACTAATGTTACTGTCCCAGTCTTCGATTTGTGCGCTGGAAACCTTAGGTTCAGCAGCTGCTTCTAGCGAGCCGGTCTGACTAAAACCGCTCCAGCTAAACAGCATAAGTGTTAAACAAACTACGTATTTTCTCAAAGTACATCCTCAAAATATTTTTATTACATAAGTTACATTTATTCCGCTGTTTAGCGGTTAGGCATTGCAAAGAAAAATAACTGCGGATATAAACTGTTAGTAGCGATGCAGATAAACTGCATTTCGTTAATGTCATCGTACACAATTAGATCATTCTTTTAGCCAGTATTCACTATACATAGTGTTTTATAAGACAAAAAATCAAAGATAAAAAAATCAATCTAACACTTTTGTGGTGTTTTGTTTAAGATCTTATTTTTCAGGTGGTTATGTTTTTGAAAGCTGAAAATATCTTTAATAAAAAAAATAAAAATAATATTAGTACCTCGTAATAAAGTGCTGTGGTTTGTTTGACTCAGTGTTTTTAGCCGATTTACTATCTATATACTTTATCTCTGTAGATCCGGCGTACACCCAAATCATATGTATAAGCACAGATGAATTCCGTTATAATCTTTATATATCCATGATACCTCAAGATGCTTTATCAGGACTCAGCTCGGAGACCAGAATTAGGCACAGCATGAGGGTAATGGTGCTCCCTTATTGAATGCTGTAACGCGATACTGGTTTTTGAGCTGAGCCCCCGCAGGGCAAGCCCAACTGCACTCATCTGCGTCGTTATAAAATATCAATGTAGAGCAACTAGACTTCAATTTTATGCCTCGCATCTAAGTACAATTTGACTTGCTGATTTTGCATCTTGAAGTAACATGGGTATACACATATGACCTGAGATAACAGTTTGCCAGAAAATAACCCGCTAGATCCTGAAACAATACACAATTCCAATGAGCTTGTGCCTCATTCACAGCTTAAAATCGCCACCTTTAATCTGTTTAATTACCTTGAGCCACCGTTTGCTTATTATGATTTTGAGCGTATTTACAGTGCCGAGCAGTGGGCTAAAAAGCAGCGCTGGATCGGTGATTACCTCAATGAATTTCAGCCGGATGTGATCGGTTTTCAGGAAGTGTTCAGCCCTGAGTCTTTATGTGAATTAGTTTTAGAGCATGGTTATGGGCATTTTGCAGTGGTGGACAGTGCCGAGATTGTTGATGATTTTATCTGCCGAAGTCCGGTAGTGGCGATTGCTTCGCGTTATCCGATTAAGGGTGTGCAGGCAGTGCAGCCGGATCTTGATCTGGCCGCTTCGATTGGTTTAACAGATGATTTCTCCTTCAGCCGTAAAGTGCTGCGTGCAACCGTTGATCTGCCGCATATCGGTGACTGTGACTGTTATGTGGTACATTTCAAATCAAAACGTCCGATGCTTGAGCATGAAAAAGATCAGCAGCTTTGTGCTGAAAAAAACATTATTAAATCTTTAAAAGCACAAGTCGCCGGGGGGTGGGGATCGACTATTCAGCGCGGCTCGGAAGCTGCTTTGTTATTAGTTAATATGATCAGCCGTCGTGAGCAGACCGGACAGCCGATGATATTGATGGGCGATTTCAATAATACGCTGGCTGACGGTGTTTTAACCCATCTGCTGACTGACTCGCTGCGCTTTGTTTCTAAATACGACTGCGAGGCTTTTCTGGCTAAATATCTGTTACAAGATTCATGGGACCTGTATCAGGCAACCGACAACGATACTGAGCACATAAAACGTAAAGCGACGCATTACTTTGGTGAAAGCAGCTCGGTGCTGGATTATATTTTACTTTCAAATGAGTTTGACGCATGCAGCCAGTCAAGTATCTTTGAATTAAGCGAACACCACACCTATGATCGGCATTTAATCAATCCTATATTTGAGCGTGACGGAGAAAGTACCGACCATGGTATTGTCTGTGTCACCCTGACCTTACGTTCTTAGGCTGATAACCTGCTTATCTGCCTGTTGTCTCTTTCACAACTTCAGCTTTCGAATGAAAGCTTGTTCCCAAAAGCTGTCTGCCAGTCCTGTGAAAATTGCTCTGTTAGCACGAATACTCGCGGACAGGGGAGATGTTACGATAATCACGCCAAGTGCCTCCATGCCCATCTGATTCGTAATACTCAGGCAACGGTTATTCTGCTGGGGGGCGTTTATCAGCATCAGGGGGGAAAGCCTGGTAGGATCGCTTACCCGTTTATGTATCGAACATACCCATTTCAGTACGGCATTTTTAGGTATTGACGGTTATCATGCTGACAGCGGCTTTACTAGCCGGGATATGATGCGTGTAGATGTTGCCAGTGCTATTCTCGCCAAAAACAAGCGTAATATTGTACTTACAGATGCCAGCAAATTTGGTAAAATTTTTCCGACCAGTTTAGGTTTAAACAACCAGTTTGCAGTGCTGAACACCAGCCTGGATGCACCGCAGCAGGACATTAGTGAATTAAGAGAACAGGGCATCGAGGTCTTATTAGTGTAAATCTCGTATAAGCAATAGGTTAATTAAGTTATTGTTTATATTTCAGAACTAAGCCGTTTTTATGTGCAGGAGAATTAAATGACCGAACAAGAGAAAATGTTAGCTGGTTTGCCCTATGATGCGTGGGATGAATTATTACTTAAGCAGCGGAAAACAGCTAAATCGACCTGCCATGCTTTTAACCTTGCCGATCCGACGTTATTTGAAGAGCGCATGGACATACTTAGGGGGCTGTTGGATATTAAAGGTAACGCACATTTCGAGCCTAATTTCTTTTGTGATTATGGCTATAACATTCATATCGGTGATAACTTTTACGCCAATCATAACCTCACTATCGTTGATGTCTGCCGTGTTGATATTGGACATAATGTTATGTTCGGGCCCTGCGTTATGCTGTCAACGGGCACACATCCGATTGATCCGGTTGAAAGACAAACGACGGAATACGGTGCGCCTATAAAAATAGGTAATGACGTCTGGTTAGGCGGTAATGTTTCCGTTTTACCGGGAGTAAAGATCGGCAATAATTGCGTAATAGGCGCCGGCAGTGTCGTTAACCGGGATATTGAAGATAACAGCGTTGCCGTTGGTAATCCCTGCCGCGTGATTCGTAAGGTAACGGTCTCAGATAAAGGTTAATTGTTTTTAATATAAAAAGACCCTCGCATAAAACTGCTCAGGGTCTTAATTTGTCCGTATAACTCTTAATAGGATATTTTGAATTCTGATGACTTTTCAAAAAAATCAAATGCTGTTTGTAACCTTTTTTTCTCATCATCATTTAACGTGCTGAATTTAACTCCATAATAAAAAGCCCGGTCAACATGTTCTGTGTGAACAATATTCCCTTTTATAACAAAAGGCAGTGAATTTGGGGCTGGTAAATGAATAGTGAAATTTACTGCTTGTCGAGTATTGAAATTTAGCTCTTCAACGCATTTCAGGTGTAAACCAGAAAGACTGAAGTCTTGTGTTATTGCTTCTATACGCTGGCCGGATTGCTCTGCAAATACTTTAATCTGATTATGAATACGCGGGAAATGACGCTGCTCATTACCTTTGCGTGCATCTGGAGTCACGGAATCTGTTTCAAAGCGGTGAAGCAGGCTGTCTAACTGCTCAGCGACACTATGCAGTTCACTGGCAACCAGTGATGTTGAATTTGCTTTTTCAGAGCTTTGTTCAAGTATCTCGAACAGGTGGGCTAACTCACTCTGCAGGGATTGTAAATGATCACTCTGCTGGTGATTCAGAGATGCAATTTCTGTTGAGTTGACATTATTACGTAAAATCCCGTCCTGCATGGAGTCAAATGCGCTTAGCGTCTGCTGGGACTTTTTCTGTGACTGATTAACCTGGCCGGTCACATTGTTCATTGAGGTCACAGAACTGTCAACTGAAGCGGTCAGCTCTTGAATTAAGTTGGTGATTTGCGTCGTGGAGTCGGCGGTACGAGAGGCAAGCGTCCGTACTTCATCTGCTACCACTGCAAACCCTCTGCCTTGATCGCCTGCTCGAGCAGCTTCAATTGCCGCATTTAATGCTAATAAATTTGTTTGCGCGGCAATATTTTCAATCACTTCAATGATGTCATGAATCTGATTGGTTGCATTTTTTACTGAGGCCATTTGCGTAGCAGTAATATCAACACTTTTAACTGCGCCTTCGAGTTCTTCGATACTTTCCTGTACAACCGTCATACACTGGATTGCTGTTGCTTGTGTTTCTTCAGCCGTTTTAGTGGCTTCGCTGATGTGTTCGCTGACAGAGGCTGCAATATCCTGCAGCGAATCGGTTGCGCTCAACACTCTTGCTGAACCGTCTTTTTGTTGTTCGTTAACCGTGGATATTTCATTAGAGATAGTCGCAACCTGTGAGGATGAATGAGTCATCTGCTTGCTGTTCTGCTGTACGGTATGAATAATATTGCTGAGTATGGAACGCATTTTATCAACCTGCGCAACTAGCAAGCCCAGTTCATCTTTATTCTCATTATCATAGGCATAGGATTTGAGATCTCCCTGACCCACTCTTCTAGTTGCTTCTACTACATGTTTTAAAGGCTGGGTAATATTACGGGAAATAAGCCAGCCTAATAATATTGATAAGAGCACGGTTATTATCCAGCTTCCCTGCTGGCAGATCAGCATCTTCTGAACCTTAAGTTCTGAGTTCTCTGCAAGCATAACAACACTTTTATTCATGCTGGCGAGCACTTTATTACTTAGTGTATTGATATTCATAAGCTGTTCTATACGGTATTCCTGCGGGTTTACTGCTTCTATTGATGACTGCAGCTTCAGCCAGTATTTCTGCACTTCTTTTAACTGACTGAGTATTCTGGCATCCTGCTCTTTAGGAAGCTTAATTGCGGAGTGCATACCGAGATCCAGGTAAGTTGTTCCACCAAGACTAAGCGCCTGCAGTGAAGCATCAAATAATTTTTTAGTCTGAAGCATCTGTCCACTGTCTACCTGTTCGCCGTTTTTTTGTGCATGCTGCAGAGCGAGTAAAAACTCTTTGCTGTATTTTTGCGAAAGCATGCGCTGCCGGCCGGCAATATTAATAACTGTACCGTCATTTTTCTGGTTATCTAATGTGATGATGGTATAGAGTGACATGAAGCTCAGTGCGCCAAGGATAAACACGATTAATATAATTATTTTCTGCTTGACCGAAAAATGGTTCAGCCATTTTAAAACATTAAAAATTTCCATTATTAATTCCTTTCAGAAAAGCACACCAGATAAGCATAGTTAAATATGAGAATGATTAAGGAAATAGTCAAAAAAAAGGGAATAAATATATGTTTTCTGTCTAATATTAAGAATTATTCTGAAAGGTGTATTTGTAAATAGAAACTGTCTACACAGGGCATAGTGAGCGAAGTGTTATTTATTTTAGGTAATTGAACTGTATAAAATAACCCCGAAAATAGAGCTGTTTTCAGGGTTATTTTTATTCGCTGTTATTTTCGTACACCTTCAACATGTAAATTCATATCAACATAACTTGAGGCCCCCATAACAGGAATGCCGAAGTCAGCTAATTGTAAACGAGTTGTCCCCTGAAAACCGACACGGTAACCGCCCCAGGGATCTTTACCTTCGCCGATAAAGTCCGCATCAATGGTAATTGCCTTACTCTGACCATGTAAAGTTAACAGCCCGTCAATTGCTAAACCGCCGTCTGCTTTTTTAGTTACCTTGCTGCTGACAAATTTTGCTGTCGGGAATTTACCGGCATTGATGAAGTCATCACTGCGAATATGTTTATCACGTTCTGCATGGTTTGAATCAAGGCTTTGTGTATCAACATTTACCGTTACTTTTGATGCTTCAACATTGTTCGCATCAAAGCTGAACTGTCCGTCAAATTTATTAAAACGGCCTTGAATAAAACTGTAACCCAGATGGCTGACTTTAAAATTGATTGATGCATGTGCACCTTTAGTATCAATCGTATAGTCGGCGGCATTGACTAAAGCTGGTGCGGTTAATGCGATGCTTAAAACGCTTGCTGCAAGTAGTTTTTTCATTATTGATTTCCTATTATTTATTTCAAAGCATTTTGCTAAGAGTATTGTCTTTGTTGATAAAATGATGTTTTAAAGCGGCCAGTGCATGCAGCACCGCTAAACCAATAAGAGTACTGGCAAGGTAAAAATGCAGCTCACCGGCAATATCTGCCTGATTTTCAAAAAATGAGCCGAAACCGGGGACAGAAAACCAGTTAAAAACATCTATGCTTCTTCCGTCTGCGGTTGAAATCATATAGCCGCTGATGAAAACGGCTAAGAGTAATAAATAAAGAGCGTTATGTGCTATTTTAGCCCCTTGAATTTCCCACTTTGCTCCTTCAATTGCAGGTGAGGCGGTAATGAATTTCCAAATAATCCGAATTAAGGTTAGAGCAAATAAACACAAACCTAAAGATTTATGCCAGTAAGGAGCCGGTTTATACCATTCGCTGTAGTACGTCAGGTCGACCATCCATAAACCTAAAGCAAATAAACCGATAATGAGTAATGCTGAGCCCCAGTGTAATAGCTTTGCTAAAAGGTTATATTGTGTGACTGTTGTAGACATTTGTACCCCCTGTATACACAACATATTGTTAATGTCTTGTTACGACTTTGCTAATTAATATAAGTTCATTCTATACAAAAATAAAAGGAATCAAACAGATATAAAATGAATGATATGTTCAATTATTTTGATGTTTTATCCGTAACCATCTTAGGAATTTAGTTTTCAAAGGGCTTACGGATAAATAATAGGAAAGGATTTAAAGCGGGCTTTACTGTTTATGGAAAAGAAATCTGTTCGCCGGACTCCAGCCATAGCGGATATTTTTCCATGATCTGTTCAAACAGTGAGGAGTTGATAAGGTTGTCTAACCATGTTTTTACATTCACATAGGGGCTTTGCTCAAAGCTGTTTTTATCTACGCCGGAAAACTGGCGGATAAAGGGAAAAATTGCCATATCAGCCAGACTGATATTTTCTCCGAACAGGTAGGGCTTATTAACTAAGCGGTTTTCCAGTATGAAGATGAAATCTTCTGCCTGCTGACGATAATAACTGACAGGGTATTCTGGAAAGCGCTCGGCATATTTGTATTTATCTAACCACGGTTTAAATTCAAAGTCATTTTCATCAATCAGCGTTAACATTTCAGATAAATCGTTTTTTAACCAGCCGTCAGGATCTGATTTTTCTAATGCCCAGGCCATTATATCTAAACTTTCATCAAGTACTGTACCGTCTGTCAGCTGCAAAACAGGCACGGTTCCTTTTGCTGAAACGGTCAGCATTTCCGATGGTTTCTGCTGTAGAATTATCTCGCGTAAATTAACTGTCTGAAGACTGACCGCAAGGGCTAAACGGGCGCGCATTGCATATGGACAACGGCGAAATGAATAAAAGGTGTGATTCATAAGTTGATCCTAAACAAAAATTTTCTCTAAAGTAACCTTAACGCATGGTGTAGGCAAGCATTGCTCTATTGTTTATATATAATATCTAGCAAACAGATAAAAACTAGGTGAATTATGGAATCATTTTGTTGGGATACGTATTACATTACAGGACTTGAAGAGGTTGATCAGCAGCATTTTTATATGGTGAAGTTAATTAATAAATTTGGTGATTTACTGGCGCAAAATGAACTGCTGATGGAAGATATCTCTCGAGTATTCAATGAATTATATGACTATACTGTCTATCATTTTCGTGAAGAAGAATTAATGATGAGAAATGCCGGTATTGATCCGCGCTTTTTGTCTCATCATATTGAAACACACCAGGAATTTATTTATAAACTGACGACGATGAATAATGAAGTTTCGCTGGATAATCCTTCGTCATTAAGAAATTTGTTTGAATTTTTAACCCAGTGGCTGGTTTATCATATTCTTGGAATGGATCAGAATATGGCAAGGCAGCTGGAAAAAATAAAATCCGGCTGTAGTGCAGAGATCGCATATGAGGCTCAGGATACAGCTGAAGATAAGGCCACCGAAGCATTATTAAAAGCGCTGAGTAAACTGTTTCAGCAGGTATCTGATCGTAACACCGAGTTACTACAGTTAAATCAGACGCTTGAGCTTAAAGTAGTACAACGAACCGAGGCGCTGCAGGCCGCTAATAAACACCTTGAACAGCTTGCGGTTACGGATGTATTAACTAACTTACCTAATCGTCGTTATGCGATGTCGCATTTATCCACATTATGGGAAAAAGCTAAGCAGGAGAAACAGCCGCTTTCCTGTTTGATGATTGATGCCGATCATTTTAAAGATGTGAATGACCGTTACGGCCATGACAGCGGCGATCTGGTTTTAACTGAACTTAGCTTGAAACTGCAGCAGACACTGCGTAATGACGATACTGTCTGCCGTTTAGGGGGGGACGAATTTTTGGTTATTTGTGAAAACACAGATTTTTCAGGTGCAGAGCATATCGCCAGGTTATTACATGAAGCAGTTGCTGAATTACAAGTTGTATTTGTCGGCGGAGCATGGCCGGGCAGTGTCAGTATCGGTGTGGCCAGTAGGCAGCCTGATATGTCTGAATTTGAAGAGTTAATTAAGTTAGCTGATCAAGGTGTATATTTAGCTAAAGAAGCCGGTAAAAACTGTGTCAGAAGTGTTTTGTCTTAGTCGCTTAAAATGAGTTTTTAAAGGAAGCTATTAATAGTACCGGTTTATCAGGCCGGTACTACTTAAGCTTTACTCTTCACTTTATGCTTCGTGTTTTTTTGCCCCTTTAAGCATCGCATTAATCAGCTCCTGAGCTTCAAATTTAGTTAACGCATCATCTGCTCCTACCTGATTAGCCCGGTCTACGCTCATCTCACTTGAAAGAGAGGTATGCAGAATAATATAAGCACCGGCAATTTCAGGAACGCTGCGTACTTCAAAAGTAAGTTCATATCCGTCTAAGCCCGGCATCTCAATATCACTGACAAGAATGTCGATAGGATTGTCTTTGGCTGCCAGCTCTTTCATAACGGACAGCGCATCGGCACCGTTTTTACAAACTTTAAAAGGTACATCGATATTGGTGAGCGCATTTTCAAGCTGACGACGTGCAACTGCTGAGTCATCAACTAACAGGATGTGCATGTTCTGCAGCATTCCTTTCTGCACCCCGGTAATTTCAACTGTATTCTCATCTTCGGAGGGGAAAATTTCAGACAGTAATAATTCAACATCCATCAGTTGAATGAGTTTATCTTCAAAGCGGGTGATGCCGGTTATATAGGTTTTATGTCCTAGGGTACTTGGAGGCGGTTCAATATTTTTCCAGTTACATTCGATAATTCGTTCTATTTTTCTAACTAAAAAACCAACATGCTGGCGACTGCAGTCAGTAATAATAATGACGCAGTTTTTCTTTTCTTCTTCACTTATCGGAGCATAGCCAACCGCACCCGCCATATCAATAACTGACAGGGTCTGCCCGCGGATACTGGCCGCACCAATAACATTCGGCTCCGCGTTAGGAAGCTGTGTAAGCTGCTGATAGGGAACTATCTCTTGTATTTTTAATGTGCCAAGTGCGAAACTTTGCAGCTGCGTCAGTTGAAAAAGTAACAATCCCTGAGACTGACTGGAGGTTGACTGCATATTGGAGTCCTATTCAAACAAAATATCTATTATTACCTCTAAATTATAGGATATAAGCCTTAAATAACAGTGCGCTAGTTAGTTGTTTTTATAATTATCTACATTTTCAAGTTAGAACGACTGCGTTTAGTTAAGGTGTTGTTAAATTTACTGATAAATAATTGCATAAAAATGTTAAACAAGAGCCTTGCTGCAGCAGCAGGTAAATCGTTATTATTCTCATTAACGAAAAAATAATTTATGTTAAGTGAGAAAAGTATGACTAATGAACAAAAAATTCAACTTGAAGCTGCCGCATTTCGTCATTTGTTAAAACACCTGGACAGTCGTAAAGATGTACAGAATATTGAACTGATGAACTTAGCTGGTTTCTGTCGTAATTGTTTATCAAAATGGATGATGGCAGAAGCAGATAAGTTAGACGTTGAGTTAGATTATGACCAGGCACGCGAGCATGTTTACGGCATGCCTTACAGTCAGTGGAAGGATAATCATCAGTTACCTGCAACAGCAGAACAGACGGCTGTTTTTGAAGCCCTTCAGGCGAAAAAGAAACAGCAGCTTAAGTGAAAGCTTGAAGATAAGCTTTAGATATCTGTGAGTGAGGGGAAGCTGCCCCTCATTCTATTTACCTTTCATTTTTTAGGTCAGCTAACCACAGTCTTTTAAATTCCATCATGTTTAAATGCTTTTTTGACTGGTTATGTTCGAGGCGATCGGAGTGCGTCGAAAAGGGGCCTGCCCGGCAGGCTGTGCAGCAGTTATCCCACTGATATAGAGCCTCCTGCAGCTCCTCTACTAAATCGTTGTTTACATTCTGGCTCCAGACATAGGTTATGCCTTTGGTATCCTTTACATGTTTATCACGATCTACGTTACGAATTCTGTACCCGGGAAACATATTGATATCAAAGGCTGTCGATCCTAGATAATGAATATCTGTGTGCAGGTGCAGATCATTTTCAATATTCCATTCGCGGTATGGCTTCACATCTTTAGAAGTAATAAAACATAACTGCTGACCTTTTGGATCTAAAAAATGACTAAAAGAGTTAATCAGAAAACTGCGTAATAAACGGCGGTTCAGGGTATTGATATTGACATCTTTACCGCGGCTTTTATATTCATCAAAAGAACGAAAAGCGGGCAATAACGGGAACTGAAAGATGATCAGATCAAAGCTGTTTTTCTTTAAAGCCCCCCAGGATCTTGGGTTGGTAACATCAAAGCCAAACAGTACCGGGTTATTTCGACTCTTAAGCTCCTGGTAAAACTGATCACCGTATTTATCCTTCATTGTTTCTAAAGAATCATAGACAGTTGCAGTTAAATAGGCCGGGTGGTGGTGTTTAAGCAGCGCACTGGAAAATGACAGGTCCCCGTCACCGACAGTTAGAATTCGCCACTCTTTTTTGATAATCATGTTATTAAGCTCTATAAGATACATTTACCCGTGTAATTTACCATTTTGCAGAGCATATAGGTGTGAATTTTAAATAATATAACGACTCTGTTCGTACCTATTGGACTTTCTAGTTGCAGGAGTATTTTTGAAAATGCTCTATCGGAACTGACTGTTTTTTGCACAGTTAAAGCGTATAATGCCTGCCTAATGTATCGTGAAAATAGTGAGGGCTGGTTAATATGATGAATAAGTCTTTGTTTATTGCAATATTATTTATGCTGGTCAACTCGGTTAATGCACAACAGTCTTCAGCATTATCAGACATTGATGAAGTTTATAATATAGGCATCATGGTGCAGGAAATCCAGGCCGCATTAACAGCGCCTGAACATGCACAATCGTTACAGACAATTATCTCTTACGGGACGGACTCGCGATATTATATGATGATCCGCGGTTGGTTATTTCAAGAGTTAGTGGGAGTTGAAAGCCAGTTATATGCAAGCCGCAGTGAAAAATCCAGCGCTGAATTTCAGCTTCGTTCTGATTTTTTAAAACAAGCAATCCGCTCGATAGACTTAGAATAACAGCGATATTTCATTATTGATTTTGGTGTATTTAAATCTGCTTATCAACAGTGAATATATTATATCTTCCTGACAATAAACTTTCTTCACACAACATCGCATTCAATTAAAGTTAAGTAAAAGTGATCTAGATCAAAAAAGCAATGTGTCAATAAAAGATTAACAGATAAACAAATTTAAATATGACTACTTTTAATAGACGGTTCTTTAAAAGTACAGGTGTTAGACGTTATGTTTAAAAATATTATGTTGATTAGAATATTTAAGCTTTCTACATTGCTGGTTATCTGCCTAGCTGCACTACAGTTTATTTTTGCAGAAATAGTCATTATTTTAGGGCTGACTTTTTTAGCTTTTCTTAGTGATTATTTCAAAATAGTTAAGGCAGAGAATACAGGTAATGAATGCCTGAAGCTCAATAGCCATGAAACTGAAATCAGTGAAAAAGTCCTTTTAAATACCCGTGCTTTAGCTAATGAAAGCCTGGACAGTATGCATACCTGGAAGCTTGATTTAACTGATCTGGTTGGTACTCAAGAAGGGGCAATTACGACATTAAGCGGTGCATTTTCAGCAATCCTGCTTCTGCTTGAGCAGCAGCAGTCGTATATACACAGCATATTAAGTACAGGTTCAGAAAAGCACGATAATGATGATGCCCTTGATATGCGTCAGTTTGCGCAGGAAACCTCGAATACTTTGAATCATTTTGTAGACATTGCGACGAAAATGGGCAATGAGTCCTTGTTTCTGCTTGATAAAGTTAATCATATCAGCGAACAAATGCCGCAGGTGATGAAAGCGTTACAAGGTATTGAAAGGATTGCATCACAAACGAATCTACTCGCACTAAATGCCGCTATTGAAGCGGCCAGAGCGGGGGAGGCCGGGCGAGGATTTGCGGTTGTTGCCGGTGAGGTGCGCTCATTATCAAATAGTTCATCTGAAGTAAGCATGGAGATTCAAAAACAGCTGTCTTCAATGAACCGCCTGATCACTGAACTTGCTAAAGATGTGAAAAATGTTGCAACACAAGATGTTGATTATGTACTAGATTCTAAAAAAGAAGTGGAGGCGGCAATAGAGCAGCTGGCGCATAAAGCGGACAATGATCTGCACATGACCCGCAATCTTGACCAGCTGGCGGGGCAGTTAGTCGAAGCGGTGCACGATACGATGCGCGGGCTGCAGTTTGGTGATATCAGTATTCAAAGCCTACAGTTTACCCTTGCTAGTATCAAGCAGCTGACGGACTCTATGGAGGAGCTTGCAAACACAGAAGGGCGCTACATTCCAGAGGAGATAGAACAGATACTGCATGGTTTGCAGTCAAAAAAACAACAGAGTGTAAATAACCCTGTTTCTTCTTCCAATATGGATAGTGGTGAAGTTGAATTCTTCTAGAAAATTAAACCTGCTGAAAAGAGAGGTAATTAAATGGCCAAGCATATTTTAGTTGTAGATGACTCGGTTTCAATCAGGCAGATGGTGGAAGTCACGCTGTTGTCGGCAAACTATCAGGTATCGCTGGCAAAAGACGGTAAAGAAGCTTTTGATATGTGCAGAATTAATACCTACAACTTTGTCCTTACTGATCAGAATATGCCCAGAATGGACGGTATTACTCTGATTAAATCATTACGTAGTTTACCCGCTTACCAGCGTATACCTATCATTATGTTAACCACTGAAGCTGGTCATGAAATGAAATTAAAGGGAAAAGATGCCGGTGCAACGGGCTGGATGGTAAAGCCTTTTAATCCAGCCAAGCTGCTTGAATTAACTGCTAAGGTGTTAGGCTAACTGATTTTTCTCCATGTGAGGTGATATGTCGATAGATATGAAGCAGTTCTATGCCGTTTTTTTTGAAGAGGTATCGGAACACCTGGCCAATATGGAGTCGTTACTGCTCGCTATTGATATTGAATCCCCCAGTTTAGATGATTTAAATGCTGTCTTTCGTGCCGCTCACTCAATTAAGGGAGGCGCAGGAATTTTTGCTTTTGATGATATGACTGAAGTGACGCATATCCTTGAAACGCTTCTAGATAAATTACGTAAACAAGAAACAGTATTAACCTCTGAAATGATTGATGCTTTTTTACAGGCAGGAGATCTTTTAGCTGAGATGAAGGAAGCACATCAGGAAGACGGAGAAGTTGATTCGGCAAAAGTTAAAGCGCTATGTAAGTCTTTAGAAAGCCTGTCGGCTGAAAGCGGAGCATCTTCACAGTCAGCTGAAAGTAACGCAGTACCAGAAATAGTTGATCGACAAATAACTTTTTTAACCGGGGAAAAAGAAGATATTGCCTGTCTGCTGCGTGAATTAGCAGAATTTGGCGAGCTCAGTTACAGCAGTGAGATGCAGGACGATTCTAAAAAATGGTCTGTGACTTTGACTAAAGCTTCTGTATCCGATGATGAGCTGACTGACTGCATCACATTTTTTACTGAACCAGGCTCGATTATTATCACTAGGCTGGAGGCTAAAGAAGAAACGGCATTCGGCTTGTTTACAGAGGAAAGCGCTCATGCACTAATAGAAAATGACAGCTTTGGTTTTTTTGATGAATTACCTGTTAAAAACAGCGGAGCAGAAAGTGAAACCTTGCCTGTACCTCACCTAAGCTCAGTATCAGAGGCGGCTACAGCGGACGACCCAAGTAAAGAAACAGAAGCTTATGGTTTTTTTAGTGATGAAACAAAGAAAACAGAGATTAAGCCGCTGCCCGAGACTTCCTTAAAAAAAGCGCCGAAAAGCACCCAAAGCAGTTCGGAGTCATCCAGCTCGATCCGTGTTAATACCGAAAAGGTGGATCAGTTAATTAATCAGGTTGGAGAGCTGGTTATTACCCAGGCTATGTTAACGCAGATCTCTGCTTTGCTGGATCCTTCTGAGCATGAAATTCTATTAAACAGGCTGACTCAGCTTGAGCGAAATACGCGGGATCTGCAGGAATCTGTGATGTCGATCCGTATGATGCCGATCAGTTTTGTATTTGCACGTTTTCCACGAGTTGTACGTGACTTGTCGGGCAAGTTACATAAAAAAATTAACTTAAAGATGATTGGTGATGAAACCGAACTTGATAAAGGGCTGGTGGAAAAGCTTGCAGATCCGTTAACTCATCTTATCCGCAACAGTATAGATCACGGTATTGAAATGCCGGAAAAACGGCTTGCAGAGGGTAAAGAGGAAGCCGGTACCATTAGTTTGTTTGCCTTTTATCAAGGCGGTAATGTGGTAATAAATGTCAGCGATGACGGAGCAGGTTTGAATCGTGAAAAAATATTAGCTAAAGCTGTTGAACGCGGACTGAATGTCAGTGACAGCATGACTGATAACGAGGTCTTTCAGCTGATTTTCTCTGCCGGTTTTTCGACAGCAGAAAAGGTTACCGATGTTTCCGGTCGTGGTGTCGGTATGGATGTGGTGAAACGCAATATTATCGAAATGGGCGGGCAGGTTGAAATTCACTCCGATCTGGGACTGGGGTCAACCATATCTATCCGCCTGCCGCTTACCTTGGCTATTTTAGACGGTATGTCGATTGCGGTTGGAGATCATATCTACATTATCCCGCTGACCTTTATTTCTGAATCACTGCAGCCGCAGCCAGAGAACATAAAAACCATCAATGGTAAAGGCACTGTGGTAAAAGTTCGAGGGGAATATATTTCATTACTGGCACTGCACCAGCTGTTTAATATTGAAACACAGGTACACCAGCCTAGTGATGGAATTCTAGTGCTGTTAGAGAGTAATAATAAAAAAACAGCCTTATTAGTGGATCGCTTAGTCGGACAGCAGCAGGTTGTTTTGAAAAGCTTAGAAACGAATTTTCACGCAGTGCCGTACATCTCCGGTGCAACCATTATGGGAGATGGACGAGTTGCTTTAATTCTTGATGCCGTCGGTTTAATCAGCGCAATGGAGTAAGCACTCTGTGTGTATAAAATAGCAGGAAAATGAAAAGGACAAAATAATGCAGGAAACAGAAAGCGGGACAGATACAAAGCATAATTTTATCTCTGAAATGACGGGAACAGAGGACCGCGGCTATTTAACATTTACTTTAGGGGATGAAGAATACGGCATTGATATTCTTACTGTACAGGAAATTCGCGGTTACGACTCTGTGACAAGCATTGCGAATATGCCGGATTTTATAAAAGGCGTGATTAATTTACGCGGCATTATTGTACCTATTGTTGATATGAGAATTAAGTTCAACCTAGGTGATGTGACTTATCACGAAATGACGGTTGTTATTGTTCTTAATATTGCTGACCGGGTTGTCGGAATGGTGGTTGACGGTGTTTCCGATGTCATTTCCCTGAGCTCCGAACAGATTAAAGAAGCGCCGGAATTTGGCGCGGTGCTTGACACAAAATACATTAAAGGGCTGGGAGTCGTTGACCAGCGGATGTTGATTCTGATTGATATAGAAAATTTAATGAGCAGTAAAGAGATGGCGCTGGTTGAACAGTTAGCCTGAAGCAGAGAGTTGTAGTTAAAGTGGTTTTTAAGTACTTAGAATTAGGATGTCACTATGCGAAATAATACTCCGGTAACAAATGATGAATACATTTTAACTGAAAAAGATTCAATCGTGTCTAATACTGATCTGCAGGGAAATATCACCTATATTAACGATGACTTTCTGCGTATAAGTCAATTCAGCGAAGCGGAATTAATGGGCCAGCCGCAGAATATTGTTCGTCATCCGGATATGCCTGCGGAAGCCTTTGCTGATTTTTGGACTGACATAAGAAATGGAAAACCATGGACCGGCCTGGTAAAAAACCGCTGTAAAAATGGTGATTTTTACTGGGTTAAAGCAAATGTGACCCCCATTTTAGAAAACGGCCAGCATATTGGTTATATGTCGGTGCGTACAGCTCCGCTGCGCAGTGAAATAGAAACTATTAGTGCGGTTTACAACCTGTTTAAGCAGGGGAAGCAGGGGGCCTTAAAAATAGTACACGGTCAGGTTGTATCTCCTGTATGGCTGGATAAGTTTAACTTCCTATATAATATAAGCATTAAGCAGCGGATTTTTGCCATGTTTATGATAATGGCGCTGGTTTTACTTGCCGGCGGCGGACTTGGAATCTTTGTTAACAGTCAGACTAATAACACCTTTAATGAGTTATACAATCGCCATATGGCTGCCCAGAATGAACTGATATCTCTGCAGAATAAGTGGCATGAAAGCAGCTCTTTATTAGAAGACGCTTTAGCCGTAAAAAATATTCAGGAGCAGCAGTTAATAAGCGCTCGTTTAATTGAAAATGTAAATGCGATTAAAGCACTGCAGACACAATACTCACAGCATATCTTTACTCCTGCACAACTAGCAGAGAATAAAACCTTTTTAAAATCAAGTGAAAAGCTGCTGGATAGTGTTTTTTCTCCGGCGGAGCAGGTTATTTATGATGATGATACAAAACAGCTGCAGGCACTATTAAAGACGGCCGGCAGGCAGCTTCCTGCTCTGCAGAGTCAGATTGATAAAGTGATGGTTCAAAATATGGAAGCGACAAAGTCTTTTTACCAGCAAAGCCACACTAACTTTATCAATATATCCCTGTTTATGCTGAGCTCGACTTTAATTGTGATTATTATCACTTTTGTTGTCTCCGTGAGACTTAGTAAGAGTATTACGGAACCACTAAATCGGGCGATAGGATATTTTCGTGAATTATCTCAAGGCAATTATGCTTTTGATGTTGAAGCGGGTAATGACGATGAGGTAGGTCATGTACTTGAAGCTTTAAAAATGATGCAGATAAAGCTTGGTTTTGAAGTTGAGGATATGAAGCGTCTGGCGAATGAATCAACGCGTATCAAAATAGGTTTAGATAACGTAAGTACTAATGTCATGGTTGCCGATAATAACCGCAATATTATTTATAT
Organism: Psychromonas ossibalaenae ATCC BAA-1528; assembly: GCF_000381745.1. Lineage (GTDB taxonomy): Bacteria > Pseudomonadota > Gammaproteobacteria > Enterobacterales > Psychromonadaceae > Psychromonas > Psychromonas ossibalaenae. The sequence continues at coordinate 5,736 of NZ_KB906968.1, read as the reverse complement.
GAATAACTCAATTGTGCCGATGTTAAGCAATGCACAAAATGATATCCGTACAGAGCTGCCGAATTTTGATGTTGAAAAGTTAATGGGCAGTAATATTGATCAGTTCCATAAACATCCTGAACATCAGGAAAAGTTATTAGCCGCATTTACCAGTGAACATAAAGCTGAAATTGAAGTGGGAGGCAGAACCTTTCTTCTGGTTGCTAATCCTGTCATTAATGTACAGGGTGAACGTTTAGGCTCTGTCATTGAGTGGACTGACAGGACTGCTGAAGTGGTTATTGAAAAAGAGGTGGCAAGTATTGTAAATGGTGCTGTACAGGGGGACTTTACCCGCCGTATGAGTCTGGAAGGAAAAGACAAATTTTTCACGCAGCTTTGTGAAGCGATTAACCGCTTGATGGAAACCAGCGAGAAAGGGTTGAATGAAGTGGTTCGTATGCTGTCAGCTTTAGCAAAAGGGGATCTGACCGATCGTATTACCAATGAATATCAGGGTACTTTTGGTCAGTTAAAAGATGATTCAAACTTAACCGCAGATAAACTAAAAGAGATTGTTTTACAGATAAAAGAAGCCACGGATACTATCAATATTGCATCCCGGGAGATTGCAATGGGTAATAGTGATTTATCGCAGCGCACCGAAGAGCAGGCCTCCAGCCTGGAAGAAACAGCCGCCAGTATGGAGGAGTTAACTACTACGGTTAAACAGAATGCAGAAAACGCAAAACAGGCAAATGAATTAGCTAATGGTGCTTCGAATATTGCACTTAAAGGCGGGGATGTTGTTGGTAAAGTGGTTAATACCATGAGTGATATTAACGACAGCTCCCGGGAAATTGTTGACATTATCTCGGTAATCGACGGAATTGCTTTCCAAACCAATATTCTGGCTTTAAATGCCGCTGTTGAGGCCGCCCGGGCCGGGGAGCAGGGACGTGGTTTTGCAGTTGTTGCTTCTGAAGTGAGAAGTCTTGCGCAGCGTTCAGCGGCGGCGGCTAAGGAGATTAAAATCTTAATTGGTGATTCCGTTGATAAAGTAGAAGTCGGTGCTAAATTGGTGGATGAAGCGGGAAATACAATGGATGAGATCGTGACAGCCGTTAAGCAGGTTACTGATATCATGGCTGAAATTGCAACAGCTTCAATGGAGCAAAGTTCCGGCATTGGTCAGGTCAGTCAGGCAATAATACAGATGGATGAGGTCACTCAACAAAATGCAGCACTGGTTGAGGAGGCCGCCGCCGCGGCTGAGTCATTAGAAGAGCAGGCTGATAATTTATCTGTATCTGTGAGTGTTTTTGATACCGGTGATGCTGCGGAGCACACACTGCAGAGGCCTCCAGCTGCAGGTAGAAAAGAGCATCATCGTTTTAATCAGATTCCTAAAACGCCGAATGACGATGAATGGACAGAGTTTTAATGAGCAGTCATCTGCTGCCGGCGGGCAGCAATTTGACTGTTTATTAAAGCAGGTATATTTATGGGTGATGTACGAGAATTTATTTTTACCGGTAAAGACTTTGCGCATGTGCAGAAATTAATTTATGAGCATGCAGGCATCTCTTTAAGCCCCAAAAAAGAGGAGCTGGTTTACAGCCGGTTAGTCAAACGGTTACGCTTTCATAAAATCAGCCGTTTTAGTGTCTATTTATCTTTACTGGATGATCCGCATAGTTCTGAGTGGGAAGAGTTTATTAATGCGCTGACCACTAACTTAACTTCATTTTTTAGAGAAAAGCATCATTTTGAAGCGTTAGCCTCCCATATAAAACGTAATTATTCAAAAGTATCTCAGGACCAGCCGATTAAAATATGGTGTTCAGCCAGTTCCACTGGAGAAGAGCCGTACAGTATTGCGATGACGATGGTCTCGTTATTCGGCTGTTTAGCCCCTCCGGTGAAAATTCTAGCAACTGATTTAGATACCCGTGTACTGGAAAAAGCGCGAAAGGGAATTTACTCCATTGATAAAATCGAGCAGTTAAGCAGATTACAAACTGAACAGTTTTTTCTAAAAGGTAAAGGGGCTCAAGAGGGATTCGTACTAATAAAGCCTGAACTGCAGCGTTTAATTACATTTAAAAAATTAAATTTATTATCACCTGAATGGCCGATGAAAGGGCAGTTTGACGTAATATTTTGCCGTAATGTAATGATCTATTTTGATAAAGAAACGCAGTATGAACTGCTTGCAAAGTTTGCTGAGAAGCTGCCCCCGCGAGGTTTATTATTTGTAGGCCATTCAGAAAGTTTTCCAAATGCCTCCAGTGTTTTTAAATTAGAAAAGCATACTGTGTATCGGAGAGTGTAAAAATGAATAGTGTGCAGTATGAGATCGTTTTTACCGCTCTTTTTTCTCGTGGAATTGACTGCGGGCGCTGGATTTATCCTGCCCTTTGGAAAAATTATGGATAGAGAACAGCTGGCTTTCCAAACCTATTTTGACCAGACATTTGCTCTTGATGCGGTTAAGTTATTACCTGGGGAATACTATGTTACCACGAGCAATATGGTATTGGTGACAGTATTAGGCTCTTGTGTTTCAGCGTGTATCTGGGATCAGAGTAACGGGATTGGAGGAATGAATCATTTTATGCTTCCTGAAAATAACCATGCAGGAAAATCCTGCATTGATAAATCAGCCCGCTATGGTGCTTATGCAATGGAGCTGTTAATCAATAATATTATCCAGTCTGGCGGGAAAAGAGAAAATTTAGCAGCTAAAGTATTTGGCGGGGGACGGATGTTGAGTCATTTTCACGGGCTGGATGTTGGTTTAAGTAATGCTGAATTCGTTATCCGTTATTTTAAAAATGAATCTATACCGGTATGTGCAGAGGATTTATTAGGTGATTATCCGAGAAAGGTTTATTTTTTTCCGAAAACGGGAAAGGTAATGGTGAGAAAGCTTAAAAAGGTGAGTAACAACACAATAGAGATGCGCGAAAAAAGTTATTTTTCTAAAGTTAATCAAAGCGATGCTGAGGGGGATTATGACCTGTTCAGTTAACTGCAAGTTCTACGGGAGGCGCGATGAGCATAAAAGTGTTGATTGTTGATGACTCAATGTTAATTCGTAGAATTTTGAGAGAAATTATTAATTCTCAGCATGATATGGAGGTTGTTGGGGAGGCTCCGGATCCGTTAATTGCCCGGACGCTGATTAAAGCACTAAATCCGGATGTTTTAACGCTGGATGTTGAAATGCCGAAAATGGACGGATTAAACTTTCTTGAGAAATTAATGCGCTTACGTCCCATGCCGGTGGTAATGATATCGACGTTAACGGAAAAAAGCTCTGTGATTACCATGCAGGCATTAGAGCTGGGAGCGGTTGATTTTATTACTAAGCCTAAAATTAATCAGCTTAACGGCATGCAGGGATACAGCCAGGAAATTACCGATAAAATTCGCGCGGCTTCGATGGCAAAAATTAAACGACCCGTTCAAAGCACTGCTCTTTCAAAAGTATCGATGCCTAGATCTGACAATATCAGTAGAAAAACAGTCATTGCGATTGGTGCGTCAACGGGCGGCACTGAAGCTATCAGTCAAATGTTAAGATCTATGCCTAAAGAATGTCCGGCGATTGTTATTGCTCAGCATATGCCCGCAGGATTTACCGCATCATTTGCCTCGCGTTTAAACTCATTCTGCACCATAGAGGTAAAAGAAGCTAAGCATAATGAGTGCCTTAGTGCTGGAACTGCATATATTGCACCGGGCAATAAGCATTTATGTGTGATCCGCAAATCAGGCTGCTATTATACGCAGCTTAATGAACTAGAGCCGGTGAACCGTCATCGTCCTTCTGTTGATGTCTTGTTTGAATCTGTTGCATCTAATGTCGGGGAAAATGCCATTGGAATCATCTTAACCGGTATGGGGAAAGATGGAGCCGCAGGGTTATTAACGATGAAAAATGAGGGAGCATTTAACTTTTCACAAGATGAACAAAGTTGTGTTGTTTACGGGATGCCGAGAGAAGCGCTGTTATTAGGAGGCGTCGATCAGGTTGAGCCGTTAAATAATATGGTAGAGGCTGTGCTGCAGCGTCTAAGAAACTAAAGAGGGCAAATAGTACAGACTTCAGTTCCCCGCTTGATACCAAGGAAATGTAACTATTTACCCGCCGTCCTGGTAATAGTCTGATGCAAAAAGCTGATAAAAGAAAAGGCCGGCAGGTTTCTCTGCCAGCCTTTTCTTTAACCTGTTATCCGTAAATCGGGTTCTGATGCTGTATTCATAAATTTTCGTACTGCAGTAAGCCAATATCCATAGGGCGCGCCTAGAACCAGTAAGGCCATAGTTTGAGCCATGGCAGCCTTTGCGATGTTTTGTATATCCATATCGATAATGAAAAGTATCAGTACATATAGTGGTAGTTGGAAGGTGATATAAGCGGTGATATCACCCAAAACCTTATACTGTTTGTGTAGTTTACCGCTGTTTAATTTTGCAATGATTTTATCTCGATAGATTCCGTACATCCGCCCAGTTACAATATTGACAGGCTGGCACAGTAAGCGTGACAGCAGCGACTGTTGTATTGTCATGCCGACAATTAATACTTCGATAAAGAGGCCTGTAATTATTGTAAAAGAAATTAGGGCCAGGGTATCAGCCAGCCAGAGACTGTTAATTTTCATTTCATTTGATGCCTATTTTCAAAATGCAGATTCGGCTGCATCACCAGTATCTGGAGTGCAGGTTATAGCAATTCCATTAAAATGATCTATTTAGGCGTTGGAAAAATGGATGGAAGCAAGGTCTTGACTGCAGTAACTAGTTGTTCTAATTACAAAATCAAGAAGCTAAATACAAATCTTATTTGTATTTAGCTCGTCTCCATTTTAACCAGCATAAATGAATAGAAAATTAGTGGATTTGCTATTATTTATTGAATGAGAGTGCTGCTGAGGAGACTAGATATCAGTTATAAAATACAGAAATACAGCGGCCGCCGAAAAGCGGTGTCAGGGCATTGCGAAGTGTTAAATTAGTATGATTAAGTAAAATTGTTTTCACTGTATCAGTTACACGCAGATAGAGAGTTTTCGAGATCTAATATTATAAATATCAATGGTATAGAAAAGCAATGCTAACTGCATCGGTGAAATGTAAAGATTCGACTATGGCATTATGTGTTGAAATATAGAGCTGTGCTAATCCCCTATATTATTGAGCTTCCGCCACGGCAGGAATAGATCTTTACTTAAGAAACGGAAAGAGAGACTTGAACTCATGCATCTTGCGCTTTCTTTGAGGAACCGCTGAATCTAAATCTAGCGTGTCTTTTTGTTTCTAGCGCATATTTATTTTCTTACAGGTATAAAAAACCAGCACTAAGCTGGTTATTTTACTTCTTCACCTAAGCAAAGAATGGTGCGGAAAGAGAGACTTGAAATCTCACACCCTAAGATACTAGAACCTAAATCTAGCGCGCCTACCAATTCCGCCACTTCCGCATCAATGTGGCTGGGATAAGAGGATTTGAACCTCTGAATGCCGAGATCAAAACCCGGTGCCTTACCGCTTGGCGATATCCCAATAGTGTTATTTTTTAGCGTTGTCTTCGCTTGATAGTGCCGTGATTCAGAACGCTGAGATCCTATATTAAAATCTGGCAGTGCCTTATCGTTTGGCGATATCCCAGTTGTAATTTTCAAGAGTTATCTTCTCTTCCTGGTCGTCATTCAGCATGCCGAGATCGTGATTAACACTCTCAGTGCC
>NZ_KB906967.1:127400-260592 GCF_000381745.1 Psychromonas ossibalaenae ATCC BAA-1528 | reverse complement strand
TAAACGCAGAACAAAGTCTACATGCAGTCCGTAATCATTGGCAGGTTGAGAGTATGCACTGGATGCTAGATATGACTTTTAGAGAAGATGAATCAAGGATTCGTAAAGGCCGAGGTCCACTTGCTTTTAATGTAATGAGAAAAATAGCGATGGGCTTATTTAAACAAGATAAGACAAAGTCGGCGAGTATAGCTGCAAAAAAAAAGATGGCAGCACTAGATGATGGCTATCGCTCAGCCCTTTTAGAATCAGGGATTAAAATGCGCTAGCCGTGTATTCAGTCTATTACAGGGCGAAATTTTTAATGCCGTCGTAAATAAACTGAATCGCCAGCGCTGCCAGGATCACCCCTAAGAAACGTCTTAATATTTCATCACCCGTTCGGCCGATAACTTTTTTCAGGTATTTCGACGCAAGCATCAGCACCAAAGTTAATCCCAGTGTTGAGATAATTGCCATTGAAACAGCAATCGCACCGCTTATCTCTGAAGTGTGTGAAAATAGAAGAATCGCCAGTGTCAGCGTGCCCGGACCGGAAAGCAGAGGAATTGACATTGGAAAAACTGAAATATCCTGCTGTCCTCCCTTAGAGGAAAACTCTGCTTCTTTAGTGATCATATTAAAGGCAGTATAAAAGAGTAATAACCCGCCCGATATACGCAGTGAGTTAATATTAATGCCTAAATGAGAAAACAAAGCTTCGCCGTAATTACCAAATAAAATCAATGATACACCACTAATTAATACGGCTTTTACTGCCATAATATTACGGTGTTTGCTGTCGCTGCCGTTGGTTAAGGAATTAAAAATCAGAGCCGCACCAATCGGATCGATAATAACAAACAATGCTGTTAAAGCATGTAAGTAAATCGCGATATCCATTCTATTTCCTCAGCAGTTAAAAAATCAGATGTGCGACACCGGCAATGACCGGCAGAGTCACTAGGGTACGTAAAATAAACACAATGAACAGCTCTGCGATATTCACCGGAATTTTACTGCCTAATAATAATGCCCCTACTTCACTCATATAAATCAGCTGTGTTACCGACATAGCCGCAATAATAAAGCGGGTCATATCAGATTCAATAGAGGCTGCCAGAATAGAAGGAAGAAACATATCGGCAAAACCTACTACAATCGTTTTTGAGGCAGCCGCCGCTTCCGGTACCTGCAGCAGTTCCAGTAGTGGAACAAAGGGTAAACCTAAGTATTCAAAAACGGGAGTGTATTCAGCAATAATTAACGCCATAGTACCGATTGCCATTACTACGGGGATCACACCAAATACCATATCAATGGCATTTTTCAGACCGTCTTTAACGGTATGTTTAAATCCAGATGATTTCTCAGCCGTCAGTAATGCCTGTTCAAGACCCCATGAAAACACGTTGTGTCCCGCTGGAGTTAATTCATGATCCGGATGTTTTTCTGATCCGTCTATATAGCAGTCTTTTTTCCAGCATAGAGGCGGTAGTTTAGGCACGATCACGGCCGCTGCGATACCCGCTAAACAAACAGCTAAGTAAAAAGGCAGGAACAGATGTTCTAACTGTACCTGAGAAATAACTACTAGTGAGAAGGTGATTGAAACCGCAGAGAAAGTCGTACCGATAACTGCAGCTTCACGCTGCGTATAATACTTTGCTTCATACTGTTTGCTGGTCATTAAAATACCCACACTGCCGTCACCTAACCAGGAAGCCATACAGTCGATTGCACTGCGTCCAGGCAGGTTAAAAACAGGACGCATAACTTTAGTCAGCAGAGTGCCGAACAGTTCAAGCAAGCCGAAGTTCAATAACAACGGCAGTAACATACCTGCAAAAATAAATACACAAAATAGTACTGGGAGCAGATCATTTAATACTAATGCCCCGGTATTGGCTGAATGAACAGACTCAGGTCCTAAGCCGAAAAAAGTCATCAGAATAAAAACAGCACCTAATAGACGAATTACAAACCACATTGGTGTAACGTCAATGAGAGTGTTGAAAAACTTACTCTGTTGAATCCGTTTTATTTTAAACAGTTTATGTATTAGCGTGACCAGTGCGGTGAATACGACAATGACGGTGACAATTGCGGTTAAGGAATCGCCGATAAAATTCTGCAGTCCTTTTGATACAATTGCGATAGGGATGGTAAGGGCACCTTGATAACTGACCGGTGTCATAAATAATAAAAGACCAATTAATGAGGGAATAATAAAGGTCAGTTTTGTTGCCAGGTTATGCGATTTTTTAGTCGCCGTTGTTGCTTCTGTTGTCACTTTGTTGCACCTTGAAAACGTTTTTTAAATCGGGGTCGTTAAGGCTCTTTCAAACTGCCTTTAAACGAAAGGCGCAAGGGTACTTGCTTTGCAGCATTATGTAAATGCGTTGGTCGTTTAATTATTCACTTTTTTTACATCTCTAGTCACACTGTCAGTAGGGGCGCTAATTTTCAGTCTGTTTGGGTATATAATGATTTGTATCAGGTTATAAAGAAATAAAATTGAGTTGAAGGTCTGCTTGTTGCATGCTTCAAAAATAATATAATTGATCAGCCCCCCTAAGAAAGCAGGATAATAATTATGAGCAAGGATTTGATGGTTAAATCAGCAGCTATTCTAAAAAAAGCTGTACCATTAATGATGAAGTACCAGGTTCCGACGACACCCTTAAATTACGCTCTCTGGTATACCTATGTGTCTAATGACATTCCTGAGTTAAATACTAAGTTAGAAAATTTAATGGCTAGCCATGATGTCTGTCCGCCGATTCAGGCTGAGTCTTTATATCGAGAGTTTGTTTCAGATAAAACCGAGTCGAGTACCTGGGAGCTGCGTCAGAGTGTTGAACAGATGCTCCAGCAGCTGGATCAGTCATTAACAGATACACATAGTGATACCAGCAAGTTTCAGCAGGCGTTTGATAAAACATTAACCGATATTAACCGGGTTGAGGATGAAGGCTGGTCGATTGATGAGGTAGTGATACTGCTCAAAAAGCTTGAAGCTGACTCTAAAGATATGCACCGTTCTACGCAGTTCTTCAGCAATAGTTTAAACAGTGCTAAAGGAGAAATTGCATCATTAAAAGTGCAGCTGCAGAAAAGTCAGAAACAGGCATTATATGATTCTTTAACCGGTTTATTAAACCGTCATGCTTTTAATACCGAGTTGTCAGCATTTTTGCAGGAAGAAAGCAGCGGTTTGTGTATGATTTTGACAGATATAGATCATTTCAAGAACTTTAATGATGAATGGGGGCACCTGCTGGGAGATCAGGTTTTGAAAGCGGTTGGCCGAAAATTAAATGACAGCATGCGTGACGGTGCCGCTGCCTACCGTTTTGGCGGCGAGGAGTTTGTTATTTTATTACCGAAAAGTAATTTAAGAATTGCCCGTCATTTTGCTGAAACGATACGTAAATCTTTTGAAAAATTAAGTCTGAAAGATAAGCGTACAGCAAAAACCATCAACAGTATTACCGCTTCTTTTGGTGTGGTAGAGTTCCAGAAAGATGAATCGTTAAGCAGCTTTATCGCCCGAGCGGATGACTATTTATATGAAGCAAAACGTTTAGGTAGAAACCGCGTTTTACCTATACTGTCATAATAGACTTTATCAGCGAACGGTTTTCATCAATCCCGGCCGATACAGCTGGGATTTTTTATATTTTTTGAAAGGTGAATAATGGAATTAAAAATAGCAGAACTCAGTGATATCGAAGCCACTTTAGCTTTACATGCCAAATATCAGGTTGATTCGATAGATGAACAGGATAAAAAAGATGGTTTTGTTACTACGGCCTTCACTAAAGAGCAGTTAACTGAACTTATCACTCAGGAGCAGGGCTTGTTTATCGCTAAACAGGGAGAGCAGGTTATTGCCTATGTGATGGCTGCTTCCTGGCAGTTCTGGTCAATCTGGCCGATGTTTGTTTTTATGGCCGAAGACCTGCCTAATATGAACTATCTGGGAAGGCAGTTAAGTGTAAAAAACTCCTATCAGTACGGACCTGTGTGTATTGATAAAGCCTTTCGAGGTTCAGGCTTATTAGAAAAAATATTTGATTTTTCCCGTATAGAAATGGCGAAACGTTATCCGGTTCTGATCACTTTTGTTAATAAAATCAATCCGAGATCTTTTGCTGCTCATACTAAAAAATTAAAACTTGATCTTATTCAAGAATTTGAATTTAACAATAACCATTATTATGAACTGGCTTATGATACATCTAAATCTATTTTTTAGATGTTCCCTGTTCGGGGTAGTATAACCGTCTTACATTTTAAAATTTCCTGCATAACAGAGTGTTAATAATTTTAGGTGGCGATTATTATTAATTTAAATATGAATATATCTTCTAAAAATGTTCTGTTGTTATGTTCACTGCTCGGCATAGGTTTATCGGTCTTTGCCGGCTGTTTTTTTTATGAAAAAGAAACACGGGCCATAGAAGTCAACTTTCAAAATGATGTTGAAGATAAAGTCGCTGTTTTAGAAAGTGAAATGCGCATTAATATGGAAATTTTATATGCGTTAAAAGGTTTATTCGAAAGCTCGGAGCAGGTAAGTGCTTCTGAATTTTCTAACATCTCTAAACAGATTTTACTGCGTCATCCTGATATTCAGGCCCTGCAGTGGACGCCTAAGGTTGAGCATAAAAACCGCTCTGTTTATGAAAAACACAAAACCTTTGAAGTTCCCGGTTATCAGATAACTGAGCGTATAGAGCAGGGGCTGATGTCTACAGCCAGTGAGCGGGCGCTTTATTACCCGATAGATTATATAGAACCCTTAAGCAGTAATGAGAAAGCCTTCGGTTTTGATATGGGATCGCAGCGCGCTCTACTGCAGACACTGCAGAAATCCGGTGATTTTGATCTGGTACTTTCAACCGGACTGATTAATCTGGTGCAGACGCCGCAGGCCGCCTTTTTAACTTTTATTCCTATCTATCAAGGGGCTCCTTTTACTATAGAAAAAAGGCGCCGGCATCTGCAGGGATTTGTATCAGGGGTTTTTATTATTGAAAAACTGTTTGAGCGGGCGATGCGCCGTACTAATGCTGATGATATAAATTTTAATCTGCTGGATATCAGTGGTAATCGGGAAGTGTTATTACTGCGCTCCTATGGGCAGGATTTTAAAGAATCTTATCAGGCACCATTTTCCTATCAGAAAAGCATCCAGACTTATTCCGGCCGTCAATGGGCTATTGATGCACAGCCAAGCCGCGATTATATAAGTGAGCGGCGCACTATGGTACCTGTTACGACCAGTTTACTGGGTATTATTTTAGTTTTATCCAGTACAATTTATACGCTGGCGTTAATAGCACGTAATAAGGTAATTGAGCATACCGTTTCAGATCGTACCGATGCGTTGAATGCGGCCAAAAAAGAGTTAGAAATATTAACCAGAACCGATGCGTTAACAAAAATTGCCAACCGCCGTTATTTTGATCAGCGTCTTGATTTAGAATGGAAAAGAGCAGTCAGAGAAAAGTCGACATTATCACTTATTATGATTGATATTGATTATTTTAAGCTTTTTAATGACAGATACGGGCATCCTGAAGGAGATTTCTGCTTAATTGAAGTGGCAGCTATGCTGGAGAAGTCGTTTAGCCGCAGTAGTGATTTTGTCGCTCGTTACGGCGGTGAAGAATTTGTGGCCATTTTACCGCAGACAAAAAATGCAGCTGAGGTTGCGGAGCGCTGCAGAAAAAATATCGAGTCATTACGTATCGAGCATAAAGATTCTAAAGTCTCCAGTTATGTTTCGGTGAGCCTTGGCGTGACCTCATTGTGCCCGACAGGTGAATGCAGAATGGTAGACATTGTTAACCGGGCAGATCGGGCTTTATACCAAGCCAAAGAGCGCGGGCGCAATAAGGTTTTTGTTTTAACTGATTGATAATAAAAGGTTGGATATGAATAGGATCGTAGTTGACGGCGTAAAAACCTTACCCTCTAAAGTTGTCTGTATCGGACGGAATTACGTTGAGCATATTTTAGAATTAAATAATGAAATGCCGACCCAGGCGGTTATTTTTGTTAAACCCAACTCGGCTGTCTGTGATGATATTTATGCTGGTGCTGATCAAGCGGTTCATTATGAGGCTGAAATCTCATTTGTTATTAGCGATGCGCAGATAAGTGCTGTGGGGTTCGGTTTAGATTTAACGAAGCGCGGCCTGCAGTCCCGTTTAAAAGAAAAGGGCTTACCCTGGGAGCGGGCAAAAGCTTTTGATAAATCAGCCGTATTTAGTGAGTTTGTCAGCTTCAGTGGAAAAGTGGAGCAGCTGCGTCTAGAGCTGTTTATAAATGAGCATCTAATTCAGCAGGGTGATTATCATTTAATGATTCATAAACCAGCTGAAATTATCAAGGAAGTGGGGGCTTTTATGAGTTTTTCTGATGACGATATTTTGATGACAGGAACGCCTAAAGGTGTCGGTCAGGTTTTTCCTGGAGATCGCTTTGAAGGGCGAATTTACGATGGTAAGCAGTTGATTATTGAGAAACACTGGACAGTTATTTAAATCAGCAGATGCTTCTGTGACATCAAAAAAACAGCTTATTTATGACTTCTAATCAAGAAGAGTTAATTTATTTCTGATAATTCTTCTTTTTCGCTCTTTTCCACTCCTTGATTGCACCTCGGTACTAGCCAACACTCTCTTAGCTGCGTAAAATCACGCCCCTTATATTTTAAAATTGTCCAATCAATACGATTGTTATTGCTTGCTTTACAGTAGAGATGAAACTAATGCAGCACCTTGATGAAATCGTTGCTAATGCGCAACAACAGATAGAAAACGCTAAAGATGGCAATGAATTAGAACAGATTCGTTTACATTACTTAGGTAAAAAAGGCTTGATGACTGAGCAGATGAAAGGCTTAGGAAAATTACCTCCTGCTGAAAAACCAGCTGCCGGCCAGATGATCAATAAAGCCAAACAAGCAATCCAGGCTGTTCTTGTTGCACGTAAACAAGCGATGGAAGCGGAAGTGCTGAATGCAAAACTGGCTTCTGAAACAATCGATGTAACACTGCCCGGCCGTGGTGCACAACTAGGCGGCGTTCACCCGGTGACTCGTACTATCGATCGTATTACGGAATTTTTCGGTGAACTAGGTTTTGAAGTTAAAAATGGTCCTGAAGTTGAAGACGGCTACCATAACTTTGATGCGTTAAACATTCCGCCGCATCATCCTGCCCGTGCAGATCACGATACTTTCTACTTTAATCCTGAGCTGGTATTACGTACACAGACATCTGGTGTGCAGATCCGTACCATGGAAAAGCAGGAGCCGCCGGTGCGAATTATCTCTCCAGGGCGTGTTTACCGTAATGATTACGACCAGACTCATACGCCAATGTTCCACCAGGTTGAAGGTCTGATGATTGCTGAAAATGTTAGTTTTACACAGCTTAAAGGCATTCTGCATGACTTCCTGCATAACTTCTTTGAAGAAGATTTAGAAGTGCGTTTCCGTCCGTCTTACTTCCCGTTTACTGAGCCTTCTGCTGAAGTAGATGTATTAGGTAAAAACGGCTGGTTAGAAGTGTTAGGCTGCGGCATGGTGCATCCGACGGTTTTACGCTCTATGGGGGTTGATCCGGACAAATATTCAGGTTTTGCATTCGGTATGGGTGTTGAGCGTTTAACGATGCTGCGTTACGGCGTAAATGATTTACGTTCTTTCTTTGAAAACGATCTTCGTTTCCTCAAGCAATTTAAGTAAGGGTTAATAAAATGAAATTTAGTGAAGCTTGGTTACGAGAGTGGGTTAACCCGGAAATTACACGTGATGAATTAACGCATCAGGTAACAATGGCAGGTCTTGAGGTTGATGATGTCGACCCTGTTGCCGGTGAATTTACAAAAGTATTAGTGGGCTCCGTGGTTGAGTGCGGCCAGCATCCTGATGCAGACAAATTACAAGTGACCAAAATTAATATCGGTGAAGACGAATTAATCGATATCGTTTGTGGTGCTAAAAACTGTCGTTTAGGACTTAAAGTTGCCGTAGCCGTTGTTGGTGCTGTACTGCCTGGCGATTTTGAAATTAAAAAAGCAAAACTGCGCGGTCAGCCGTCATTCGGCATGCTGTGCAGTGAATCTGAATTAGGTATGGCGGAAAGTGCTGAAGGCATTATTGAGCTTCCGGCAGATGCACCGATTGGTACCTGTGTACGTGAATACCTGCAGCTTGATGATGTCATTATTGATGTTGATTTAACCGCTAACCGTGCCGACTGTTTAGGTATTGCCGGTCTGGCTCGTGAAGTGGGTGTATTAAACAGCATTGCTGTTACTGAGCCGACCTGGGAAAACGCAGCGGTTACATTAACTGACCAAGTGGCTATTAACCTGCAGGCGCCGTCTGCGTGTCCTCGTTATTTAGGCCGTGTTATCCGTGGTATCAACCAGAATGCAGTCACACCGTTATGGATGGTTGAAAAACTACGCCGCTGTGGTGTGCGCAGTGTCGATGCTGTTGTTGATATTACTCAGTTTGTACTACTTGAATTCGGTCATCCGATGCACGCTTTTGATTTAGCAAAATTAGACGGCGGTATCGAAGTTCGTCTTGCTGAGCAGGATGAAAAACTGACTTTATTAGACGGCAAAGAAGTTAAATTAAACAGCGATACTCTAGTGATTGCCGATCAGAACAAAGCACTGGCGATGGCGGGTATCTTTGGCGGTCAGGATTCTGGTGTTGCTGAAGGGACAACGGATATCTTCTTAGAAAGTGCATTCTTTGCACCGCTTGCGATTGCAGGTCGCGCACGTGCATATGGTCTGCACACTGATGCGTCACACCGTTACGAACGTGGTGTTGATCCGGTTTTACAGGCAAAAGCGATGGAGCGTGCTACACAGCTGCTTGTTGATATCTGCGGCGGCAGTGTCGGCCCGATTACTGAAGCTGTCAGCGCTGAGCATTTACCTGCTCAGGCAACAATTACTTTACGCCGTAGTAAATTAGACCGTTTAATCGGTATTTCTATTGATTCTGAACGTGTTGAAGAAATTCTTACTCAGCTTGGCTGTGAAGTGACTGCTGCTGATGATGCATGGACAGCTGTTGCGCCGACTTACCGTTTCGATATGGAGATTGAAGAAGATCTTATCGAAGAAGTGGCACGTGTTTACGGTTACAACAATATCCCTAATATTGCACCTGAAGCTGCATTAACTATGCCTTTACATAATGAAGCGACACTTAAGTTATCTAAAGTGCGTGATGTATTAGTAAACCGTGAGTTCCAGGAAGCGATCACTTACAGCTTTGTTGATCCTGATAAGCAGCTTAAGCTGCACCCTGAAGCTGATGCACTGATTCTGCCGCATCCTATCTCTAAAGATATGTCGGCAATGCGTGTTAGTTTATGGACAGGTTTATTAGACAGCGTGTCTAAAAACCAAAAGCGTCAGCAGAACCGTGTGCGTTTATTTGAAACGGGTTTACGCTTTATTAAAGACGACAATGCAGAAAATGGTATCAAGCAGCAGGAGATGTTATCCGGCGTTATCATTGGTAATGCAAACGATGAACACTGGAATATTGAAACCCGTACCGTTGACTTTTTTGACCTAAAAGCGGATCTGGAAGCCGTGCTGGATTTATGTGTTGATGCGTCAAGCTTTGAATTTAAAGCTGAAGCAAACAGTGCACTGCACCCGGGGCAGTCAGCAGGTATTTACCGTAACGGCAAGAACATAGGTTATATCGGCACACTGCATCCTAGTTTAGCTAAACCTTTTGCCTTAAACGGTACTGCTGTGATATTTGAATTAGAATTAGATCAGATTATCACGCGTAAACTGCCGCAGGCAGGAGACATATCTAAGTTCCCGGCTAACCACCGAGACTTGGCATTTGTTGTTGATGAAAAATTAAATGCTGGTAACGTCTTAAAATTTATAGAAAAAATTGGCGGAACTGAGTTAGTTGGCATAAACTTATTTGACGTATACCAAGGACAAGGTGTTGAGGAAGGTAAGAAGAGCTTAGCAATAGGCTTAATATTACAAGATAAGACTCGTACCTTAGAAGAACAAGAAATTGCTGAAAGCGTTAATAAGATTGTTGAAGCAGTTTCTATGGAGTTTCACGCATCGTTGAGAGATTAATTTATGGCACTGACTAAAGCTGAAATAGCTACACATTTATCGGAAAAAATAGGCTTAAGCAAACGTGAAGCAAAAGAGTTTGTGGAATCATTTTTTGAAGAAATTAAAGCAACATTAGAAAGCGGAGAGCCAGTTAAAATCTCCGGTTTCGGCGGCTTTGAACTTAAAGATAAAGGTGAACGTCCAGGTCGCAACCCTAAAACCGGGGAAGATATTCCGATTGCTGCTCGCCGGGTTGTAACCTTCCGAGCAGGACAGAAACTGAAAGAGCTGGTAGAAGAGAACCTACCGGATACTCCGGATAAACTTTAGTTTTCTCATAATTGAAAAAGCCGCGTCAGCGGCTTTTTTTTTGCCTGAAATTTATGAACTGTACCCCAATATTATTTTGATAAATAAGTACAATAATTGCTCATTTAACTAAAATTTAACATCTTTTATGGAGGCACATTTGTCAGTAAATCAATATAAAAAGATTGTGGTATTAACCGGGGCCGGTGTTTCTGCTGAATCAGGTATTCGTACCTTCCGAGATAAAGATGGTTTATGGGAAAAGTACAAATTAGAAGATGTGGCTTCTGTAGATGGTTATAAAAAGAATCCGGACTTAGTGCTAGATTTTTATAATAAACGCCGTCAGGACTTCTGTCGAAAAGAGATAAAACCGAATGCGGCTCATTACGCATTAGTAGAGTTAGAGCAGCAGTTTAGCGGTGAGTTTTTATTAGTAACACAGAATATAGATAATCTGCACGAGCAGGCTGGATCTAAAAATGTGATTCATATGCACGGGGAGCTGTTAAAAGCACGTTGTCCGGAAAGCAATCAGGTTATTCAGTGCACAGATGATCAGAGCCGTGACGACCTGTGCACCTGCTGTCAGTACCCTTCAGCGCTTCGTCCGCATATTGTGTGGTTTGGTGAAATGCCCCTGGGGTTAGATATTATTTATCATCATCTTTCTCAGGCGGACCTTTTTATTGCGATCGGTACATCAGGAACCGTTTATCCGGCCGCTGGTTTTGTTGAGGAGGCAAAAAGTGTTGGTGCCTATTCGATAGAGCTTAATTTGGACCCCAGCGAAATACACAGTCATTTTGATCAGGTAGTGCAGGGCAAAGCGACTGAGTTAGTGCCTAAACTGGTAAGTTCTTTATTAAACGGAGCATAGATAAGCTGTTAATAAGCTTGAAAAGCCAATACAATGTCTGACGCTTACTTTATTCATTTAGGACCCTTTTCTTGTTATGAACAAAAAACACTTTGTATTAGGCGGTGATATTAAGAAATCATTGACCGAAGGTTATCAGCTGGATTTTAAAACACTTTTTAAAGATGCTTTTGTTATTACTAAAAAGCACTTCCTGCCTCTGCTCGTGGCCTGTCTGTTTACTGTTATCATTGTGGCTGTCAGTTACGGTCTGATTTTTGATGATACCAACGGAAGTGAAACGTCGCAGATGGTGATTAATTTTATCTTTACCTCAGTGGTAATGACTCCTCTGGTTACCGGACTGCAGATGATGGGGGTACATCATTCAATTGGTGTAAAAAGTAAGTCTATTGATGTGTTCAACTATTTTAATAAAATCCTGCCGTTAGCCCTGGCAAGTTTAATTATTAACCTGCTTGTTTATGGAATTAATGTCGGCCTGACTCAGGCTTTAGGCGACTCTGCGGTGGTGCCTTCACTTATTATTCTGCTCTATCTGAATATGGCATTCTGTCTGGTTTACCCGCTGATTGCTGAAAAGCAGGTTGAGCCGGTACTTGCGCTTAAACTGTCATTAAAGCTGGTAAATAAAAATTTACGTCAGTTTACTTTACTGTTTATGATTTTAGGTCTGATAGGTATTGTATCCCTGCTGCCATATGGACTAGGTTTGTTTGTATTTATTCCTTTCTACTTTAACCTGATGGGAATCATATATCGCCAAATGTGCGGCGTCGGCGTTGTTGCCAGCATCAATGACAGCGATGATGATGATAATAATCACAACGATAATAACGATGAGTTTGAAGCTTAAATGAGAGAAAATATAATGCGTTTGGCCCTGCTGCTGTTTTTAACCTTGTCCACAAGCAGTACTTTTGCCTCAACAGTAAAACTGGATTATTCAGTGTTTTTCGGTTACATGAAAACAATGTATAAACTGGAATATGAACATGTCACAACAGCATTTTACCTGCTTGATAAAAACAGCGACGAACTTTGTTTAATTAATAATGCACAAATGGTCGTGGATCAAAAGCGCGAAGCGGTTGCATTTAAGAAGCAGGGGCGTTTATTGCCTTTTTTCTCTGATCAGCACCGCAAGGACGGCGCAGTGATTGAGGTGGATTTATCTGCCGGGCAAAGTGCCTCGCAGTGTGATTTACAGGTCACCTTGATGGCTAAAGAGTCGGAGTTAAATAACTTATCGTTCAGTCGGTTAGCTTTAATCAGTGAGCAGCTTGAAGGTGTTCTGAAGAAGAATGCCGGCATGATCGGTAAATACTTCCTGCCGGACTTTTCCGGTGTGCGTTTACAGTTAGTTGAGCCGTTAACCGCGACGCAGACTAGTCTGCTTGATAAACAGATAACCACAGCAGAAGATGGTGATCTGCTGCTTACAAATAACTATATAAACTCTGTTGATGCCAAGCTGCTTATTGCCTGGAATATTAAACGCATCACGCCGTGGTTAACCAAGTAGACAGGCGTTGAATAATGTACAGGGCAGAGGTTTGTTGAATATCACCGCGGATGAACTGTCCTGGTTTCGTGAATTGAAAATAGGCCGGCTGCTTAAAAGTGAGCAGATAACCCATGCTTTAACCAACCAGGTGTTTTTGTTAACCTTTGAAAATAAGCGGCAGTATATTTTTAAACGTTTAAATCTTAAAGCCCGCTCTGTAGAAGACAGGAAACGCGAACTGTCGGTACAGAAAGCTGCCGCTGATAAACAGCTGACCCCGGAAGTCATTGCCAGCAGTGAAACTTATAAACTGCAGGAATATATTACTGGCCAGGTGTTAAGTGAGACCTCTGTCAATCAAGATATTATTGAATTATTAGCCCGACAGCTGCTGCGGATTCATCAGCTGCCGGCTGGCGAAGCTCAGCCTCAGCAGCTCGCTTATGAACTTAATTTACTTAAAAAACAGTTAAATAAACCCCTCGATAATAACAAATTTTTACAGATGTTAAGACTTGCTGATACGCTGGATAAAAGCAGCAGTCGGGATATTCTCTGCCATGGCGATTTATCAGTTAATAATGTCCTGGTCAGCACTGATCAGATTATGATCCTTGACTGGGAGTATGCTGTAACTGCCTGTGCTGCTTATGATCTGGCATTTTGTAATTGTATTAACGAATTTAATGCAGCACAGCGCAAACAGTTAATTGAACACTATTATCACCTGAACCAGGAAAACTTAACACAGTCACTTGAGCAGCTCAAAGGTGAGTGTGCTTTATATTTTACTGTATTTGTTTATATTAACGAATTATGGGCGTTATGTTTTTTGGATGAAGAGCAGTAATTAATAATCACTTCCTTTCTTTAGTCAGCCGATTTTCTTGTTTTTAATACCCTTCATTTTTAATAAAAATACAACAGCACAGTATTTATTTTCCTGAGCTGTTTTCTGCTGTTTTTTATATTAAGCTGGTAACGATAAATATTTTATAAATAAGCAGGTAAAGGTCAATAATGCTTATCAAAGTCAACCTTGAGTATATGTTAAGACACATATAGTTGAAGGCTTTTTTGTTCTTTTTACAATGCAGCTAACAGTACCTCAGCTTTGCTTGCCGCAAACTCTTTTGGTGCTTCGATATTGAGCAGGCTAACCACACCGTCATCGATAATCATCGCATAACGCTGTGAACGCAAACCACCGAATCCCGCTGTATCTATCTCTAAACCTAAACTCTTAGTAAAACTGGCGTCACCATCGGCTAACATCATCAGCTCAGATGCATTTTGTGTTTCACCCCAGGCTTTCATTACAAAGGCATCGTTTACCGAGACACAAACAATTAAATCTACACCCTTAGCTTTAAATTGATCTGCTAATGCTACATAGCCCGGCAGATGAGCGGTAGAGCAGGTCGGGGTAAATGCACCAGGTACAGCAAACAGCACCACTTTTTTAGATGCAAAAAGCTCTGTCACGAGGTGATTTTTCATACCCTCTGCTGTTAACTGACTCAGGATCGCATTGGGTATTTTCTGGCCTTGTTCAATCATTGTATTTTCCTTAAATGAAATAGTCTTATTACAGTTTAGTCCTAAATTTGAGCTGTAAATACCGATAAAAAATAAGGTTTTTAATACTAACTGCCGGGAGATAAGTCTGCATACGTTACTGATGCCTGTGATTAATTTTGATTCTTTTAGCTATAAGCCGCTATGAGTTTTTTAATCCAGGTAAAAAAACATATAACCGCTGTCCGGATTTGCTTTATGAATACTTATGACTTTGGAAAAATATAATCAATTAGGGACGAAATGATGCATAAATTTTTGTGTTATGAAATCGATCTGCATACGGTAGTGATAGCTGCGTCGATGGTAGGGAAGCTCTTTGCCCGATTCTGCTTTAACCTTTTAACTTTTTACCCTAACAAAGTGTACGGCAAGCTCAGGCAGCAACTGATCAAAGTTAATCGGAAATAACACTAGTTTACAAACTCAGCTGCAATCTGTTGAATTTCTCCGCTTTTATGCATTTTGTATCATTCATTATTAAATTTCAGGTGAAAATCCCGTTTGAATGGAAATTTACCCTTATCTCTATCTGTAAACCCCATATATACAGCATCTGTAGAAATCACGGCCCCTTTAATGATCTGATGATAATTATCTTCGTCGAGCCTGCCGGACGCTTTCAAGCGTTTCATTTCCCAGGCATACGATAGATGATTGCTCATATAACAGTCCGCTCGTCCTCGTGCTAATTTGAGCAGGTTGCGCTCTGTGGTTTTTGCTTCTTCGAGAGTGATTTTCCCCTCTCGAACATACTGGCGGAATTTAGGGCCTCCAAACCCGTCAAAACCGTTATTGTTGGCAATTTTCAAACCTAAATAATCATCGGGCCAGGAGGGGCGGGGTGCTTTCAAAATATCTTTTCGGCAGAGAACCACTACTGACTCATACATAATAGGCAGTGAATAGGGCCATACGTAAAGCCAGTCATGGCCATGGTAATAGGGGGGAACAAAGGCGAATTCATCTCCTGTCTCAATCATGTGTTTCACTCGCGGCCAGGGAGCCGGTTTAAAAGTCATTCTATAGCCCTGCATCCGTTCAGATATTCGGGTCAGTACCTCAATGTAAATCCCTTTTGCTTTACTGTTTTCGGTGTATAAATACGGTGGGTGTGACTCGTTGACCCAAATGCTTACTTCAATCTCTTTGGAAGAAGCGTCAGTAGAAGAAATACTGCAGAGAATCGTTAAAAAAATGATGATGTATTCACGCAATACTTTTCTCCTTCGTCACAAGTTAAGACTATGTATATTATATGTCTATATTCAGAAGCGTGAATGTTTGATTTTATTTTCTATAGGTGAAGCTGTCCGGTTGGGCCTAGGTTAGAAGTACAGTAGGTATCCTCATTATAGTGATCACAATGAAAATGCAGTCCGTGCTATACCCGTTTTAGTGATTTACAAATTTTCTAGATGCTGTTTGAAGATATGAGCTGCACCAACCGTCATTTTGAATTTTGGAAAGTGCAGCTGTCTGATAATTACTTATAAAATTCGCAAATAACTTTAGTCATGTAGTAGTGATCTAAGGTGCCCTGACTTTCGCGAATACTGTGCATGGCAAACATCGGATTACCGACATCAATCGTATTGATACCTAGAGAAGCAGAGGATGTTGGGCCGATGGTACTGCCCGAGGGAAGATCCGAGCGGTTGGCCATCTTCTGGTAGGGTACACCTGCTTTATTACATAAGTTAATAAACCGGCCGGCAGTTTCTGCTGTTGTGGCATATCTGAAGTTAGCACTCATTTTAATTACCGGGCCCTGATTCAGCAGCGGTGCATAGGATTTATCATGTTTGTCTGTAAAGTTAGGATGCAGGGCGTGTGCACCGTCTGCACTTATTAAGAAGCTGTGATGTTTAGCTCTTAAGCCGTCCTCCAGGTCGCCGTCCAGTGCGAAGGTTATCCGCTCTAACAATGAACTTAAGAAGTTTGAATCAGCGCCCATCATGGTGCGGCTGCCGATCTCTTCATTATCAAAAAACACGCCGATATTGGTCTGCTGCGGATTATCGGCTTCGGTTAGACTTTTATAAATGCAGTGACACATAGCCAGGTTATCTAAACGGCCGACGGCGATCATATCCTGATCCAAGCCGATAACTGCGCCTTTCTGGGTATCATAGAAAAACAGATCCATTTCCAGTATAGAATCTACCTGCACATCGGCTTCTACTGCAACGAGTTCTTTTAAATAGTTTTTTTCGTCTATTTCTTTATCGGTGCCGAAAAGGATAACCGGCAGGTGGGTCTGTTTATTGTATTCAAAACCGGCGTTTGCTTCTCTGTTAAGGTGAATGGCAAGATTGGGTATTGAGCCGACTGCTCTTTTAAAGTCAACTAAGCGATTCTGTATACCGTTTTCTGTGTTAATTGAAATACGCCCGGCTAAGGATAAATCTCTGTCAAGCCAGGTACTGTTAATACCGCCGCCGTAAGTTTCAACACTGACTTTTAAGCATCCCGCTGATTTAGTAAGAGACTCGTTTTTAAGTTTTAAATGCGGGCTGTCGGTATGCGCACCGACAATATTAAACCCGCTCTGCCATGGTTTTTCACTGCCTAGTTGAAAAGCGATAACAGCGCTGTTGTTTCTTTGTAGATAATATTTATGACCAGGCTCAAGCTTCCACTTGTCACCTTCATTAAGACTGCGGTAGCCGCTGTTTTCCAGTTCTTTGATAATATTGGCGGCTGCAAAGTATGATACCGGGCTATTGTCTATAAAAGTGATCAGATCTCTGGCTAATAGGTTTGCTTTATTATTCATTTTATCTCCTCATTATGCATCTATATTAACAGTAATAGGACTCTGGGAAAATCATGCTTTGAGAGCTGAATAAATAATGCAGTTATCTCAATTAACAAAATGGTTAGTATTTAATTTATTGGCTTTTACGCTAAGATAGCTGCTTTTAGCTGCTCTGCTGTTTATCATAAGTATGTTTGTGTTAGCTGCGTACTCAGCGCAGTAACAGACTAACTTCACTAATCATTTATGCAGCTGAAACTATCACTGTTGAATATCTGGAGATAAATATTTTGGATCAAGAATTACGTGCATTTATTTCACAATGGTTAGCAGGTGTCGGTATTGACAGTCAGCCTGCCGATGGAGTATCGACCGGTGTGATGGTTTTAGCTTGTTTTATCGTGGCTTTTATCGGCTATTACCTGGTTAAGCGCGGTGTGGTTAACACCATGAATATAGTTATCCAGCGTTCTAAAGTGACCTGGGATGATATATTCATGTCTCATCGGGTGTTAGAAAAGTTCGCTAAGTTAGTACCCGCTTTAATTCTTAATATCCTTGTACCTTTAGCATTAACAGAGCATCCGTTAAGCAGCAGCCTGGCGGATCGCGTGCTGGATGTGAGCATTATTGTGCTGTTTGTACGTGCGGTATACAGTGCACTTGATGCGGCTAATGAGATTGCGGATGTCAACCTGGTAAGCCGCCGTCTGCCGATCAAGAGTTTCGTACAGTTGTTTAAACTGTTTATGTTCTTTGTTGCCATCATCATCTCGATTTCAGTACTTGCCGATCAGTCTCCGGTGTATTTTCTTAGTGGTTTAGGTGTCGCGACCGGTTTGGTTATGCTGGTATTTAGAGACACGATTCTTGGTTTTGTGGCCGGCATTCAATTAGCGGCTAACCGAATGGTGAGTACTGGTGACTGGATCCAGATGGATAAATACGGTGCAGACGGCACGGTGGAAGAGGTATCGCTGACCACGGTTAAAGTACGAAACTGGGATAAAACCATTACCATGATCCCCGCGTACGCATTAGTGTCAGATGCTTTTAAGAACTGGCGGGGCATGTCGGAATCAGGCGGGCGCCGTATTAAACGCTCGGTACAAATTGATATTCAAACGATAGCTTTTTTAACTACAGAGGATAAAGAACGCTTAAGTAAGATCAATTATCTTAAAGGTTATTTTGCTGAAAAGTCACAGGAAATAGATGTCTTTAATGCGCAGGTGAGTGACGCTGATATGCCGGTTAATAGTCGTAACCTTACCAATATCGGTACGTTTAGAGCCTATATGCTGGAGTATCTGCGTCAGCACGACAAGCTCCATAAAGAGATGACATTAATGGTGCGCCAGTTAGCACCGACCGAATCAGGCGTGCCGATTGAGATTTATATTTTTGCTAATGATACCCGCTGGGCATTTTATGAAGATATCCAGGCTGATATTTTTGATCATATCTTTGCTGTTCTGCCTGTGTTCGGCTTAAAAGTGTATCAGAGACCGACCGGAGCAGATATCCGCAGTCTGCAGGATTAAAAGGAGAGCAAAATAAATACAGTTTAATGTTTTATAAAAGCAGGAAGGATGCTCTGTAAGAAAGCTGCAGGCAGTAACGGCCGAATCCCTGTACCATCACTGCTTTTATTTATCCATGATGGTATTAATTTAGCTGTCATCTCTAAAGGGTAACCGGGTTAATAATATCGCCGTATTTAGACTTAGAAAATTAAGCTGGTGCTTTAATGGATTAACCTCATAGCCGTTTAATTTTTTATGTTAGGGTTATATTTATAATTTCTATATAAAGGTTTGTGTTAGTTATGTTTTTTAAGTTTCAATCGGTTCGTTTTAAGTGTGCTTTGGCTGTATTTATTATATTAATCAGTGTTTCTTTATTCTCTCTCGCAGACAGCAGACCTCTTGTTAAAAAGATTAAACAAATCGAGAATGAGCTAGATGCTCGTGTCGGGGTTTCAATTTATGACGCAGGTAATCAAAAAAGTTGGGATTACAAGGGGGATCTGCGCTTTCCTTTAATGAGTACGTTTAAATCACTGGCATGTGCAAAGCTGCTTGCCGATGTTGATGGCGGGCATATTTCTCTGCAGTCCTCGATAGTAATAAAGCAGAGCTCATTAGTTACCTATTCACCAGTTACGCAAAACTATGTGGATAAAGAGTTTACTCTTTATCAGGCTTGCTCGGCCGCTATGCTGATGAGTGACAATACGGCCGCTAATATTGTTTTAGAAAGTATTAATGGTCCAAAAGGCTTAACTGCTTTTATGCGTAAAATTGGTGATCAGGTAACTAGCCTGGACAGAATTGAGCCGGCCTTGAATGAAGCTTTGCCGGGAGATCTGCGAGACAGCACATCTCCTAACGCTATCAATCACAGCTTGCATAAATTACTGTTCGGCAATGAGTTGTCTGAGCAGTCAAAAAAACAGTTAAAACAGTGGATGACGGCTAATAAAGTTGCAGATAACCTTTTGCGCTCGGTGCTGCCCGGCAGCTGGCAGATTGCAGATCGTTCCGGTGCAGGCGGGAATGGTTCCAGGGGAATTACAGCTGTAGTCTGGCAAGACAAACAGGCTCCGTTTCTGATCAGTATTTATATCACTCAAACGGATGCATCCTTTGCTCTGCGCAATAAAGCAATAGTCGAAATAGGAAACGAGATTTTTAATACCTTACAGAACTGAAGATGCTGATTGTCTATATAATAAGTATTTAGTTGTTTTTGTTATGTTTCCCAGAAGTTCCCGCATTGTGAACACCTAAGTCCATGCTTGTAAAAAAACAATGGAAATCCTGCAAGGATAAAAACTAAAAATGCCGGCCTTTTTCCCTTGGTATGCGGCTCTATGTTTTGAGAGCCGCAATGAGGACAGCTTTCTGGTTTAGAGTCATATAGAGAATCAACAGCATCTGAAAAATCTTCACTCAGCACGTTTCTTGCTTCCTGCAAATACTCTTCAGGAACAAATAATCTCACTCCTCCCATTGCATCTGAGTATAACCACTGCATATTTACAGTGTGTTCATCAGCAACGAATGAAGGAATGCCGACGCTTTCTAAATTTGCTTTTGCAATGTTTGCATCAAGAGGAAATGAAAACTTTGCTGCAACTACTGATTTATTCATAATTCCCTCCTCAAACAGCACAGTTATATACTGTGCTGTTTATCAGCAACTTATAAACTCACGATAATAAGAATTTTAAACCAACTCACTAGATTTTGAATATTTATAACAGAGTTGTGAGCTAACAAGTGTGAATAGAGCCGTAGATTAATAACTTTGCGCATAAATACTTGATCAGTATTTCTGGTTAAGTTGATGATAAATAGGTTGTTTTTAACTTCAATACTCAGAAGCTTTGTATAGAGTCGAAATAACGGCAGAAAAATACTTTAGAAGCAATAATGTAATTCGCCCATAGTCAGGGCGTCGTTGAACCTATAAACCATATCCGCATTGTCGGAACTTCGTTCAGTGCAGCCTGCTTGTGTAGTTGTCAATGATCCATTTTTCATAAGCTGGTAACCTTCTGCTGCTATGTAAAAAAAATCGACAACAAATAATCGCCATAAAGTATAAATATATCGCTAAATCAACAATTTTATTATTAAGCAAAAATCCCCAACCTTAAACAGAGTTAGGGATTTTTATCGAACAGAGGCTTTTGCTAAGCATAAAAGCTGTTATTTATGCTCTTCTTTTTCTGATTGAAAATCCAAGTCCTAATAAACCTAGGCCAAGCAGCGCAATACCTGCAGGCTCCGGCACATTTACATCAGACGTCCAAACGTAGTTTACAAAACTATCATTTAATCCGTCTTCCACATAGGCAGAACGCGCGCTGTTTGTAGCACTTGGGTATTGGTAGCCGTCGTTGCCAACATCTAGAGAGTAGTTTTCATCAAACTCCATACCTAAATGCTCGCCCCAGCCGTCATACCAGCCAGTATGAGTGATGGTGGTGTAATCAAGAGAGTCAATGATAGAGATGAAATAATCAGTATTAGAGCCGCCAAAAATAAGTGC
Organism: Psychromonas ossibalaenae ATCC BAA-1528; assembly: GCF_000381745.1. GTDB lineage: Bacteria > Pseudomonadota > Gammaproteobacteria > Enterobacterales > Psychromonadaceae > Psychromonas > Psychromonas ossibalaenae. Next base: position 239,373 of record NZ_KB906967.1, on the reverse strand, counting down.
AGCGGCTTCGGTCGCTGAGTAAACATCTGGGTTGGTAGTCCACCGAGGGCCATCGTTAACTTGATAAGAGCCGACTAGAAGGGGGACTGCTTGTAGGTTAAGGGATGCAGCAGCAAGTACCGCCGCTAGAATAAATTTTTTCATTTTTGCCTCCTTTGTCTAAAAACACATACTTATGACTATCTTTTCTGCATTTTTTATTCCAGTTTTGTATCTCATTGTTTTTAAAGTGCTTTAAATGAATCCCCTGGTGATTTTAATTACAAGTGTAAAAAAAGCTGACAACTTGATGTTGATGTACAAGATTAAAAAAAGCTTAATTATGCATCCTGATGAGGCTGTTTTATAAATAATGGGAAAGGCAATGCGGCTTATAAAGCAAAAGTAATCATGAGTATGATAAGTGTGCCGTGACAGTCGGCAGCCGGAGGATAGAAAATAATACTGACTATCCGGTCTTGTCCTTTGTTCAAAAGAACAAAACCAGAGCCTGTATTTTTAATTAATGCAGTTTAAATTTATTAACCACTGACTTTAACTGACTGTTGGCTGCCGAAAGGTTAATGGTTTCATTGGCGGTAGATTGTCCGTTGACGGTTAATTCACCAACTATCTCTTGTATTGCGTTCATATTACGGGTGATATCCTCTGCAACAGAACTCTGCTGCTCTGCTGCTGTGGCAATCAAGGTATTCAAATCGTTGATATTAGTCACTGAAACAGCAATACTGTCCAGATCTGTCGCCACCAGTGAAGTGCTTTGAGTTGTTCTTTCACAGGTCGATTTGGTGGCACTCATTGCATCAATTGCCGTTTTCGATCCGTTAAGCAGTTTATTCAGCGTTTGCTCAATCTCAGCAGTACTGCTTTGCGTCCTTGCCGCCAGCGCTCTTACTTCATCTGCAACAACGGCAAATCCTCGTCCCTGCTCTCCAGCTCTGGCCGCTTCTATAGCCGCATTTAATGCCAGTAAATTGGTCTGCTCTGCAATGGAACCAATCACATTGAGTACACTGGTGATCTCTTGAGAATCTTTACCGATATCTTCAATACTGACGGCCGTATTTTCAACATCATTTGCAAGTTGTGACACCGTATTTGTTGCCTGTGTAACAACATTGCGTGAGTCTGTTACCTGTGAATTAGTATCGTGGGTAAATCGGGATGCTTCAGATGCATTACCAGCGACATCACTTGCGGTAGCACTCATCTGCTCAATAGCAGAAACAACTTGTTCAGTTTCCATTGAGTGAGCTGTTAATACCTGGTTATTTGCATCGGTCTGCTGTTTAAGCTGATCAACGCTGCTGGAGATGTCCCCTGATGTCTGCGAGACTTCCTGCATCAAAGACTGCAGATTTTCAATAAATCGGTTTATACCTTCTGATATCTGTCCTAAGTCGTCATTACTGGTAACTGGAAGTCGTCTAGTGAGATCGCCATGCCCTTTTGATAAATCAAGTACCATCGCTTTAAGCGTGAGTATAGGGCGATACAGTGCATTTAAGGTAGTAATAACAAGCGTAATAGCAATAACCAGCATAACCAGTGATGCGAGAACTGCATCCGTTAATGCCTGGTCAACTTCTGCATAAGCAATGGATTTATTGATTCCGATAACTAAGTACCACTTCTTACCGTTAATTAATGGTATTGCTTTAGTAAATGCTAATTTTTCAACGCCGTTAATTGTGTAAGCTATTGAGCTCTCATCCTGAGACTGCATTGCATTCTGAATATCGATCATGCCGATATCTGTCAGTTTAGTGCCTACCTTCAGCGCAGTTGAGTTGGAAGCTAATGATTTTCCTGCTCCGTCGGTAATGACAGCCGCAGCACCTGGAAAATCAATGTTCTTTACAGTCTGCGATAAAATTGCTAATGATACATCAGCCAGTGCGACTCCTTCACCGAAGCTTTTTGCTACAGAAACAACCGGCTGATTAGTTACCGAGTCTATATAAGCATCGGTAACAATCGGTGTATCTGCCGCCTTGGCCATCTGATACCAGGGGCGAGTGCGCGGATCATATTGTTCAGGATCAGCAACGCCGTTTGTCCAGATATCTCCCGCTGCTGTTCCATGCATACTACCGTCTTTAAGGCCAAAATAGACAGCGCTTATTTCAGCAATACTTTTAGATAACCGGGCAATTTCTACGTAATCAGTGTTGTAGGTTCGGCCTTTATAACGCTCAGCAAGCGAGTCGATAACAATGACTTTACTTTGGAACCATGAAGCGATTTTAGCAGCTTCAAAGTTGACAATCGTTTTGGAATGTTCCCTGACATTCTCAATGGTGTTATCCCTGAGATTGACATATGCAATCCAGTTGGAGGTTAATAAACACAATGTCACTAATGCGATAATGGAGATAATTATTGTTTTTTTGAATCCGAGTGATTGCATGATTAATTTTCCCTGTATTTTAATACCAATGTACTTTGTGTTTTATATTATTTTTATAGCAGGCTCAGTGATGAGCTTCAACTATTTTACAATAATTGTGAATTAAACATAAAAACAAGATGCAGGTCAGTAACGGCAGGGTTTGGGTGTGCGTTTATTGAACGTTTTTGAGGTTAAAAGCTGTGTGGAAATGCTCTGTATGTGATTTTAATTTGTTGTTTGTATTTTTTTATGTGTGAGAAAAGATGAGAAAGAAGCGGGCTGGTTAATAAAAATAACAGTATTGATACGCTGTACAATAATCTGAATAAGCAGGCTTAGCTGTAAAGTATTCTCTTTAAGTTAATGGATATATGCAAGGGCCGTCAGCCAAGTTGTACTTGGCTTCTGGCGTTTTTTCTATTTGGCTGCTTTTAACGCATTTTCCCAGAGCTGGTTCAATAAGTTTCTCTGGCGCACTTTTAGTGTCGGCCATAAAATACGGTTATTTTTGAAATAATCCGGGTCATCCATATGAAAGGCTGATATTTCTTCTGCTGTCATACGGGCTTTTATCGCGGTATTAACCGGCGCGCTGCCGATTCCATGAACAATAACATCAAGTTGAAAACCATCACTAATAGTGTAATTTATCCAGGCTTCTGCAATCTCTTTCAGTTTAGGTTTACTGCTTAGAGTTTTACTTAATGAATGCCCGTCAACCCAGCCGGTAGTCCCTTCTTTTGGCTCAGCCATCGCCCAGTGCTGGCCTTTTTGTTTTAGCTCGGGAAATGAAAACCCCCATGCAGCACCAAGCAGGTTATTTTCTAAGTCTTCAGGCGCATCGACACCTTTCCACATATGACTGGCATTGGCGATTAACTGGTTGAGCTTCTGCTGTACATCAGGCTGGCTTAGGCGTTCGATATTAGCAATATCATTTTTATTTATGCCTAAAGCAAGTGCCGCTACATAAATATTAACTTCCGAGTAATCGGAGCTAAGTGTGTACTTTCCTTTATACTGATTATCCCACAATACGTTCCATGAGTCGGGAGACGTCATTTTTTCTGAGTTATAAGCAAGTCCGTAAGGGCCGTGCACTAACGGTACAGAATAAAGCTTGCCGCCTTTGACTGCATAATCAGCCTTTTGCAGGCTGGGAATAATTTTGCTGTAATTGGGGATGTTTTTCAAATCAATAGGGATTAACAGTTTCTTAGTCACCAGCTTATAACGTTCATCGAGGATGATATTATGGCTGGGTACAATAATATCAACTTTGCCTTTACGTAAATTTGTAAAGTACTCGTCAGCAGAAGAAATATAGGTGATTTCCATACTTACTTTTTCACCGTACTTATCAGTCATTGCTTTTTCAAATGCTTTAACTTGAAGGTCAGGAGAATAGCCCTCCCAGGTTAACATTCTTAATGTGAGTTCTGCATTAGCCGCGAGTGGCAGTAAGAGAAAAGAGCATAGACAGATAGATAATAATTTAATATGAGAGGAGAAAATTGACATGGACTGCTCCAGTGTTTAATAGCGATGGTAATAGCACTATAGTAAATTTGCTTCATTAGTCTAACTGCTTGTCCTACTTTTGATATCAATAAAAAGCCTGCTACAAGGCTGGATATTCAGAGGGGGTGAACGCACTAAGTCAGCTGCATTCTCGCATATTGAAAGGCAGGGGATTTTTCCTATACTCTAATACAAAGTAGTTGAAAGCAGTGCTGAGTTAAGCAGAAACGAATACTTCATAATACTGACAGGGAGGTTAAATATGTTCAGAGCTGCTGTATATCTATTAGCAGCTGCGGTCTCGCTTCCTTCTTCAGCAGATGACAATAAAGAACTAAGCTTTGCCACACAGGAATTTTCCCCGTTCTCTTATGAAGTGGGCGGTGTGGCTCATGGTCCTGCGGTTGAAATTGTTAAGTCTGCATGTGAACTTGCCGACATTAAGTGTCGCGTAACCGTTTTACCCTGGCCCCGGGCACAGAAATATGTAAGTCAGGGAGTAATTAACGGCTTCTTCCCTATAGGCTGGAGTAAAGAACGAGAGGCCCGGCTCTATTTCTCAGAACCGGTAATGCATACCGAGTATGGATTCTTTGCTCGTGATAACCGTAATTTCAATGTAGCTGACAAACTGGAGCTGAGCGGGCTTGTTATTGCTGTTTACGGCCCTTCAAATACGTCCAGAACATTAATGGAACTAACCAAAAATGTAAACGGCGTTAAGCTGGACATTACACCGCATGATGAGTTTCCGTTTAAAAAACTCTCGGCAGGCCGAGTGGATGCTGTGTACTCCAATCGACTGGTTGGTAATGCATTGATAGCAAAGCTGGGTCTGACTAATATTAACTATTATAGGAAGCATTCTGATATCAATTACTATATAGGCTTGTCTAAGGTTAACACCACGCCGGATCTGGCAGAAGATTATATGGATACTATTTCACACATGCTTACTGAAGGCATTATTGAAAACATACTGTCCAGTTATTCGGTATTTTATCGTGAAACGGCTACCAAATAACTAACGTGTATGCGGATGTTAAAAGGTTAAAGGGAGAGTAAGAATGAAATTAAAAACAACGTATTACTACTTTGCAGCTGTGTTTTTTTCTTTCGCCGTATACGCTGATAAGTTGACCTTTGTGACCCAGCATTTTGCTCCATTTAGTTATGAAATAGGGCATAAGCCAGCCGGACCGGCAGTTGAGGTTGTAAATGCGGCTTGTACTCAGGCCAAAATCAAGTGTGAAATATATGTCCTTGACTGGCCTAAAGCTCAGAGTCGGGTTTATTCTGGTTTGACTGACGGTTTATTCCTTATAGGAAGAAACAGCCAGAGAGAAGAGCTGCTGCACTTTACAGCGCCGGTTATGAAGTCGGAGTATGGTTTTTTTGTAAAAGAAGACAAGCTGCCTTCATTTAGCTATGAATCTGATATCGGCGGGCTTCGTGTTGGTGTATATGGCCCATCGAACACTGCAAAGTCCCTAAGAGAGCTGAATAAAAGCAATAGATTTAACATCGTGATGTTCCCGCATGATGAGTTCTCATTTTTAGATCTGGCGGCAGGAAAGCTTGATGCAGTTTATTCCAACAGAATTGTTGGCCAGGCTCTTATTTATAAGCTTGGATTATCCAATGTAAAATACACTAGCACACACAAAAGTATTAACTATCATATCGGTTTGTCAAAGCAGTTTGTAGATCAAGGCTTAGCGGTCAGGTTTATAAAAGCAGTGTCTGAAATTAAAAAAAAGGGCTATATACATAAAATACTCGAGAAGTATACAATGGACGATTTCTCCTCTGACAATAATTTTATTGTTGAATAAAAATAAATCCGCCCTGTACTTAATAGTCACGGTTTGCCTGCTTTTTTTGATTATCAGACGGTAATTATTACTCTACTCACCTAGCAGGACAATTTAACGGCCGACTCATCAAGCTGCTGTAAAATACTGACATATTTTCCCGGCACTTGAATGAGTGCTAACAGTTAGATTAATGTTATTTATATTTTCAGATTTTAGGCCGGTTGTTTATTATTCATCTTTTTTTAGTTCTAATAACTTGATCTCAGCTGTTTGCTGCGACACATTTTTAGTTTTTATATGGTTTTCAATTTTCTGGATACCTACGATAACAAGCATTAAACCCATAAATAAAAAGGACATTAAGCTGATAAAAAGAAAAGAGATTAACGTAATAAAACTAAAGGTTATTAAACGAATAAAAGCCAAAATACCCCAAAGTGCATTTGATGCTGATTTTTTATATTTCATAATTTTTTCCATAGTACTGCTGCCGTTTTAAAATGCATAAATATGCTCTGAAAATGCCGTCATAAATGTTTGCAGAGCATCAAAATAATTCAATTAAGCATAGAGTTTAAGGGGCTTTGTTAATCGTGAAAACGGTTTGTGAGCATAACGACTTCACCGGTAACCACATCAATAATCAGCTCTTTATCATTTAAAAGCTCAATTTCATAAAAAGTGATGCCTTTTTTATTTTCTAATTCCAGTGCAACGACGCTGGAACCGTATTCTTCCTGCACACTGCTGATGCTTGCCTGTAGATTAAATTTAGAGGTATCCAGCTGATTAAGCATATTACGATCTTTATCGTCTAACGAACTGATACCTACAGTACTTAAACTGGTTCTTTCATCTTTTAGCAAGCTGCCGTCAGCGGTACTGAGTTTAAGCTCATGTTTTATCTCTTCCTGTTCATTAATGACTTCTACTTCAAAGACTGACTGGTGGTTGTAGTCATCCAGTTTCAGTTCCGTTATTTTACCTGGGAAATTATTTGTGATTTTCTCGACCGCCTGTTCAATCGAAAAATCGGCCCGCTTTAAAGCTAATTCAGACAGCCCGTCATTATTTGCAGTAGTCATAAAAGAGATAAGAGTTAAGCTGCTGGAAAAAATGATTCGTTTGATAAGTTTCATGTCGGTGCCCTTATGTTTAATTGATGAGGGGAGTTTAGCAAAGCACCTTAGCGGGAAGATGGACAAAACATTACCAAAAGTTCATGTTGTTAATTCAGACAAATTGACTGTTAAAAGAGCGTGAATATCCATTATTATTTTTAACTGCTTTTGGGACAGGAAAATGGTTTTGAAGAAAGTTATGATTACCTTCAAAACCGTCTTTAGGATAGAGCTAAATTCCACCGGAAGGGAAACACAGGATCCGATCCTTTAGTTTGATAACTGGTGAATTCCTTTTGGAGTGAACTGCAGCTCCTCCTGCATTCCTAAATACTCAGCCGCAGTCGCTAATATTGACATCCACATTTCTGTGCCTTGTAAACTAGCCGTTTGATCTGGAGAAAATGCAAAACCCTGGTTATTCTGCCAGCGCTCAGTAATTGCAGGGATCTGTTGTTCAAACAGCGCTTTTATTTCGCTTTGGCGATAATCAGTTTGTAAAGCGGACTGGCAAAGAGGGTGGATAATGTCCAGTACGTTACACGCTGTAATATTATTTCTTAAAAAATGCCCGTTGATTCGACTATGGCAGAGTATGGTATCAATAGATGATTCTGGATACGGTAGCGGTTGTGAAAATTGTGCGTAGCTGCCGCGTGTTAAACGATAAAAACCATTTACAGCTTTCAGCCATTGTGATTCTTGGTTTGCAGATGCCCACATTCCAGTTGCTTGTAAGTTATTAATATTTAACCAGGCAAATAAAGGGTTTAATAGTTTGTCTTTTTCATCTTGATTAATAAGATCTTTTTGTAAATAAACAGCGCTGCTAAATAAATCTATCCAAGCACCGGATCCCCAGGCTCTATGCTTCCAGTCTAACTGGGATAGATGTGTGTATAAATCATATTTATTGATTTTATTAACTGCATGAACAGGCCATTTTAGCTGGCTGTCTAAACACTGCAGTGCATAACCCAGGCTTAATAATGGATAATGATCAGATATATCAAGCAGGCTTTGCTCTTTTCCTGGTATGCCTATTAAACCCGAACAGGGGAGTTGTAAATTCTGGAGTTTTTCTATTAATACACCTTTCTCGCAAAATTCAACAGGCCTATTCAATGCGGATGCTATTTCGACCATGTCGCAAAGCGGTCTGATATTATCGGACGGGAAAGGTTGTTGTGACTGTATTTGCTCCAGCATTAGTGAACAGTTATGGAACTTCTGGATATTAGACCACTGCTGTTGAATTTGTTTACTAATTTTTCTTAGACTGCTGCTTACTTTGCAGGTGCTTACAACTGGGGTATTAGGAATACGGCTTCTGATCACTTTAGCTGGATTACCTGCACAGATTGAGGACGCCGGCAGATCTTTAACTACAATCGAGCCTGCCGCAATTATACTGTTAGCGCCAATTTTAACACCGTCACAAATAACTACGCTCGCACCTATCCAGACATTTTCACCGATAACTATTCCCTTACTTGTACAGGGTTGTTTATAGATCGGGGTATGTATATCTTCAAAACCGTGGTTGAAACCGACAATGGTTGTCATTGAGGCAATACGTACTTGCTGACCAATTGTAACCTTACCTGAAATCTGCACATGGTTATTTATGGAAACATTATTAGCAATATTTAATGAGCCTCGTAAAATGGCTTGTGCAGCGATATAGGATTTACTTCCTAGTGTTAAATCATCACAACAAATGACAGCCTGCTCTGAGATAAACGCATCGTGATTGATTAGATAGCCATACTGCTTACTTAGCTTGGCTTTATATTGAGTATTTTTCTCCTGTTGTTCTGCATTTCGTGTCCATGGTAAATAATCACTTTGTGTAGGTGCTGTTAATTTTTCAGTCTTATGTGCAGTCATATAAACCTTGATGAATAAATGAAACGGTGTTTCATTTATACATCGTCATACTGTTTATTACTAGCTTCTGTTGAATTTTGCTGCTTAATAATTGTTCATGGTAATATCAATTTTTACTAACTTTAATTGAGTTTTATGTTAAATCATGTAGTTGTAATGATGAGGGAGATGAACATGAAAAGTGTGGCGCTAGACCTTTATGTTTTATAGTATAAAAAACAGGTCGCTAGGATGAAAAAGGCTTGTTTGTATAGTCAAAGGCAAGATGTTATTCCTGCCTTTTCCTTTAGGTGCTGCTGTGTAATGCGATTTTCTGAAAGCGGAATGAAAGATAATAATCGCTCGAATTGCAGAGCAGTGCTGTTATTGCTCGAGATTACAGTTTTTGCTCTGTAAACTGATGCTAAGTGTTAACTAGTTTATCGGATAGAACATCCATTTCAATGGCACGATGCGTATTGATTATTGAGTCTTCCATTGTTGTTATTGCTTCCTGCGGCGCGTCATTTTTAGAAAAAGCGGCATCTCTTGCTTCTTTATTTAACCACTGTGAATAAGCAACAAAATAATTTTCACCTGCTTTATGCAGTCGAGAGCCTAACGCATTATGATTTTCCATATAATGTTCGGTTACAGCTTCCCATGCATTTAAAAACTCATCGCATTTATGAGAGTGAACTTCCCACTGATATATTATTGTGTACATAAATTTTCCTTACATATTACTAGACCGTCAAACTGCTTATTTTCAGCCGGATTTTTTAAAAACAACACACTAATTTATCTTTGCTCGAGATTCAATGGATTGTTGGTTTTTTTATAGCAGATTTAAGTGACAGCGATAAATTTTTGCTCCCCCTATTTGAATTTAACCACTTGATCTAAATCAGTTTTAATCTCGAAAATTTGGTGCTTTTTGTGTGTTTTAATGCACTGTTTCGATGCGTTATTATTTATTGTTGTTCTGGTTTTTTTTGTTAATCTGCTGTTATTAGTATGTTGGTTGTATTTTGCGTATTTTTTGCTTTAGTGCTTCGTAAGTATTCGTTATAGGGCTGCTTTTCTCTTATCGTTATCTTATCAATATACAGGGAAGTAAAATGTCATATATCAAACCAGTTGATTTGATATAAATGATGATCGATGCAGGGGAATAAAAAGTATCTATGGGGACACGGGATATATTAGTTCGCAGTACTATGGCGGGGGCTGCAAGCGCATTACAAAAAACAACCTAATTTTGAACGATAACTGTTCAAAACAGATTTAAAGAACAATGCGACACAATAAAATAGCTATAAAAGTAAGCTAAATAATCAGGATTAGTAGCTATATTGAGTCATTTGAGCAGTTCTCATTTGAGCAGTTCTCATTATAGCCGTGCACCATCACTGGAATATAATAAAGTACGTATGAATGCTCAATAATTTTAGGTAGAATAAATAATTCGAGTTAATTGAGGCAGGAAGCCTTTTTCTTAAAGAAGTGAGGCATCATGCAGAAAAAATTACTATTAGCCGCTTTGTTAACAACCCTACCTGTTTTAGCTGTTGAAGATGGAGAAGCTAAATCGGAACAGGATAATCCGCAATTTGTAAAGGCGACGTCAGATCAAGGTACCTGCTCAAGCACGATCATTGGCGGGAAATGGGTTTTAACTGCGGAACAATGCTCCAGCAGTCACTCCAGCGGCAGCATCGAAACTTGGGATGAAGAGGAGATTAAACGGATCAGCGTCACTGATCATCCTAACCATGGTAGTGATGGTTTTGATATGGCACTTTGGGAATTAGAAAGCCTAGCGCAGATTAATAAAATTTCTCTTTTTTCACTAGACACTGTTGAACTGTCGGAGCGTGTCAGTATTTGGGGTTATGGCACTGAAGAGCTAGTATCCGGTGGTTTTGAAGCGCTGGAAATTGAAAATAATTTCGAGCAGCGTCTTGATTTGAAAAATACCTGTGATGGAACAACTACTTCCGGTGATAGGGGAGCAGCCAGTTTAAACAGTAGTAATCAGATTGTAGGTGTATACAGCGAGAATAATGCAAATAGCTATGAGTGCGGGAATGGTTCATTGAGCAGTCGTATTGATCATGATTACACCCAGAGCTGGATATTAGAAACAATAGACGGCTGGCATTATCCAACACTGGTTAATACCAGCAGCACAACGGAGATCACCGTGCAGAGCCTGCACTTAAACGGCGTAACAGCAGCTGCTTACACAACCGGGGATGCGGAAATTAATCTTGCGTCGAGTACCTGTGATGATAATTCACTCGATGGATTTGAAACCTGTACTTATTCAATAAGCAGTAAAGGTGAAGAGGGGACTTTACACCTTTCTGATGATGAATTTATTACCATCAATGAAGGGCAGGGTGAAGAAGATGATGGTGATGATGATGGGATCCAACTTTTTGGGGGAGCAATGAACGCTGCCGGCCTGCTGGTTTTATTCGCACTTGTTTATTTACGTAGAAAACGAATTTTTAAAGACTAGTTAATCGGCCTCCGGCAGAACGCCAGTTTCTTGGTTATGCAGATAACCAAGAAACATTTTTATCTTAGCAATTACCAGGCGCGATATCCGCAGGTATCGATATGAAAGCGCACTCCAGAATATAATCCCAGCCCAACCTTGTATTTAGCCCCGTATTTTTTATGTATCGCTTTGAGCTTTTTATGTAATTCCGGACGGCTGATATCTTCCCGCGGCACCATATCTAATGCACAAAAAATAAGATGTTTACTGAGCCCCGCTCCTCCTGCACTTTTGTTGAAAGCTGCGCTGCGCTCACCAGAAACAGGAATAACAATACCTATTTCAGGCTCAATATACTGCTGTATAAACTTTATGGTATTAACCATATCCGGCAGGTGTTTTTTGTTCGGCAGGGTAAATAATGAGGTGTTATTCATTACCCAGTCTGTTCCCTGAAGCAAAATTAAATACAAGGGCATGCTCACCTCAATGCCTTCGGCACGAAAATAATCCGCGATACCTTTAACTTTATCTTCGGCGTGATTTAATAAAACCCAGCCTTTAAAGGCTGCCCGGGTAGGTACTTTATAGCCTCTAATATCGACCACTAAATCGTCGTACTGTAGTTTTTCTTTATCTTCATAAAGTTTAGATATGTTATCAGCATAGAGGTTAAATGAAACAAATATGGAAACTAAAATGAATAAGTATCTCATTACTAACTCCTGTTCATTAATAAGCCAAGCTTTAATCATAGAACAGATATTTCGACTTAGCAGGAGCGGTTAACCGAGGTACTAATGCATTATTTAGATTCTGCTTTATTGTTTCTAATTAGATAAGATAAAAGTGCCAGGCTGTGGTTACTTTTAATTACGCTACAAGCAGTAATCTGTTTTCTAGGTAATTTTCTACTGATTCCAAAGTGCTGACATCGGCTGATTCTAAGATGTTAAAGACAAACCAGCAATGGGGATCATGCTCATACCAGCGTAGGCGATAAGAATCGAAACGAAAGTCAAAAGCTTTTTCTAGGGTGACAAGGCTTGGCTGCGCTTGTTCTACCAGATCTATTATATCGTTTAAAATAGGCTCCCTGATTCTCTGATCCATTTCTTTAAACTCGTCCAGTCTTTTTCCCAGCCTAGGCCGTTTGTCATACCATCTACTCATGAGATCCTACTTATCTATTTAGATTATCAGTTGTATAGAAAATAATTTTAAAATCAGCCATGCTTCACGTTTTTTCGATAATAACTGTACAGAGCCGACCATACGTTCTTCTCTTTATGTCAAAGGATAGTCAATAACTCGTGATGGAAATACACTTTACATATATTTGTGAGTCTTATCAACATTTGTGTAAATGTATCGGATTTATCTATTGCAGAATGGCAGATTAGCTGCGTAGTTACGAAATATAACAAGAGCAGAAAGTTTTGCATGCTTTGTTAAATGACTTATGTAGCCACAGACAACAAAAAAGAGGGATATGCAGATAGTGAATTATTTTAAATAATTCACTTATGATTTATCAACCATCGGATGCCCCGTCTATTTTTCTACTTGTCGGCCCGAGTAAACTAGTGATACTCTTCAGCTCTAAGTTTACTTAAGCTTTTTATTACTCACTTCTCAATGGTCGCATTTGCTATGGATTTTCAAATTGGTTTCAATGAAATTGAGATTGATGCACTAGAAAATGAAAGTGTTGAAGCCGTCTGGACTTATTACAATGTTCAAGGGAATCACCACTATATCGTGCCGGACGGGAGAACAGACCTTATTTTTACGTTTGATATTCAGGCGAACGGGCAGTTAAACAATATTATCCCCATTATCTCCCCGCCTTTTACTAAAGCTCATCTAATAAAGATTAGAGCCCATCAAGGTTTCATCGGCCTTCGATTAAGAGCTGGTTTTACCGCTTCTTTTTTAAGCACGCCACTCTCTATGATCTCAGGCAGTCTCCAATACGGGAAAGATGCAGCGGAGCATGTACCGTGGATCGAAAATCTGTGCAGTGACAAAAACAATGTTAGTCAGCTAATCACTGGTATTAATCGACATATTTGTGCGCTTCCGCCACAGTCAAAAACTACAATGGTTGCAGATATTCTAAGCTTAATACACCAGGATCAAGGTATTACACAAGTCAACAGTATTGCACAGCAGATAAAAGTATCAGAACGAACAATCAACAGAAAATTTACCCATGCTGTAGGACTATCCCCCAAGCAGTACTCATCCATTGTCCGGTTAAAACGAGCGATAGACAGTCTGACTAATTCATCCTATGCCGTTTCATCTATAGCTGTGGATTGTGGTTTTTCAGATCAGGCCCATATGACCAGAGAAATTAAAAACTACATGGGTCAGACACCACTCATACTGCGGAAAATGCTGGATACAGGCATCATTCTCTAGCTCCCTTGTGTCTAGGGGGAACACATTTGTTAGCGTCTTAAAATTTCCTGTCCTGTCTGATTTATTCAATACGCCTTAACAGCACTCCTTTAGCATGTAATGAAACCAACATAGCAGAACAATACTTTTGCTAAACACTAGGATTTATTACATGTTCAAACAATTAACTCAAATACAGCAAAAACCAGAATTGTTCTCGGCTTATACCACCGACAAATTATGGACAGAGCCCCATCTTGCTGAACAAATGCTCCAGGCTCACCTAAGCCAGGAAACACCTATGGCATCACGTCCCCTAGCAGCAATAGACAGGGTGGTAACATGGATAGACAAGATGTTTGATCTGAATGGAAAATCTATCTGTGATCTCGGATGCGGTCCTGGACTATATGCGGAGAAATATGCTCTGCTAGGTGCACAGGTTTATGGTTTAGATATCTCTGCTAATTCAATTCAATATGCCAAAGATTCTGCTGCTGAACATAAGCTGGATATTAGCTACGCTGCTGCAGACTATCTGGTTTCCACACTGCCTTTAGAGCAAGATTTAGTAACGTTAATCTATTGTGATCTAGGGGCTCTCTCGCCGCTGCATCGGCAGACACTTTATCATCAAGTACGAGAAAGTTTAAAGCCAGATGGTTTATTCATATTCGATGTTTTTTCAAACCGTGCATTTGATGCATTCACAGAGCATTGCTCATTTGCACCAGATTACATGAACCAGTTTTGGTCTAAAAACAACTATTTTACTTTCCATAATGCCTTTCGTTATGAAGACGATAATGTATCACTAGACCATTTCACCATTGTTGAAGAGCATCGAACATGGGATGTATATAACTGGATGCAGTACTTTACACATGAGAGCATTAGTGCCGAACTCGCTGATAACGGATTTGAGGTGATAGAAATCGTAAATGGATTTGATGCAGAAGAATCAAGCAGCGCTTCGTTCGGAGTTATTGCTAAACTGAAATCATAACCTCTATTGAAATGTCTTCTCGTAATACACTATACGGGGAGGCTATTGTCGCGGGTATCCAGATTAGGCACTAGTTTCCATGCTCCGCGCTGGGTATTCAGACTGTCAGTGTTAACTATGGAACTAAGTTGATTTCATATGCATCAACGCCACTGGCTCTTTTGTTAAGTTAAAACGCTGTTCAACGGCATAGGGAATAAAGCCAATATTTGAGTACAGCAATAAGGCATTTGTGTTGAAATTAAACACAGATAAATGAACTGCCGCATTATATTTATTTGTACAAATTTCTTTCATATGCAGTATCAAAGCTTTGCCTATTCCAAGCCCGCGATGTGATTTTGCTACAACCACATTTCCTATAAATGCAGATATGTCAGGCTTAACATCATACAAATTTGCAAATGCAATTATCTGCTGCCCATCCATAAGTACCGTTAAGTCTCTGCGCGGCTCTAATAATTTTTGTAATTGAGGTGTATCTAGAGGGAAAGCCGCACTCGGATAAATTCGATGCAGTTCTTCAGGAGTTGGAACTAAACTCGATATTCCATCAAAATGCTCTTTTGTAACAGGTATATAACTCCGGTAAGAAAGTTTAATTAGTTTTCGGTGCTTCTCGTAGGAACAAGGCAAGGGACAAAGTAAATACTTCATCCCTTTTGGATAATGTTAAAGGCCTAGTTTATCGGCAACATAATCAGCGTCTTTATCACCCCGGCCAGACAGATTGATTAAGATCTGCTTGTCTTTGGATAGCTTGACGGCTTCGCGCATCGCCCAGGCCACGGCATGGGCACTCTCTAGTGCCGGGATAATCCCTTCAACCTGCGAGAGTGTCATAAAGGCATTTAAGCACTCATCATCGGTGACTGAGTCATACTCTGCACGTTCAATATCTTTAAGGTAACAGTGCTGCGGGCCAACTCCCGGGTAATCTAAGCCGGAAGCAATTGAGTGAACAGGTAATGGCTCACCTGCATCATCCTGCAGCAGATAGCATTTAAAACCATGGATAGCGCCCGGCTTTCCTAAAGTTAGGGTAGCTGAATGTTCCGTGGTATCCAGTCCTTTACCGGCAGGTTCTACGCCGACTATTTTGACCTCACTGTCATCCAGAAAAGCTGTAAACAGACCAATGGCGTTTGAGCCTCCGCCAACACAGGCGGTGATGATATCGGGCAGTTTATTGAATCTTTGCTGGAACTGCTCTCTGGCTTCACGGCCGATAATGCTTTGGAAGTCTCGCACCATTTTAGGGAAAGGGTGAGGACCGACAACAGAGCCGATGGCGTAGAGATAATCTGTCGGGTTTTTAAGATATTCCACAAAAGCGCTGTCGACTGCATCTTTTAAGGTGGCCGTGCCTTGAGTAACAGCGACCAGCTTACAGCCTAAGATTTTCATCTTAGTGACATTAGGATGCTCTTTCTCTATGTCGACTTGACCCATATGGATTTCACAGGGAATACCCACCAAGGCGCAGGCTGTAGCAAGTGCAACACCATGCTGGCCTGCACCAGTTTCGGCAATTACCTTTTTCTTGTTCATGTATTTGGCGAGTAAGGCCTCACCAAGGCAGTGATTGATCTTGTGGGCACCAGTATGGTTAAGGTCTTCACGCTTGAGATAGATCTGTGCGCCGCCGAGTTTATCGCTAAGGCGTTTGGCATGATAGATAGGACTTGGACGTCCGACGTAGTCCTGGAACAGCTGCATCAGCTCATCTTGGAAGCCTTGAGTCTGTCGAATTTCTTCGTAGGCTTGATTAATCGCATCCATGGCGTTCTTTAGCTCGGGCGGAATAATCTGACCGCCATATTCACCAAAGAAACCGTGATTATCAGGCATGGGGGCGAATTCGAATTTACTCATAGAACCTCTCTATACTTTTGAATTTATTATTACTTTGACATTAGTTGACTTCATTTTTGATACACCCGGTCAATATATAACAGAGTCAAGGAGGGGCCAACAGCAATTGGCATAACTATGAAGTTGAGAGGGGGGGGCTGTTTAAACATCACTAAAACTGCGCGGCAGGCTCTGAACACCGGCATCTTTTCCTTTTTCTGGGTAACGCTCTCGTCTGACGACGCGAGGTATCACCAGTCCCGATCCGGCGTTTGTTATGACGGCCCAAAAGAACACCGTCTCTAGATTAGTGGCATGTGACTGAAGGCCGCCTTGATAAAATGGTTAAACGCCTTGGCTTTGTGGAATAGAGAGCCACCAGCTGTCTGTGATTTTGAAATTGCCTGGGTGTTTGGGGGCTCTTTTTTTCAAGGTATTCAGGGCAAAACGGCCCCCAAAATCACCAATGTTCAGCGTGTTGGCAAGGCACTGTACGACAGTAACTCACAGATGCCGCTGTGGTGTCTCGTGCTGTTCCAGCTGTTCTTTCACTGGTTGAGTATTCGACTGCCAGGCTGTTTGACCTCTCTTATGTATAAACTGCCGGATCATGCGGCAGCGGGACAGAAGCGATACTTCAGAAGCTGTGCTTAATTGCCTGTCTGCTTATGTTAATATTATGCCAATAATAACACCAAGGAATTACTATGCAGTATCAACAACTTAAATCTCAGTGGCCGGACTTCTCGCAAAACATCCTGGATTTTGCACTGCAGTTAGGATTAACAAACCTGCCTTTAGTATGTGATCATGCCGCTTTACGGGTGAATGATCAGGCTGCTGCTCAAGTGCTGCTGGAGCAGTGGCAGGAGCAGGGGCAGGTTATCTCAGACAGTATTATTAACGGGCGGCCTATTTATATTATCGCGCTGCATGAGCCTCTGCTGCTTGGTGACTGGCAGATTGACTGCGTTGAACTGCCTTTTCCCGGTAAACCTTACCCGCAGCAAGGCTGGGAACATATTGAATTAGTGCTGCCGGGTAATGCGGCAACGATAGCTGAATTAGAGCAGATTCTAGATGCAATGACCCCTGATATTAAAGCAGTATTGGCCGCCAACCCCGCGATTAAGATAAAACGCTCTGCACCACAGGCTGAAGGTGAAAGACTGGCTAACCCGACCATTGCATTTAAGCTGGATAACATCTGTATTAAGGTACACGGCGCAGATATTAAAGCCGTGATAGCGAGTGAGAAAGAGCAGAATAATTTTTAAACGTTAAAAGACAAATGAAAAAATTTAAGATGGGTTTTATACTGTAAAGACAAAACTTGTACTGGGGAAGGGGTGATGAAAGGTTTACTGCTGCTGATCATATTACTGATTCCATTACAGGTGTCTGCCAAAGAAGTGATGATAATAAACTATTTTGACAGTTACCCGCCTTACTCCTGGAATGACGGCGGCGTCATGAAAGGTATTCTGGTGGAGGTTGCTGCTGAAGCGCTTAATAAACGCATGGGGATTGACGTTGTTCATCAGGGCTTTCCCTGGGCACGAGCTCAGCAGCTTGTTAAACATCGGCGTGGAGATGCTTTTATTACCGTGCCGACTCCTGAGCGCCAGGAATATACTCTGATAAGTAAAGAAACTGTGCTGCCTGTAACTTTTTCTTTATTGGTACATAAAGAAAATACTCAGCTGAAAAAGATTCAGCAGATCAGACAGCTGTCGGAGCTAGAGCCGTATAAGCTGATCTCTTATCTCGGCAACGGCTGGGCTAAAAAGAATCTTGGAGAAATGGATATTTACTGGGTATTGACGATTGAACGGGTACTGGAGCTGATGGAAAACAACCGCTATGATGTGTTTGTTGAAGCTACCTATGCGATTAATTCTTATATCCAAAGGTTTGATCATCATGACAAACTGTTGTCTATCCCAGTACCGTTTGAACCGGTCAGATTTCATTTATGCATTGGTAAAAACTCTGCTTATACGCATCTCCTGCCTGAGTTTGATGCGACTATCCGGGAAATGCGTCGGGATGGGACTTTAGAAAAAATCTATCAAAAATATCAGAACGTCGCATTATTTAATTAAACATACGGATATATTCAGCCGCATTCGCTGCTGTCAATGCCGACAACTGGTATTATTCCTGTTGTACTTAACCCGCTGGGATTGGGGGTGAAGTAATAAACATAACAACGGATTTGATTAAAGTTATTTCCTTTAGGAAAAATCACAAATCCGTGTCCGACAGCTGCATCGCTGTACTGCCGGCTTGTAAACCATAGCTGCCCTTTATGGTGAACGCACCAGTCACTGCCGTCTTCAGGGCAGGTACTTGTTGTTATGAGAGTTACGTCATCAAAAGAGACTAAGGATTCAAAGGTCTGAATACCATTATTTACCCAGCGGCCGTCGGGATAGTTTCCTCTTATTCGAAACTGTTCGCCGTTGTCTTTAGTATAAATAGTGCTGTTACTGTTTTTGTTACCCGGATTGATTTCAACGAGAGCATAATTTAAATCCCTGGCAGAGACTAATGCCGCTCTCATCTCCTTCATGGATGCCAGTTCTGCATCAGACTTTAAATTGATGAACTTAGGAATAGCGACGCTAGACAAGATAGCCAGAACAACGATGACTAAAACTAATTCTATCAATGTAAAAGCAGCTTGTTTATTCATAAACATTTCCAAGCAGAGCTGATATAAAGTTTTATACTTTCAATTATGGACAGAGGCTGCTGAAAAGCCCGTAAAAAATTGAGAGGTTCATCATATAACTGCACTGAATGTAACTGTTTGAGGCGCTAGCGGAATTACAGCATCCAGGATGTTAAATTATTTTCTAGTTATCAAACTGCTCGACAATAGCTCTCATCAGTTTCTCTCTATCATGACGCCAGTCTCTATTGGGAGAAGCTAAATCGGCCTTAAAGAAGTTCCACTCTGATTCAAGCTCAGGGTGAGGGGTGTCACCAATTATCACATCAATTTTTCGTCCGCGGCAGGCTCTTTCACACCATTCAAGTTTCTGTTTAATGCCCATTCTGCCGGCTGGGCCGTATTCTGGAGAAAGGTTTTCAATAAAAATGAGTTTTGCAGTCTGGTTCTCGAGTATTGCGTGACCGATTTCAGGCAGCAGCAGCGGCGGCATGATACTAGTTAGGAAACTGCCCGGGCCCAGCACAATGCAGTCGGCCTGATTAATAGCAGTTATCGCTTCACTGGTGGCAGGCACCTCCGGCTCTAAATCCAGGCGCTGCAGATCCTGGCGCATTTCATCAACACTGGTTTCGCCGTGCACCCACTTTCCGTCACAGGACAGAGCTTTAAGGTCTGACGGGTGTTCAGACATTGGGACAATATTAACTTCAACTTTTAACATGTCGCGGATCAGCTGAATAGCTTCCATCGGTCTAACCGATAAATTATCTAACGCAGTGAGCATGAGATTACCGAGATTGTGGCCGTCAAGTTCGCCCGTCCCCTTAAATCGATATTCAAACATCATTGACTGCACCGACGGTTCAGTGATCAGCTGATTAATACAGTTGCGTGTATCTCCCCAGGCAATGCCTCCCTGGCAGTGACGAATGCGTCCCGTAGAGCCGCCGTTATCTGTTGTGGTGACGATGCCGGTAGCATTGCCGCCGAATCCTTTTAATGCAGCTAGTATCCGTCCTAAACCATGCCCGCCGCCGACAGCGACTATTTTTTTATCTTTATATGCATTCATATCGAATTCTTATTAATATGCTGTTCAGTAATTTATTAGGCAATAGTGTTGTTTTCAGCGGTTTTGTCTAGCAGTTTTTTCTCACATTGGGCTTTTTATCAAACAAGCAGTGGCACATTTATTTGAGGAGAGATAATTTCGAAACAGATATGCTTGTTTTTTATGCATATAACCGTTGTCATTCAAGATGCAAAAATCAGCAAGTCGAGAGTTGGACTGGTTTTTGACGTGAAGGTGAAGATCTAATAGAAATAAAAAAGCTCAAGTATTTATACCCGAGCTTTTCATATTTACTTATTTTTGTAGTTCGTGCTGTTAACTAGTCTTTAACCCAGACTGATACACTGCCCGGCTTAGTCTTGAAATTACCCCAGCCGTCGTTATTGGTGCAGACTTTGTCAGAGGAAGTGTAGCTGCCTGTAATGTCTGTGAAGCAGGCATTTTTATGTGCGTCGCCGGCTTTCATCCACTTGTAACCTTCGTAGCTGTTGTCGGTCATTAGTACTGCCAGGCCTTTCCAGTGTTCAGCATCACCTTCGCGAGTGAAGCCGATTACGTCGGAGTGATCCAGGTAGCTGTTCTGTGCGCCGTAAGCGTAGTCTCTACGTGCTTTCAACAGGATATCAAGAATCGTTTTGTGCGACTGCAGGTTGATAGTGTAGTTGTTGCCGTCGCCGCCTTTGTCTGTATAAGTTGCGCCATAGTAATCAGGGTAGAATACGTTCGGATAACCTTCCTGACGCAGCAGGATAAAGGAATAAGCTAAAGGTTTAAACCAGTCTGCAACCGGAGACTCTAATGCCTGCAGAGGCTGGGTATCATGGTTTTCAACCAGAGTAACCGCATTCATCGGGTTAGACTGCATCAGGGTGCCGTTCATCAGGCTGCCCATATCGTAGTTGCCGTTCGACTTGGAAGCTGTATGGAAATTCATATGCAGCGGTGCATCAAACAGTGACATTGTATATCCAGAATCTGCCAGGTAGCCCTGCAGTGTGCCTCGGTCATAGTCCCAGTATTCAGCTACTGTAAACATATCTTTGCCGGTATGAGCACGTACTGTATTAATCCAGTCTCTAGAGAAGCCTGCTTTGACATGTTTTACAGCATCCACACGGAAACCGTCAACACCGGTGAAATCGGCATACCATCTGCCCCAGTTTTTTAGTTCATTGACCACATCCGGGTGATCCATATCCAGATCGGCGCCCATCAGGTAATCGTAGCTGCCTTTTTCGCTGGAGACTTGGCTGTCCCATGCTTTGCCGGTGCCGCGAAATTTATAAACACAAGAGCCGCCGCAGTTTTCCTTGGTATTATCATCCCAGTCTACGCCGTCAAAGTGGACCCAGCTCCACTTGAAGGAGGAGTATTTATTGTTACGTGCAGTAAAGTTAAATACAGTCCAGGCGTCGACATTGATATCCCCCCAGTATTCCTGGTTACGGTTGTTCGGATCGACTCTGACCGCAGTAACAGACTCAGTAGCATCCGCTCCCATCATATGGTTGAGCACAACGTCTGCGTAGATGTTTACACCTGCATTGTGAGCACTGTTAATGGCTGCCAGGTATTGGTCTTTAGTACCGTACTTAGTACGTACTGTACCTTTCTGGTTAAACTCTCCTAGATCGTAGAGGTCATAAACGCCATACCCTACATCATATGCACCAGCTTGACCTTTGTATGCAGGTGGAAGCCACAGTGCAGTGATACCGACATCAGAAAGGTTTTGTGCTTCGCTGGAAACTTTAGCCCACAGGTTGTCAGACTGACTGTTATACCAGTGGAAATACTGCATCATAGTGCCGTTCGTGGCTGCTAATGTTGGTGCGGACACTGCGATTAAGGTAGCTAAAATGGTTGGTTTAATCCATTTTCCTTTGACGTTTAACTTTTTCATTGCTTTTCCTTAAGTTACGAATAATTTTCAGTAGTTATCAACAAGCCGGCGAAATAATCATGAACAAAAACTAACTTACAAACAATAATTGGGTGGCTGTTTTGTGAGCGGGATCCGCTTAATATTCGATCTTTTTGTTGCTCGCAAGTTAAAGGATAAGTTAAGATAATCAATCTCTTAGGTGTGTTTTTGTTCGGGGTGTTACTGGAAACGTTTACATTCATTAAAGGTCAAAGCACAGAGCTGGTGATTATATTTATTTTTCAATAACCTGTCTGATTTTCATTATGAATAGTTTATTTTAAATCTAATTTTTTGCCTGTTATGTGAGTTTCTGTTTGATGTGTTACTAGTGAGTTGTTTTCAAACGGCATTATTAATAATGCTCATCAATCACCTGCAGAGCCGTCAGCAGATGGGCGTTATTGCTGCAACCTTTCTGTACCGTTATTCTGGTCTATTCACGTTTCCTCGGTAATTCCTGCAGATATTTTCTAGGGTGAATCACGTGCTATGAACTTTTTGATATTTACAAATAATGAGTGATTCATTTAAGGTCATGGGCGGTGCGTGTGAACTTTTATCGACTGCGGTTTCATTCTAACAAACGACAAGATCTCTCCTTTTTGTCACTTGCACTTTGTAAAGCAACTTCAATGAAGCTCTTTTCGTTTAAATCTTACTGCTCCTAGCATCGCTGCAGATCAAAATATTAACAGGAGATTTTGGCTTTATTTTGTCGTTTTCATCTGTATTTTCTCAATGGTGCTCCGCTAAAAGCGCCGATGTCGCTTTATGTTAGTCTCAATAACCCGCTGTTTTGTATGAATTTAAAGTCACCTCCAAGTAAGCCATTTGTCTTTATGTGGCGCAGGTCGCACAAAAAAACAACAGATTTTGTTAGCACCCAAAAAAAATATGCCGGTAATTCCTATTAAATAGTGTTCGCTCACATTTCCGTGTTGTTCGTTAAATAAACTGAAAGCGATCAATTAATGCACAGGATGTCATTGAATTAACAAATACTTAACGAATGAGTCTGCAGGCTTTGTCAAATTAGAAAACTAAATGAGGTTGTTTTCATTGGTTTTTCAATATCTCGCGAGGTTAGCAGGTAATTAGGAAAGTATTTATAAATTTATTAATTTAGGATCTACTATTTATGTATTTTAAAAAAAATCATGCAGTAAAAATTATATTTCCAGCCATGTTATTGGTGAATACTTCTGTTTATGCGGCTGTCCCAGACGGTTATTATAGTACGGTGGACACGACCGACTCACAGACTCTTCGAAGCTCATTACATGAGATAATTGATGATCACCAGCGCTTTCCTTATACATCTAGTTCAACAGATACCTGGGATATTCTAGAGGCTGCGGATCAGGATCCTGATAACGCCAACAATGTTATTGATGTTTATAAAAATGCCAGTTACAGCAAAGCCGGCGGCGGTAATTCATTCTATAACCGTGAGCACAGCTGGCCTAAATCTTACGGTTTCCCCAAAGACGGCAGCACTAATTATCCTTATACCGATACCCACCACCTGTTTATTGCAGACAGCGGCTACAACTCAAGCCGAAATAATAAACCTTATGGAACCTGTGATACGGGCTGCAGTGAGAAGGTAACCTTACTCAATAACGGCCGCGGAGGCAGCAGCAGTGAGTCGAGCTGGACTACCGGTTCAGGTGAAACAGGAAGCTGGGAAACATGGCAGGGCAGAAGGGGAGATGTTGCCCGTGCTCTGATGTACCTGAGTGTCCGTTACGAAGGCGGCACCCATTCAATTACCGGTGTAGCCGAGCCGGATTTGATTCTTACCGATGACAGGTCCCTGATTGGTGCATCAAATACTGGTGCTAACGGTACCGTTGCTTATATGGGATTAAAATCGGTACTGCTTCAGTGGCACAAAGATGATCCGGTTGATGCCTATGAGTACAGACATAATGAAGCGGTTTACAGCTTCCAGGGCAACCGTAATCCGTTTGTTGATCATCCTGAATATATAGATTGTGTATTTGAAAATAACTGCAGCACTGGAGGAGATACTGTTGCACCGGCAATACCGTCAGACTTTATTGCGACAGGCGGCAGTGGTCTGGTTGAGCTGACCTGGAATGCTAATACAGAACAGGATATGGCTGGTTATAATGTTTACCGCAGTGAAAGAGCCGGCGGCAGTTACGTGCAAGTTAATAGTTCTCTGGTGACAACCAGCGCTTATAGCGACAGTAATGTCACTGCAAGTACAACTTACTTTTACGTTATAACGGCTGTCGACAGCTCAAATAATGAATCTGCACAAAGTAGTGAAGCATTTGCGACCACTGACAGCGGTTCTGCTGAAACGGCTCTATGGATCAATGAATTTCACTATGACAATGCGAGTACTGATGTAGGTGAATCTGTTGAGGTGGCTGGTACTGCCGGTCTTAACTTAAGCGGCTGGACAATTGTCGCTTATAACGGCAAGGATGGAGCTGCCTATAAAACAGTAAACTTATCCGGCGTTATTGCTGATCAGCAGGCTGGTTTTGGTACTTTAAGTTTTGCGGCTTCCGGCCTGCAGAATGGTGCTCCGGATGGTCTTGCGCTAGTTGACAGCAGCGGTAAGCTGGTACAGTTCATCAGTTATGAAGGTTCGTTTACTGCGACTGACGGTGCAGCTGCCGGTGTGACATCTGTTGATGTCGGCGTTTCAGAAACGTCATCAACCCCTTCTGGTCACTCCCTGCAGCTGAGCGGCAGCGGCACAAGCTACGCTGAATTCAGCTGGCAGGCGGCCGCGGCTAATACTTCAGGTTCATTAAACAACGGGCAGGTATTTGCTTCGTCTGTTCCGGTAAACAAAGCACCAGCAGCATCTATTACAGAGCTGTGTAATAACCTAAGCTGTACATTTGATGCGGCTGCCAGCAGTGATCCAGACGGTACTATCACCAGTTACAGCTGGAGCTTTGGTGACGGTGCTAACGCCGCGACTTCAAACCCAAGTCATAGCTATAGCGCCGACGGTTCATACACAGTGACGCTTACCGTGACTGATAATGACGGCGCTTCCGGCAGTACTTCAACGACGGTGACGGTAGAAAATGTGGTTATTATACCTTGGATTAATGAGTTTCATTATGATAATGCATCAACGGATGTAAACGAGTTTATCGAAATAGCAGGCAGCGCCGGTACAGACCTTAGCGGTTGGAAAATAGAGGCCTATAACGGCGGTAACGGTACTGTATACAAGACCTTCGATTTATCCGGTGTCATTGCCAATCAGGACAATGGATTAGGAACTATTGCTTTTGATACTGCGAGTTTACAAAACGGCGGTCCGGATGGTTTCGCGTTAGTCGATGACAGCGGTACTGTGGTTCAATTCCTTAGCTACGAAGGCTCGATGACTGCTGCTGGCGGAACAGCTTCCGGCACGACTTCAACTGATGTAGGTGTTGCAGAAACGTCTTCTACCCAAAGCGGATATTCCCTACAGCTTTCGGGTACGGGTTCGGAATACAGTGCCTTTAGCTGGCAGGCTCCGGCACCTGCTACAAAAGGAGCGCTTAATCAAAATCAGTCCTTCTAGCAGTGATTTAACTGTTTAATAAACTTTAGTAAGTTAGCCGCCTTATTTCTGGCGGCTTTTTTATATTTAACCCATCAGGCCGGATAGAATAAAACGGCTGGCCAGATTGAATATTATCAATCGCTTTAATACGTATTAGCTTAGTAAATGTTCACTGCTTATTTAATGCGTACATGGCTTAAAAACATATCAATGCAGTTTTTAAGGTATTCATCACGCTGCTGTTCCGTCTCTTTGATATCTGCTCCAAGGTAACGCCAGTATACTGTTTTTCCATGAAACATAAGCAGCAGCTGTATTGCGCTTTCATGACTAGAGCAGTCTAGTTTGATAACTCCTTCTTTCACTTTTTTATCGAGGTAGGCAGCAAGTAGATCCATCGATTTTTGCGGACCAAACTGTAAATATGTCGCCGCAAATTCAGGATGAGTATCAATTTGGCTTACAGCATTTCGAAAAGTGTGCAGTGCACCCGGCTCAAGAAGTGTCTGCTGTAAATTTTGTCCAAAAAGAAGCAGCGCTTCATCAATCGGAGCATTGGGATCAAAGGCCGTTTTATTAGCTTGGTATTCCATGACTTTATATTTCATACTGGTTTCGAACAGTATGTCTTTGTTTTTAAAATGCGAATAAACAGTTTGTTTAGAGACATCGGCTAGTTTGGCGATACTGTCCATACTTGCACCGTACCCGTGTCTGCAGAATAATTCATCGGCAGCTTCTAATATTTTTATTCTCTTTAATTCACTGATTTTAGACATAATAGCGCACGTTAATTTGAATGACTGGGCGCTATAGTATAAAAATCAAACTGGACAGTCTAGTTTATTTGGTGTCTAATACCGAAATCAGACTGGACTGTCTAGTGTGATTTGTGGGGTTGTTACAAAAAAGGACTGCGTTATGCTGTTTCACATTTCATCAATAAATATCCTTGCAGCTGCGGCTGTGTTTCTTATGTCAGGCTGCACTGATTCTATAGAAGCGGCAAAGAAGCCAAGAGAGCTCCTTACTGTCGTATCTCAAAAAGTACAGGAGAGCGAAAGTTACACGGTAGAACGGGAATACGTTGGAACTATTTTCGCCGGGCAAAAAGCAAATCTTGGCTTTGAGCTGTCTGGTAAAATCTCTGAAATAAGAGTAGATGTAGGGCAGGTTGTAAAAAAGGGGCAGGCGCTGATTAGTTTAGATACTCAGCTTCTAAATACCGAATTAGAGCAGCTTGCAGCTCAACTGGAAGAAATTAAAGCGCAGCAGAAACTAATCAGGGCGAACCTGAATAGACAGTACTCATTAAAAAAGAAAGGCTTTAGCTCGGACTCCGAAATTGACTTGTTGATAAGTCAAAAAGAAGCACTTCAGGCAAATATTCTGCGGATCCAGGCTGCGGTTGGTACTAATAAACTTAAACAGCAAAAGTCGACAATAAAAGCCCCTTATTCAGGTATTGTGAGTAAACGCTTTGTTTCATTAGGTGATGTGGTCGCGGTGGGCACACCTACATTATTATTATTATCAGAAGGTAATAAAGAAGCTGTTATCGGTGTGCATAATAATGATATTAAAGGAATAGAATCCCAAGGTCATTATGTTATTCGTGTAGAAAACAAAGGGTATAGCGCTAAATTAATTTCTCAAGCCTCTAATATTGACAGTACTTCAAGAAGTGTCAGCCTACGATTTTTGTTAGAAAATGAGCCTTCTCTTTTAGATGGTGAGCTTGCCTATTTATCCTATAAGAAAATATACCCGGCTAAGGGGTACTGGCTGCCGAATACGGCTTTAATCGACGGAATGCGGGGGACATGGAATATCTTTACCCTTAATACTGTAGACAATCACAAGATCGTTGAGCGTAGAAGCGTTCAAGTTCTTTTTGCCAATAGTCAGTCTGTTTATGTTCAGGGAGCGCTGTCAAACGGGGATGAAGTTATCATGACGGGGCTTCATAAAGTTGTACCCGGCCAGTCCGTATACGCTGCACAATAGGGGCTGTTATGAATTATTCAAATATCATCTCTAACACGCGCCTTATGACTTTAGTTGTGGCGTTTTTAATCGTGAGTGGCTTATCTGCTTTCAATACACTGCCGCGTGCAGAAGACCCGGCTATTGT
Source organism: Psychromonas ossibalaenae ATCC BAA-1528 (assembly GCF_000381745.1). Taxonomy (GTDB): domain Bacteria; phylum Pseudomonadota; class Gammaproteobacteria; order Enterobacterales; family Psychromonadaceae; genus Psychromonas; species Psychromonas ossibalaenae. The sequence continues at coordinate 211,515 of NZ_KB906967.1, read as the reverse complement.
TAACCGTAATGCAACCATCTCCACCATTTACCCGGGAGCAAGTGCTAAGCGGGTAGAGTCTCTTGTCACAGAAGCGATTGAAAATAAGCTTAGACAGCTTGACGAAATCACACTTATCACTTCCACATCTCGGCTGGGTATTTCAGTTGTCGGTATTGAATTGAGTGAAGAAGTTATCGATGCGGAGCCGGTCTGGTCAAAAGTACGGGACAAATTGTCCGATGTACAGCCGGAGCTGCCTGAGGGAGCATTAGCTTCTGAACTAGATAGTGATCATGCTGGTGCGTTTACAACTATGATTTCGCTAAGCTGGCAGGGGCCGGGAGAAGCTGATTTACTTATTTTAGGGCGCTATGCGAAAGAACTGGCGACAAGACTGCGGGTATTGTCGGGAACTGAATTTGTAGACGAGTACGGTCTGCTCGATGAAGAGATTATCGTCAATATCGATACTAATGACGCAGTGGCACTTGGTTACTCTGCTCAGCAGGTAGCAAGCGCCCTGGAAGGTGCTGACGCTAAAAACTCTGCCGGGCAGTTAGTAAATAAAGAGACAAGATTTGGATTAGAGCTGTCTTCAAGCCTTGACTCAATTGAGCGGGTGAAACAGGTCCCTGTTTCGATTGACAGCAGTGGGCATACAGTTCGGGTAGGTGATGTGGCAGAGGTGAGACGCTCACATAAAACACCTTTCGATGAGCTGGCATTAATTAACGGACAGCCCGGAGTGGTTGTGGCTGTACGAATGCAGTCAAAGCTTCGCGTTGATATATGGACGCCTTCCTCCATGGATTTACTGGAGCAGTTTCGTCAAGAACTGCCCGCTAATATCAAAGCTGATGTGATATTCAGCCAGCAGGGGTACACAGAAAACCGCTTACTGGAACTTTCGGAAAGCCTGATTATAGGATTTAGTCTTGTTGTGTTTGTACTGCTGTTTACCCTGGGCTTTCGTGCAGCTTTTATCATTGCCTCAGCACTGCCGCTGACAATGCTGCTGACACTGACGATGATGAAATATGTGGGTATTCCTATTAATCAAATGTCCGTAACTGGTTTTATTGTTGCGCTTGGAATCATGGTGGACAATGCAGTTGTTATGGTTGATACCATACAGAGTTACCGCCTTAAGGGGATGGAAAAGCTTGAATCTGCTATGCTGGCAATTGAGCATCTTTGGGTGCCGCTGCTGGGCTCGACGTTAACGACAGTACTGGCGTTTGCTCCTATTTTCCTTATGCCCGGTGCGACAGGAGAGTTTGTAGGCGCGATTGCACTTACCGTCTCATTTTCGCTGGTCGGCTCCTATGTCATTTCCCATACAATTATTGCTGCGCTATCCAGTATCTGTCTTCCAAGCACCAAAACATTGTCAAGCTGGTATCAAACCGGGATCAGTATTCCTGTGTTGAGCAAATGGTTTTCCCGTTCAGTGGCTGCTGCAATACGTTATCCGCTGCCGGCGATAGTCTTAGCCGCCGCGCTGCCTGTCTGCGGCTACTGGAGTGCGTCGCAGCTGACTGAGCAGTTTTTTCCAGCCTCCGACAGAGATATGTTCGAGATTCAAGTTTATTTACCCCCTCAGGCGAGTATCTATGCGACCAAAGCGACCACTGAAGAGATCCATGCGCTTATCACCGAGGAAGCCTCGGTAGAGCAGGTCCACTGGCTGATCGGCTCTTCTTTCCCGTCTTTTTATTATAATGTTATTCCAGCGGAACAAAATGCGCCGTTTTTCTCCCATGCTATGGTTAAAACCACTGATTTTAAGTCCGCAAATAAACTCATTCCAGAGCTTCAAGAAAAGCTCAATAAGCGTATCCCGCAGGCGCAGATACTTGTCCGTAAGTTAGAGCAGGGCCCTCCGTTTAACGCGCCGGTTGAGTTAAGAATATACGGTAGTGATCTGGCTAAGCTGAAAAGTATCGGCGAAGATATGCGCCTGATGCTGTCTAATATTTCCCATGTAACCCATACACGTGAGAGCCTTCCATCCGGGATCCCGCAGTTCATGCTGGATGTGGACGAGGAAGCAATCCAGATGAATAATATCAGTCTTAACCAGTTTGCCGGGCTGCTGCAGTCAACGTTAGTCGGCAGAGAGAGCGGCAGTATTATAGAAGGAACAGAATCTATACCGGTTAGGGTCAGAGTTCGAGATGAAGAAAGGGAAAATCACAGTGATTTGAGTAATTTGAGATTTCCTGTGCCTTCACAAGAGGGAAATGTCGGTGTTTCAGTATTAAACCTGGCTAGTCTGGAGCTGGTGCCGAGCAGCGGGGGAATAACCAGAAGAAACGGCACAAGAGTCAATACCGTTGAGGGTTATATAGAAGCAGGTGTATTACCGCAAACGGTATTAAATGAATTCAAACAAGCGCTGGATAGTTATGAGTTTCCTCCCGGTTATCGCGTTGAGTTCGGTGGCGAAGCAGCTGAAAGGGATGAGTCGGTAAACCAGCTGATTGGAAATGTCTTTGTGGTTGTTGTTTTAATGATCCTGGTGGTGGTGTTGTCTTTTAACTCTTTCCGTTTAAGCGGGATTATTTTTGCCGTTGCCGGACTCGCCGCCGGGTTAGGAATATTATCTGTCTGGTTGTTCAGCTACCCATTCGGGTTTACCGTTATCATCGCTTTACTTGGGGTAATAGGTTTGGCTATCAATGCCGCCATTGTTATTATCGCAGAACTTAGAGCATGCCCTAAAGCCAGTCAGGGGGATCCTGAAGCGATACTGCAGACGGTCATGAGCTGTACCCGTCATATCACTTCCACCACTATTACCACTATAGGCGGATTCCTGCCGCTGATTTTAGCCGGCGGCGGATTCTGGCCCCCATTTGCTATTGCGATTGCCGGCGGTACTGCATTAACCACCATACTTTCATTTTACTTTGTGCCGGCTGTCTTTAAGCTGCTGATAAAAAGGCCGTTAAACCGGGAGTCCAAAGTCATCGCTGAGGAGTTTGTGCACTAGAAGTTACAACAGTTTCGAAAACTAAATTTAATAACAGGGATGGAAATTAAGCATTATGGAAAAAATAAAATTAGCAGGCTGTATTGCTTTGGTATCTACAGCGGTAACGGCAGGTCAGGATAAACCGGGGTTTTCTGGTGAACTCACCGCTTTTACCGCCTACAGCTCAGAGAAATCGAACTTTAATACGGATAACAATAAGCTGGAAAGTATTTATAGTGCCGGTGAATCTGAGTCGGAATTTCTGATAGCGCCGCTTGGACAGCTGCGCTATACATTCGGCGCAAAGAACGAGCAGAAAGTATTTGTCGGGACCTCTCGTGATGATATAGCGGTAGGTGATTTTGTATTAGAACTGGGTTATGAGTTTGCACTGGATAAACGTTCCAGCGTAGCTTTTTCTGTTCTGCCGACCATTATAGACGGTGAAACATGGCAGGATCCTTTTTTGACCAGTCAGGAACGAAGCACTACCGATGTTTCAGGTGCGGCTTATCGAGTTAAGTATAACAGTGTACTGCAGACGCCGTTTTCAGTGGATATTGCCTATTACACTCTGGATGTTGAGAACGAACGCTCTGGTATATCCATTTTAAATGCTGGAGAGGCACAAGCACTTCAGAGAAGCGGAACGGGGATTTATTCGCAATTATCATACGCTGTAAGAGTCGGTGAAACATCAGTATTTGAGCCGGTTTTAACTTATCAGTCATTTGATGCAGACGGCAGTGCAATGTCCAATGATGCATTCGCTGTTGATGCCCGCTATAGAAGTCAAATGGGGGCGCATAGTTTTTCTGCCGCAGTCAGCTGGGGGTATACTTCTTTTGACTCATCGCACCCTGTCTTTGATAAAACCCGGGAAGATACTGAATACGGCGTTTTTATTGCTTATGAATATCAGCAGATAATGGGCTGGAAAAACTGGGCGCTTAGCGGTCTTATGGGATTTGATGTTAATAATTCGAATATTAATTTCTACGATAAAAAGGAATACATAATCGGTTCGGGGCTGACCTATCGATTTTAGTGTTTAGGGGCCGTACTCCGATGCTGCGGGATAAACCGGCCCTAATGCGGCGATTTAATTAATCGCTTATCAAATATCTATTTTGGAATTTATTATGAGTCGTTACCTTTATTTAATCACAGCTTTCGTGATGCTTCTCTGGCTGCCGGTTTTACTTACACAACTTCGACCTGAACCTCTGTCTGTTTTTTTCTGGCAGCATCAGTTAATTTTATTAAGCGGCGGCTTAGCTGTAACATATATGAGCCTGGCGATGGTGCTGGCTGTTCGCCCTGTATGGTTAGAAAAAACCTTCGACGGTCTGGATAAAATGTACCGGCTGCATAAACAGCTGGGTATAGCGGCTTTAATCAGCTTAATTGTTCACTGGCTGCTGGCGCATAGTCGTAAGTGGATAGTACAGCTCGGGTATGCTCCACGTCCTGAAAAACAGAACAGCACACTTATCGAGGGGATAGACTGGCAGGAACTCGGTGAAGGTGTCGGGGACTTTGCGTTTAAGATATTTTTAGTTTTTGCCGTCATCAGTCTGGTTCAAGCCGTTAGTTATAAAAAATTTCGTTTCATACATAAACTGGGGGGAGCTATTTTTATTGCGGGTGCATTTCATAGTTTAACCCTGCTCGACTATGATCTTTTTATGCTGCCTTTTAATGCACTGATCTGGGTGTTATGTCTATTGGGTACTGCGGCTTCTTTGATTTCTCTTACGGGTAAGATCGGTGCAAAGCGTAAAACGTCAGGCGAAATTACCGATGTGCAGCCGTTTAATAATGGTGTACATATAAAAATCCACCTTCAAAAAACAATTCAATATAAACCTGGGCAATTTGCCTACCTGGATTTTCACGATAAAGAATCCCCGCATCCTTTTACCGTGCTTAATTACTGTCCCCGCACCCGGGAAGCGGAGTTTGCAATAAAAAATCTGGGGGATTATACCCAGTCTCTACTTACCAGTTTAACGAATAAGCAGGCTGTAACCTTGGAAGGGCCCTATGGTGAATTTCAGCCTGACAGTCATGCAAGGCAGATCTGGGTAGGGGCCGGGATTGGTATTGCCCCTTTTATTGCCTGGCTTGAATTTATGGTTAGAGAAAAAGTCTGCCGTGCTGAAGTAGATTTTTATTATTGTGTTAACTGTAAATCCGATGCTTATTTTGCTCAGCGTTTACAGACACTGACGCAGTCTTTCAGCAATGTGAGGCTGCATATTTTAACTGCGCAGGAGGGACAGCTTCTGAATGCTGATGAGATTATCAGTAAAGTTAAAAAGCAGGCCTATTCACTGAGCTTTTGCGGTCCGGCGCTATTTTCTGAGACCCTGAGTGATGCTTTAGCAAAAAGTAAAAATGCCCCCGTCCGCTTTCAAAGGGAGCTGTTTAATATGCGCTAAGGCTTCCGAGTAGGGTTAGACCGCCCACTTTCGAACTTGCCTTTGAGCAGACCTCAAAGGCTTTTTAGGCTTAAAACCGATTATGCCGTTTTATCTGCAAACCTTTCTAATGCCCATACTGCGGCAAAACCCAGCAGTGCTGAAGTAAGCGCCGCTGCCATTAAAGGACTGTTACCAGTAACTTGCTCAAAGGCAAATGGCGATAAATTCTGCTCTAATAAAGGAACCTGTGCGCCGCTTGAATTTGTCCGCCATGTCAGTACTTCTTTCCACGGCCAGATTTTATTCAATGTACCAATCATTAAGCCTGTTAAGAAGGTCAGGGTGATGTCACGGTAACGGCGCAGCAGCCAGGATAAAAGATGTGAGAATGACAGCAGACCGATTAAGCAGCCTGAAGCAAAGAGCGCCAGAGTGACAATATCAAATGATTTAGCCGCGGTTAATATAGGACCGTACATACCCAGTAACAGCAGAATAAAGCTGCCGGAAATACCCGGTAGAATCATGGCGCATATTGCAATAGATCCCGCAAGCATCATATTAAGCTGCGTCGGTTCCATGCTCACGGGATGAAGAACGGTGATGCCGTAGGCAAAGAAAATGCCGGCAGCGACTGAAATAAAGCGTGTTATCTGCCATTGCTCAACCTGTTTGAACATATGTATAACTGACACAATAATTAAACCGAAGAAAAATGACCATAATGGAATGGGGTGTGTTTCAAGCATCCAGGTGATCAATTGCGCGAAAGTGAAAATACTGGTTAAAATTCCTGAAAATAAAAGAATCAGGAATTTCCCGTTAATATGATTGAACGCTCCTTTAATTCCCTGCTGCTTAATAATAGTTATTAAGCTCGGATTTATGCGTCGAATACTTTCCAGCAGTGTATCGTAAATACCAGTGACAAATGCGACTGTCCCGCCTGATACGCCGGGTACAACATCGGCGGCTCCCATCGCCATACCTTTTAAAAAGGTAAATACTTTACTCATTGCTCTCTGCCCTAAAATTAATAAATCTATTAAACCGGGGGCATTATACAATGTTAAAGTGAAAAAAAAGTTTTTGATAATAGATATATATTAAAACCCTTATTTCTTTTGCTTGTCTGCTGAATTTATTTCGATAAATAAGTTCGTCTTTTTCATGGTTCACTCGTCTTATAGGTGGAAGTTAAATTTAACCCCTGTAGAGGAAGCCAAAATGCTTAAAGTAATTAGTTTTAAAATTTGTCCTTTTGTTCAACGTGTTACTGCTGCACTTGAAGCAAAACAGATTCCTTATGAGATTGAGTACATCAATCTAAAAGATAAGCCGGAGTGGTTTCTTGGTGTCTCTCCAAATGGACAAGTCCCGGTAATGATCACAGAAAATGATACAGCTCTGTTTGAATCAGATGCGATTATCGAGTATATCGATGATGAATATGGCCCGTTAGAGCAAAGTGTAAGTAATGAACAACGTGCATTGGATAGAGCATGGAGTTATTTAGGTTCAAAAAACTATCTGCCCCAATGTGGAATAATGAGCAGTAAAGATAAAGTGACGTTTGAGTTACGCGCAGAAAAGCTCCAGAGCGCATTTGAGAAAGCTGAAAAGCAGCTTTCAGGCCATTCATTATTCTTCAAATCAGATAAATTGAGTAATGTAGATATTGCCTGGCTCCCTTTGCTTCACCGTGCCGCGATTGTAAAAGAACACTCAGGATACGATTTCTTGTGCTGCTTAGCGAAAGTACAAGCCTGGCAGCAGGCTGTTCTGGCTGCCGGCCTTGTTGAGAAAAGCGTTTCTCCGGATTTTGAAGAGTTATTCAAAAGTTTCTATCTGACAGGTACTTACCTGATAGAAGATAAAGATGTGCATCAGCCGGGATGCAGTTCCGGCAGTTGTTGTAACTGATTTTTATAAGTGAAGTGCTCGAAAGAGCACTTCTTGTTTTCATTGTGAACGAGTATTGAGAAACCCTTCTGGGAGTGAATCGTTATGAATATAGAAAAAATATGCTCTGAGTACCAAACCAGTCTCAAAGCATTTCTGCACAAAAATATATCTAATTCAGATGATGTCGACGACCTTCTGCAGGAGATTCTAATTAAAACCTATCATAATCTAACCACTGTACACGACAGCAATAAGATTAAATCCTGGTTATTTCAGGTAGCCAATAACACTATTATTGATTTTTACCGGCAGCGAGGTAAAGGGGCTGAACTCTCTCAAGATAAGCTTTGGTACAGCGATACTGAAGAAAATGTACTGCAGCAGTTATCAATGTGTGTCGTTCCGTTTATCAATGAATTACCTAGAGAAGACGCTGCTTTACTCACTGCTGTCGAAATTGATGGTATCTCCCAGAAAGAGTATGCCGAGAAGATAGGAATGAAATATTCAACACTTAAGTCCAGAGTGCAGAAAAGCCGTAAGATACTCCACAGTTTATTTAATGAGTGTTGTGAATTCTCCATCGATAACCAAGGCCGCGTAATGAATTTCCAAGCCAGGAAGAAAAAATGCTCGAGCTGCTGATCTAGCGTAAACAAAAACTGATTCCTTTCAAGCTTTAATTAGGTGATCTGCTTTCTAAGGCTTTATGAAGCATAAAACTGTTTAGCATATTCTTTAATAACTCTATTCCTGCGGCCAATTTTAACTAGCTATAACAACTTACGTGGGATAAATGCAAAACATTGCAGGCTGTCTATATTAATAATGAAGCGGACATATTTCTCACAGGGAGATAAATATAGCCAAACCACTTGCTGATTCCTACATATTCAAGTCGTTTGGCTATATATACAGTTTACTGTCGTTGATAAAAAGTAATTCTACAAGTCCAGTTTCAATGGCAGCTTTTGGTATCTTCCTGAATAAGAGGGGTTATTTAAATGAAAGAATTGAAGTATTTGAAACGTACGCTAAAAGTCCTTCTAATAGTATCCTTTGGATTTTTGCTGTCTCAACAAGCTGGTGCTGCCTGCCGTAACCTGGTTGAAACAGATCCTTATTACAGCGGCTGGACCTATTGCTGTGATCTTGATACCTCTGTTGGACACAGTTACTGGATCAAAAGAGGAGGAAATGGTGAAAAAATACGTTATACAGGCAGCTGCGAGTCTTGGGGGATAAAAGCCGTCCCTGCAAAATCGGTATGCCGTGACTTGAGACAAGGTGATCCATATTTTTCTGGTTGGAGGCGCTGCTGCGATGAAGGAAGTAAACAAAGCAGGTGGTTTAAACGCTTTGGCGGAGATAATAAAGGAGCGCTTTATAGTGGAGACTGCAGACACTGGGGAATAAATCCTTGAGTATCTAAAACTAAAGTAGAAACCAGTCTTAGGACTGGTTTTTTGTATTCAAAATTCGCCCTGCGTTACAGTTCTAAATCGCTTTCTATTTCCCTCGATAACTAATTCGATAAATGACATCGGCAGCATCATCTGATACAAGCAGTGAGCCGTCCGGCATTGTCAATACTGCAGCAGGGCGTCCCCAGCTGCTTTCCCCCTGCAGCCAGCCTGATGCAAATACCTGTGAGTCAACCACCTTACTGTTCTCTAGTATAACGCGTACTATTCGATAGCCGACCTTGGAACTGCGGTTCCAGGAACCGTGTTCGGCGATAAATATATTATCCTGGTATTCAGCGGGAAACTGACTGCCGCTATAGAATTCCATGCCCAGTGCAGCGACATGAGCACCAAGTTTTAATGCAGGGTTACGGTAGTCCTGCGGCCTGCGGCCCATGCCAAACTCGGGATCCAGGATATTGTCATTATGTACATAAGGAAAGCCGAAATGCTGGGCCTGTTTTGATACATGGTTAAGTTCATCATCAGGCAGGTCATCGCCCATCATGTCGCGCCCGTTGTCAGTAAACCACAGTTCACCGGTTTGCGGGTGAAAGTCAAAGCCGACACTGTTGCGTACTCCCTTAGCGACTACTGTTGATAATTTTGTGTGCAGATCTACTTTAATAATGCTGGCAAAAGGCGGATCACTTTTACAAATATTACAGGGAGCACCGATAGGAATGTAAAGCTGATTGTCCGGACCAAAGGCAATGAATTTCCAGCCGTGGTGAGACTTATCGGGCAATTTATCGTAAACAAGCTCAGGTTCAGGAACGTCTGGTAAGCCGGCTTCAATATCGGCATAGCGCCAGATCTTATCTACTTCTGCAACATAGAGGTCACCCTGATGAAATGTGAGTCCTGACGGCATAAACAATCCGGCTGCAATTTCAAACACTTTTCTGGCGTGATTTTCGCCGTTAACGTCAGTCACCGCATATACCTTACCGGCTCTGCGGCTGCCGACAAAAAGAGTACCTTTGTCGCCTAATGCCATCTGCCGGGCATTATCAATATTATCGACATATACCTCGATACTAAAACCCTGCGGCAGCTGTATTTTATCTAGATCGAGTGCTGAGCATAAAGGTGAGAGTAAAAAACTCAAGACGAACAAGGCTGCTTTCATTCTTTTCAACTCCACATGGCGATCTCTATTGAGAGTAGTCTCATTTTTCGGAAGGGGAAATTAGCGGATCATAGTGAAATGGGTAAGTTGTTTATTTCAGAGCGTTACCACTTAGGATGAGATGAAAATAAAAGAGGTAAGTCTAATAAGAAGAATTTTTATTCATCCTATGCGCCTGAAGAATCTATAAAAGGACGTTTACGTCTAAACTATAGAAAAGCACTATAGAGAAGGTTCGCTTTATGACTAAACTTTGCAGGCAGTTTGTTTTGTTTTCTTTATTGCTCAGCTTATCACTTTCATCCTTTTCACAATCAGCGAAGTACTCTATAACAGATGAAAGCTGGAGCCCTTATTGGATAGTTCATTCCAAGAATGTCAGCGGTATTCTGAATGACATTATGCTTCAGCTTGACCAACGTACAGCATCATCATTAACAGCAGATCAGCCTTGCCCGCCTAAAAGAGCACAAAAAAGGTTTAAAGAGGGAGATACACAGATAGAATGCTGTGTGAATGAAGCCTGGAGAGCCTCCGAAGAGCAGGTTAACGTTTCTTTGTGGACAGACACATTAATGACTGTTGAAGAAGTACTGATTTTTCCTGTTGGTAAGTCATTTGAATTTAATAAACTTGAAGATCTGCAGGATAAATTAATATCAACAGTTCGAGGTTACGGTTATGTCGGCAGTGAGTTCTTTATACGCAGTGACAGCAGTGATAACATTTCACAAATACAAAAGGTGGCGCTGGAGCGAGCTGATGCAGGCATTATTGATCGAGCTGCACTTTATTATGCGCTTAAAAACAGCAAAGTATTAAAAGAGCGATACGCAGAAATCGAAATTGGTCCGGTTATCAATCGTTCGGATCTAAAAATTCGTATTCATAACTCTCGGCCAGAGCTGCTGGAGTCTATTAATATGGCAGTCCGAAAAATGAAGCAAGACGGTACAATTGAAAAGATTATTGACAGCTATAAGTAATATGCTTATGCGTTATTTTGCTGGGCGATAATAAAAAGTAAGGCCGGCAATCGCCGGCCTTATCTGCAGATTAATCAGCCGAATATAAAGGAGTAAAGATAACCGGCTGCAACTGCCATACCCAGGATCACCGTTAGAAATGCTATAATCATCTGGTTTTTAAATATAGATTTCAACAGGATAACTTCGGTCAAACTGGCGCCGGCGCTGCCGATAATCAGTGCCATTACAGATCCTAAAGCCATGCCTTTAGCAACCAGAGCCGCACTGAGAGGGATAACGGCTTCTGCTCGAATATATAATGGAATACCGATAACAGCCGCTATTGGAATAGCATACCATTTACCTTCGCCGGCATATTCAGCGATTAAATCTGTCGGCATAAAGCCGTAGATAAATGCACCGAATGTGATCCCTATTAATAAGTAAGGAAAAACCTGTTTGAAATCTTTCCAGGTTGAAAGCCAGATACGCATCCAGCGGTTATCTTCTTTTTTGACTTCAGAGGCGCTGCCGCCGCAAGGTGCTGCTGGAGCACTGCCACAGCATGCAGCCGCGGCCATAGCCGGTGCGGCTGAACTGCATGATGCGCTTAGCGGCTCTGGTCCGCTGCTGCAAGACGCAGCCGCTGGTTCTTTTGCAGTCCCGCATGACGTGGCGCCGCTTGAACTTTCTACTGCCTGATAGGCCTCAGGTCTTACATATCTTTCAAACCCTAGTTTTTCCAGCACAAAACCAGATGTTACTGCCACAATGATGGCAACAAGGAAGTAGAAAAGGGCGACTTTAATACCGAAGGTTACGATAAACAGGCCGATAATGACGGGATTAAGCAGCGGGCTGGAGAATAAAAATACCATCATAGGACCAAATCCAGCCCTGGCTCTAAGCAGTCCTTTTAGAAATGGAATAGTTGAGCAGGAGCAAAATGGAGTAATGGATCCCAGCAGCGCCGCTATGATATAGCCTTTTCCCTTGCGTGAGCTCAGGATCGACTGGATTTTTTCGGGTGTTATAAACTCCTGCAGCACACCAACAAGATAGCTGATGGCTAAAAAAAGAATAATTAATTCTGTCGCTAAGAAAGCGAACATGTTTAGGGTCTCTCTGGCCATAGTTAAGATTTCAGGACTCATAATATTTATTTAACCTCTTCGTTATTTCTGGATTGATCGAAATATAAGGCAGGTCAACTTTATCGTCAAGCTATTATTCGAGAAAAGTCGAATTAAATAAGATCCATTATTATGAGTAATAACAAAATATACTGCAGCATCTGCATGTTAATGACTAAATTGGGTCCGACTGCTACATTGATATACTCTTTTAAAAAATGGATTTTTTATATGGCAAAAGGCAAGTTTGTCAGCGGTAATATTTTCCGCCACATAGTTATCATGTCATCAACTAATGCGATTGGTTTAACCGCGCTGTTTCTCGTTGACTTGGCAGATTTATTTTTCATCAGTCTGCTTGGAGAAACAGAACTGGCGGCCGCTGTTGGTTATGCCGGCACGATTGCTTTTTTTACTACTTCTATCTCTATTGGTTTGTCTATCTCGATGACGGCTTTAGTATCTAAAGCCATTGGTCAGCAGGACCGTGAAAAAGCGCGCAGACTGGTGATTAATGTGCTGGTGACCGGGCTGATTATCAGTACTGTGGTGGCTGCCGTGGCGTGGTATTTTACGCCTGAGCTGGTTAGCCTGATTGGTGCTAAAGGTATAACTCATGATCTCGCTGTAACCTATCTGCGCATCCTGCTTCCTTCGTTACCTGTTTTAGGCATAGCCATGAGTGCGGGTGCTGCACTTCGCTCGGTTGGTGATGCTAAACGCGCAATGTATTCAACCTTAGCGGGTGGCGGAGTTAATGCGATTTTAGATCCTCTGTTTATTTTTACTTTCAGCCTGGGTTTACATGGTGCTGCCGCTGCGTCTGTAGTCGCGCGTTGTGCCGTTGCCTGGGTGGCGCTTCATGGTGTTATGACTCAACATCATTTAGTCGGCCGCTTTCACTATAAGCCGTGGTTAGCAGATCAAAAAGAAATTTTTAAAGTAGCCATTCCTGCTATGACCACCAATGTGGCAACACCGATAGGCAATGCGTATGTCACCATGATGATTGCGTCTTTTGGTGATAGTTATGTAGCCGGCTGGGCTGTTGTCGGCCGATTAATACCGGTTGCTTTTGCAATGATATTCGCTATGTCAGGGGCAGTGGGGCCGATTATAGGACAAAACTTTGGTGCTGAATTATATGAGCGTGTACGCTTAAGTGTTAAACGGGCGGTACAGTTTACTGCTGGTTACGTTGCGCTGCTTGCACTACTGATTTATTTATTACAGGAACAAGTGGTCCTGATTTTTGGCGCACAAGGTGATGCCGCTGAATTGATCCGTTTTTATTGTACCTGGTTATGCGCCGCCTTTATCTTTAACGGTATTATGTTTATCGCTAATGCCGCGTTTAATAACTTAGGTTACCCCAGTACTTCTACGCTAATGAATATTGGTAAAGCAACCCTTGGAACCATTCCCTTTGTTTATTTTGGCGGGCAGTGGTACGGCGCGGTCGGGGTAGTGGCAGGCCAGGCGATGGGATCTGTTATATTCGGTTTGTTGGCCTGGTTCTGGGCGCAGCGTATTCTGCAGCGTTTAGGTAAGGATGAGCATGAGCAAGATGAGCTGCCGGTCAGTTCCTCTTTACCATTAACTCCATTTTGTTCGAGCCGGGCATATATGTGTGCAGACAGCGAAGAGTGCATGATAAGTGACTCTTCTTCAACAAAAGAGCAGTGAGCTCTTTTGTTGAGAAAATATAGAGCCGCTTTAGACGGCTCTGTAAAAGCAATTACTGCTGGTGGGCCGGTAGGACACCGGATTCAAAAGAGTCTGCAAATTCATGGTTGCGGTCGCGATGGGCTGCTTCATCTTCACGGATACGCAGTATCACATCTCTTAATTTTGCATTACTTGCTAACTGATAATAGTCAATTGCGATGCTCGGCGCTGCTGTGTTTTCTACTACACCCTGGTCAATTTTTTCCAGGTATTCGCTGTAACTTTTACAAGCTTCTTCTTCAAAGTAACCCACTACCCGGTGTGCCGTTTTACTCGACACAAGATATAAGAAACTGTACACCACTAAAAATACACCCTGACCTAATAATACCAAGGTGCGTTCAATCCAGGTGGGTTTAGCAATATCTAAAAAGATCATTAAATGCATGCGTTCATTTTCCGCTTCGTCTAATAATTCCCGCACCCAGCCTTGATCATCACGCATACGGCGCAGTGCTTTTAGATGATTAAACATACCGGCCACCATGCCGGGTACTGCAGCTATGGTTTCTAGGATCACGGCGCGTTTTGCATATTTACTACCGTAAAAAATATTGAGCATAAACTTTAAAATCTGGGTGATCTTGTAAGCGATATACTCTGAAACTTTATTGGGTTTTTGATGGGATAATTGGAAGTTTTCCATGTTGACCTCTCGGTTAAGATTAATAATAAACTGTGTCCAAATTAGAATGAAAATTGATCTAGGTCAATAGTTTGCTGGGGCTGGAATTACCCATAAAGGTATATGTTAAATACATCAATTTACTATCACCTTGGTGGATTTAACATTTGCACCAGTAATTAGTAGTGCTGTAGATGAATTTGTTACAAAAGACGCCTTACATGTAACGAATATGCTGCTGAGTTTGGTGGGTTTATCGGGGCGCATCTTGATAAAAGTTTGTTGATCTAAATCAATGTTTTCAGGCGGTCTTCATCGTTTTATCACAGTTCTGCGTTTATTTTAATTTGTGAGCATCTACCGCAGCTGAGATAATGGCTCTAGTGAACGATTAATGAATGAGAAATTTGATGCCTGAAAATAATGAACCGCTAAATGAACCCGATTCAGCGATTAATAATACAAGCCCGGATCTTGATATTATTTATCAAGATCAGCAGCTTATTGCCATTAATAAACCTTCTGGTTTATTAGTGCACCGCAGTTGGCTGGACAGTCATGCAACAGAGTTCGCGGTGCAGAAATTACGCGACCAGATTGGCCGGGAAGTTTACCCTGCACATCGATTAGACCGAGCAACATCCGGTGTATTACTGTTTCTACTAGATAAATCCTATGCCACGGATCTGATGGAGCAGTTTGCACAGCAGAGTACAGAAAAACGCTATTTAGCAGTGGTGAGAGGGCATATCGGCGAAGGTAAGCTGGATTATGCGCTGAAAAAGAAACTGGATAAAATTGCAGATAAACATGCAGATCCGGACAGTGAAGCACAGCCCGCTGTCACCTACTATCAAGGCGTCGCACAATGTGAACTGCCGATAGCGGTGCGTCCTTATCCGCAGTCACGTTATTCGCTGGTGGAATTGAGTCCGAAAACAGGCAGAAGGCATCAGCTTCGCCGTCATTTAAAACACCTGTGCCATCCGATTATCGGTGATACAACGCATGGTGACGGCCCGCATAATAAAATGTTCAGGGAAGAATTTGCCAGTCATCGTCTGCTTCTTCATGCCGCTTATCTTGCTTTCAGGCATCCGGTAAGCGGGCATAAAGTGAAGATACATGCGCCGCTTGATGATGAATTTAAATCATTATTAGTAACATTAGGGCTGCAGGTTTAGCCGCCTGAAGCAGACACTTATTGTGTCTGCATTAACACTTGCTGCTTCGGACAGCCGCTGAGTACTTTAGCAATACGCGGCTAAAATGGTTCTTTTGATAACCACAGGACCCATGAAGTGGTTTCAGTATCAGTTCCTGCGCAGGTGTAATAATCATACACGACCGCAGTTTCACCACTTAATGCCTGCTTAATCACTTTTTTGGGGATTATTAAGGTGTGGCTGGTTGTTGCCAAACCTCTGCAGTCTGCGCTGTTGTTGATCTCATAAAAGGTTAATAAACCATACAATTCTAAGTTTTTATCAGCAAGGCTGACGCGGACTTTTGTGCCTTGATGCTCGGTTAATAGCTTGCCCGCACTGCTTTTCAGTTCGTCGACAGGGCCTCCGATACCAGACTGCAGAGGTATTTCAAAGCGCTCTCCGCTGGTTAATTTATAGGAATTGTCAAGTGCAGTAATGGTTACGTCAGCGGTAGTAATTATGCCTTCTTCAACCGAATATGTCGGGCTGGAGAAATATGCACAGCCGCTTAAGTAAAAACAGCAGGTCAGCGCTGTTAGTTGTTTAAATTTCATTTGCTGCTTCCTATATTTTTGTGGTGATTTATCTCTAATGGAGAGCTTAACCGTCTCAGCGCTTATTGTACAAAGAATTCATTCTCAACCTGTAAGAGAATCTCCTGATACTCACCGCTTGCTTTCATCTTTTTTAATTCTGCCAGCATCGGTTCACTGAGGTGTTTCCATTGTTTATGAATAACAGGATAGAGAGTATGCTGGTTAAGCTGTTTAATTTTTTTGACGTCGCTAATATTCAGTCTCTTTATCGCATCGTTGGTCGCGCTTTCGGAATGAACTAAAACATCTCTCAGATGATTGTTACTTTTGTTTCTTAGGTTATGCAGTGCCAGGTCAATGTTCCTCACCAGGCATGCATGGCGATAGACCTCCTCCGGCATATGAACTTTGATGGTTACTATTCCCTGAACTGCAATAGGAATGATGCTCTGTGTACGGTACAGATCGGTAAATATTTCCCATCCGCGGCCACTGATTTCTATCGGTTTTACGGCAAATACCGATATATGATCAACATACACCGGCTCAGCTATTCTAATCAGATTACTGCCGACATCTTTCTCTTCAATACCTTCGATTCGCCCTGCATCGGCATCTGTAATTCCCGAATTAGCTTCACGTAAGGAGCGTTTCGAAGGCAGATATTTGAACGTTGCTTTGAGTCCCAGTCTGGGCAGGAGGGTTGAATACACCCGTTCGTAGACAAGAGCGACAAACGAGCCCTGCTGCCGTCCGATATTAATGACAAACTCTGGTTCTGCTTCGTCCGCAAATCCCGGGGGAATAAAGAGACTGGAGCAGGAAATATGACATACGAATACAATATTGATAATTTTCACAGATCCATGCTCCTGTAAGCTTCCCATTCACCCATTCAACTATCAGCCATTTTTCGTACTTTCGTCAAGAAATCGTGAAAATATAATAAACCTAGAGGCTGCTGACTTATTAATAAATGCAGAAGATGATATTTGGCTTTTTTAATCTATTGTCATGTTTCTGTCGTTATCAAATTTCATTACTTATGAGATTATCTAAGTAACAAAATGACGGAGAAAATAATGATTAAGCAGTTACGTTTAGAAAACGGCTGGTCTCAGGAGCAGCTAGCTGAGTTTAGCGGTCTGAGTGTGCGTACTATACAGCGTATAGAGCGGGGACAAAACGCGGGTTTGGAGTCATTAAAATGTATTGCAGCCAGCCTGCTGGTTCCCGTCAGCAGACTGCAGAAACACAATGAGCAGGTGAATGAATTGTTTTTGGGGGCAACGCCGATATTACCCGTTAACAGTGTTGTTGATACTGCTCGGTTTTATCAGCAGCAGCTCGGTTTTGATATTGAAACACTCTGGAAAGATCCACCTTATGGTGTAGTAGCTCGAGGCATGGCGGTTATTGAGTTTGGTGAAGGGCGTAAACAGTCAGCAGGCACCGGGGTTTGTCTGCTGTTTGTGGCGGATGTAGATGCGGTTTACCAGGAGTATCAAGATAAAAAAATAGAGTTTGTCGGTGACATTTCTGATCGTGATTACGGCTGCCGGGATTTTAGGGTGAAAGATAACAATGGCAATATCCTGATTATAAGCAGTCCGTTAATTAATCAAAAAGCATTACTGGCGGCAGGTAATCATCTTTAGGCTGTAAAACAGTTATCGCAGTCTAGATTTGTACTGGTTAATCCGCGTTATAAGTTAATTATCAACTAAATCGTTAAACAGCAGACGCACTCTCAACCCCGGGTAATTATCACTTAGGCTTATTTGACCATTGTGAGTTTTCATCACGGTGTTAACTAAAGCCAGCCCCAAACCAAAACCATGAACCGAACGACTCGGATCCAGACGCACTAACTGATCTAATGCGCGCTCTCTATCTTCAGGTTTTATTCCCCTGCCGTTATCGGCTATAACTAGGCCGAAACAGTCAATAATAATCTCAATAACACCATCAACAGGTGTATATTTAATCGCATTATCTAATACATTAAATACGGCTCTGAATAATAAACTCGGGTTTGCCTGTAAAAAGCAGGGCATTTCTATCGTAAGATAAATTTTCTGATTTTTATCGGCAGCTAAGGGCTCTGTGAAGTCCATGACATCATGGACAATTTTACTTAAATTACAGCGTTTTTTAGTGATAGGCATACGGCCTGTTTCCAGGTTGTACAGCTCCATCATGCCGTTAAAAGTATCTAATAACAGTGCAAAATCCTGCTGGATGTTCTCTAACTCATTTTCATTGTGCTCATTAAACTGTCCGCTTTGCAGCAGCTCTTCAATGCGTAATTTAATTCGTCCCATCGGAGTCCGCAGGTCATGGGCAATATCTACCGTTAATGACTTTAAACGTGACTCACTCTTTTCCATCTGCTCAAGCATACGGTTAAGGTGTACCGCTAACAGATCAAATTCATCCATTGCAGAGCCGACGGATAAACGTACTCCCCGTTCACCACTCATTACCCGGTTCATGGTTACATTCACTAGGTTTAAGCGTTTCAAGACATGTACTGCAATCCAGGCTGCAATGACCAGCAGTGCAAGAAAAGGATATAACAACCCCCAGCCTAATGAGATATTTAGTTTAGTTTTAAACTCTTTATAACGCTCTTTTTCTATTCCAATTAATAACTTACGACCGTCGGTAAGTTGTATTGTGGTAGCGTGCATCGCCGGGTTATGGGTATACCTGCCTATTTGATACTCACTGCCAGCATCAATCTGAGCAATCACAGGGTACATATTGGCGGGGCGTCCAGCCGCTTTTTTTTTTGCCGGCGTGACTATTTTGTAGATAAAGCGGGTCTCATTATTAAGGTTGTTAATACTCCCCTGTACTGCCTGATAACCGCCTTTTTTATCTAACGCTAGAAGTTGAGCGCTCTCTTCTCTTAGCCAGTCATCAAGGTTACTGTTGTATAGCTTCACCGAGGTAGCGTAGAGCTGATATATCAATAAGCTCATCATAAGAAACAATGCTGCGGCAAAGCCGATAAGCAGCTTTAATATTGATGAACGGTACAGTTCATTAGGGTTGGCGAATGACATAACCCGCGCCTCGTACGGTTTCGATAGGGGAGGGCTGACCATCAACCTCTAATTTTTTACGTAATTTAGCGATATGTACATCAATGACATTGGTTTTAGGGTCAAAATGATAATCCCAAACCGCTTCAAAAAGACGCATGCGGGAGATCACTTCCCCGGCATTTTTCATTAAATAGCTTAATAAGATAAACTCTTTATTCTGTAGAGTGATCGCTTGATTATTTAAAAAAACTTTATGTGACAGCAGGTTCACAGAGAGGCTGCCGATAACAATCTCATTATTTTCTGAGATAGGGCGGTTTCGCCGTAGAATAATATTTACCCGCGCGAGTAATTCAGCCAGTGAAAAAGGTTTTGTAAGGTAATCATCACTGCCTGCATTTAAACCCTCTACCCGCTGTTCAACACTATCCATGGCACTTAAAATCAGCACCGGGGTATCAACGCCGGCCGCGCGCATGGCAGATAATACCTTTAAGCCGTTTAAACCCGGCAGCATGCGGTCTAAGATAATTAGCTGGTATTCACAGCTGATAATCATAATCAGTGCTTCTTTGCCGTCCTCAGCCCCGTCGGCCACAAAACCCTGCTGCTCCAGCGCTTTAATTACAAATTCACGGGTAGTTTGATCATCTTCAACAACTAGTATTTTCATTTAATTATCTCTATGAATGAAGCGGTCAGTGTAACAAAAAGCGGGGAAAATAAAAAAGGTGACCTTTATTAAAATAAGGGTCACCATAAATAGCGGAGAGCTACTTTATTCGATGTGAAATTATCACAAAACACATCATAAAGAGCCCTGACTGTAACAGGTTAAGGCTCTTGAGTTATGCTTTATAAAATTAACCGCTATACATTAAGAATATTTTTCATCTCAGCTGCGACTTTATCAACTTTACCGAGACCGATAATTACCTGTAAACCATCTTTACCCATAACAACCACACCGGCAGCTCCAATTGCTTTTAATGCGGCCGCATCAGCTTTTGATGAGTCTTTCACTGTTAAACGTAACCGAGTAATACAGTTATCTACTTCAAGAATATTATCAGCACCGCCAATGCCGGCAATGTATGCATGTGTTAATTCGTTAATGTTTACCTCTTTGCCGTTATCATTATTCATATCTTCACCACGACCTGGTGTTTTAAAATCAAACTTGGTAATCGCAAAGCGGAATAGTGTGTAATAAAGAGCAAAGAACACTAAACCTTGAGCGATTAACATATACCATTTAGTCGCTAGTGGATTCTGGCTGGATAATACAAAGTCTACAAAACCTGCCGAGAAGCCAAAGCCGGCCATCCATTCCATGCTTGCTGCTATGTATAAAGAGATACCGGTTAACACTGCGTGAAGTAAATACAGCACCGGTGCTAAGAACATAAAGCTGAATTCAAGCGGCTCTGTGATACCGGTAAAGAATGAAGCCATTGCAGCCGCTATCATAATAGAGAAAACTTTATCTTTGTTGCGAGGCTCTGCACAGTGGTACATAGCAAGTGCAGCACCAGGTAGACCAAACATCATAATCGGGAAGAAACCGGCTTGATACATACCCGTTTTACCAATCACTGCAGTACCGTCAGCAATTGACTGTGCGCCACCTAAGAAGTTAGGAATATCGTTAATGCCTACTACATCAAACCAGAATACCGGGTATAAAGCGTGGTGCATGCCGACACTTAACATTAAGCGGTTAAAGAAACCAAACAGACCCGCACCAACGGCGTCTAAAGACTGCAGGTATTGACCAAATACGCTTAAGCCTTCAAATACAAGCGGCCATATGTATAAAAACACAAAGGCTAAAAGCATGCCTGCTACAGAGGTTAAAATAGGAACTAAACGTTTACCGCTAAAGAAAGCTAATGCTTTCGGCAGCTCAACTGCTGAGTATTTATTATAAATTTCAGCAGAAATAATACCCACCAGAATACCCACAAACTGGTTATTAATGCGTCCAAACGCTGCCGGCACTTCGCTTATATCAATACCTTCCAACTGCGCAACGGATGCTGGTGAAAGCAGTGTTGTTAATACCATAAATGCAACAAAACCAGAAAGTGCCGCGTTACCGCTTTTATCTTTACTTAAACCAAATGCAACACCGATGGCAAATAACAAAGCCATATTATCAATAATTGCACCGCCGGATTTAATTAAAAAGGCCGCCAGAATACTTTCAGAGCCCCAGCCGACGGGATCCATCCAGTATCCAACACCCATTAATATTGCAGCTGCAGGTAGTGTAGCAACTGGAACCATCAGCGCCTTACCCACTTTCTGCATGTAACCTAATACACTCATAACACGTCCTCAATTAGTTAAACCAAATTACACTTTTAAAAATTCGCGTTAAGAATAAAGTGGATTGGGTTAACTAAAGCTGTTGCAAACATTAATTATTGTTAATGTTGAGCTAAACAAGAGGGGTAATTGATATGGATTCGTTTTTTAAATAACTAGAAATGACAGTGCATTTTTTTGAATAAAGCATAAGTTGCCACTTATAAAGTATAAGCTGTCATAGGATGAAAAGCATAAATTGATATAGTGTCTCAATGTCAATGGGGCGCATTTTGCTTTTTATAAGTCACAAAGGGACACGAACCGACTTATAACTTTTGCACTATTATTCTGTTGCGACTAGCCATTTAAGCTCGCTCTCCCATGAGCAAACGTAAAGACCTATCTATCCTTATAATTAGAGTTTGGAATATACTGTATTAACGCCCCAGCTTTAATTGATGGTTTGAGCATTAGGCAAGTGGCTGTATTTTGTGGTATTGAAAATAATACAGCCTTTATGAAGCATCATCGATTTATCACCTTAGCTAAGACTCATCAAGCCTTGCATGAAGAAGTGATTGTAGAGGCCTATGAGACAGCAAAGCATACTTTTGGGGCGTCGAATGCTAGAACGTTATCGTATGGAAATGACACCAGATATTTACTTATTTGAAGCTGTTGGGCGAACACCGCAACAGCTAACTCAGAAATAGCCATAAAAAAGCCCCGGTTAATGTGAGGCTTTGATATTATACTTGTGTAATCAATTAATTGATTAAGTGCTTTTTTTTCTCCTTGAAAAACCCAATCCTGCTAATGCAAGTCCAAGTAATGCAATTGAGGCTGGTGCTGGGACATTTGCTGTATCATACTGCATATTTGCCATGCCGTAATCGCCTTCCGTATACGAATTACATTGCTGGATAGATGTGCCTGAACAGTAACCATAGCCATCAAAAACAACATCACTTGAGAAAGTCCAGGTACCGTTTCCTTGAATGTAATTATCGCTGCCGCTTACACCTACCAATCTATACTGCTGCCCAGCTAAAAGAGCTAAGTTGACTGCGGAATAACGGTATGAATCAAGAAGAGGGTCACTTGACTGGACATTGGTTGAAACCAGTAACGTCCCTAAAA
The DNA here is from genome assembly GCF_000381745.1 of Psychromonas ossibalaenae ATCC BAA-1528. Classification (GTDB taxonomy): domain Bacteria; phylum Pseudomonadota; class Gammaproteobacteria; order Enterobacterales; family Psychromonadaceae; genus Psychromonas; species Psychromonas ossibalaenae. The sequence goes on along the minus strand of NZ_KB906967.1, from coordinate 188,923 downwards.
CCTCATCAAAAATTCCAACTTTTATTGACCCACTTCTAAAACCATCACCTAAATAATCATATGCACCTAATGATGTTACATTAAGATTGTTTGTTCCAACTGTAAATATGGTACCGAAAGACCATGACCCATTTGTACCCGGCGCATCCTCCGAAATAAGCGTTCTAATAACTGAAGCATTTGCTGACATAGCAAATACAGAGATAATCAATAACCCAACTATTTTTTTTATTATCATAATGTTTGCCTCTATTTTATAAAAAATCGTATTTGCGTTCAGCGCATCGTTATGGCAATACAGAATAAATTGAAATTCCAGTTCGGCATGTCCTGATGCGTATGAACAAACTAAGCATAGAATATGCCACGACATGTAACCTGTTGTTTTATTTGGTTGTTACGTTTTTTTAATTGTCTAGATACTATAAAATGTAAAATTTTCCGACACAGTATTTTTAATGTACAGCGCCTCATAAGAGGAAATTATTTCGTATTTGCAGTGGAAACACGAACAGGGCATGAAGCGAGCATAGCAGTGACAAGCATGGGGCTATATATGATATTTAGAGAAGACGAATAGCGCATTCGTAAAGGCGTCGTTCATTAGCATTTCATATGATGCGAAATATTTTAACAAGATAACCAAAAATCGGTGGGTATTGTACGTAAAAAAAATGCTGAGATTGGATGATGATTAGAATAGAGTGTGGGTGGCAGACTCCCCAGCAAACCCTCGGCACTTGAATCACCTACTATGGCTGCTGCCTTCCGGCTCTGACCAGGTTAATAAGTTATCAATGCGAGGAACCAAGAAGCCTACCATTGTCACTGTTATCAATTGCCGCGTAACGACTTGATGGAAAGATTATATGTATAACGATATGGAAATCAACTATTACTTACAATTTCACTTTTAAATGCCTGATTAACCAGCAGTTTACTCAAAATTTATTCAGTAATGCTTATTTTCTATAGTTTAAAAAACGTTTTTCTATTTCGTAGTTCGACCAAAAGCGACGAGTTAAATCAGCTGCTTTTGTTTCTTGATATGGAAAAAACAGAAGGCCTTTGTGAATTTGCTTTCTAAGGGGAAGGCGGCACATTGCGATTTAGAATTTTTTTGATTCTTCTAAAACCGTGGCTAGACTTACTTAACCACTTCAAAGCGCCATAAAAATTTAGATTGATGGATATAATGACAGCTTACTTTTTTATCTAAATCAATCTGATGTATCAATACGCAGGGCTATTATAAAAAATTATCAGGTGCATAAATTGAGTATATATTGCGTCGATATACTTTACACAAATGGTCCTTTGGAAAAAAAATGCTAAGCTATAAAATGAGTTTCATCAACTATAACGGTAAGTTATTACATGAAAAAAAATTCGGCAAGTGAATCGTCAAGTACTAAAGCTATTAGCAATATTGTTAAAAAAATTCACACATCATCACCGCTAAAAGATTCTGTATACGAAGAAGCAGCAGCTTATTTTGCCCAATTACCAGAGATAGAAGAAAGTTTAGCTGCACTGCACCAGGACTTAACGACTGCACAGCAGAATTTATCTGCTAACCGCAAATCAGAAAACGTCAAAAAACTGAAATCTAAGGTGGAACAGAACCTTAAAAAAATTAAGGTGTTTGAATCTCAACAGGATGAAGAACGGCTGTCTCGCTTGCGTAAACTAAAAAGTATATGCGATGAAATTTTATCTTTCTGTATTGGTCAAAACAGGGATGACACAGATAAAAAAATTGCTAAGTTACTCGGTACTCTATCGTTAAGGGCGCCTGAAGGAATAAATCCTGCCTTGCAGTACAATCAGCAAAGTCAGCACTTATACCAAGCCGTACTCAGTCTGAAACTGCTTGATCAACTACTCGAAGATAACAAAATAGCCAATGAGTATATCCTTAAATGGATTTTGCCGGACGATACTGAAGAACTCCTCTCCTTTGGTGCGGAAGTACAAATCCCTTTATTAATGACTTCTTTATTACATGATGTGGGTCTTTGCCATCCTGCTGCACAACAGATATTGAAAGGAGAGTCGGGTGATGCAGATGAATTCAGAGTATTAAGTGCTGATGAAAGGCTAGACTTGTTAAAATGCAATTATCAGCAAACGTTAAACTATCTAACGGATGGTTTGGGGCTTGATAAATATATTGGAGGCTCAAAAGCCGAAAGAGAAATATTTAACCAGAAGGAAAAAGAAAAACTTGCCTTTATCCGCTTGTTGTTGAAAAGCTCTCTCAATCCTAAACAGGGCATTGGTAACCTGATTAAGGTCCCTCAAATTTACACTTCAGTGGTCCTGTCCACCAAACGAAATTTTACTTATGCCTCCCTGCCTAAAGTATTTCAAGTGCTAAATAAAGGCGTAGAAGGAGGATCCATTAACAAGCAGGTGGTAGAGACCCTGCTCAAAATTACCGGTATCTTTCCTCAAGGTTACGGCATTGCTTATATCCCTAAAAACTCGAAGGGATATGATTTAGAGAGGTACGAGTTCGCCATAGTAAATACACTCTATCCTCAAGAACCATACAGTCCTATCTGCCGTATTGCCACGAGAAACCAGGTTTTCATCTCATCAGGCGGGGATCTTAATATAGCGCCGGTTAATAACTTATATTTCGCGGATGCACGAAAAAAATTGACGAAGATTAGCCCTGAAAGACTCAAAGGAATACTGAGTAAACTCTGGAGCAACTTTGAAGAGCGGCATGAAGAGCTCGACTTGATCCCGAAGTGCTGGCATCCTTATGAATTTTTTTCTTTTGCAAAACGGCAAAATATGTGGAACAAGGTATTGTAGTGGTCACGTAAAACTGGCCGCGAATGTGTAGTTATTCCAGTATAATTTCTCTGCTTTATTCGGGTGCAATAACCAAGTTTTCTCTAAAATATAAAATGCTGTTGCGCAGCTCTTTTTTCCCCCTGCAAAACGACAAATTAATGACCAGAAACATGTGGTCATTACCGCCTGTTTTCTATTAATGTCAGGTTTTTATCAACGCCGCTTTTAGCAGAGTGCTGCATGACCTACTTTCAGAGTGTGAGTGACGATTGATTGATTTTGGTATTTGTAAAATGAGGATGTTTCCCCATAATTACCTTAGGTATTTATCAATAGGACGGATCTTTATGAAAAACCTTGGGTTTAAAAATTTACTACTTATATCTATATTAGTTTTAGTCGCACTTTCGGTGTCTATATCAAGTTACATATCTTATACAAAGGAGTCTAATACGATTACGGGCATGATAAGTGATTCTACAAGTAATTATGTCTCGGATCAGGCAAAACTCGTTGAAGTGCTGCTGGGTGAAAAAGTGAATGCAATAGGGAAGTTAGCTGCTCAGTTCAAAAATAAAGGTATTCAAGGCACTCCCGAAGAGATTATTGAACAAGCAAAAATGATAGCTAACGCGGCAAATTTAAACAGTGCAGTAATCGGGTTTAAAAATGGTGATGCTTATTGGAATCAGATCGCTCCTACCTGGCCGAATCACAAATATGAGGGGGATGTAACGACAAGATCCTGGTATCAGGCCGCCTTTAAAAGCAGCGGCACTTCAGTGACGGAACCTTATTTAAGCTCTGATGGTGATGTCTATTGGATAAGTATCGTCGAACAAACATTTAACGGTATGATTTCTGTCGATATGAAGCTGGGCTTTCTGAATGAAATGGTAAAAAATGCCGCCCAGATACCCGGCTCTGCGGCCATCATCATGACTGAAGACACATCAATTCTGGCGTCTAGCTCTGCCTCATTGAAAGTAGGAGATAAAGGGGCGGATATTCAATCAATTAAAAATGTATTGACTACGGCAACTCAGAAAAACAGTACGCTGCAGGAATACACTTTAAATGGTGTCGAAAAACTGATGTTCTCTAAACAGATTCAGGTAGGAGACAAAAATTGGTATTTCGCCATAGGTCTGGATAAAGCGGTGGCATTTTCCCAGCTGGAAGATGTCAAATTCAATGCGATTGTCGTATCGCTGAGCGCGTGTTTATTAAGTCTTGCTCTTGCGTTTTTTGTCATTCAAATTCTGTATCGGCCTATCCTTGATTTGAAAAAAACCATAGTAGGATTATCTCAAGGAGATGGAGATTTAACTCAGCGGTTAGAAGTGACAACTCGTGATGATCTTGGGCAGATTTCCGATGGTGTAAATAAGTTTATTGAAAATCTGCAGAGCATGATGCTGGAAATTCAAAGTGCATCTGTCAACCTGCAGGATAATGTAAACGGGCTTAAAGGGATGTCAGCGCAGAATACCTCTATGTTGAAAAACCATGTTTCTGAAACAGAGCAGATTGTCGCTGCAGTCGAAGAGATGAGCGCGACTGCAGATGCAATGGCGACAGATGCCGCTAATACTGCGCAGTTAACTCAAAAGGCGAGTGATGCCAGTGATTTATCACAATCAACGGTAAACCAGGCCCAGCAGACAGTTACTGCACTGGTGCAGGATGTAGATGCTACTGCACTAAATGTACAGCAGATGAGTGATGAAACTGACGGGATAAATGCAATTCTCAGCGTTATTGGTGCAATTGCAGAGCAGACCAATTTATTGGCGCTTAATGCTGCAATAGAAGCGGCTAGAGCGGGAGAACAAGGGCGAGGATTTGCTGTCGTTGCTGACGAAGTACGGAATTTGGCAAGTAGAACAAAGGACAGTACCGAAGAAATTGAGTCCGCTCTCAGTAGTTTATTGAAAGGAAATCAATCGGTTGTAGATGCAATGGATATGACCAAAGAGCGCTGCCAGGAAACAGCAAACGGGATGAGCGGTATGACTGAAAGTCTTGGCACAGTGACCCAGTTTGTCGGCGAGATGAATGATTTGAGCACCCAGATTGCGACAGCTGCTGAAGAGCAAAGCTGTGTTACTCAAGAAGTAAGCCGCAATATGTCAGCCATCAGTGAAATTGTCGGTGAGCTGGATAACAACGGAAAAGAAACATTTTCAGAAGCAGAAAATATTTCTAATATAAATAATCAACTTATGAGTATTGTCGGGCGCTTTAAATTATAGCGGTGTTTTGTTGATGTTTTTGTTGGCGGAGCCATTAGGGCATGCTGAATGCAAGGTCAGCATGCCTAAGTGCTCGCTGTATAACTTGGATTGATCACTTAAGGAACTAGGCTGTGTCCTGCCAATGCAGCCGCTTTCTGTTTTATATATTTTCTCTTGTGCCATTACAGGTGCCTAAGTCACCTTTAGTGATATAGTTTGACACCTGCGTTTGTTATTTATTGTGCTCAAGTTTGAAAGTCATTAATGAAGACTCAACCTGTTGTGCTGTATCCAGTAACTGCTCTGTAATCGCCGCCAGTTTATCAGTTGTTTGTGTGTTTGAACTTGCCATGTTGACTATCTCACCGACATTTTCTGCAATTATGCTGCTCTCTTCTGCCTGATGAATGGACAGCTGCGATATATCTTGTAAATTTTCGACTGACTGTTGAGCGTCCTGTTCCATATTCTGCAGCGGTACAACGATCGCATCAATCAGCGCAACCCCGTGGTCGATGCCTTCTTTTCCGGCATTTATCCGGCTGGAAACTTCTTCGGTCTGCTGGTTCATGGTGGCTATTACCGTGTCTATCTGTTCAGTAACTTCGGCTGTCCGTTTGGCAAGTACCCGCACTTCATCTGCGACAACCGCAAAACCCCGGCCACTTTCTCCTGCCCGCGCGGCTTCGATAGATGCATTTAATGCCAAAAGGTTAGTCTGGTCGGCTATGCCTCGAATCTGATTAACAGCTTCGGTAACCTGGCCCGCGCTCTGGCTTAAACACTGTACTGAATGTGCAGACTCAGCAACAATATCTGCCGTCAGGTTTATCTCCTGTGAGGCATTATTAATAGAACTCACTCCTTGAACCGCTAAGTCCTGCGCTTTGGTCGCCTGCTCTTTGGCCTTTGCTACACTGTCTGCTGTTGTCTTGATACCGTTAGATAAATGGGAAACACTGATATTAATATTGTCAGCCATCTGGCTTTGGGCAGTAGAGCTGATTTTAACGTGCTCCGTACTTTCCTGCATGTCAACAGCCGACTGGCTAACCGTTTCAGCATTATTGCGGATTTCACTAATGATGCTTTTTAAGTGATCGCGCATATTTAACATGCTCGCAAGCAGGCTGCCCAGTTCATCGTTTTTACCCGGGGAAATGTCCTGTGATAAATCACCAGAGGCGATACTGTTAACGGTTGACAGCGATTGATTAAGCGGGCTGATAATACTGCGGGTAATTTTACCGGCCATCAGCAGGCTAATAATTAATACACTTATGCCCAGTCCCAGGACAAGCAGCAGTGACTCTTCAGTCAGCTCTACAACTGCGTTTTGCCGGCTTTTCATCGAGGTCTGCTGACGTTGTTTCATTTGTGTTGTTTCGGCCAGTAAAGCCTGTAATGCAGGGCGTGTTTTGTTTGTCATCAGATCGCGTGCTTCGTTTTCTTCTCCAAATTCGATGGCATCAACGGTAAGAAAAAATTGCTTATGGTAGCTGGCTCTGAGATCGATTAATTTTTGTAAAGAAATTTTATCTGCAGCTGAGATCATTAAAGGGGAAATTTTTTCAATCGCCTCATCTATTTTTATATTTCGTGAATCGATTTCATTATAAATAGCGGTGCGCTGCTGCTGTTCTTCAAGGATGAAAAGTAATAACAGTCGTCCGGCGACGCTTTCTGCCTGTATATTAATTTCACTGGCCAGTTCGGCTCTATAGGCATCTCCTTCAACAACTTCTCTAACCTGGCCTGCAACTCCATTAAAACGAAAAAGCGTAACGGTTAATGTGATTAACAGAAACGCAAGAATGACAGCATAGCTTGCAGTTAAGCGGTATTTTATGGACATATATATCCTTATAAAGATAAAAGTTACATGAGTGAAACCATTTATACAGAGGCAAGGTAATTGATTAAGATCAATTTTCACTGTTCATGTTAGAGGTGAGAGTTTATTTAATCAATTGCAGCAGCTGCTTATTGCGTAGTTAAACGCCTGTCTGTTTGATATTGTGAATAAGGTACGAATAAAAACGCTCTAGCCTTAAATAAGGCTAGAGCGTGGAATATCTCTTAATCGGCTGCCAATACTGATATTCAATAGGTTTCTAACTCTTTCTAACTTATTTTAGTGAGATAAAGATACAGGCGTTATTAAAAGGTTTTTCTATCCCGTTTTTTACCCTTAACATATAATCTGTTAAAGATTCGACTGCTAAGAGTTTTGTCTTTTTCTCATTACCATGTTCAAACAGGTGTCATAAATTGAAAATTTTAATTACAGGGACCGCGGGCCGGGTAGGGCGCGCTGTTTATATCAACCTGATGAAAAAACACCAGGTAGTAGGGATAGATAGAACGCCTTGTTCAACAGCTGACTATGTCGGAGACATCCGTGATACAGCCTTGTTAACTAAAGCTTTACAGGGCGTGGAGGTGATTATTCATACCGCCGCGCTGCATGCTCCTCATGTCGGGCTGGTATCAGATAATGAATTTGAAGAAATTAATATAAAAGCAACGGAGCAGTTAGCTTTGCTGGCAGTCGAAAAGGGGATTAAACATTTTGTTTTCACCAGTACCACAGCTCTTTATGGTTCTGCTTCAACGCCGGAGGGCAGAGCTGGCTGGATAAATGAAACCGTTACTCCAAGACCTAAAACGATATACCATAGATCAAAGATTAAGGCTGAGCAGCTTCTGGAAGATATCTCAAACCTGTTTGCTTTACCTGTTACTGTGCTGCAGATGTCTCGTTGTTTCCCTGAACCGGCAAACTTAATGGCTGTCTATCGTTTAACGCGTGGTATTGACGCGCGGGATGCCGCCAGTGCACATGCCTGTGCAGTAGAGAAACGTCTATCAGGTTTTAGGCGGTATATAATCTCCGGCAAAACACCCTTTAAAAAAACATGCTGCAAAGAGTTGTATCTAAGTGTAGATGAAGTCATTCAAGAGTATGTACCGAAACTTGCGCAGGAATTTACAGAACGAGGCTGGTGTTTACCTGGAAAACTTGATCGAGTTTATGATTCATCGCTGGCGCAGTGCGAATTAGACTGGTCGCCGAAACAGGGTTACGAAAGTCTGCTTGCTATGCTGGATGATGAGTCTGCAGAGGTACTTCCTGTCGTTCATGGGGGATATGAGTAATTTCAGTAGTGTCGGAACAGCTGTTTTTATTACTGATGAGTGCATATAAGAAAACAAAAAAAGCTCAGCATAAAGCTATTGTGCAGAGCTGTCAGTCACAAGGTCTAATCTAAACAATTAAAAGCTTAAAGAGCCGGTGATAAAATGAATCCGGTTAGTATCGTAATGCCCCTTATTCAGCAGACTGCCGGTAATATCGCCGTCACCTAGAGACTGATACTGGTAAGCTAAGCCAAGCCCCATACCGTTACTTAGCGTTTTTGTACCGCCGACACCGAAACGCCACTGCTGATCAAGGGGTAATGCATGGCCGCGATCTTTTGAGTTAAGCGGACTGGAGTCAATACTGAAACCTGTCTGCACAGTCCAGTCACTCAGCTGATAACTCATCGCAATACCTGCGCCGTAGGTATCATCAAAATCGTCAGCTAAACGGCTCCACTGCTGCCAGTTTGCACTTAACATCAGTGCAAGGTCTTGATTAACCTGATGCTGCAGGCCTGCTTCAACACTTTGCGGCCAGTTTAAGTCTTGTTCGTTAAGCCCGGTGATTTCAGTGTCTAGATTTAATTTATGTTTGCCGCCGTAGTTATAAGTTAATCCAAGGTGGGTGGCATCAGATGCTTGGTAAATAGCCCCCAGTGCAAAGGAAGGTGACCAGTTATCCGCATCAATATTGCCCTGCTGCTGTCCTGCTGAAAAGTTTGTGCTGACGGAAGCATACTGGGCGATTATTGAAGCACCTAAAGCAAGCTACTGATTAACCTGGTAAGAGGCAGATGCCGTCAGGTTGAGCATTTCAATGCTGTTTTCATCAACCAGGCTGGCACCGTTAACTCCTCCTGTTAAACCGTTACTGTACTCCACTCCGAGTCCGCCAGGAGAGTGTACAGATAAACCTGCGACCCAGTTTTCATTGATACGCTGAGCAAAAGAGAGGTGTGGAAGAACCTGGTCCGATTTAGCGGTTGTACCTCCACCCAGATTACGTTCAAATTCACTTTCTGAATTTAAATACTGTACACCAAGAACTGTGCTGTTATTTTCAATACCCGATAAACCGGCAGGGTTGCTGATCACTGCGGATGAATCACGATTATTGGTAACCCCGGCAACACCAGCAGTAGCAACACTTTCAGCAGTCCCTATTTGTGATAAAGCAAGCCCGCCGGCAAAGCTTGGGGCTGCAGCGGTAAGGCCGGCAAGTGTCAATAATGACAGTTTAAATGTTTTTTGCATGAGGGACTCCTAATCGTCTCTAAATATCTGTTTTGTTTCGAGACGTGTATATTGAACGAGTATCAGCGGCTGATAAATAAACTATTTTGTATACAATACATAAGAAATATTTATGTATTAATGTGTGCAGTCTGCTGTTAAAGGGCTGGAAAAGCATATTGATTTGGATTTTAAGTTCTTTGGCAGGGGCATTTCTTTGTATGATACGGATCCTGTCTTTTCCCAAGAAGCAAAATCCGTATGTATAATTATTTGCAAAGTTGAGTTAATCAGTCTGCTAATTCGTGCATCACTTTAACAACTTTCGGCTGCTGCTGCACAAACACTGCGACTAATAACGGATCAAACATTTTTCCTGCCTGGTATTTAACAAAATTAACGGCATTATCGAGCGACCAGGCATCTTTATAGGGTCTTTTGCTGGTTAATGCATCAAAAACATCCGCAATAGCGGTAATACGTGCTTCAACTGGTATTGATTCACCTAACAGCTTTTTGGGATAGCCGCTGCCGTCCCAGCATTCATGGTGGTTTGCAGCAATAGTCTGCACCATTTGAATTAGCGGAGAGTTAACAGAGCTGATTAGAGATCTGGCTTTAACGGTGTGCTGATGCATGATCTCCTTTTCTTCTCCATTGAGCCTGCCCGGTTTTAATAAAATGCTTTCGGGCGTAGCAATTTTTCCAATATCATGAAGAGGCGCAGTTAACTCGATCATATCGGTTAATTCTAACGGAAATCCCGCACCTTCCGCTAATATTCGAGCATATTTTCCGACCCTAACAGCATGTTTACCCTTACTATTGTCTTTTAGCTCCCCCGCGGCAGCCAGGCTGTAGAGCAGTCCTTTAATTGACAGATTTAATTCTCGTGTGCGTTCTTGTACCAGCTGTTCAACCTGGTATTTACCTGCTGTATGTGTAATGTAACTTTGACGTGTTTTCAGTAAATTTTTAACCCGTAATATCACTTCAACCTGATCGAAAGGTTTATTCAGAAAATCGTTTGCACCATTTTTCAAAGCTTTATTGCGAATTTCTTTATTTTCAACGTCGCTAATAAGCAAAATAGGCAGCTGTTCCTGTTCATAGGATTTTCTTACAATATCGATCACTTCAAGCCCCTTCATACCGGGCATTTCTAAATTAAGTAGAATTAAATCAACGGATTGTTTGGCTAATGTTGCTTCAATTTTTCGAGACTCAATAAGAGTAATAACATTAGTATTTATTTCTTGTTCGACTAAATGCATCAGAATGACAGTATTGGTGATAGAGTCATCACAAACCAGCACATTTAGTCCTTTGAACTCATTCATTGGCTCTTCTCCTCTTTCTATTAACGGCTGTTATTTTGAGGTTGGTTTGGATTTTTTTTGTTTTTAATGACTGTAATTATAGATAATTTTTACGATACTTGTTGTGCTTGTTACGTTTTGTTGAGTGAGGGGCTTGCCTAAAAGCGAACAGAGCAATGCCTGCTTCAATTTCTTATTATTGCCTGATACTAGAGCACCCGTTTACCTTCGCTTCTACAGGGTTGAAGCAGCTCCGTTTTTATATTCAGCATCATAAATGCGTTTCTAGAATGTTCTTTCTATATCGACTTGGTGAACAGCCGAAGTATTTCCTGAAACGATGGGTGAAGTTGTAAGGATCTTTATAACCTAAACGCTGAGCGATCATCGAAATGGTCCATTCGCGATACTGCAGTAAATCAGCAGCTTTCTCCATGCGCAGATGAATGAGTCTGGTTCTGGGGGACATAGCATACAAATTTTTTGAAATCCGATTCAGCTGCTCTTCACTGATAAAGCATTGCGATGCCATCTCTTTCACTGTCCACGGCAGATGCAGCTGACTTTGTACTTCATTAAACAAAGTATGAACACGCGATACTGAGCTGGTGGACTTGGATTCAACCCCCGTCAGTTTCAAGTTCAGTTCACTTACCAGCAGACGGCGAAAGGCTGTTCTTCCGTTAATTTCACAATGAATCAAGTTCAGCAGAGACCATATCTGTTCACACTGATGGTAGGGCAGAATTGTTTGTCCCAGCTCTGCAAACTGCTTCCATTTTTCGCTGACCTGAGGCAGCAGCCAGACCATCTTCCAATAGTTATCAACTGGATTGAGTTCAAAGCGAAACGGCATATGCGCAGGAATAACCAGTAGAGTATAAGGTTCGATCAATTCAACCCGCTCTGCCGTGGTTAAAATCCCGCTGCCCTCTAAGGTGAAAATCAAGGTATGAATTGCAACGCCGCAGCGCTCAACATGATAACCGTCGGCAAGCTCGGCCATTCCTGCCATAAATATCTGTTCCTGATGAAGCTCGGGAATATCAGAAGTGGTTAGAAAACGCTCTTTACAGGCATCCGCTAAATAGACATCTTCCTGCCATTGTGATTTAGGCTTGATTTTGCTGATGACGGATTTGCACAGGTTTTGTCTATTTTTGCACATTTTATTTCAATTCCTCTTCAACTATAGTTGCCCTGCAAAATAAGGAGCGCATATGACTGTTAAAAACTACCTCAATTCAAACCGTAAATCCACACCTGATGGTATGTTATCTAAGGTAATCAAAATTGGATTTCCCGTCGCAGTGCAAAGTGCATTAGTTGCCGTCTTAGCCATGGCAGATGTGTTAATGGTCAGTGATTTCGGCAACGAAGCAACGGCGTCTGTGGGAATCGCCTCAAAATGGCATTTTGTTGCAATCATGATCATGGCCGGAATGGCATCAGCTAACGGGGTATTAGTCGCCCAGTACTGGGGTAAAAATGACCGCAGTTCTGCTAAAACGATTACTATGCTGGTGATGAGCTGCGGTGCCAAAATATTAGTGCCGGTCACCTTAGCTATTACGCTGTTTTCCGGCAGCATCATGATGCTGCAGACAACGGATTTAAAGGTTATTGAGTTAGGCTCAACTTACCTGTGGTACAGTTTTCCGGTTTTGATCCTAACCCATCTGATTATTGTTTCTGAATCAGCTCTGCGCTCTACTGGTGATACCCTCACGCCTTTATATTTAGGTGCACTGACAATTATCGTTAATATAGCTCTGAATTTCTGGCTTATTAAAGGCGGATTCGGTGTTCCTGCAATGGGAGTGGCAGGTGCCGCTTTAGCGACCACCATTTCCCGCTTACTGCAGGTTGTACTGATGTTCGGCTTTTTATACTGGCGCAGACACTGGCTGCTCAGTGCAGCAACACTGCCTGACTCAGCTAAATTATGGGCGTCATACAAACACATAGCAATCCCTTCTACTGCCAGCGCAGTAGTATGGGCAATCGGTACGCTGGTATACCAAATGATTTTCGGACATATGGGCACAACAGAGCTGGCTGTGTTCAGTATGATCGGGCCCTTTGAATCTTTGTGTTATTCACTGTTTTTCGGTATTTCAGTGGCCTGTTCTGTACTGCTTGGACAGTCGTTAGGGCGGGATGAATTTGCTGAAGCTTTTAAGATGTCGCAGTTCTTTATCAAGACGGTACTGGTATTTGGCTTGTGTGTCGGGCTGCTGCTTTTATTCGCTAAAGATATGATTTTGTCCGGGTTAAACCTGAGCAGTGCGGAATTATATCTGCTTGCATCACCAGCATTAACGGTACTTTGCTGTGCGATATGGCTGCGTATGCTTAATATGATTATTATCAACGGTATTCTGCGGGCCGGCGGCGATAATTATTTTTGTCTACGTATGGATTTTGTTTCCATGTGGATGGTGGGGGTGCCGCTTACTGCATTTGCTGCATTCATATTGGACTGGGATTTTAAATACGTATATATGCTGATGCTGGCAGAAGAACTAGTGAAGTTTGCTTTGTGTTTCCAGCGCTACTTAAAACGTTACTGGATGAATAATTTAACGGTGACTGCAGCCTGACTTTTAAGCAATGGATAATGAAACCCGGCATACAGCAGGGTTTCATTTATTGACGTTTAGATGTTAAGCGGGGCTGCTAAAACAAAATCAATTAATTCGTCTTTAGGCATTTGAATATCGTTGCCTTTGGTCAGAACAGCTAGGCCTAGCCCGACTTTTGCACCGGTTTTTGCGCCGTCACTGCCGCCAATCAGACCGCCGACAGCTGCTGTTCCTGCGGTTCTTTTTGCGGTAGTTCGGGCGGTATTTATACCTTCACCGCTGATACTCTGCGTTTTTATATCAACCATTAGATCATTCACAGAAATCCCGGTCAGCTGCATAGTCATAGAAGCTGAGCCCGCTATCCGTCCGGCCTTTTTAACATTCGTTAACACGCCGTAAACTTTAGCGCCTTTTGGGGCGGCAATAACATCACCCGCCATCAGGTTAGTTTCCAGTACCGCAGTAAAACGCTGCCCGCTTTTATTGTGGCGGCTGTTGACCGATTCAGACATACGTATCGTAAGTGCAGTACCAGCATTGACGGCTGCCGGTGTGCTGTTGTCTGCCGCCGGTGTGTTTTTTTCAACGGGCTTCTCGGCTGCATTTAGACTGTTATCATTGATATCAATGAAAGCGATTTTGTTAACCGGCAGGCGCATTTCAATACCGTCGGCATCGAGTATAAGTGTTTCAGTGTTCTGGCTTTTTATCTGGCCTGTAAAACTCTGCCCGTCTTTTAAGGTGACGGCTGCCGCATTAACCTGGGAAATGGACAAAAAACTTAAAAGTAATGCCGGTAATAATGGTTGTTTGAATTTCATAAGCGCCTCAAAAGTATGCACAGGAATGTCAGCCTGGCCGGATAAACAGGGTTAAAAGCGGTTAAGCTTTAAAGGGCTTATTGTAAAGCAGCTGGCAGTGAAGAAACATCAGCTCCAGCTATATCATCTATCAATCTTAGTTATGTATTTAACGGGCTGGCGGCGCATCAGTCCGGCCGTTTCCTCCTTATTTGTACTTCTGTAAAATCACTGTTTTATATAGAGATCTCTGCTTTTTATAGAACTTGACTGCGATCAAATAAAAACAATTAAGAATGAAAATGATAACTAACCGAGCTGTAATGATGACGGTATTGTCTCAAAGCTAGGGTAATTTACTGCTGCGACTGAATGAACTGTATTCCAGGCGCTTTATTTGTCAATTCTAGGAAAGAAACTATGCACCAAAATAAGATCTCCAGTATCGAGCTGGGACGGCTGTTAGCGATTATAGCTATCATTTTTATTCATACCCGCCCGTTTATCACTACGATTTTCGGCAGCGGAGAAGACACCAGCTTCGGTTTGTTTTTAAATCAAATCAGTCGTTTTGCCGTACCGTTATTTTTCATTATTTCTGGTTATTTTATTGCCCCTAAATTAATAGCTTCGCCGCTGGCACACTTGAAAATTTATTCACTTCCTCTGCTGAAAATATGGGTAAGCTGGAGTGTTATTTATCTATTATTCCCAATAAATGCCTTGGCTTTGAGCCAAAAGGGTTATCTTGCGGAACGTTTAAGTTACTGGGACAGGTTAGCTGCATCACCATTAAACAGCTTGTTTGAAGGGGGGCTTGTCCACTTGTGGTTTTTACCTGCATTAATTTGTGCCGTTGCAATTATCGCTTTACTGCTGCTGACTAAACAGGTGCGCTGGTTATTAACCATAGCGGCTGTCTTGTTTATTTATGGTGTGGCGGCTGGTTCTTACCAGCCGATGACCGAACTGAGTGCGCCGATTTTTACCAGAAACGGACCATTTTTTTCGACCTTGTTTGTTGCGATTGGATTTGAAATACGCCGTCGAGAATTTACCATGACGAATATCGGCGCCTGGCTGTTTATTGTCACCGGCATCGTTATTCACTTTTGTGAAGCCTATTACCTGACCTATTTCGGGCAGAGTTTTAGCGTACATGATTTTCTGTTCGGCACACTGTTTTGGACATTAGGCCTATTTATGCTGCTGCTAAACCACCCTAACTGGGGAAATTACCGCTGGCTGCAGAACGCAGCGCAGCACAGCCTGGGCATCTATCTGGTGCATATGCTGGTAGTGATAGTGATGATGAATATTAATGGAATAATACAAATGAACAGCAGCCTGGCGAGCATTATTACGCCTTTGGCTGCCTTCTTTGTTTCATTAGCTTTGATTCAGCTGATCCGCAAAGCGCCGTTTCAGCATTTATTACTGCGTTAAAGTGAAAAGGCAGGCTTCTTTGTAGAAAAAGGGCTTAATATCTAAGCCCTTGAATTTGAAGATGCAGGAAAATATTAGTTATTGAATATTTCTATGGAGTGGATCTGATAAGGCTGATCCGTTGCATTTTCTATCATTTTCACACGCACAAAGCGTGCTTCCGCGGGTTCAATCTCTATGATGTCATTATTGTTACCGACCGCATTATCGACTGACGCTGCTGTTGTCCATGATTTGCCGTCATTGGACAGTTCAATTTCATATTTTGCCGCCCAGTCAACACCCCATGAGATATTAATTGTGTTGATTGTGGTTTCAGCCTGTAGATCCACCATAATCCATTCATTTGCGGTTGTGTCACCGCTTATCCAGCGTGAATTATCTAAACCGTCAACAACGGCCGCTGGATGTCCCAGGAAGTTATTGTCCAGAAGCTTGCCTTCAATATCACCTAGTCTATATAAAATATTTTTGTAAGATGAAGCATAAACAGGTTTTTTAGATGCCAGATCATTTTCCGTTATTTGATAAATGACACTGAAATCCGGTGACTCACCTAATTTATAAGCAACATTCTGGAATTTATCGAAGGGCAGTTCACGCTCTTCTGCCCACATCTTCTGTGCCGCTACTTTTACTTTGTTTCTTAAGCGGACATGAATATCGGCGTCAGTGTAAGCCCAGTCAGGGTCCCAGCCCAGGTCATTCCACAGGGCAATAATAGCACCTCTAAACTGCGGGTTATCGTAACCGATTTCAAAGCCGCCGGAAAAAACGTTTGCTTCCCAGTCGCTGTACATCACTTCAGGATCAACCGTGTCATGATAACCGTTATTACCGGTAGGTACGGTATAGAAAGCATCATTGGTATTGATGACATCGAAGCCTCTATCCAGCGTGTCCTGCGGATCTGCAAATCCACCCAGCCAGATCTGCTGTACTATGTCCTTATCTAATGTATCCCCTAAATCATGCAGCGTTGTTGTATTACCCCATACGCGAATATTTTCATGACCTCTGTCTTTCAAAAACTCATTAAAGTGATTCATGTAGTTAATCATCTCTTTAGAGAGTTTTTCTTCCAGTTTAGCACCGCCGTATTCATCGGCGCCGATATGCACATTATCGAAGTAAGGGTAAATTTCATCCCAGACGTTTTCAATCATTTCAAAGGTTAACGGATTAGACAGGTCTAAATGATCCGGACGCATATCAGGATGTTTTATTTCCGGTGCAATGCGGCTGAAGGATACCGCATGTGCCGGAGCTTCAATTTCACCGGTCAATTGAACACCTAAAGAAGTTGCTAACTCTTTCAGTTCGGCTAATTCTTCTTTGCTATAAGCCACATCTTCAGATGCTAAATCCGGATACTCATCAATTTGTACCCTAAAGCCGTGATAAATAGTTTCCTGCCAGGTGTTTATATCCCAGTTACTGCCGTCTTCCGGTGTACCGCTGTCACCCCAGATAATCTGATTATCATTGAGGTGCAGCTGCAGGTCGTTCATTTTGTAATAGGCCATAAATTTAACGTAATCTTTGACAAAATCCAGGCTGACAGCACGGCGTCCCAGGTCAAGCATTAGGCCGCGGGTTTCAATCTTCGGCTGGTCATTAATGATCCCCTGGGGAATATCATTCGCGCCGTCTTTATCCTGTATCAAAATCTGTTTTATGGTTTGTGTGGCAAAGGCTGCGCCTGGTACTGTCGAACTTTCAACAACTAAGGTTTCACCAATGTTTATCTGGTAGTTTTCACTTTCTAAAGCGTTAGTTTCCGGGGTATCACCGGCGACACTAATTTTAATATCGCCTTTTTCTGCGGCTGTATATTCAACAACAGGCAGTTCTAAGCCGGACATGATTTTAATGTTTTCACTCAATAGCTGTGCGGTTCTAACGAGTGTTTCTTGAATTTCAGGATCGACTGAGTCAACGATAATTTTACTTTGTGCAGTTAAAGTGAAATCACCGCGGCCTGACTCCCACTCTGATAATGAAGGGATCACCATCGGTTTTTCGTTTAACGGCAGATTCTCAATGTTTTCAGTCTCAGAGTCATTGTTGCAGGCAAATAAACCTAATGATCCTAATATCGCAACTAATATAGTTTTCTTCTTCATATTCAACCTTTTTAAATACTCATAAAGTAGTGTGTGTTATGTGCGCCATTTTATTACTGCGCAAAGAAAAACGAATATCCCTCTATTTCGAAGGAGGTAGTCTAATGCAGGGGGGGGATTTTAAATGTGATAAAACACACATGTTTCGCACCTCGAATTAATCAATGTAAGTTAAAGTCTTGGTGATTTATATGCCTCTAAAGAGATGGCTGCAAATACTGGGAAATCGACAGGATTAATTTTTTTATTTACGCTTAGTAGAAGAGGTACGCGCCCTAACTTCAGTTATTAAGGCGGGTTGGAGATATTTTAAAATTGAATCGCTTTGCTGTTTTAATGGAAAGTAACAGGTAATGTCTACTGCCTTCTTATTATGGAGGTTTTATTATTGTTTGGTTAATATTTTATGAAATGAATAGGCCTTGGAGCTGGAATTTTAAGTAAAAAAGGACTCGTTATGGTTTGTTTACTTTGCTCTTTTTCTACAGTTGACTATGCAGCTGTTTCTGTAAATTAGCTGTATCAGCTTCCTATTCAGCAGTTTAAAATCTTCGAATTGATGTGTAAAGATTGTCAGTTTTACACCACTATTTGGCGTGTCTAATATACACTGGTGACGATTGATCAAGTTACTACTTTCGTATTATATGATGAGGAAATAAAATGCTGACAGAACAACCCAATACTCTTTATTGCGCACAAGCAGATAGATATACACAAATGCAGTACCAGCGCTGCGGCAATAGCGGTATTTTATTACCTAAATTATCATTAGGTTTATGGCAGAATTTTGGTGAAACTGATCCGTTAAGTAATGCTCGAACCCTGTTACATACTGCTTTCGACCTGGGTATTAACCACTTTGATCTGGCCAATAATTACGGCCCTAGTTACGGCGCTGCTGAAAGTACTTTTGGAAAAATTTTCAAGCGGGATCTACAGCCTTATCGTGATGAGATGCTGGTTTCCAGTAAGGCCGGTTATGATATGTGGGCTGGACCTTACGGCATTGGTGGTTCCAGAAAGTACTTAGTTTCAAGCTGCGATCAAAGTTTAAAACGAACCGGTCTCGACTATTTTGATATTTTTTATCACCATAAACCCGATCCTGATACGCCGTTAGAGGAAAGCATGCAGGCACTTGATTTTATTGTACGCTCCGGCCGTGCGCTGTATGTAGGGATATCGAATTATCAAGCGGAGCAAACTCAAAAAGCGGTTGAAATTTTACGTGAGTTAGGCACGCCTCTGCTGATCCATCAGCCCCGTTATAATATGTTTGACCGTTGGATAGAAGACGGCTTAACAGATGTTTTAAAGGAGCAGGCAGTCGGGGCTGTTGTATTTTCACCGCTGGCACAGGGCTTGTTAACCGATAAATATTTACAAGGGATCCCAGAGAACTCACGAGCAGCTCGTTCGGAAATAGTGCATTTAAGCGAGCAGCATATTACCGCTGAAAAAATAACAAAAGTGAAGGCCTTAAATGAACTGGCGCAAGCGCGTGGTCAAAACCTTGCGCAAATGGCTGTGGCGTGGACTCTGAATAATCCAGCTGTTACCTCTTGTTTAATCGGTGCGAGTAAAAAAGAACAGATCCGCAGTGCGGTAGACGCATTAAAAAATCTGAACTTTACTCAACAAGAGCTTGCGATGATTAAAGAAATTTCCGCTTAATTTTTTGTGTTATTGGATACAAAAAAGGGACTCGCTGACTGCTTGTCCCTTTTTGTATATTTCGTAGTTAACTACAATGATATTTCAGTAAATTATCAGCTTTAGCTCTTCGCTTCAGCAAGGTTAAGATCGTCTGAATCATCACATTTTTCAAGCATTTTACGGATAACGACTGATGCGCCGAATGCCACTGCAACCATTACAACTGCCCAGAATGTTAATGTGCTGAAGTAATCACCATATACCTGCTGAACAATCTCCTGGGTGATCTCCTGGCCTTTTTCAAGTGCGATGGATGTTGAGAATACTGCGCCGACAATACCACTCATTGCAATAGCAACTGAGAACAGACTGACCGAAAAGTTTTCGATATGTTTTGGTGCAACTGACAGGATAAATGCCACCACCATACTGCCGACAATAACCTCTGCAAATGCCTGGAAGAAGTGAATAACCAGGAATACTTCCGGACGAATAATAACATCAGTGCCTATATTCATTACTGCAAAGGCTAGTATGCCGAAAGCCACGGCGGTAAGAATAAATGCAAAACCGATTTTAGTTGCCGTAGAGAAATTAATGTTTTTCTTTTCTAATGAAGAGAATAAGAGCGCGATTACCGGGCCTGCGACAATACACCATAACGGATTCATCGCCATAGATGCTTCAGGTGCGATAGGGATAATGCCGAACAGATCACCGCGCATTGTATTGATGGTTACCATGGTCATTGATGTCATCATCTGGCCGTAGTAGACAAAGAATGCGGTAGTTAATACGGTCATAATCAGAATAGTGCCCATCTTTAACGCGTCAGACTTTTTAGCTTTGAACATCAGCGAGATGAAGTAAGCAATTGCCGCTGCACCAATGGCATAAACAATATTCTGACCAATGTCCATATTAGAGAACATAAAGAATACTAAAGCGATCATCGCGACAGAAACAGCGGCAAAGGTTATCCAGTTTTTAGTGCTGACCGGCTGCTTGTCAATGTCTGCCCCAACGCCTTGTAACGGCTTGCGGAATATAACAAGAAGTACCAGAGCGCTGAAAGCTAATAGTGAAGATAATAAGAAGCTGCCGTAGAAACCAATCGCCAGTGCAAACATCGGGAATAGATATTGACCTAAAAGCGCGCCGACATTATTCACAGAATAGTTTACCGAGTAGCCGTTTTCAAAATCTTCCTGGCTGGCAAAAGTACGTTTGTACAAGCTTGGGTAAGAAGGGGACATTAAACCGCGGGCATAACTGGCCAGCGCGATACCGCATAAGCTCATTGGTATGTTAACGATTGACGCACCAAGCACCAGTAACGCATAACCGGCGGCAAAAACCAGATAAGCGATGGTTAATGAGCGGTATGCGCCCAAAAATTTGTCAGCGATAAAACCGCCGGCGATAGCAAATAATGGACCGATGGATGCAAACGCACCGACCACCATCATGGTATCGGCTTCGCTGTAATTTAAGTTTTCTAAAAAGAATCTGGTCAGAATGACCATCACCCCATAGAAAGAAAGTCCAAACATCATCTGACAGAACATCATAGACTTGTTGAGTTTATTCCACATTACATAATCCTTAATAAATTCGTGGTTAATAGAATTTTAAACGGGGCGGATATTAACAGACACTCAATGTGACAAATTGATGTTCATCGCAAAAAGGGAAAACTTTGAGGCGTAAGTGTATTTTAAATCACAACTTTGTTCTTAAGTGCGTTATTGATTATTATGTGATATAGGGTTTGTTTGGGTTGAACTAAGTTATAGTGGTTGTTTTTCAACCTGTTAGATTGTTTTTAGTAGGGAGTCAGCTTCTGGTTAAATGTCTAAATTTATATGTTTTTTATGTTGAAATTCCTATAGAAAGACTGAGTTATGTCTTCATAATCGTGTAAATAGATGTTTGAAACGGTATTTTCTGTGCGTATTGTAAAAATTATTCAAGCGGTTTTTAGGCTGGTGTCAATATCCCTGTTCTACATAGAACAGGGATACGGCTGAAAAGGCGATATGGTCTTTAAACTTTTTTTATTGTTGATGAAATGTCATGCATTAGACGTTTTATATTGTCACCTCTCTTTTGCAGAACAGACATGAAAATAAGATCTGTTATTACATTCTGTGCGGTGCGTGAAGAAATAGAGGAACTGCGGTACTTTTCTTCATCGGCAATTGTATCAATACAATAATGTGCGATTTTTCTAAGAGGGTTTGCTTTGAGCCCAGTTAAAGCGATTATTGTCGCTCCTTTTTCATGTGCAGCCTGTGCTGCAATTAAGATCTCTTTTCGTGTCCCTGAATAGGAGATTAATATCTGCACATCTCCTTTTTTTAAGGTATTAGCTGTTGCCATTTGTATATGACTATCCTGCTCAGAGATGGCCGTTATCCCTAACTTTAATAATTTAAACGAGAGATCTTTTGCGGTTAATGCCGATCCGGCAATTCCCATAATTTGTACTCTGCCGGCCAGGTTAATAAAGTTAACAACTTTTTCAAACTCAATATAGTTTATTGCATTGGTAGTATTGAGTAACGCCTGTTGTTTTTCTTGGACAAGTTTCTGCGCCACAGTCAGAGCACTGTCTTGATCATTAATTTTGCTATGAATTGGTGTATGGGGATTGAGCAGTACTGACTCAAGATTTTGCTCTTTTATCAACATTAGTTTGAACGCAGTAAAACCTTTATATCCTAGCTTCTGAGTAAATTTTATAATACTCGACTGACTTACGTTCGCTTTTTCAGCGAGTTCCTGACTGGTGATTTCACTACATAGCTGCAGGTTTTCCAAAATGAAGTCGGCAATTCGAGCTGCACTTGGAGAAAGTGAACTGCGTTGGCTCAAGAGAACATGATGAATAGACATAAAATCTTCTTTTTTTGTAATATATTATTCCATTGTTGTGTTTTTTTATTCCATAGTCAAGTTGGTGGCTAAGTCTCTGAAAATATTTAAATCACTTTGTAAATGGATTGTTTTTCATTTAGTTGTGAATAAATTATTCCAGATATATTGCTTGTGGGAATGATTTTTAGTGCGATCTAAGTCACGTTAATATTCGTTCTGGCGGGTATTATGCTGGCAAATAAGAATTAGATTAATCTTTAAAACTGGATAAAAAATGAAAATTGATTTGACCCAAATGGTAACTGAAAGCCGCAACAGTGCTTCTGAAAAAATAGATATTCTGTCAACTTTTGAGATGCTTAAAGTGATTAATAATGAAGATGCAAAAGTGGCCTCAGCTGTAGAAAAAACAATTCCGCAAATATGCAGAGTAGTTGATGCCGCCACCCTGGCATTTCAGTCAGGAGGCCGCCTTATTTATATCGGAGCAGGTACTTCCGGGCGCTTAGGTATATTGGATGCAAGTGAGTGTCCGCCAACTTACGGTTCATCACCTGAATTAGTGATTGGCTTAATTGCCGGTGGTGAAAAAGCAATTTTAAAAGCTGTTGAAAATGCTGAAGATAATAGAGAGCTTGCAGTTTCAGATCTGCAGTCAATTTCACTGAGCAAAAATGATGTATTGGTCGGTATCGCCGCCAGTGGTCGTACCCCGTATGCATTAGGCGGGATGCAGTATGGTTTATCCGTGGGGGCAACTGTTGCCAGTATAAGTTGTAATCCGCACAGTCCAATGGCAGAGCTTGCACAGATTTCTATCACACCTGTTGTGGGACCAGAAGTGGTGACGGGATCATCTCGTATGAAAGCAGGAACCGCGCAAAAGCTGGTTCTAAATATGATCACTACAGGTGCGATGATCCGTACCGGCAAAGTATTCGGCAACTTGATGGTTGATGTTGAAGCAACCAATGCAAAGCTGGTTCAGCGCCAGAAAAACATCGTGATGCAGGCCGCTGAGTGCAGTGAAAAAGAGGCGGCTGACGCGCTTTCAGAATGCAATAATCATTGTAAAACAGCGATCGTAATGCTGCTGTTAAATATTGATGTCGCTGATGCTGAAAAACAGCTTAATCAATGTAACGGCTTTGTACGCCAAGTGATCACGGCATAATTTATCTCAATTAGGGTTACTAGCATGGCTAAAATAACAAGCACAATGATTGATCAGTTAATGCAGTTAATTGGCGGACAGGCTAATGTCAGAAGTTGTGGTAACTGTATGACTCGATTACGTTTAACGCTTAAAGATGATTCATTAGCAGAACAAGATGCGATTAAAAAACTTGGCGGTGTACTGGGAGTCGTTGAAAGTGACGATCAGTTTCAAATAATTTTAGGGCCTGGTAAAGCGCAGCAGGCTTCAGAAATGATGAATGAGATAATTGAAAACTCATCTCAGCAGAGTGGAGCCGGTAATGCATCTGATAACTCACAGCTTGCAGACATTGCCTCGGATAAAAAGCAGCAGATGAAAAAAAAGCAGACCAGTGCGGTTCAACGCTTTTTAAGTAAATTTGCGACTGTATTTACCCCGTTAATTCCCGGTTTTATTGCTGCTGGATTATTACTCGGTTTTGCGACATTAATGGAGCAGATATGGATAGTAGGTAATTCTGCACCTAATGCCCATTTAGTTGAATTAATTGAGTATATGCGCGTCTTTGGTAAAGGTTTATTTAGCTTTTTAAGTATTCTCATTGGTTACAATGCTCAGCAGGCTTTTGGCGGATCCGGCGTAAACGGTGCAATTCTAGCCTCGTTATTTGTAATGGGTTATGACGCAGAAGTTACAACGGGTATCTACTCCGGAATGGAAGACTTTTTTGGTTTTGCGATAGATCCTCGCGGTAACATTATCGGTGTATTGATTGCGGCTATTTTAGGTGCCTGGGTTGAGCGTCAAGTGCGGAAATTTATACCTGACAGCTTAGATATGATCCTCACTTCACTTTTTACTTTGCTGATTATGGGGGCGATGGTTTTTATTATCATCATGCCGGTTGGCGGACTGCTGTTTCAAGGTATGTCGTGGTTGTTTATTAACTTAAACGGAAATCCGTTCGGGAGTGCAATTTTAGCCGGGTTGTTCTTAATTTCAGTGATGTTTGGTATCCATCAAGGTTTTGTGCCTGTTTATTTTGCACTAATGGAAACTCAGGGCTTTAACTCCCTTTTTCCTATTCTAGCAATGGCTGGCGGTGGTTTAGTCGGGGCTTCTATTGCTCTGTTTTTTAAAGCAGAAAAAGGCTCTATGACACGCATTCAAATAGAAGGTGCCATTGTACCTGGTATCTTTGGAATTGGTGAGCCGCTGATTTACGGCGTAACGCTGCCGCGTGTTAAACCATTTATTACAGCATGTATTGGTGGCGCTGCCGGTGGATTCTTCATCGGTATGGTCTCTTACATGGGCTTACCGGTCGGATTGAACACGGTATTTGGCCCTTCGGGGGTGGTTGCAATGCCTCTGATGACTT
This sequence comes from Psychromonas ossibalaenae ATCC BAA-1528, assembly GCF_000381745.1. Lineage (GTDB taxonomy): Bacteria > Pseudomonadota > Gammaproteobacteria > Enterobacterales > Psychromonadaceae > Psychromonas > Psychromonas ossibalaenae. Next base: position 164,143 of record NZ_KB906967.1, on the reverse strand, counting down.
CTAACTCGGGGATTTTTGCCGGAATGGCTGTATTTGCCGCGGGTTTACTTATCTCATATGTCGTTGGTTTTTTAGCAACTTGGTTTTTTGCAACCAAAGACATAGATCTAACCTAACTCACTGTTTTTAATTAAATAAATAACCCGGCTTTGCTTGTTGAGACAAAGCTGTATGAATCTTTATGCCTGAAATAACTATTATTAATAGAGGAATTTAACAATGTTTAAGAAAACAGCTTTATCCGTTTTACTTTCTTGTGCTTTTTCAGTTAACGCACATGTATTAAGTCAAAAGGAGCTAGATAAGGCTTATCAAACTCCCGAAAGCGCTGCCCGGCAGCTTGTTGCAGAAATGAGTTTAAGAGAAAAGATCGGTCAGTTAATCATGCTGGATTTTCGCTACTGGGGAATGGATCAAAATAATGAGCCTAAATTAGTTGTTAATGTTAATGATCAAATCCAGAAGGTAATCAGTGATTATGAACTGGGTAATGTGATTTTATTCCGAGAAAATTTATATAACACAGAGCAGACAATTAATTTTATTCAAGACCTGCAGGATTCACGTACTAATCTGCCGTTATTTATTGCAACCGATCAAGAAGGCGGCTATGTAACCCGTTTACGAGAAGGTACTGAAATGCCGGGTAATATGGCGGTTGCAGCCACTCGAGATAGTCAATTAGCCAAAAAATCCGGGCAGGTACACGGTTTAGAGCTTTCTGCTTTAGGTATTAATTTCAATTTCGGCCCTGTTGTGGATGTTAATACTGAGCAGCGTAACCCGATCATCGGGGTGAGATCATATAGTAGTGATCTGACATTAATTGATGAGATGGGCAGTGCCTATATAGAAGGATTAAGTGAATACGGTGTATTGAATTCTGTTAAGCATTTTCCAGGGCACGGCAATGTTGAAGTAGATTCTCATTATGGACTGGCGACAGTTCCTTATACCCGAGAAGAATGGGAAGCTGTTGATTTACAAGCTTTTAAAAACATATTTAAAAGCGGTGCAGATTCAGTAATGACAGCGCATGTAATTGTACCAAGCGTGGATGATGCAAAACTGACTTCTCCATTAACAGGTGAAGTCATCGGTACTCCTGCAACTCTTTCTAAAAAGATCTTAACTGGGGTTCTGCGTGAAGAGCTTAAATTTAACGGCCTAATTTTAACTGACGCATTAGATATGGGGGCAATTGCAAACAACTTTGAACCAAGCTGGACAGTAGAACATGCTTTATTAGCTGGTGCCGATATAACACTTATGCCGTTACGGGTGTGGAGCCAGGAAGCGGTTTCTGATTTAGAAAAAATCTACTCACATCTAGAAACACAATCAAAGTCTAACCCTGAGCTGGCAAAACGAATTGATCAGTCAGCATTGCGTGTTGTGACTAAAAAGTTGTCAGAAAAGATATCAGCGCAGCCTGTTGATAAAGAACACGCTGAAAAAGTGGTGCAGTCCGCTGCTAATAAATCAGCAGAATCTCATATTGCTGAGCGTTCAATAACACTAATTGAAAACCAAAGTGTTTTGCCTTTCAAACTGAAAAATAAAACCAGAATATTAGTCATTTCAGATGAGTCTGCACGTAATAATTTGATTGCCGGCGAAATTGCGCTAATCAGCGAAAAGTTCAAAGGTATCGATATTTCAGTTGAAAAAATAGCGCTAAAAATGATTGAAAATAACCTCCAGGAAAATAAATTTAAGCAGTCGGTAGAAAATGCTGACTATGTCATCGCTGCTACTTATAACTTAACGGGTTCTTCGCCAAATGCACAGAAGCTGATTGATATTACTAATCAGCAGGGCAAACCTACCGTTGTTATTTCATCAAGGAATCCATATGACATTGCATATTTAGAAGGGGTTAAGGCAAACATTGCAATTTACGGTATTACAGGCTTTGACGTAACAAATAATAACCGTAATAGCTTAGAAGCAAATATTAGAGCTGGTGTGCGTACATTATTTTTAGATCCAATGACAAACTTACCGATTAACAGTCCGTCAGGAAAATTACCGGTTGATATTAAACATAAAGAAAGCAATAAAGTAATTTATCCAATTGGTCTTGGTTTAACTTACTAATCTGTTGATAAAAACAGCAAGGAAATAAAATGAATAAATTTAAATGCGGGTTAGTGGTTATCCCAATGTTGTTATCTTTCAATGCTTTAGCTAGTCGCGGTGAAGGGGGAGATGACTCTTATAAAGAGAGATACACGCGCTTATTAAATGAAGTAGAAAGCGCAGAGGCATCATGGAATATTACCTCAAACTTATTTTATGAAATTGAAAAATTTGAGGGCCATGTAGATGTAGATGGGAATTCTGTAACAGACAAGCAGACACCTGTTGGACAGCTGTTTCTTAGTAATCCGGATTCGGCATGGAGCTATTTTTTAGAGTATAAAGTTGCAATGCGTAATTTTACAGACGGTCTCGAGTCAACAGAAAACTCCTTTCAACGTAATAGAATGCAGATTGGTGCGACACGAAATATTGTAAAAAATGAAAATTGGACTTTTAATTTAAATGCAACCTATCGAAAAGAATCAAATGATGCGGCCCCTGGGCAGGATGCTAGAGGTGCCTATAATCTGTACTGGTTAATGCCCAGCGGCAGCATTAAAATAACGGATAAACTTGCTTTTTCATATTGGGATGCATTTTATTACTACGATAATTTCGTCAATGAAAACAGCACAGAATGGGAAGCTGAGCATGGCTTAATTTATCAGGTAAATGAAAATATCACCGCTAAAGTGTACTTGTATAATGACTGGACATGGGATGATTCAGGTGAAAAAACATGGGAGCAGAACCAGATCCGTGGTTATTTCCCGTCCAAGATAAATGAGACCTGGTCTGTGATGCCGTACTTTAGGTATTTCTTATCGGAAAAAATTCGAGATGCAAACTATGACGTTGTGAATGAAACGGATAACGGCCTGCGTATCGGTATGAATATATTTTATAATTTTACCCCGAAATCAACATTTTGGATGGGGTTAGCATATGAAAGTACTGACTGGACTGATGCTAAAGGCTCTGGGTTAACTTCCGGTCCGGATAATACCCAAAAGTTCTACCTCGGGCAAATTGGCTGGAAGTATAACTGGTAAGTACCGTCGTCAACTAAGCTCTCAATTTATTGATAGCTATTACGGGCTTGTAATACAACAAGCCCGTTGGAATATTATGGAGTAATAATATCCAATATATGATGTTCATTATTGCTGTTGTTTTTAGTCTTAATGCATATTCAAATGAATGTGATCACCAGAACTGTCAGCATAATCAAATTATTGTCGGCGCACAGCGCAGTGCTGAGTATCTTCCTTTGTTAGCCTCCAAGCGTGTCGGCCTTGTGGTGAACAAAACCTCTTATGTTTCAGATAATGAGCACTTGATAGACTTTATGCTGCGTAAAGGGGTTAATATCACGGCTTTATTTTCTCCTGAGCATGGAATTCGTGGCAATGCAGCCGCTGGAGAGCAGGTTAAAAATTCTATTGACCAAGCAACGGGAATAACGGTTATCTCTTTATATGGAAAGAGCAGAAAACCGAACGTCGACAACCTGAAAAATATTGATGTATTAGTTTTTGATATACAAGATGTGGGAACTCGTTTTTATACTTATATCAGTACCATGCATTATATTATGGAGGCAGCTGCGGAAAACGCCAAGCAGGTTGTTATTTTAGACCGTCCAAATCCAAACGGGCATTATGCAGCAGGACCAATTCGTGAAGATAAATGGAAGTCATTTGTAGGTATGCACAAGATTCCGGTTGTGCACGGGCTTACCGTTGGTGAACTCGCTTTGATGATCAATGGTGAAAAATGGATGGATAAAGGTATACAACTTGCACCACAAGATCTGCACATTGTTAAAGTCGCTAATTATTCTCATGCCGACGGCTATTCTTTACCTGTTGAACCGTCTCCTAATCTACGTACTGATGAAGCCGTTAGTTACTATCCTTCACTTGGATTATTTGAATCAACGACGATTAGTGTAGGGCGTGGAACAAAAATGCCTTTTGAAGTAATTGCTTATCCGGATGAAAAATTGAAAATTAATGTCGAGCTGCAGATTCAAGACATTCCTGAGGCATGGCCGCAGCGCGGGCGATATAGTTACGGTGAAAGTTATCGGATTAGTGCTCCTCAAGATACTCGATTCAGCATAAAACCATTTTATGACTGGTATTGGAAAATGCGTGATTTAGGTTATAAAAGTGAAGAAATTGTGGATCGACCAGAATGGCTGGCGAATTTAATCGGTAGTGAAAGTGTTTTAGAAATGATTAAAACACGTATTCCATATCATCAGATTGAAGCAGGCTGGCAAAGTGACTTAGATAAATATCTAGCAATGCGCAGATTATATTTACTTTATCCTTTGTAGAATTGACTTTTGTGTCTTGAATGATAGCAGGTATGATTTTGCCTGCGGGTGCTAAAGTAAATGTGCCCCTTGCTTATTAGTATTTACATTTAGTTATCAGTATTTAACCGCTAAAAACGGCTTATGCCTGCTGCTAAGTTGAGCTCTTGTTATGTTTCTAGTGTCCCTCTTGAGTCTGTCAGCTCCTTCACCCCTTAAAATCATCTTAATTTAATCATAAAATTACTTGTCATTTGTATTCCCTATTCTATATCATAGCCGCCTAAGGTCCGATGAAGACTACAGGAGATTAGTTAAAACGTTGATTACGTTGGCGTTTTAACTTACCGAAGAAGCAAGGCTAAGTAGCGTAAGTCGTTACATAGTTAAATCTTTCAGGTGCTTTCTATTCATTTTGAATAGCGCTAAACAGAAATGTTTAGATGAGCGAAGCGAGGACTGTAGTTGGAGGAACCTCTGGAGAGAGCCGTTAACTCGGCCGCCGAAGGAGCAAGCCCTAAATGTTTAGGGTGAAACTCTCAGGCCAAAGGACAGAGGAGTGGAAAGCTACACAAACTAATGCACAATGAAATGCTTAGCTATAGTCTATAGAATTTTTCTATGGATCTATTGCCCTTTCCCTCTTCTCCTTAAATTTACTTTTTATTAAGGGGAAATCATGAACAACTTTCAATCTTTATTACAAACCGTCGACAGTTTTATCTGGGGACCACCGCTGCTTATTCTGCTGGTCGGAACGGGTGTCTATTACACTTTCCGTTTAGGGTTACTGCAGTTCCGTCACCTGCCTACAGCACTTAAAATGGTTTTCAGTAAAGATAAATCCGGCAGCGGTGATATATCCAGCTTTGCCGCACTGTGTACTGCGCTTTCGGCAACCATCGGAACGGGTAATATTGTCGGTGTTGCGACTGCTATAAAACTCGGCGGTCCCGGCGCACTATTCTGGATGTGGCTGGCTGCCGTATTCGGCATGGCCACCAAATATGCTGAGTGTCTGCTTGCGGTTAAATACCGTAAAGTCGACTCGAACGGACAAATGGTCGGCGGGCCCATGTATTACCTGCAGTACGGCGTAGGTTCGAAAGCGCTGGCGGTTATGTTTGCGGTATTTGCGCTTGGCGTAGCCTGTTTTGGTATCGGTACGTTTCCGCAGGTAAATGCCATTCTCGACGCGTCTGAAATTTCTTTTGGTGTATCACGAGGAATCTCAGCGACAGTACTAACGATATTAGTTGCCGTTGTTACTCTAGGCGGGATCAAATCCATTGCTAAAGTAGCTGGAAAAGTCGTTCCTACTATGGCGCTGTTTTACATTCTGGCCTGCCTAAGTGTACTTATTACTAATGCCGAGCATCTGCTTGACGCCCTGCAGCTTGTGGTTACTTCAGCGTTCACATCAACAGCGGCAACCGGTGGTTTCTTAGGCGCGGGTATTATGCTTGCCATTCAGTCGGGTGTTGCGCGAGGTGTGTTTTCAAATGAGTCGGGTCTTGGAAGTGCGCCGATGGCGGCGGCTGCTGCCAAAACGGACTCCTGCGTAAAGCAGGGGCTTATCTCTATGACCGGCACCTTCTTTGATACCATTATTATTTGTACCATGACCGGGCTTGCACTTATCTTAACCGGTGCATGGCAGACAGATTTAGCGGGTGCGCAGATGACCACGCATGCATTTGCGGTTGGTCTGGATTCGCAGACAGTTGGTCCGTTACTGGTTTCTATCGGTTTGATATTCTTTGCCTTTACCACCATTTTAGGCTGGAACTATTACGGTGAACGCTGTGTTGTCTACCTGTTCGGCACCAAAGGTATACTGACTTATAAAGTTATTTTTGTTGGATTAGTAGCATCGGGCGCATTCCTGCATCTGGATATGATCTGGATTATCGCTGATATCGTTAACGGCTTAATGGCTGTTCCTAACCTGATCGGTTTAATCGCTTTACGTCATGTTGTTATTGCAGAAACTAAACTGTTCTTTGATGCGGATAAAAACGCGGGAACGAGCGATGATAGTGAACTGCAGCCTCAGAGCTAAGCTTTATAAAACAGCAGACTAAAAACGAGGCCTGTGCCGCTGATTCAATTCAGTGCTGCAGGCTTTTTTTCAGTGTTGTTTTTTTAATAACAGACGATCTAGGGGAACGACTGGGCTGGATACTCATAAACTGTAAAGGTTTGGCTCTCCTGTTTGTCTTTTCTCACCAGACGCCTTTTTCCTTAAAAAATTGTTTATATTCCATGTCCTCACATAATATGTGCTGGGTCATCCATTCCTTAAGATATTCAAGCAGAACTTGAGGAACAACATCAGCGCCGCCTGCTGCTGATGTACAGAGTTCAATCACTTTTTTCCTGAACGCTATATGCTGGCTCCTGTGCTCATCAAAATGAGGATAGCCATATTCAATCATTAAATCTTCTTCTGACTTGAAGTGCTGCTGAGCGTAAAGTGTCATCTCTGTCAATATATCAGAGACCGTCTCTGACATAGTTGTCGCCGCCGGGTCGTTAATCAGCTTATTAATCATGGCGATCAATACTTTATGCTGTTCGTCGAATAACTTTACTCCAACACTGAGGTCTTCTGACCAAATAATCTGTTCCATATAATCGCTTTAATAAAGAGTTAATGCCGTAATGAGTAGGTGCTTTGTCTCGTGTACCCCTTCATGGGCGAACTGATACGATGAAAGTCCTCTGCAGGACGATTACCGTTCAAAATAATACAATTATTAAACGTTAAATATTAGCAAATGGCAAGGGCTTATCTGCGAGGAAAAATGTGGGTGATCTTATGGTGTTTTTGGTGTAACTGATTGATTTTTAATGTTTTGGAAAGTGGTTGCCTGTATTTTCGTTATGGCTTTAACTTGACCGGCTTAATGGTAAGGGCAGGGGACATGTCCACAAGTTTCACCTTTTTGATTATCAATGATAATCAATAACCTTATATATGTGGGCTCTCGGTTTATTTTATGTCAGTGTTTATCCGCTTGACTGGTTAGATTAGAACATGCCGTGACTTGGCTTGTAGAACAATATTTTTATGGAAAATCAGAATGTTAAAAGTGGAGAGACTGCATCAGAACTTTAAAACTATAAAGTTATAATAAGTATGGTTTGTTTGTTCTTTTTCTGTCATCAACAGCAGACAAATGTCTTCAAATATAAAGGATAAAAAATGCAGCAGGCAGCGAACCTTGATGCTAAATCAATAAATATAACAACAAAAAAAGAAAACCCGGGAAGGATCCAGTCTGTTGATATGCTCAGAGGATTCGCATTAATCGGCATTTTATTTGCAAATATTCTATGGTACAGCGGCTATCTGGACAGCCCGAACATTGTACGAGGGGATCTGCTTAATACCAGCATCTTCGATGAAACGGTTTTATTTTTGACCCGGCTGCTGGTTCACGGCAAGTTTTACTTTATCTACTCATTTTTATTCGGGCTTGGTTTTTATATTCTGTACAGCAGGGCGAGCAGCCGTTATCCGTCATTTTCGCGCTATTTTATCAAACGACAGCTGATTCTTTTCCTTATCGGCTGCATTCATGCCGTGTTTATCTGGTGGGGAGACATCCTGCGCTATTACGCCCTGATAGGGCTAGTGCTGCTGCTGATAAAGGACTGGAAACCTGAGCATCTTCTTAAACTGGCGCTGGCTTTACTGCTGACACCGCTTCTAATGGATATTGTTAATGCCCAGTGGTCTATATCACTGAATTTGTCTTTTGCGCCTGAGTCAAATAAAACGGTACTGCTTGGTCTTTATCAGCAGGGACAATGGTTTGATGCCAATTTTGACCGCATGCTGATAGGGCTGCAGGGAAATATTAACAGCGGCAGATTACTGCGGATTATGGGCATGTTTATTATGGGTTACTATTTCGGGCAGATCCGTTTTTTCACTGAATCAGCCCGCTCATCTCTTATGCAGAAACGCCTGATAGCATTTGCGCTGCTTGTTGCTCTGCCGCTGAGTTTATTAAAAACCGGTGCCAGTTATTATGATTATGGTTTTACCAAAATGACCGCGACTTTGGTGAAGGAATTTCTGTATGTTATTTCTGTTACCGGCATGTCGTTAGGTTACATTGCCCTTATTGCCTATTTTGGAAATAATCTGCAGCAGACCCTTGTCGGCAGGTGGCTGCAGACATTGGGCCGTGTGCCGCTGACTAATTATATACTGCAGTCGGTCATCGGCTTTGTGATCTTTCAGGGGCTTGGTTTGTTCGCTGAAGTGCCTCTCTTTCAGGCCTATATTCTCAGTATAGTGATTATTGCCGTGCAGCTTTTCCTGTCTATCGAGTGGTTGAAACGAAGAAAGATGGGACCTGTTGAAGAGCTGTGGAGACGCATAGCTAGTTAGCTGCCGCTTACAAATTTATCTGGTTACCATGCTCTGAGCAGGAGCTCCGGTCAGTGTCGGCTGTGTTAACTATCAATCTATGCATTCCCACGCGGAGCGCGGGAACGAGGTAACAAATATCATCAGTTTTAATAACAACTGTTTCAGCCCATGCAGAGGCAGTTATAATCTTTACGCAGAGGAATATAAATGAATAAGTATATTGTTATAGCATGCACTTTTTTTTCTTTAAACGCAGTATCAGAAGAGCTGTGTGTTAATCTCAATGCCGGGCATGGCGGCAGAGACAGCGGCTTTATGCATAATAGTATTATGGAAAGCCAGTTTGTTTTAGAGGTCGCACAGCAGCTTGAACCACTGCTAGAAGCTCAGGGAATAGAGGTTAATAACGTTAGAAAGACTGATGATTACATAAGCTTGAATGAGCGGGTTGATATCGTGAGTAATGATCCGGGTTGTATGTTGATCAATCTGCATGCAGAGCCGGGAAGTGAAGGTGTTTATTATAAAGGTGATGAAAATAGAGACTTTGCCAAACGCATTAAAGACAGTTTGAGTGTTTATATTGAGGAGCCGTTAGCATTCAAAGAAAAAGCCTATAGAGAACTTTACGGTAAAAAAGCTGTGTATATAAATTTGCCTTTAGGTGATAGTTCATCACCTAAAGGTATGGCAGGCGCATTATATAAGAGTGTATTACAGGCCATATAAGTTTATGCCTTTGCCGATATTACAAATTTATCTATTCGAACTGTAAACTGTTCAGTCTCTTGTGAAATCGTGCATTGCCATCCTATTTTTCGGCAAAGCGTGGTGACCAGGTACATGCCTACGCCATAGCCGTAATCATTGGATTCATTGGCATAATCAGTATTAACTGCGACTGGATTGCGGATTGTTAACCCCGTATCAAGCTGGAAATCGATCACTAGTTTACCTTGCGCACTATACTGCAGGGCATTTCTAACTAGATTACGCACTAATATCTGTATCAATACCGGATTAGCCTCAATTTTCACTTCCTGCTCAAATAAGCTGATATCCAGTGGTTTATCGGCTGCTAAATAGCGGTTGTTGTCTAACTCTTGTTTAATGACTTCAGCAAGGTTGACGGACTGAGTGTCAAACTGAGCTAAATCATCAGACCATAACCACAGCAGGGTTTCGCTGGTGGCGCACATATTATTATTGGCCCGCTGGATCTTGCTCAGCTTGCTGCTAAGTTTAGCCGTCAGCTGCGATTCGGTTTTGTTGATCAGCTCTAATGAAGCCTTGGTAATGGCCAGAGGCGTTCTCAGCTCGTGGCTTAAAGCGCGTAATAACTGCTTTTCTTTTTCGTTGCGTTGACTGATTTCTATCAGTGAGCTTTGGATCTGCCCGGCCACTTCATTGAGCTCGTCAAAACGGAAATCGGGCTGCTGCAGTGTGTTTTTGGATTTTAGATCTTTGGAGGCTATCTGCCGGTTCCATTCGCATAATGCCTTGATAGGCATTAATACAGACCAGCCTAAGTTGTAAATGACGCCGATACTCAGTACCGCCAGTACTAATGCTAACAGAGTTGTCACTTGACTAATGGTCAGGCCGGGCATGGCTGTATCGAGCGATTCATCATAGATGTGTAATATGAAAAGCAGCCGCTCTGTACTGGGATTGTAGTAGGGCAGTAAGTAGAGATGCCGGCCGTTCTGGTATTCATAATAGAGATCCTCCTCCAGCCAGGACTGATTTTCGAATATTTTCTGAACAGCTTTAGGCAGGCTGCTGTATTCAGGATAAACCGCTATAGATGCATTACTTTCAGCCGGCCGTTCATGTTGGATATAGTTTTCCGCTTCCTGGCTCATAAAGTAATGTACTGAATCATCGCTGGCCCAGTCGTAAACCAGATTGATCATGGCGATAAATACCAGCATAACAATCGTAATCAGAAGCATGATCTGCACTGAAATATAACGGATGATACTGCGAGGCTGCATTATGACTGCTCCTCTGGTGTCGCGATCATCACTCCCCGGCCGCGAACAGTGGTGATAAGAGGGCTAAGTTCCGGGGTATCGACAACTTTACGTAATCGGTAAATCAGCATCTTAAGTGCATCTCTGGATGGTGCTTCACTGCCCCAGACATAGTTTTCAATATCAACCTTTGCTACTACTGACGGGCTGTGTTTGACCAGAATTTTCAGCAGCCGCCATTCAGCTGCGCTTAGAGTAAGCTGCTGACCTGCTCGACAGGCCTGCTGCGCGGTCAGGTCGAGCTCCAAGTCGGCAATATTAATCTTATCTGCAGGCGGGCGGGGTCGATGTGCCAGGACTTTGATCCGTGCGCTCAGCTCGGCCAGCTCAAAAGGTTTAACTAAATAATCATCTGCACCTTTTTCAAAGCCGTTAAGCTTGTCCTCCAGCCTGCTCCGTGCCGTGAGCAGCATGCAGGGCGTGTTATTGCCGCTGCTGCGCAGTTGATCCAGGAAGCTGAAGCCGTCCATTTTCGGCATCATCACATCAGAGACAATAACCTGATAGGCATTATCTTCAAGGAGGTTAAGAGCCATGGAGCCGTTATAGGCAATATCACACTCAATATATTCGGCTTGAAGGTATTCAATAATTAGTTCAGCCAGGTCCATATTGTCTTCGACAAGCAGTATCTGCATTCAACGGCTCCTTTTGAATTAAAACAGTGGCTGATCATTGGTGACACAGTGTATGCCGCCTCCCGCTTCAGCAATAATAGAAGCGTCGATCAGATGGACATTTCTATCGGGATAGAAAGACTCAAGCCGGACTTTCAGCTCCTTATTGTAGTCGTCATTTTGTTCACCCATAGCAACAATAAAGCCGTTTCCTACCAGCCAGTTAGGATTGCCGTTATAACGCAGCACCTTGATCCCGGCAGCTGCAGCATCGGTCACTAACTGATCGTCTGTTGTACTGTCATCAAGCACCGTGATAACTAATGTATCACTGCTGATGAATCGCGCTGTGCCGTCAATGTGGCCGGTTGTGCCGTCTTCCGGGTAATGACCATAAGCCCAGACAATGGTGTGTACCCCAAGCTTTTCTTTTAAGATCGCTTCATGCTCCTGTTTGGTTTTACCCGGGTTACGCTGATCCTGGCAGTCCCAGTTGATCACTAGAATGCCGTCGCCGTTCACCTCTACATTACCTTTCTCTAATATGTAGTCAAGATATTGTTTAGACTCGACATTTAGCTGCTTGGCTACATAATCCGGGATAAGGTTATCTTTACTGTAGCTTACATTACCGCCAAAGTTGCCTCCCCAGGCGTCAAAACTCCAGTTTTGAATCCAGGTTTTCTTACCGTTGGTGACATAAATAGGGCCGTTGTCACGCATCCAGGCGTTGTCGAACGGCACAACATGCCATTCAATATTCTTATCTGCGACCTCGAGTTCGCCTAATAATTCCTGAGCCTGAGTTTTTTCCTGCTCGGTACGTGTAAGCATGTGCACCGGCTGATACTGCTGTACGACTGAAACTATCCTGGCGAATGCCGGACGCATACTTGATTCCCATTGATCAGGATACTGCATCCACACTGCTGCCTGGGGTTCCCATTCAGCTGGAACACGTATATTAGTTGTGTCGGCTGGAGTTATTGTTGACGGCGACTCAGTTGAAGTGATTGCTGATGTTGAGCCGGTTGAGGCTGTGGTGGATGCTGAGTCGGGAGAGCATGCAGCCAAAGCAGCTGAAGCACTCAAAATAAAGATATTTTGTAGATAGCGAGAAGAACAGAACATAAGCCTTTCCTTTTGTTTGTGTTTGCACCAAGTTGACAGAGCTAGTTTACGAAAGGACGGGTAACGGGAAGGTAACGTGCTGCGTTATTAAGTGAAATTAATGATGCGCTCAGGAATAATTATTATCTGTGTAAGGTCATAACTTATCGTTATATCAATCCGCTTAATATTATGTTTTAGGAAGTGAGGCTTCAGCCTCGCCTCTTGTCTTGCGCGGTTAAAGCCCCTGTTCCATACATGCAGAAAACGCTTCCGGGACCAGTGCTTCAGCTCCGGCATTGCGCTGAAAGCACAACCCCCCGAGGTTAAAACCTCAGTTCCAAAGACACTGCCATAACACCCGAAGCCGGTGCTTTAGCTTCGGCATTATGTTGAGAGCAAAAATCAAAAACGCTGGGTTAAAATTGCACTTCCAAATAAAAAAAGAGACCAGTTAGTTTGACGAATTGGTATTAGAGGTATCATTCAATGCAGCGTACGAGGGGGAAAGGCCTGGCTGTCCCGCCTAGTGATAAAGCATTAATTATCTTTAAGCCGGTGAGCATAAAGAAAGGTTTTCATTTAACAGGGTCAATAAGTCCACGCGCTTTACTATCCCCACTAACCTGTCTTCTTCTACTACCGCAAAAATATCTGCAGTTTCTTCCTGGGTTTTAATAGCTGCTTCTGAGAGCCTGTCCTGCGGATTAAGTACAGGGTAAGATTCTGCCATAATGTTGTTTACTTTCACCGGCTGATCGCAGTGGTAACCACTCACTAACAATGCTTTGTGACAGTCAACCTGCGATACCATACCAATGAGTTTATTCGACTGATTAACCACAGGAAGCTGGCTCTGCTGCGTTTTAACTAAGGTTTTAACAATCTCGTTTAACGGTGTCTGGCACTGTACGGTGAACGGACTTTTTTTCATTATTTCTTTAACCACTGCTGTGCTCATATTGTTCTCCTAAAAACTGCTTTGTGAATACATGTTGGTGATTGAAGGTGAATAATAAGCCTAAAATAAAGATAGGTATATTCGATTGTTTTTATTATTGTAATAGGGGGGGGGCTATCAAAATTTAAAAGATGCAATTTGTTATGCGGGCTATTTACATTGTAAATGATAATCGTTATCATCTAGTGGCGTTTTTAATCATCACTAAAGAGGGCTCGAGCATGAAAAAGACAATGACTTTTGCAATATTACATTTCTCAGTAGCTTTTACGGTTACTTATTTATTAACCGGCAGCATAGTGATCGGCGGGGCGGTTGCCCTAGTTGAACCTGCGGTGAATACTGTTGTTTTCTACTTTCATGAAAAAGTATGGAAAAAAATTGAAGCTCGAAAACATTCTGTGGAGAATACAGTACCGAGCATTCTGCCTGCTAGTTAACAGCTGACAGGACTGTAGTGCATTGCATCTAGCTTGCTGCAGGTAAGGATGAAAAAGCGGGGCTGTAGAGCTTGTCCCGCTTATATACCTGAACTGTGATTCGGTTTTATCTATGATTTCATTTGTTGAAGTCAGTGAACGGACAACAAAAAACTGCCGGAAATTTTATAGGTCGCTTCATTAAAAGGCAACCCCCCCCCCCCCGATGGCGGTCTCTATAGGCTGCTTTGCTGTCCTTTACTTCTTATTTTGATCATCATCATCCGGCTCTTCCTGCTCCAAAACCGCAATATTTTTATCTGAAATGATAGGGCCAGTCTGATGTTGTAATTCACTACCGTCCTCACCACTATCGTAGTCATTAATAAAACTAAGCAGACAACTGCTGTAATTAGCCTCAGCTTTAGCTAAGTGTTTACCATCCTCGCTGCGCACTAAAATAGTGTCTCCTGCGGAGAAGTCCCCATGGACTTCCACTATCTCATTACTGGTTAGCTGCTCACTATGTTCATCAAGAGGATGATCTAAGTTAGACTCAACGACCAGTTCACCTTGTGCCTTGGAAGTGTGGGTCATCCAATGCAGATTTTCCTGCATGGGCAGATCATAAGCGGTGAAAACAGTTCCCGGATTAATACCGCTCATCAACAGCTCAAATGAACTCTCCTTAAAACCATTGACAATGTAGGTTCTAATACCGTGTGAAGTGGCTTTTTCAGCTGCTTCTATCTTGGTTTTCATTCCGCCAGTGCCGACACCGCTCACTTGTGCACCGCCCGCCATCGCAAAAATATCATGACCGATATTACACACTTCTTTAATCAGTTTGGCATCGTCGTGGGTATGAGGATTTTTATCGTACAAGCCGTCTACATCTGAACAGATAATCAGTGCATCGGCATCTGCGGCCGCCGCAACCATGGCAGAAAGGTTGTCGTTATCACCTACTTTTAACTCATCGGTTGTCACAGTATCGTTTTCATTAATAACGGGTAAAATACCATGTTCAAGTAACGCAAATATCGTTTCGCGAACACTGTCATATCGTTCTCTGTCCTGCAGGTCACCATGGGTTAATAAAATTTGTGCTGATGGAAAATCAAAAAAACGATCCCAAGATGTCATCATCTCATTCTGTCCTGCAGCAGCCATCGCTTTTTTTATTGCCAGCGAAGGATTCTCTATATTGCCGAAAAAGTGAGCGCCGGCGGCAACTGACCCTGAAGAAACAAGAATAACCTGTATGTCCATATCCCGGCATTGCAAAATGAATTTAGCGATATGTAAGAGATAGCGAGAAGTGCATCCTTTGCGATCCGGTGCAATTAATGCGCTTCCTACTTTTAATGTAATTCGCTTCCATTTATGATTTTTCATGTTTCGTCCTTGTTTGCTATGATAACTTTGGCTGCAATAGTTAAAAGCAAGTCATTGTTGTAAATAGTTATTTATAAATGATGCTTGGTTTGTAAAACTTGGTATTTTCAATACGATAAATGCAGGTGTTTAGAGAGAGCAGAAATTCTCAGAGCAGCTATTATAGTGCTTCCACTATGAGTCATGTTGATTTAACGCCTATTCGTGACATATTACAGGGCAAAGGCACACATTATTCCTTTTTTAATTAACTTGCTATGCATAGAGTCTTTGCTTCCATTAATAGATTTTTTATCATAACCGTTATCCTAAATAATTTACTAACCTAAAAATTTATCGTCAATATAATCAATCTATTGTAGACAGAGCTTAAATAGATAACCGGAGATGTTACTCGAAAGAGCAAGTATTAATTTACACCTTATTACGCATGGAAACAGGCAAGATCTATGAGTCTATATCGGTTGAGTCAGTTGATATTAAAGAATAAAAAGCTAAGACGCTATGTCCCGTTCCACCTCAGAAAGCGATAAATTTATGACGAATAGCACTCGGCCACAACATATTGGATGAATACAAAACTCCACCGCGCTGGTGGAGTTTTGTAGTGTTATAGGAATTTCCTGCTAGTTATCGGCTGGCTTGTAGTGAACCATTTCGGTTCGCATCCCCATCAGCAGGCTCACGCACATTATTAATAAAATAATAGTGAATGGCAAGGCTGTGGAAATTGCCCCTGCCTGCAGCGCCTGTATTGCCTCTGTCCCGCCAACCCAAAGTAGAACGGCTGCAATTGTCCCTTCAGTTGTTGCCCAGAAAATACGCTGAGGAACTGGCGCATCTATTTTACCGCCCGCTGTAATACTGTCGATAACCAGAGAAGCGGAGTCCGAAGAGGTAATAAAAAATACCATAATAAGGATAATCGAGACTACTGAAAGCATCGTGCTTAACGGCAGCGCCTCGTAGACATTGAATAGTGATAGAGTAATGTCTGTCAAACCGTTTGTACCGAGTTCTCCTACTTTATTGGCTACCTGGTCAATGGCAATACCACCAAAGACAGACATCCAAAGCAGCGTAATCAGAGTAGGGATGAAGATCACTGCAATGATAAACTCACGTACGGTACGGCCTTTTGATACACGTGCAATAAACATACCTACACATGGAGACCAGGAAATCCACCAGGCCCAGTAGAATACTGTCCAGCCATGCATCCAGGCTTCGTCTTCGCGACCATGAGGATTACTGAGCGGTAAAATGTTTTCAATATAGCCCATCAGGGTTGTCGGAAGCGTATTAAGTGCAATTGCAAAACCAGCAAGGGTCACAAACAATAACAAGGCAAATGCAATGAGTAAGTTTGCATTACTGAGAACTTTAACACCGCCATTGATACCGCGAATTACCGACACCACAGCCAGGCAGGTGACAAAAATAATGACACCAATCTGCAGACCAATGCCGCTATCGATACCAAATACGTGACTAATACCGCTTGCAGCCTGCTGTGCACCTAAGCCAAGTGAGGTCGCAAGGCCAAACAACGTTGCAATAACCGATAATATATCAATGATGTGGCCAAACCAGCCCCAGGTGCGATCACCGAGGATAGGGTAAAAAATGGAACGCATTGAAAGCGGCAGGCCTTTGTTGTAGGCGAAAAAAGCGAGAGAAAGTGCAACTACGGCATAGATTGCCCACGGGTGGAAGCCCCAGTGAAACATCGTTGCACCTAGGGCGACTTTAGCAGCTTCAGCTGTATATGCATCTACACCAAGCGGCGTTTCATACCAGCCTGTATAGTAAGCAACAGGCTCTGCGACCCCCCAGAACATAAGGCCAATACCCATACCTGCTGCAAATAACATCGCAAACCAGGAGATATTGGAGTGTTCCGGTTTGGCATTTATTCCGCCGATACGGATTTTACCAAAAGGTGAGACAACCAAAGCCAAACTGAAAATAACAAATATATTACCTGACCACATGATCAAACCATCAAAGTTATTGATGATCTGCCACTTGATATCGTCTAGTGCTGCTTTTGCTGTTGAGGCATCCGTTGCAAGCAGCGCAACGATGAAGAATATAATCAGTCCTGCACTTATGCCAAACACTGGATTATGAACGTCAAATCCCCATTTCTGGACGTTATCCTGACCGACACTGTAGTCAGTATTGTCGATACTGTACTTATCTGTAACTTGCGACATTTTTTTCCTTAATCGATTCGTGCACTAATCATTTTGAGTGGCATTGAAGCGGTTTTTTGTAATGTTTAAAAAACAAATTACTTAGTGCACTTAATAAAAATTTTGCAGGATAGTATCAAAAGTGATGAAAAAAGCCAAATAAGTCTGACTTGTACTCATTAAACCGCATATTTATGCATAAAAATGGGTGGTGCAAGGAAGGTAAAGGTTAGTTGCCTAATTATTTAATGGTTTATAAGTCAGAGGAAATGATAATATAATGAGTTGCACTCTAAGTATTAAAGGTGTGTTTCTTGCTGAGTAATGTATAGCCGCCAGACTAGATCAAGATTAATTATTCAGGATTGGGTTCTTCAAGGTTGTATCAGCACTCCTGGGAATTATTCGCAAGGCAAAAAGGCGTAAAAAAGGCGGGACAGTCAAATCTTTTATAGGTATAAATTACAAATCAGTCAAAAGGTTTGGGTGTCCTGAACTTTGTCCTTGTTAGCGGGTGATAGGAATGCCGAGCAGCGGCATCTCACCCGCGCCATTATGCAGCCCGTTATCAACAAGCTTTAGTCTATTTTAAGGGGACGTTATAACAAATTGCCACAATAATCTGCTATAACGTACATTGAAGCTTATCAGGGGTAATCAGACCATGGATTCATTAACACAGATTGCATTAGGCGCCAGTATTGCGGGGGCGGTTGGAAGTAAAGTTTTCGGGCGCAAGGTGCTGATTGCCGGTGCAGTATTAGGTACCGTTCCGGATTTAGATGTGTTTGTCGATTATGGCGGTGTTGTGGAAAACTATGTTTTTCATCGCTCCTTCAGCCACTCACTGTTTGTCTTAGCTGCATTCTCTATTATTCTTTATCTGCTTACTATTAAGTTTAAACCTCACTATGCGGCTCATAAAGGCATACTATTTACGGTAATTTTCCTACCCTTAATTACCCATCCGTTGCTTGATGCTTTTACTTCTTACGGCACTCAACTGTTTTGGCCGCTATCAACTACCCCCGTCGCGTGGAACAGTATCTTTATTATCGACCCGCTGTATACCTTACCGCTGCTGATTGCGATATTAGGTTTATGGTTTAGCCGTAACACACAAAAATGGCAGCGTATCAATTCAGCTGCACTGTTTTTAAGCTGCTTATATTTAGGTTTTGGGCAATATGCGCAATGGTCTATCAGCAGACAGATTGAAAATGATAAAATTGTTGAAAATGGTCAGGTATTAATTGTGCCGACACCATTTAATACTCTGCTTTGGCGAGTGGTGAGTTACCATGATGACAAATATTATGAAGCGTTGGCACTATTAGGCAGAAATCAACCGCTGCAATGGCATGCCTATAAACATAATCGGGAGTTAATCAAAGGATTACAAACCACTCATCTGAAACAGCTCGAATGGATGAGCCGTGGTTATCTACGTTTTGACAGCAAAGATAATAAACTGATTGTCACCGACATTCGTATGGGAACCGAAGAACTCTACCCCTTCTCATTTGTTATTGCAGAGAATAGTGGAAGCTGGCAGGCTGTCGTGCCGACACAGGAAGAGGTCGTTGTAGAGGCTGAACAAGTGCTGTCATTATTTAAGGATGTTTTTAACTAATCTAAACATATGTATGCCTGAAGTATTGATTAGAGAGCTTTTAATAGTGAATTCACAACTATAATAAGTAAACTTCCCAGATTGATTTTGAAAACAATGAAGTCAGCGAGCGACTAGCTCTGCTTTTTAGTTTTGAATTTCAAGAAGACAGATAAAAAATACAGGAGCAAGATTAAAAATCTGTCCCTGATGGTTAACGCATTTTAAATACTAAGCATCAACAAAAATAATTTCACCTGTAATGAATCCATCTACGGAACGCTCAAACGCTTTACCTACAAGCTTTCCTGGTACAGGTTCGAATCCCGGCATCATTTCACCATATACATGCCAGGCTTCCGCCAGCACAGTAGGGTTAATTACATTGATACGAGTGTTTCTAGGCATTTCAAAGGCTACGCATTTTACAAAGGTATCAATTGCTCCGCTTGTGGTTGCATCAGCAATCGCATACGGAATAGGTTTAGTATTCAAAATACCGCTTATTAAAGTAAATGAGCCGCTGTCTGCAATATATTCTTGACCAATACGCACCAGATTAATCTGGCCCATCATTTTACTCATGACTGTTGTCATCCACTGCGTTTCAGTCATTTCTGCAAAACTGGTATACTCACAAAACCCCACCGTATTAACTACTGCATCAAAATGGCCTACTTTTTTATATAAGTCTCGTATGGATTGCTCACTGGTAATATCAACAATATGGTCAACATCACCACTGCGGCCTGCTGTAATAACCTTGTGATTACCCAAACCTGTTAATGCTGCTTGACCCATTTTGCCTAATGCACCGATTAAAATAACTGTTTTCATTTTCTTCTCCATTTATTGAACTTGATTTGATGGAGAAATCATAAATAACCAGTAAAACAATTAGAAACAATCATTTATTGTTAGTGATACAAGGTTTTATTGTTATGTGCTAAGTTGTTGTAGGGTGAATAGATAATAACGGCGGTAAGTTTTGAGTAAATTAGACAGGTTAGACATTAAGCAGCTAAGGGTATTTCAGGCGCTTATTCGAGAAAAAAATGCCTCGAAAGCAGCTGGTCAGTTAGGGCTGACCCAGCAAGCCGTAAGTGAACACTTAAAAAAATTACGTGATGTGTTTGATGACAGGCTGTTTTTAAGAAAAACCAATGGTTTTGTAGCAACCCCGTTCGCTGAAGAGTTATCTATTGGTGTCGACAAGCTGTTAAATGATTTTAAGGCACTGTTATCACCTGCAGCCTTTGACCCTGAAACTGTTAGTGGTACGTTCGTTATCGCAGCAACCGATTATGCTCAACAAGTTGTTTTACCCTCTTTGATTTCAAAGTTAAGGCAGCAGTCGCCTAATTTAAAGCTTATAGTCAGAGACTTTGAAATTGATAAGCTGCATGAATTAATGGAAAGCGGTAAAGTTAACTTAGCAATAGCCTTTCCTGATTACATCCCTGACAGTTACCCGTTAGTTAAATTGTTTGAAGAGCATCATGTTTGCGTCGCATCGCCCAATTCATCTATTTCGCAAACAAAGCCTTCTTTAGAGGATGTAGCTGGTTATCCAAACATTATAGCTTCACCTTCACGGCCAAATTTTAAAGGCTCTATCGATGACTGGTTTAAGCAATTCGGCTTAAAACGTAATGTTGTTGTATCAGCACCATGTTTTTCTATTGTTCCTATGTATCTTGAAACAACGGATTCAATTGCATTTTTACCTTCTAGAGCGGTTAAAGAGTTAGATCTGGTAGAAATCACGCTTGAACAATCACCTGATAAGTTTGATGTTATCGCCGCCTGGCATCCTCGCTACAATGAAGATGCACTGCAAAGATGGGTAATTTCATTGCTTCAAGTTGAAAAAAGATAGGACATACGTTGAGTTATTTAAAATCATTACGTTATGGTTTATAACCATTGGATGCCCCATTTTTGTTTTATGTTAAAGTTAGAAATCAAACAACAAAGGCTAAGCTAAGATGCTAGCCGCATTGTATGAGGGTTTATTACAACTGAGACGGCAGTAATACCAGTTTCCCCACAAATTTTTTAGCCATAAAATCTTGTTGTGCGTTTTTAATTTCTTTCAATGGATATTGTTTTGCAACTAAGGGCTGAAGTTCACTACGCTCAATATATCGGATCAGGTTCTCGAATACTTCTCTAGACTGGTAGGTACAGCCAAAAAAACTCAAATCCTTTAAATATAACGTTCTAACATCCAGTTCCACTATTGGCCCCGCAATTGCTCCTGCAACAGCATAGCGGCCGCCTCTTCGTAGTAGATCGAGCAGTTCCGGCCATTGCTTCCCAGCAACAAGATCAATGACAACATCCACTGAGTTTTGCCCCAAAAAATCAAGCAGTTTTTGTCCTCGTGAAATCACTTTATCAGCCCCTAGTGCAGTAAGTTGTTCCATTTTATTTTCACTGCAGACAGCAATCACCTTAGCATTACGGCGTTTGGCCAACTGCACTGCGGCTGAACCAACACCACCGGATGCACCGGTAATGATGACGGTGTCATTAGGCTTAACGTTAGCCCGCTCGATCATATTTTCAGCCGTTGAATAGGCGCATGGAAACGAAGCTAATTCAGAATCACTCAATGAACTTCGAATCGGAAATGCTTCTGTTGCCAGTACCTTGGTATATTGGGCAAAGCCGCCGTCACACTCAGAGCCATAAGTAATACAACGGTGATCAGCCTCTGTCATTCCCGTTTGCTGCAAAGATCGCACCAGCACCCGTTCCCCAATTCGCTTAGAGTTGACTTGTTCTCCGACTGCTGCTATTTCACCGCAGCAGTCGGCACCTTGTATCAGGGGAAACTTGATTGGAATACCAGACCAACTGGCATCATTGTCATTAATAGTTTCAAAGCCGTCGGAAGCGCCTGCATTAGTTTGTTCTATAACGGCTTTTGAATACCAGCCGATACGGGTATTAATATCGGTATTGTTCACTGCACTAGCGCCAACCTTGATAAGTACCTCACCTTTTTCGGGAATTGGCAGCGGCAAGTCAGTGCGATATTCCAGTTTCTCTAAACCTCCGTGACCATTCAGTAGAACGCCAGACATTTTCTTAGGTAGCTTGTTCATTGTGATATTACTCTCCTTGATCTTATTGAACGACAACAACGTGTTCACTTTATAGCTGTTCCTATTCTTTATTCATGTATCTGCGTTTGAAAGCTGGAACAGCTCAATTACCTATCACAATAGAAAAAACGTATACTTCAATCAAACGAATAATAGTTAACCTTCGATTCAGAATTTGTGAACTGAATGGTAAGTATCTAATTTATAAAGCAGAAGAGATGGCTGAGATGGATAAAAAGTTGAAAATGGATCTATTGCTCGATCTTGAGTTATTACGTACTTTTGTCATGGTCGTTAAGACTGGAGAATTAAAGAAAGCAGCTGAGGCCATTTTTCGTTCCCAGGCTGCTGTAAGTATGCAGATGAAGAGGCTAGAAGAACTGGTTGGCTGTACGCTGATGGAACGCAGCAACCGGGGGATACAATTGACCGATGCAGGAGAAACCTTACTCGGCTACAGCGAACAGTTTCTGAAACTCAATAATGCGGCTTTTTCGGCATTAAATGAGCGAGACTTATCTGGTCAGTTCAATTTTGGCGTTCCGACGGATTATGCGCAGAATTTTATAAATTACTTTATGCCGGTATTGACGCGTGAGATCCCCAACCTTGAAGCGAAAATAGTCTGTGATCGCAGCCGAAACTTACGAGAGAGGCTGCAGGCCGGCGAATTGGATATTGCGATTGTTGCAGGGGAAGCAGACTACACCGATGAGCTCTTACTCTGGAGTGAGCGACTGATATGGTCAGTCTCTCCCCGCATCAATTTAAAAGAGCAGAAAGAAGTACCTGTCGCCATTTATGATGATAACTGCATCGTTAGCGATTTGTGTATCAGTGAATTGAAAAAATCCAATATCTCATATAGGCAGGTGTTCAGTAGTTCAATACTTGAGAATGTTGCCACGGCCGTTAATTCCGGTTTCGCTATATCGCTGTTGCCAGAATCGATATTTGATGTGTGTAAAACCCAAGAGGTACCTTCAAATATTTTAAAAAGTAATTTACTGCTCAATATGCATATGATTCATTCACCAATGATCGATGAAGCAGTACTCACTAAAATAGCTGAATGCTTGCGGCTAGCCAGCACCACTCAACGGTTAGGAAATACATCTGTTTAGGGGCGGGTTGTGCTGCTTATAAAACTGGGAAATACAGTCTGTTTCACCTTATTCTTTAACGCTGTATTAGCTCACTGCTTTAATATTTACAGACTTTGCGAATATTTCGCTGAGTTCATTAGGCTGTAGTGGTTTACTGAAATAATAGCCCTGAATAATATCTGCACTACACTGCTTCAGGAAATTTAATTCTTCGGCTGTTTCTACCCCTTCTGCGACTACCTGCAGATGCAGTTGATGTGCCATGGCAATAATAGCGGAAACAATTGCTTTACCGTCATCACCACTATTTAGATCCGTAATAAAACTTTTATCTATTTTCAATTTATTAATGGGTAACCCTCTTAATGCGCTTAATGAAGAGTAGCCGGTACCAAAATCATCCAGCGCTATTTGAATACCGGAAGATTGAATTTTCTTCAGTTGAAGAATTGAATCTTTACCCTGCATAATACTGGTCTCAGTGATTTCCATTGCTAATAACTCAGCACTCAGCCCGGTTTCCATTAGACAGTCAATAATGACGCTATGCATATCTTCTCTTTCTAACTGCACACAGGATACGTTGACCCACACCGGTACTACGGGGTAGCCCATTGCCTGCCACAATTTAACCTGGTGACATGCTTCCAGCATTACCCATCGTCCTAGCGAAATAATCAACCCCGACTCTTCAGCAATCGGGATAAATACATCCGGTGGTATCCAGCCCTTACCCGGTTTGTACCAGCGTACTAGTGCTTCGCAACCAACCATTTTTCCGCTTTTGCTGCAGATTTGCGGCTGATAGTTCAACTGGAGCTCGTTATTATTGATGGCACGGCGCAGATCTTCTTTTATCTCCATCGCTTTTAATGATTTTAATGCGGCTGTTTTGCTGAAGAAGCGATAGGTATTTTTGCCCATCACTTTAGCTTCATACATCGCAGTATCAGCATTTTTAAGAAGATCAATAGCGCTTTCACCTGTCTCTGCCGCGATAGCAATGCCAATACTTGCTCCCATTAAAAACTCCCGCTCCGCTATCATAAAGGGGAGGCTGAATACCTTAAGTATCCGCTTAGCAACCTGTTCTGCAGCATGACGGCCATTTGTACTTGTTAATAAAACGGTGAACTCATCCCCCCCTAAACGGGCAATGTTATGCTGTCCAGGCTTAATATAATCCTCTGCTCGCAGTACATTTTTAAGTCGTTTAGCGACGGCTATCAGCAGGTGATCACCAGTCACATGGCCAAAGTTATCATTGACCTCTTTAAATCCGTCTAAATCAATAAACAATAAAGCAATATCGGGTAATTGATTATTCGTTCTGCAATAGTGGTGATTTAGCTCATCTGTAAACTGGCGGCGGTTAGGTAATTTAGTAAGGCTGTCAATATAGGCTATTTCATGTACTTTTTGTTTTTGCCTAAGCAGCCCTACGCCCATCTCTTTGACGGTATTAGCCAGATCGCTTAGTTCGTCATTAGATTTTGAGTAGAATGACCAACGCCCGCCTTTTACTCCCATTTTTCGGGCAGAAAGACTTAACTTAAGAATAGGGTGAATTAAGAGTTTATTAAGCAGCCAAAACAGCGTTACCGCACTGACCAGCATCACCAAAAAAGAGCTGATTAAAGAGGTATAGCCCATCTCTTTTAATAGGTGATTTAATTCCGATTTAGACCAGCCAATGCTGAAGAACAAGCCGTTGAACAGTTCCTTTTGCCCAACAATATAGTTTTTTTTCTGCAGCCGCCAATCGGTAAGCTTCAGCTCATGGTTACGGGGCATGGTTGTAAATATTTCAGATAGGGAGCTGCCAGTGAGTTTTTTATCGCCATTAACTAAAATAGGGCTGCCCTTAGTGTCCTGCAGCACCATAAAGCCATGCTTTATCAAGCTATTGCTGGTAATGATGCTATCAATAAAATCAAAGTTGGTTTTAATAATAAGATAAGCCTTGAGTTCCTCTTTCGTGGTGGTTGACTGCTCAATAATGTTTTTTTGAAAAACTTTTCGAGCTAGCACTAACACCCACTGTTTTGTATCGGGGTTGATCTGCGGAATGATGGTGAAATTATGTGGTGATTTTGCAATGCTTTTGAAATATAAATTATTCTGCTCTTGATCACTAAGGCTGCGGCCGGAATTCTTAAGTAAACTCACTTCCTCATAACCGTCCAGCATCAACAGGCTAATTTCAAGATATTCGGGATAGGCATCTATAAAAGAGGAGAACTCATTTACCAGCACTTTATGCATTAAATTAAAACGTATGCTTTCATCTTCAGTACGAAGATAACGACTAAGTATCGAACTTTGCGAAAAAAGTAAGCTGTTAGCCTGCATTGCATTTAACTGCAGCTGCAGGGGGTTTTCTACTTGCGAGATTGAATCACTAATATGTTCTTTAATCTGCTCAGCAAAATACTCCTGATAAAGCAGGAAGGAAGGAATAACTAATACAATAATCTGCAGCAGTATTACGGGTAAAATTGACAATGCAATTTTGGGTTTCAGGAGCATATTTAGTTACCAGTTCAATCATGAAGAAGATAATTATTTAATTGCGTTTCTCAGTTCCCTCATAATCGTATTGTGCTTTTTAATAGTGCGGGGAGAAAGCAGCGTGTATGTTTCAGATTGTGCGACGAGCGCTTTATCTGGATAGATAATCGAGTTGTTTAAGAATTCACTGGGCAGCAGTTTTTCAGCTTCCGAATTGGGCGTGGCACAGTAAATATATTGGGCATTATCTGCGGCTTGCTGAGGTCTGTTAATATAATTAATAAACTGATGTGCTAATTCAACGCTGCTTGCTTTTGCTGACAGGCAGATAAAATCAGCCCAGACACCGCCGCCTTCTTTAGGCAGAACGTATTCAACTTGTGGCTCTAGCGCCTGCAGCATCAGTGCATCACCACTATAGGTAAGCGTAACACTGGCTTGACCCGTGACCAGTTTTGCTTTTTTAGTATCGCTGGCAACAGGTGAGTAGCCTGCCACTGAGGGGGCTTGGGCGAGCAGCAGCTGGCGAGCTTGTTCAAGCTCTTGAGAATCTGAGCTGGTCATGGAGTAACCCAGAGATTTTAGTGCCATGCCGACTACCTCTTTGCTCATATTCGACATCAGTATTTTCCCCTGTAATTCAGGAGCGGGAGTAAATACCTGTTTCCAGCTGGTAATAGGCTCAGCGACAAGATCCTTACGATATGCAATACCTGTAGTTCCCCAGCTATAAGGGGCACAGATTTGATCTCTTTTATTTAAACTGGATAACTCAGGTAACTGTGCAAAGTTAATATTAGGGGCAGACTGCGTATTAAACGCACTGATCCAGCCCAGTTTTTTGTAGGATAATAGATTAACGGAGTCCACCATCAACATGTCATAACCCAGCGCATCCGTGTTGATTAATAGTTCATCACGATCGTCGTCTGACTCAAAATAGACAAAATTAACTTTTGCATTATATTCGGCTTCAAATTGAGTAACTAGCTCGGGGTTTATATAATCTCCCCAAGTCAGAAAAGTAATCTTTGCTGGACTTTGACTGGGAGCCGCAGCCAGACAATAAATCGAATTTAATAGTAATGATGTGAACAAAATAGTGGAAATGATCAGGCGTCTTACTAGCGCAGTACTTAGTGATGGAATGATTTTACGCATCAAAGATTCCTACTGATTGAGTTTTTTAGAAACTTCTTATTACACTTAAAAGTGGGCTTAACTGCACTGCGTGTCAAGTTTTAGTTGTGTAAATGTCACTGCTGCAATGTCAGTTTGTACTAAAATTCGACGGGGGAAAGTCAGTAAAGAGGGTCAGTAAATAGCATCGACATGGTCAGGTATTTAAGTTTTTAATTTCGAGAAGAACAGATAAAAAAACTTGCTCAATGTATGAGATAAAGTCCTGCTTTTTGTAGAACGAAATTCAGCCGGCAAAGATCAACAGACCCCAATGTGGCGTCAAATTATAATCACTTAACTGTAAATAACTGCTAAAGGTTATTGTTTTGAAGCCGATAACAGAGTCAATATTTGTTCTTTGGAGCTACTTAATGAATGTTCGCTTTGATCTGTCCAGCCCTTTGTTAACCGCCGCTGCACCATTACAGAAACACAATCTCATTGTCGGCAAGGCAGAAGTAAGCACGGCAGCGGCTGCTCCAAAAGTAGTTGTAGAAGCGCCGCAAAGTGCGGAAGAGTTAAAAAGAACCAAACAAATTCTGCGTTCTGCACTGCATGAATACTCTCCACAGAAACTTAACCAGGTTTATGAATCTGCCGTCGATAACCGGGTGACAATTTATGCTAAAAATGAAGATGGTGCACTAGAGCCCCACAAAGCATTTATTGATAAGGTGACTCGCCATGTTAATTACGGTAAAGCGCAGGGTGAAAGTGCCGAGCAGCTTAATTCATTAATGGATCGAATCAGCCGTGGTGCGGAAGAGGCTTACAGTGAAACACGTAATATATTAGCCGGGTTAAGTAAACTCGATCCGGCCACGGAAAGTTATATCAGCGAAAGCCAGAGTTATACGCGTTTAGGTATAACTGAATTAAGCTCGAAGATTGGTGTGGATGAACAATTTGATAAAACAACGGATCATAAAAAAGAGTTCTCTCTACAGGTAACCACCAGAGAAGGTGATGAAATAAGTATTTCAATCAGGCAAAGCCGTGGTGTATTTGATTTAACGCGTGGTGATGAAATTAGTGTGAAATATGAAGTCGAAGGCTACTTATCGGCCAGTGAACACGAAGCTTTGAGCGATCTGATGAATGCTATCGGCAGTGCGTCGGACAGTTTATTAGCGGGCGCTGATTTAAATGAAATAATGGGGATTAAAGAATTTAACGGCAGGCAGTTAGCTGATTTTTCATTAAATCTTAAAGGCAGTGGTCAAACCGTTGAATATCATTATGACCAAGACGGCCGTGATCAGAATCTGCAGGGGAGCTGGACTCAGGATAATCAGGTGATGGCTAAGTTCAGTTTAAACTCAAAACTTGGTGGTACAACCAATGAATATGAACTGGCTCAGTATTTAGATTTGATTGAAGAAGCCGCCGATGCAAGTTATAAATTTAATGAAAACGAAAAAGAAAAAGATAGAAGCAGTGATCTGTTTAAAAATACGCTGACCAATTTTATGAATTTAGCTGAAGATCTTGGTAAAAGCCTTGATAAAGCGGATAAAAAGTTTGATCAGGCGAGAACGTTAGCCGATACAGTGTTTACTAAAATGAATCATGAGCAGAGCACCCGTTTAGGTTTGAAAGATGAAGATAAAGCCCGGTTTAAAGAAGGCTTTAACCGTATGGTTGATTTTAGTGCGAATTTTATGAGTAATGAAGGCGGTATGATCAGTCAGGGCGCTCAGGATCCTAAAACCGGCTACCAGATTGATTTAAAACAGCGAACTCGCGTCGCTGTTGAAACAACACCCGACGGGATTAAAGATGCCGTAAAACAAACCCGCACAGTTCAATTTGACGGCGTGATGCGCGGCGGTATTAGTGAACGAGATCATCGATTAAATGAAAAATATGAAGTGAGCGCGGTTATTCAAGATTTTTCAATGCAGGCGATGAAACAAAATCGTGACAGCAAAGAGTATCTGCGTGAAAAAATATATCATGGTTTGGGTGAATACCGGTTCCAGGAGACAGAGCGGGAGAGTGAAAGCAGCAACAGTTTATATTTCTTGAAAGAGGGCAGTTTAGAACTAAGCAGTCTTGAAGGACAAGAAAAATTCAAAAAAGGGTTTATGGCTGGCGACAAAATAACCTCTCAAATAGAAGGTGGTGAAACCTACCATTACAATGCCGAGCTGTTAATTAAAACAGAGCAGGATTTCCGTGACGCCAAAGTGATTGAGATGAGTATTGAGTCTCAGAAAAAACTGTTGGATGAAGTATTAGATGCGCTGGAATAGTGATAATTTTAAACCTAGCTTTTAAGGCTGTCTTCAAATGCTGCCGTATATGATTTTAGGCTGATGGTGATAAAACAGCCCTTCATATTACCTGCAGACGCTGTTTTACGGTTATAACCTACTCACTATATTCCGGGTAATCAGTAAGTCCTTTTCGGCACCTCCAAATAAGGTCTTAGGATCGTGCTGCACTTAACCAAGGTTTGCTGACTGCAGTCTTACCTGAACATAAAACCTTAAGTTTTGGTCTGTTTGTGATTTAGCACATCACAGTTACCTGCTGCAAAAAGTGCGCTGTTTTATCTACTTTTCAAATGAGCCAATGAATTGCTTACAACGATAACGTCGACATGATTATTATATCTGAATAAATATAATCACCAACATATCAAAAATCACACAGTATTTTGGATGTGCAATGATTTTCCTTCCATATAAATTTTCACTTTAAAATAAAATAGTTAGTTAAACACCGCCGCTATGCTGTCGCTTTTCTTTGCACTAATGTAACGGGGATGTTAAACAATTGATTTGAGGACTGTTATCAACTTCGTATAATCTCTGCTCAATTAACCACCGCGCTGAATTTACGTTTCAGTTAGCTATGAGGAAGAAAACATGTCAAACACTGTTGTCTGTGCATTATATCGATTTGTCTCATTGGAAAATTACCAAGAGATCCAAGCTCCTTTATTAGCAATAATGCAGGCCAATGATATTAAAGGTACTTTACTATTAGCTAGCGAAGGTATTAATGGTACCGTTGCAGGGAGCCGTGAGGGAATTGATAATTTAATCAACTGGTTAAAGTCAGATCCTCGTTTAGTTAAGTTAACCACTAAAGAGTCTTATGATCTAGAAAATCCGTTTTACCGTACTAAGGTAAAACTTAAAAAAGAGATTGTGACCATGGGGATTGAAGGAATTGACCCTAAGAAAACCGTAGGTACCTACGTTAAACCAAAAGACTGGAATGCCTTAATCAGCGATCCGGAAGTCTTGCTGGTGGATACCCGTAATGATTATGAGATCAGCATTGGTACTTTTGAAAATGCAGTCGATCCTAATACCACTAATTTCCGAGAATTTCCGCAGTACGTTAAAGATAACTTAGATCCTGAAAAGCATAAAAAAGTAGCGATGTTCTGCACGGGTGGGATCCGCTGTGAAAAATCAACGGCTTATTTAAAAGAGCAGGGATTTGATGAGGTTTATCACTTAGAAGGTGGTGTTCTTAAATACCTTGAAGAAGTGCCTGAACAGGAAACCATGTGGAAAGGTGAGTGTTTTGTTTTTGATAACCGTGTATCGGTTAACCATCAGTTAGAAAAAGGTCAGTATGATCAATGTCATGGCTGTCGTTTACCGATTACAGAAGATGATAAAAAATCAGCTGAATACATGAAAGGCATCAGCTGCCACCAGTGTTTTGACAGGATCACTGATGAGCAGAAACAGCGCTTCGCACAACGTGAAAAACAAATAGGTTTAGCCAAAGCGCGTGGAGAAACACACATCGGCTCAGCAGCATTAACTCAGCTTGAGAACAATCGTATTAAGAAAAAAGCTGTTAAAGAGCGGCAGCGTAATAGCTAACGGCTTTTTGAATTCGCGTCTCAAATTACATTTAGTGATTTAAGGCGCGCTATCATTAACTATGCGGCTGATTTAAACCTGTCACGTTTTTAAATACAGACCAATTATCACCGCTTACGGTAATGAATCATTAGATATTTATGAGAATAATGATGTCTCAATAATGCATAAATAAAACTATGCTAAGAATATTATTCTTCACAATAGGCATGCTTTAGACATTATTTAGCTATCACAGCCTGTAGTCATTACCTCTGGGTTAATATGCATAAAATACTCAAACAGCTCATTTTACTTATCGTTTTATTCCCTGCTCTAGGATTCGCTAAACCTTCAGCTTTATTACTTAACCCTGGGAAAAGAAGTGAAAGTTTTTGGCAAGACGTTGATCTGTTTGCCAATGCAGCGGCTGCCCGCCTTGAGCTTGAATTTAATATATTCCATGCAGAGCGTAATAATTATTTAATTATTAAAGAAGTTGAAAGGTTAATTAAAAATAAACAGCTTCCAGATTACCTGCTGCTGGTCAATGAGAAAAAAATATTACCCAAATTACTCACCTTATTAGAAGGTCAGGATGTCTATGTATTTGTTATTTTAAATGGTTTACCCCCTCAGCAGCGCAGTAAATTATTAGAAAAGCCGCACTGGCAAAAATACCTGCTAACGAGTCTCATTCCCGATAATTACTGGATAGGGCTGCAGACTGCAAAAGGACTTATTGCCGCCGGCAACGGTCAAGCAGGGGATGTCATTATGATATCGGGCGATAAAACAACTCCAGCATCCATAGAGCGCCAAGCCGGTGCGATCGATTATTTTAACTCGCAGCCGCATATAAAACTTAACCATGTGGTTTATGCAGACTGGAGCCAAAAGGTTAGTTATAAGAAATCACTGACGCTAGTGGGTCGCGTTCCTAAACTTAAATATATTTGGACAGCTAATGATCTTATGGCATTTGGCAGTTTAGATGCCTTAGGCGCACATGATTTACAAGCTGGTGAAGATGTATTTATTAGTACAATTAATACATCAGCTAAAGTATTAGCGTTAAAAAAGGCTGGCAAAGTAAGTACATTAGGTGGTGGGCATTTTACAGCTGCAGGATGGGCATTAGTGCTGGCAAATCAACACAGTAAAGGGAAAAACTTACCTAAGCTAGTGCGCGATCCACTGTTTCAGCTTATTAAACCAGATACCGAGTTTTATCGCTGTTTAATAACCAAAAATTGGGATGCGTTACCTTTTGAAAAAATAACTGCTGATGCACAGGGGGATTATATTTTTAATATGAAAGCTCATCAGAATAGCGATAAAGTTAATTTAAAATAATGTAACGGAACAGTTTTTATTACAGTCTCGGAGCATCGCCCTAAAACGGCCGACTATATCGCTTCAACCATTTTTTTGATTTTCACCGCTTTCTCAAAGTGATCAAGCTTGTGTGTTTCAATCCACCAGCGGGCTGCTTCCATTAACAACTGCGGATCATCGTTTTTATTGGCAAAAAATGCATAAAAGGATAAACCCACATTGTTTCCTTTTTGTGCAATTTTTTTATCGCAGACACAAAGCATTTTTTCTTTTAAGATTTTCCGCATTTTACATACCCTTAAGTTATTCATTAATATGGGATATTAGAGCAATGAATAACTTCATACAACACTCGAAATTTACGCCGATTAACTCTGAAAATTTATAAAGTCCGGTGTTTGCTTGGGCTGATCTGAATATATCCCGACATAAAAAAGAAGTATAGGGTATGATAGACTCGTTTAATTCACACTGACAACGTTACTGCTTGCAATTGTTGTTCGGTGATTGGAATTATATTCTGCATAATTAGCGCTTTAGAAAATTCACTTTAAAGCCGTCTCCGCGTATCGACATCTGTACCCTTTTACATTTCAGCATCTCTAAAATTTTTACATCTCGACATTGCAACACTTTTACATCTCCATATCTCGATATTTCCACATCTCGACATTTCCACATCTCGACATTTCCACATCTCGACATTTCCACATCTCGACATTTCCACATCTCGACATTTCCATATCTCAACATTTTCACATTTCCATATCTCGACTGTTTTACGCTTTCAAGGGAGTTCATTTTTATAACCTTTGAAATAAGATCAAACTATAAAAGGAAAATAAATGAAAATCACCATAGTTGGAGCTGGCAATGCTGGTTCGGCTTGTGCGTTTATGGCTGCTGAGGCAGGACATAAAGTTAGACTATTGAAGACTTCAAATCAGATAACTCATGATGAACATTTTGAAGCAATGGTCAGCAATAAAGGAATATACTGCATTGATAACACAAAAAAAGGGCATTTTACAGACAGCGCGGATGATGCCGGAAAAACATTCGAACCATTAGAATTGATTACTAGGGACCCTAAAAAAGCGATTGAGGGGGCGGATGTGGTGATGATTTTTATTCAAACCACATACCATCGGGCCTTAGCTGAAAGAATCGCAAAATATTTTCAAGATGAGCAGCTGGTTATCTTAATCCCAGGATATGCAGGCAGTATATTCTACAGCCGGTTTTGCGATAATAATCCAATCTTTGCAGAGGGAGAATCTACCCCAAATGACGCAAGAATAGTTGAGCCTGGCACTGTAAAAGTATTATTTAAAAATGTTAGGAATTCACTGGCATTTAATCCTGCCGCAAGAACGGAAGAAGGAATGGCCGTTGCATCCCGTTTGTTTCCTGCCTACAACATTGAAATGAATAGTGTTCGCAAAAATATATTCGAATCGGCACTGCATAATCCCAATATTATTGTTCACACAATAGGTCTGTATGTTATGTATCCAATGCTTGAGTATTGTGCAAAACATCATCCTGAGGAAGTCCCGTATATGTACAGAGATGCACTTTCAACTGAAATGGCATGGCTGATGATAGCAAAATTGGACGCGGAAAAAATGGCGGTATTAAGTGCGCTAGGCTGTAAACCAATTCCTTACCTGGACGCGTGTTTATTCAGAAATGAACAAGATATGACCCAGGATCCTCGAGACGTTTTTGAAAGCTATAAACTATCATCACCACCAGGGCCTTATAGTTTCGATAATAGGTACATCACAGAGGATGTTCCTATGGGGCTGGTTTTATTGTCGTCATTAGGTGAAAAATTAGGTATTAACATGCCTGAGTGTAATCGTTTGATTGAGATGTGCGGCGGCCTTCTAGGAATAGATTTCTATAAAGAAGGCAGAACACTGGCTTCGTTAGGGTTAGATGAGCTCACAAGGCAGGGGTTATTAGACTTTGTTGTGGGAAACATAGCACCGCCCCCAAAGCTAATTGCATCGTAGCAAACTAGCATTCACACTGATTTTTATTAATACAGGCATATAGTTAAGTCTTGTATTTTTCTTTTTGTAAATTAAGCCTTTGATTTTGTGGGGAATAAAATCAAAGGCTTACATTAGTTACTGTTCTTGATACTGGGTTTATATCCCGTATTGCTGTCGCTTCAATCCTTATTTTTCTTTTAAAAAAATTCCCTCTCAATCTGTATTAACGCCGCCTATGTTCTATCTGATAATCGTATAGAACCTATTTTTTAATATCATAACTTCTATGAAAAAATACTTTTCATTAACAAAACTAATCAAGCTTTCCATAATACAGAGGTGCCCCTCAATACCGCTGAATTCAGTTTGTGAAAGAGAAGCAAGCTCAACAGGACTTGCTTCTCTATGGGTAATACACTTACTCTGGTTTTTAATTTACAAGGATAAAGTAACCTGCTGTATTGATGGGCTGCTGGTATTTATAGTAAATACTTGTTCGGCTGTAAGTAAAAGTCTACTTGAAGAAGGTGATGATATTGTATTTATAACTTCAAAAGTATCAGATTTAAACAGAGTTATATTTTCTTCTGCTAATACATAAAACTGCATATTACTTTCGTCAAACACGATATCTTGAATAGGTTCGCTGATATTATTTAGCTTGTTTACGTAAGTCATATCACTGGCCAGAAAGATATTGCCGCCGCGAGAAATGATGTATTGGCCGTCAGGTGTCGCCCAGACATTGCCGCTAATACTATAGTCGCCATGATAAGGGCTGTCACCGAGTGATAGAATGCCTGTTCCACTAATATCAAATTTTTCAAAATCTGAAGGAGATGAATCAGTATCGGCTGCAAACACATAATCACCGGAAGGATGTAAGGTAAGCCTTGATGCTTGACGTATCATTGCTGTACCTAACACCGTGCCGTCTTCGACATCAAGTGCATAAATATTTGTCCATTGACCAGAGCCGGAGGAAACGATGAGTTTACCGTGCTGGTTAACGACTAAATCGTACGGGTCGGCAGGCACTTTGAACAGGTTAGTTTGTGTCTGCTGGGTCAAATCAAAGGTGGCTATATAACCGGATTGTTCTTCTTCCCAGGTATATGAGCTGTGCTCCTGTACTAATAACGCAACATAAAGCTGGTTACCATCAGCAGAAAGCGTCATACGCTCAGGCATGAAGGTGAACTGGAACTGTTTTTCGGTTAGTCCGTTATCTAAATTCACCACATACAGTCGTTTGGCAGATTTGTCTGTGATGTAGGCTTTGTTACGAGTTGTGTCTGTGATGACATCTGTGACGCTGAACTGTAGTTGATAAGCATTGCTGTTATCAACTTCACTACCGGAGTCAATGCCTTGTGCAATATCAATGGACAGGGTTTTACTGTTTACCAGTCCAGCGGCGTCTTTAACCTGCAAGGTAACTTGTTTAGTACCTGCTATTAGGAACTGCTGCTTATAAACTGAGGTAGTGGTAAAGTCAGTATCCCAGGCATTGTCATTATTAAAGTCCCAGCGATACTGTAATGAAGTATTATCTTCTGCATCACTACTGGCTGAGGCGTCAAACTCAAACGTATCGAAAGTCGTACCATCAGCTGCGTAAGTGTAAGAAAAGTCAGCGATAGGGGGGACATTGCTATTACAGTCAAGACATGGGTGAGCTAGGGAGTCTAAATTGAGCGTTGAGTCTTGTGATTGTGTCATTACAACGATTTTATCAGCGCTTAATAACATATGCTGAGTACCGTCGGCAGATAATTGTCCGATATGCTGCAATGATGCTAAGTTGAAGTATTCTAACGAGCCGTTATCTGTCGTGATAAAGGCTAGCCCGTTGTTTACGTCAAACACGATATCTTGAATAGGTTCGCTGATATTATTTAGCTTGTTTACGTAAGTCATATCACTGGCCAGAAAGATATTGCCGCCGCGAGAAATGATGTATTGGCCGTCAGGTGTCGCCCAGACATTGCCGCTAATACTATAGTCGCCATGATAAGGACTGTCACCGAGAGATAGAATGCCTGTTCCACTAATATCAAATTTTTCAAAATCTGAAGGAGATGAATCAGTATCGGCTGCAAACACATAATCACCGGAAGGATGTAAGGTAAGCCTTGATGCTTGACGTATCATTGCTGTACCTAACACCGTGCCGTCTTCGACATCAAGTGCATAAATATTTGTCCATTGACCAGAGCCGGAGGAAATGATGAGTTTACCGTGCTGGTTAACGACTAGATCGTACGGGTCTGCAGGCACTTTGAACAGGTTAGTTTGTGTCTGCTGGGTCAAATCAAAGGTGGCTATATAACCGGATTGTTCTTCTTCCCAGGTATATGAGCTGTGCTCTTGTACTAATAACGCAACATAAAGCTGGTTACCATCAGTAGAAAGCGTCATACGCTCAGGCATGAAGGTGAACTGGAACTGTTTTTCGGTTAGTCCGTTATCTAAATTCACCACATACAGTCGTTTGGCAGATTTGTCTGTGAT
>NZ_KB906967.1:0-127130 GCF_000381745.1 Psychromonas ossibalaenae ATCC BAA-1528 | reverse complement strand
ATACGCTCAGGCATGAAGGTGAACTGGAACTGTTTTTCGGTTAGTCCGTTATCTAAATTCACCACATACAGTCGTTTGGCAGATTTGTCTGTGATATAGGCTTTGTTACGAACCGTATCTGTGATGACACTTGTAATATTTTTTATTAATAGCTTTAACTGATCATCAAGAGCGTCTTTAATCCCGTCATTATCGTCATCGCTGTCTTGATTGTCACCTATATAGTCAAAATCAAAATCTGAGCTTTCATTTTTATCCCATTGAAAAAGATCTGCCGTATCTTCAACGCCGTCATTATCATCGTCCAGATCACTTTTATTGCTTATACCATCCTGATCTGTATCTATAAGTTCGGAATGATCGAGTGTGTTTTTAAAGTGTGCGACAGCCGCTATTGAAGAGACAAAAGTATTCTGAGAGTCATCAAAAATTTTCTTAGATATTATAAGTTGTTCAAACTCATCAATATTCATTGTTAAGTCTTTATAGTTAAGCTTTGCTTTTTCTAGCAAGACTATTTTTTTACTGCTAAGAATAATTTTTGATTCAAAAACACCATCATCATCTAGTGACTGTAATAATCTAATCAGGTTAATTACAGAGGGGTCATTGATGTTGTTTGATCCAACAAGATCAAAAGGTGTTAATACTTTTTTTGCTGCAACAGCGGGCAGTGTTATACCGGCAAAACTAAAAGTTATATTGTCCCCATCTTGATATTTATATTCGCCTGTTGAATTAGTGATACCAGTAGTGCCCGATGTGGTTATGTATTGAATACCTGAGACTGCAGAGTCTAATAATACGCCTGTAGATAGATCAGGAGTGGATGGTGAAACCGTCTCTGGCAATGGCTGCTTTGAAGTTTCAGAAGAATCTCCGCCTCCTCCGCATCCATGTAGCAGGAGTGCTGAAATTAAAATAGCAAACCTTATAATTAAAGGTCCTTTTGGGTAGTGCATAACAATTCCTTTTGCAAGTTTTTGGTGTAATATAGTTAATTATTTGCGAAATTTATCACTGCGGTTAACCGAGGTAAAGCAATAGTAGATAAGGTACTAATTAGTGTGATCTCAACGTTACTAATCACCATCATTTTCAATGAGATATCATGAACAAACTAGATACCAAACAACTACTAAGTTTTAAATCATTCATCAAAATGCAAATAGTTAAATTATTTGAGGTTATTTATTTTGAAGAGAAAAATTTATCAGCACTCAATACATTGAATTGATTTTGTACTCATATCCATTTTTTGTTCTAACCCCTGATGGTGAGGAGATGAAGTTAGAAATTGGCTAGGTGGATGATGATATGGGAATTCGTGAGTTCTGTATCGCTCCTGCATTAGCACACGAAAAGCGGGAGATTTATTTATACCTTATACTCTATCCTGCCGTTATTCAGTGTTTAAATAAGGCGTTAATTTAAATAACCAAGTGAGGACATTATGTTACTAGAAGGTTCATGTCACTGCGGCTCAGTTAAATTTCAAGCTGAATCACTTTATCCGTATCCGTTTAATTTATGCTATTGCTCGATATGTCGTAAAACTGCCGGCGGCGGCGGTTTCGCGATCAATATAAGTGCAGACTCTAATTCCTTAAAAACAGAGGGGAAGGAGAATATTAGTATCTATCATGCTGAAACAAAGGGTAAAAAAAGCCCGGGTCAACGTAATTTTTGTAAACACTGTGCGAGTGCGCTGTGGGTATATGATCCAAGGTGGCCGGAATTTGTTTATCTGTTTGCCTCAGCAATTGACTCTGACTTGCCAATACCGCCAGAAAAAAGCCATATAATGCTCGGCAGCAAAGCAAACTGGGTAGAGGTTGAGGCAAAGCCGAATGACAAGTGTTTTTTGGAATACCCGGAAGAAAGCATCGCTCAATGGCATGAAAGGCTGAATTTGATAAAGTAACAGAAAAAGTGTCTATGATAATTTCCATTGTTCAAACCGATGTTGTGTACAAAGGTAAATCTAGAAATATTGATCAGGCAGCAAATCTGCTAGCTGATGCTGATGCTGATGCTGATATCGTCGGTGACATGGTTATATTGCCTGAGTTGTTTTCTACGGGCTATATTTTTGATACAGCACAGGAAATGCACGAGCTATGCGAGCAATATACAAACAGTTCTACTATTGAAGCGCTTCGCGAATTAGCTGAACAGTACGATACGCTAGTGGTAGCTGGTATTGCAGAGAAAGAAGCAGATCAGTTTTATAACAGTGTCGCAGTTATCGATAAGAACGGCCTGCAGTACAAATATAGAAAAATCAGCCAAACTAATATCGATAAGCGTTATTTCACTCGTGGTGATAGTCTTTTAACGTTTCAGTACCATGATTTAGTTTTTGGTATTGTGATATGTTTCGACCTTTGGTTTCCTGAAATTATTCGTGATTATGCTGAAGCAGGTGTAAATGTTTTACTTCACCCAGCTAATTTCGGTGGAGAACAAAGTCTGCATATTTCTAAGGTAAGAGCGATTGAAAATAGTATGTATGTTGTCACCTGCAACAGGGTAGGAGAGGATGTAACTAAGGATCTAATTGGAAAATATTGCGGCTGCAGCCAGATATGTTCGCCCACCGGTGAGTTTTTAGCACAGTTGAACTCAGAGGCTTTGCTGAAAACGGTTGAGATCAAAAATGTTAATTCGATGCCTAAGCGAGTTATAGGTGTCGCCTTAAGTGACGAGATACAGTGTATTAAAAACCAGCTGCATCACGGCGATTGATAAATGAGCCATGTCGTGGTTTTGCATAAACAAAGAAATGGAAAAATTTTATGATCAAATTTGTATTAAGAACCTTAGCATTAACTCTCTGCAGCCTGACAGCACAGGCTGAGACTTCTGTCTGGAAAGTGAGTTTGGGGGAAGAGAGTATTTATATCGGCGGGACCGTCCATCTGTTACGTCAATCTGATTTTCCGCTGCCGCCTGAGTTTGATATCGCCTATAAGAATAGTGATCGCATTTTTTTTGAAACCGACATTGCCGCTTTATCTGATCCTGCTGCACAAGAAAAACTGGTCAAATCGATGACAGCTGAACCAGACAGTCGTATTGATAAACTGCTCAGCCCCGAGACAATGGAAAAATTATCTAACGCTGTTGCCCAAAGAGGCATGAACTTCGATTCACTGATGCCGTTTAAAGCCAGTATGATAGTGACTGTGCTGCAGATGACAGAGTTAAAACGATTAGGTGTGAGTATAGAAGGGGTCGATGCCTATTTCCATGAACGTGCCGTTGAAGACGGCATGTCTGTCGGTGAGCTTGAAACCCTTGAGCAGCAGCTGTCGTTTTTATCTAAAATGGGAGAAGGAAAAGAAGAGGAGTTTGTTCGTTCATCACTGCATGATCTCGATAAACTTAAATCTATCTATGAAGAGATTGTTCTAGCCTGGCGTAATGGCGACCGAAAACAACTGGAGACATTGTTTATTAGTGAGATGAAAGAAGATTACCCGGAAGTCTACGAGCAGCTGCTTGTGCAGCGTAATAATAACTGGCTGCCGAAAATTAAAAGCATGTTTAAACAGCCTGGAACAGACTATATCTTAGTAGGAGCCGGGCATTTGATAGGGCCAGACGGTTTACTGCAGCGCCTGGAGAAAGAAGGTTACAAGGTAACTCAGGTTAAGCCTTAGCAAAATGCAGGTAATTACGAGTTCCCATGCTCTGCGTGGGAACTCAGATGGGACCGCCTTAATGTTTATTTTAAACGTTATTTTATCAACAATGGATATTATATGCTGACTCTTATTCTTGTTCTAATATTCACTTTACTTCTATTCAGCACAATAATTTATATAATAATAAAAATATTGAGCAACACGAGTAATCGCGGTTTTATTAGTGGTATCTACAAACTGGAAGCTCTGCCAAAACCTGTTGCTCTTACTCTTCAGCAAGTGGAG
Organism: Psychromonas ossibalaenae ATCC BAA-1528; assembly: GCF_000381745.1. GTDB lineage: Bacteria > Pseudomonadota > Gammaproteobacteria > Enterobacterales > Psychromonadaceae > Psychromonas > Psychromonas ossibalaenae. The sequence goes on along the minus strand of NZ_KB906967.1, from coordinate 123,195 downwards.
GCGGGGAGGCCTGCAAACTGGAGTTTTTCAGTTAAAACAGTTCCAGGCAATAAAGAAGTTTTCAGCTCTCTTTTTAGAAGCAGAGCGAATAAGTTTATTAAAAATAAAATGTCTGCTTTAAACTTTGAATATCACATTGATCCTTCTCTTCAATATCCGTCATTAAACCATAACTTTAGTTCTTCTTCTGATGAGTACCTTTTACAAGGAACAGGGCCTATAGCATTATTAGTCGTTCTAGTTATTGCGTCGATATATACCGGGAATAGTATTTATTACTTTATAGCGACTTCGATATTCATATGCTGCTTTATTGGATTTTTTAATTATTTTGCCCTTAATCGTTCTTTAAGGAAATTTCATAAATAACTAGTTCCAGCGAAGAGTGTGGTAATGAGCTGTTCCTTGTAATAAATAACCTCAACTCGGGTTAAGCGCCTTTGCCCAATAACGTTATTTAGTCGCCTATCTGCGTTATTTTCACTCTAAATAGCCTGCCGCTTATTCGTAAAAACGCCTTGATAATCACCAAAATTCCGTCACCGGGACAGTTAATGACCCATAGATTTAAAACTTATTAAGGGTATAAAAAATGCTATATATATCAATCGAATACAGAGTCCATTATCCCGAGTTCAGGTTAAACACATATTTCTAGAGATCACTTCACTGCTTGATAAACGGCAGCGCAGCTGATGACTGGTAATAAAGTTTGTGACTAGGCTTATTGATTTTTAAATAAATTTTAAGAAAATACTGTAATTAAGTTTGTGACTTTAGCTAATGTATACTCGCCCATACTCTATCTGACAGTTCAGTCTCCTAGGTCCTATTTAATTAAAAAAATCTACGCTCGCTTTCGCCACCAAACCGATTTAGAAATAGATTTTAGAAGTCGTATTAACACCTATCTCACCTGCGACAACTGTATCTAGTCCGAGTGCAGCGGCTTGTTAGCGCCAGTTTTGGCAACACGAGCCCCTCCCATTGTCATTGCTCCATGCTCGCATGAATCGCCCTTCATTTGTGACCCACTTCAGGAGTTATTCCACGGGTAGGCGACCACATCAACAGGGCAAGCCCCGCCACTGCAGAAAAAACGGATGCGAGGAAGATGCCCAGCTTAGCGCTGTCAATTAGGCTCTTGTCGAAAGCCATGCTCGCAATAAACAGCGCCATGGTGAAGCCGATTCCGGCGAGCAAGCTGCCACCGCTCAGCAGCCTCCAAGTGAGTTCCGGGGGGCGAATTGCAATGTGCAGACGTATAGCCAGCCAACTGAACAACAGAATACCAATAGGCTTGCCAAGCACGAAACCAAAGAAAATTGCCACGGTGACCGAATCACCAAGGTCGTTTAAAGTTAGCGGCAGCCCGGCGTTGGCAAATGCGAACAGGGGCATGATAACAAAGCCCACCCAAGGATGCAGCGCTATCTCCAGACGCTCCACTGGAGACAGCGTTTCACGCGCGGCAATTTCGGCCACCTGCAATGTCTGTCGATCCTTTGTGCCCCTGCTGCTTTCGCTGCTGGCCGGATGCGCAATAACCTGATCCAATATCGCGTACAACCGCGCGTCGCTGACCCAGCGACGCGCTGGAGTCATCAGGCCGAGTATTACACCAGTGATGGTGGCGTGGATTCCAGACGCGTCCACTGCAAGCCAGATGAGCCCACCCACCACCATGTAGAGCGAAAAACCACGAAAACCAAGCTTTGCCATGGCGCGTATAATCACCAGGCCAAGCGCAGCTACCGCCAACGGCCACCAGACAATATGGCTGCTGTAGCCGATGGCAACGACAAGTATGGCACCAATATCGTCAACGATCGCCAAAGACAGCATAAACACCCGTAAGCTTTGAGGGATGCGCGAGCCAAGCAGTGCCAAGCAGCCGATAACAAACGCCGTGTCGGTTGCCATGACAGTGCCCCAACCATTCTGGCCGGGTTGCCCTGACTGCAATGCCAGAAATATCGCGGCGGGGACGATCATACCACCCAGAGCGCCGGCAATAGATAGCGCAGCCATGCGAGGCTTGTTCAACTCTCCGAGAACCAACGCCCGCTTGAGCTCCAATGCAACAAGAAAGAAAAACAGCGTCATCAGGGCATCGTTGATCCACTCTCGCAGCGAACGGGCAAACTCTAGTGAACCAACCTGAAGGCCTACCTGTGTCTCCCAGGCGTGTTCGAACAAATCAGCCCACGGTGAGTTGGATAGAACCAGCGCGACAACAGTAAAAAATAGAAGAATAACCCCGCCAGCTGACTCAATGTGCAAGAAACGCACAAAAGGACTCGTCAGCCGATCAACAAATTCCTTCGGCAATTTGGTGACTCCTGAATTTCCTTGCTGATCTGTAATCATAAAAAGTCATTCCGACTGACAAGCGTTAACGTCTCGCTTGGTTAGGCTTTGGTTTGGTATACCTGGTATGCAATATTGCCTTTTTTATTATTCTTAACAGAGTACATTAACTTATCCGCAATTTTGATCGCCTCTTTGATATCGTCAGGAACGTTTTCAAATGAAACCACACCAACACTGAAACTTACTGCCCATTGATATTTTTTCATTTTTTCTTTCAGTAAATCGGAGACTTTAACAAAGGCAGCCTTAGCCTCTTCTTGTCTTGTTTCAGGTAACAGACATACATACTCGTCACCACCCAGTCTCGCAACAACATCCGTAGCCCTTAGAGATTCTCGCAAACAATCTGCAACTTCTATCAACAGCTTATCGCCTTCTGAGTGACCGAGTGAATCATTTATTTTTTTGAAATTATCTATATCAATATAAGCCAATGAAAAGACATGACTGTACCTTTTTGAACGAAGTATCTCATTGGCAAGCTCACAATAAAAACTTCGAACACTGTGAACTCCAGTTAAATTATCTGTATCCGCTGCGGTTATTTCGACTTGATGTACAGTTCTGAAATTAGTTACCAACACTACCAAGAGTGGATATGCAATTAGATATGGAGTTGTAAAAAATATCAGTTCAGAAATGGAGAGTGAATTCTTTGAAAGAACGACTTCAACAATGCTCAAAAGTATTGCAGAAAAAACAGCTAAAAAAATACCACCTTTCTTATTGCCATACCAACTATTGAACAAAAGCGGAAATATATAAATAGGGGCAATATTTATACTTACACCTACTCCAAACTGCACAATCGCCAGAACCAATATCATAAAACATGAAAGTTGCCAGATAGTCTTTGCCCCTCGCTTTTCAAATATACTGAAAATAGTTTTCATTAGTTGATATATCCTTTCTTTGGAATAATTCTCCACATTGCCACTTGAGCTTAGAACAGAAATTTTTGAATAGCCATTGGAAAGAAGATCATCTACGAGAGTTGAAGATCCACCGCCAACGCCTATGATTGAGGGGCTTTTTTCTAGATTTAGCTCTTTAATTAAATTTAAGGATGTTTCAGTATGAATAGGGGCACCTCTTGCTTTTTGTCTCTAACTCCTTTTGTGCCCCCAGGCGCCTCAACTAGTAAAAAACACGCTCGCTTATTCCCGTTTGCGAGCGTTTTTGGTGTAATGGAAGAATAAGGGGGTCTATAAACACCATAAATCAGATCTCAGTAGAGTTTCTTTGGTCGTACAGTTCAGATTGTAATCGCTACAGCTAAGTTATCTTTGTGGTTATACAGGCAACATAAGAGACTTTTAGAAAAATATTTTATTAATACCTAATAAAAAAAGCGAACCATTTCTGATTCGCCTTTTATGTATTTTGCCACCTAATGAGTCACAATCTTAATTACGGTCACAAACTTCATTAAAGTAGTCACAACCTTTATTGCCAGTCATCAGCAGCAAAACCTTACTATAACTACAAATAAAAGCTTGACCTTGGATGTTAGTCCAAGGTTTATAATTTCCATATTGTCTTTATTTGTCACATATTATTTGTATTAAGGAGTTTTTATGTCTAGTCACTGCTGTAATGGTCATGTATGTAAAGAACCAAGCCATCAAACTGCGCTTCCAAATGTAAAAGGTCAGGTATCTTCTTCACTAGATACTGCTGCGGGTGAATCCTGCTGCACTGCAGAACAGCAGGACGATGATCCCGGCTCGGAGCCCGACAGTCCACCCTCTGCCTCTTGTCATAAGAAAAGCAGCTGCTACTCCAGTGGGCACAGCAGCGAAAAAGCGGCCGCTGATGATATTCTCTTTAAAAATTCCTATAGCTGGAAAATCCAGGGGATGGACTGCCCAAGCTGCGCTCAAAAAATAGAAAAAGCAGTAAAGGCTATTAGCGGTATTAAACAAGTTAAGGTTTTGTTTGCTACCGAAAAATTAGTGGTTGAATTTGCCGGGCCGGAACTGCTGGAGACGGTTGAGCAGGTCGCGGAAAAAACTGGATTCACTTTGACCAGCAAGGGCCGTAAATCCAATTCACAACAAGCCGAAGCATCTCTGCTTAAACAAAATGCCAGCCTGATTATTCTTACCCTGTTGATGGCCGCTGCTTTTGCTGTCAGCCGTTTTTCTGAAACATACGGGCAGGCCGCATTCACTCTGGCTGCTCTCTGGGGGCTGATCCCCATAGTACGTAAATCTATTAATCTGGCCCAAAACGGTACTCCTTTTGCTATTGAAACTCTAATGAGTGTGGCGGCGGTTGGTGCATTATACCTGGGTGAAACAGCCGAAGCTGCTATGGTGCTGCTGCTGTTTATGCTCGGGGAGCGACTAGAGGCTTATGCATCGGGACGAGCACGCAGCGGTATCAAGTCATTAATGGCTCTGGTACCTGAAGAAGCGACCCTGATAGTAGACGGGCAGCGCCAGTCTGTTTCTGCTGAACAGCTGAAACCCGGTGATATTATTGAAGTTGCACCAGGCGGCCGTCTGCCTGCCGACGGGATATTACTGACCCGGGCCACCAGTTTCGATGAAAGTGCGTTAACCGGTGAGTCCGTTCCTGTTGAACGTTTACACAATGAAAAGGTAATGGCGGGCTCTTTGTCTGCGGACCGTGTGGTTCAAATTGAAATAACCTCTGAACCGGGTGCTAATGCCATTGACCGGATCCTGCACCTGATTGAAGAGGCCGAATCACGCAAGGCGCCACTGGAACGTTTTTTAGACCGCTTCAGCCGCTGGTACACTCCCGCAATGATGGTGCTGGCAGCCGCGGTTATTGTTGTTCCTCCTCTATTTTTTGCGCAGCCTTGGGACACCTGGGTATACCGAGGCCTGACGCTGCTGTTAATCGCCTGCCCATGCGCTCTGGTAATTTCTACTCCGGCCGCTATTACCTCTGGTCTGGCGGCCGCTGCAAAACGCGGCGCTTTGATCAAAGGCGGCGCTGCACTGGAGCAGCTGGGTAATATTCAACAGGTTGCGTTTGATAAGACCGGGACGCTTACCGAGGGTAAACCGGTATTGACTGATGTTGTCGCCTGGCATGTTAATAAGCAGCAGCTGCTGGGGCGAAGTGCCGCGGTTGAGGTGGGCTCAGCTCACCCGCTGGCTAAAGCGGTGGTAACGGAAGCAGAGCAGCAGGGCATAAAGGTTGTTGAAGCTGACCATCGTGAGGCGATAGTCGGCAAGGGTGTGCAGGGTGAAGTCGATAATGTCACCGTGCTGCTTTGTGCTGCAGATCGTCTGCCCGCGCATATCCAGCTTACCAGCAGCCAGACTGAACAGACCATCGCTCTGCAGGAGCAGGGTAAGACTCTAGTGGTGGTGCTTTATGACGAGGTCCCTGTCGGCATGTTAGCGTGGCGGGATAACCTGCGTGAAGATGCGAAGGCGGCTGTGAGTGCTTTATCTAAGCTGGGAGTCAGCAGTTTAATGCTTACCGGAGACAATGACAGGGCGGCAAAAGCAATTGCCGGCGAATTGAATATGGATTACCGTGCGGGTCTGCTGCCGGAAGACAAGGTTAAAGAAGTGGAGCTTGCTAATACTAAAGGTCATGTGGCTATGGTTGGTGACGGCATTAACGATGCGCCGGCAATGAAGTCAGCTTCAGTAGGCATCGCCATGGGCGGTGGTACGGATGTCGCGCTGGAAACAGCGGATGCTGCCTTAACCCATAACCGGATTGCAGAACTGCCTATGGTAATTGAGCTTTCCAGAGCAACGTTGAATAATATCCGTCAGAATATTTTTCTAGCACTCGGGTTAAAAAGTGTATTTCTAGTGACCACGTTATTTGGTATCACCGGCCTGTGGATGGCTGTGCTGGCTGACAGTGGTGCTACCGCTCTGGTCACCCTTAATGCGCTGCGCTTGTTAAAGTTTAAATCGAAGCAGGAGTAATTCTTTGCCCCTTATCAGCTAAAATATAAAAACAGTTGGTGAGGGGCATGATTTAAGATGGAAAAAGTTATCTGCTTAGATTTCATCCTCTTCATTTTTATTATCCCGGCTGCAGAAATAGCGCAGCCATATAACGGCCCACACCGCGGATAACAATGAACCTAATAAAATTCCCAGGCGATGCTGCATTACGCGATCGTCTCCAGACTGCTCAAACGCCAGGCCGCCGATAAATAGACTCATGGTAAAACCTACACCGCACAACACTGCAATACCGTACATATGTGACCAGCCTACATTTTTCGGCATGGCCCCTAAATTAAGTTTAATGCCCAGCCAGACTGTCAGCATGACACCTGCCTGTTTTCCGACAAACAAGCCGAGAATAATGCCGAGAGGAATATTCTGAAAAACATCGCTGAGGTTTAATTGTGAAAAAGACAAGCCGGCATTAACAAAGGCAAACAAAGGCAGGACAATAAGTCCTACAGGTGCATGAAGATCCTGCTCTAATTCGTGCAGGGGCTGCATTTTATTAGCGTCCCAGTCTACTCCCCGCATAGGAATAAACAGGGCTAATATAACTCCGGCTAAAGTAGCATGCACACCGGATTGTAATAAAGAACCCCACATCACCACGCCCACCATCAGATAGGCAGCTTTGCTTACCACCTGACCTTTGTTCATTGCCCATAAAAGCACAATGCAGGCGGATGAGATAAGAAGAGCTCCCAGGGACAGGTGCTCTGTATAAAATAAAGCGATAATAATGATCGCGCCCAAATCATCAAAAAGTGCCAGGCTGACTAAAAATATCTTTAATGAACTAGGCACATACTTACCTAATAAAATTAAAATACCCAGAGAAAAGGCAATGTCGGTGGCTGTGGGGATAGCCCAGCCTTGAATGGCTATATCATCTTGAATGTTCATACTGGTATAAATTAGGGCTGGGAATACCATGCCTCCCAGTGCACCTAGAGCGGGCAGTATGACTTTTTTAGGCGTATTCAACTCCCCCTCAATGGCTTCGCGTTTTAATTCAAGGCCGACCAGCAGGAAAAATACCGCCATTAAGCCGTCGTTTATCCACAACAACAGGGGCTTAGAAATGGCTAACTGTTCAACGGCAACGGTGAGCTTTAAATTAATAAGCACCTCGTAGATATGCTGCCAGGGAGAGTTAGCTGCAATTAAAGCCAGTACTGCGGCCGCCATTAATATAAGGCCGCTGGAAGCCTCATTTTTTACAAAGCGGCGAATAGATTCAAACATAGATACTCCTGCTTCCAGTATGGACCAATAGGAGCTATATTCAAGATTATGATAATCATTATCAATGACGGTTGTTCAACTAGTTTCGCGCCTTTGCGTTACTGCGCAGCTGCTTTTATTTTCACTCTAGTAAGGTATTTAGTATTTTCTGTTGTTCACTTGTGCAAATGTGCTTTTTAATTTGTTGATAAAACGCCTCAAAAGCGGGGGAAGCTGCTGCTGATAGGAGTGCAGGGCATATACATCCCGGACTTCCCCCTGGAATGCTGGTAATACTCGCTGTAACTGCCCGCTGTCAAGATCGCTCTGTACAAAAATAGTCGGCATTAAGCCGATTCCCAGCGCACATTTCACACTGTTTACTGCGCTGATTGAAGTGTTCACTTTTAATAGTTGTTTGCTGCTGAAAGTAATTGATTTTCCCTGTTTATCCTGCAGCAGGCTCTGCTCCTGCCAGGGAAGCTGCACGATTTTTTTTTCACCTAAATTATCTGCCGTCACCACACTGGTCTGGGCCAGATACTGCGGTGATGCAACCAGGATACTGTCGAGCCTGCCGATAGCGACTGCCCGATAGGCACTGTCTTTCTGCGGGCCTACTGAGACAGCAAGATCTAGTTTGTTCTCCAGTAAATCCAGACGTTGATCGCTGAACAGCAGTTCAGGCTGCAGATTCGGATATTCACTGCACAGCTGGGCAATAATGGGGGTTACCAAAGCGCCGTCGAATGCATGCGGCGCGGTAATAGCGATACGCCCAGAGGGAGCCTGCTGATGTTCCTGTATATCTTCCAGTGTCTCTGTTAACAGCTCGAGCAGCTGCTGACTGCGCTCGGCAAACTGCTGTCCTATAACCGTCAGATTAAGTTTGCGTGTACTGCGGTTGAGTAAACGCACTCCTACTCCATCCTCCAGTTGACTTATGTAGTGACTGACTGCCGACTTTGTATGCCCCAGTGACTTTGCTGCTGCGGTAAAAGAGCCTTTCTGCACTACCTCGTCAAATACCAGCATTTGATAGGCTAATCTCTTTTGTTCGTTTTTTATGAACATTGTTTTCACTATTTTAGCAATTGTTATTGGTTTGAATGAGAATAAACTTCACTGCATCAAATAACAAGGAGATAAACCATGAGTCAATTAATTCGTAATGCAGTTATGCAGGCCAGTCGTCAATGGATTGCACTATTTAATGAAGGTGATACACAAGCCTGTATCGATCGTTACCTTCCGGATGCCAGCATGCAGGTGTCGCCTTTCGGGTCTTTTGCAGGACGCAAAGCAATAGGGGAGTTCTGGCTGCAGTTTGCACAGAGTAAGCCGGGAAATCTGGTTTATCGCAATGTGCAGATTAAGGTGCTTGATGAAAAGCAGGCGGTTTTGTCGGCTAACTGGTCGATGAATATCTGCAGCGGTTTTATCAGTAAAGAATTATGGACACTAGCAGATGACGGTCAGTGGTATCTGCAGGAAGATGACTTTAGCGTATTAACTCAGCTGTCGACGCCGCTGCCGGATGCTCAACGTACTGCACTAGTGCTGGTTGATCTGCAGAATGATTATTTTTCTGGTGGACGTTTTGAACTGCAGGAAACCGCACAAGCTGCCGATCAGGCAAAAATACTGCTTGACCATTTCAGAGAGCAGCAGCTGCCGGTTATTCACATTCAGCATATTTTTGAAGATGCTGATGCGCCGTTCTTTGCCGCCGGCAGCGAGGGTGTGGAAATAGAAAGCCGAATGGCGCCTGCTACAGGGGAAACGGTGATCGTTAAACATCAGATAGACAGCTTTATCAATACTGCGCTTGAGCAGACTTTGGTGGAATTAGGTATCGAAAAGCTGGTTATTACAGGGGCAATGGCACAGGCCTGCGTACAGACAATTTGCCGCAGTGCGGTTAATAAGGGCTATCCATGCACCGTGATTGAAGATGCGATTGCCGCTCCCGTGCTGCAGTATCAGGATCATAGTTTTACAGGAAAGCAAATTGTTGCCGCCAACCTGTTATCTCTTTCATTTGCAGGCGCTGAGATCCAGACTACTCAAGCCTGGCTGGCAGACAACTGTTAATTAAAGTCATCGGCTATTCCCACTTTAATGAATTCCCATGCTCTATGTGGGAATTCAGACCATCAGATGCAGTATCGCTAATAGAGCTATACGTTAACGTTTTATTGTGTACGAGCAGATGGAGTTAGATTTTCCACTTACATTTACTGACTGGGGGGAATTTAATCTTTAATGCAGCTCTCAATATGCAGATATTGTTTACCTGCCGCTGTCCTTATTCCCATTGCTGTACTAAATTTTATGCTGTTTATCAAAGAATTACATTTTAAAATAATTCAATTTTATGAGGCATATATGTCCAAACAGCTGCTTGTTATTGAAGATAATAAGTCGATTGCTTCGGTTATTAAACATCTTGGTGATTCAGTTGGCTACCAGGTTACTATCGCTGAATCTTTCGCTAAAGTTAAAAGTCTTTTAGCTCAGGAGCAGAATTTTTTTGCTGCAACAGTGGATATTAATCTGCCCGATGCGCCTAACGGCGAAGTTATCCCCTACGTAATCGAGCACGGGGTACCGAGTATCATTATGACCGGCAGAATGGATGAAAAGATGCACCGCCAGGTGTTAAACCTGCCGGTTATTGATTACATAATTAAAGAAAATGCACAGGCATATCATTATCTGTTACGAATATTAAGCGGCCAGTTAACCAATCATAAAATAGGCATACTGCTGGTGGATAATTCCTCTACATCCAGAAATCAATTATCGCTTTTATTAAAGCGCCGTAATTTCAGCGTTTACTGTGCAGCGAACGCTTCTGAAGCGCTCACCGTTTTAGATCAGCGTCGAGATATTAAGATGGTTATCACAGAGCAGGAGATGCCGATTATAAACGGGGTGCAGTTAGTACAGAAAATTCGCCGTAAATACGCCGCCAACGAACTCATTGTTATGGGCTTAACTAACGGCAGTCATAACTTTCAGGCAGAACGTTTTATTAAAAACGGAGCTGATGATTATTTAAAAAAACCTTTCTCTTCTGAGGAGTTTTACTGTCGTATTATGCAGAACATCGAAAGGTTAAGTTATATAGAAGAGATAGAAAAATTAGCCAGTACCGATGAATTAACAGCTTTACCTAATCGACGCAGCTTTATTGATCAGACTAAATTGATGCTCAAAAGAGATTATGAGCATCCCCCGGTACAGTTACTGGCCATTCTGCATATTGATAAATTCAAGGAGTTAAATGATAAATATGGTTATAAATTAGGTAACAAACTACTCATTGAAATTGCCAATATTTTAAAAATTCAGTTTTCAAACGATGTAACTGCACGACTTAACGGTGCAGAGTTTGCCATTTTTATTAAAGATAATGAACTGGAAGTTATGAAGTTAGCACTCACCTCATTACAGCAGTATATTAGTCAGCATCCCATTGAGTTTTCAAAAAACAAAATTGATATAACCATTAGTTTGGGAGGAAAGCTGGTAAATGGCGAAAAAACGTTAGAAAACTTACTTAAAGGAGCAGATCAAGCACTTATTCAAGCTAAAAAACAGGGAGGGGCTCAGCTGGTTATTAATGAAGAATAATAAAAGCTCAGCCTTTTATGCTGGTTTAAATTACTCGTTCCCATGCTTTGCACGGGAACGAGGTCAAGGCTTTACGCCATGCCGATATATTTTGTTAAAGAAGCTATTCTGTCTATCCATGCTTGTATTGCTGGATAAGAACAAAGGTCAAAACCGCCTTCGTGGGCAACGTGGGTATAGCCGTAAAGGGTAATATCTGCGGTCGTCAGCTGCTCACCAACTAAGTATGGCGTATTTTGCAGCTGAGCTTCCATCACTGCCAGTGCTTTGCGGCCGCCTTCCTGCCTGGATTCATAATCAGCTAAACGATCTTCCGGTAAATCAAGATATTTGGCAATAAAGCGGGCCACGGCTATAAACGGCTCATGACTATACTGTTCAAAAAACTGCCACTGTTGAACTTTCGCTAACTCGAAAGTGTCTGTGGGTAATAACTTACTGCCTGAAGCCAGGTAATTTAAAATGGCATTGGATTCACAAAGACAACGCCCATCGGCCAGTTCAAGCATTGGGATTTTGCCGTTGGGATTTTTTGCTAGAAAATCCGAATCTTCTGTATCACCGGCCAGAATATCAATATGAACCCATTCATGTTCTATCTCCAGGAACGAGCACAATAATTTTACTTTGTAACAATTGCCTGACTGTATATCGCCGTATATTTTCATGGGTTTTCCTTTTGTTTTTACTTTATTAAGTTAACTCGTTCCCATATTCTGAATAGGCACTAAATATGCTGTGGAATGAAAGTCTACCGACGGTTATGAGTATAATTTTAAAGCTTATCATAAAGCCATATCGGTGATATTTTGTAATAACCGATATGTGTTAAAGCACCAATAATTGTCAGTGTTATCGCATAAAACAGCTCCAGACCTGCAATGTAAGCTAAGGGTAATAGAAAACCGATAAAACTATTGATTCTAATAAACTTTATTAACGATAGATAAAGTCCCTTTAACTCAGTTTTTAGCTCTTCATTCATTTCCTCTTCTAAACAGGGGGCAATGCGAGCCGCATTACGATTGATAAAAATAATTTGATAGATAGAGAGGCAGAGTAAAAGCAGGGTAATAATGGTAAACGGCCACATATAAAAATTGAATTGCTCAAACAGTTTATTTTTTACAGAAATATAACCTTCAGATTCGTTTAAAAATATAAAAGTGACAATCGGTGTCAAAAAGAAAGCTAAATGTAAATACCATTTTATTCTGACCATGGTTTTCAAGTTCTGTTGTTCATTTTCCGATAAAACCATTTAAAAACATATCTCCTGTAAAATATAACCCTCTGTGTGATAGAAAAACGCCGTGTTCCTTCACAATTGGCTTGTCAATTATTTGTATTTGAAATGCACTTTACATATCTGGGTGAGGTTTATCAAATGATTCTTTCTGTGCGGGAACGGGCACCGCTACTTAACCTTGTCTAAAACGACACCAGTGTCAGAGTTATGTATTACCCAGCTAAACCACATTTCATAATATCCAGGAAATTCTTCTCCATCGATTAGTATCTTTATTTCTCCTTGTTCATTAATGATATTTATAACGGTGTCAGAATATTTATGGGTGAATTTACCAGATAGAAACGTTCTTAATGGAAATGCGAATGAGGTATTTTTATATCTAAACACATACATGATTTCTTTTGCATGATACTTAGCATTAACCTTACTGATAGGAAAATAAATTGCATCTGATGTTTCATAATCTTCATATGGATAATGATTATAATTCCGATTGAATCCGGTGTCGGTGCTTAACATTAATGAATTCGGGTATTTTTTCTTGACGTCTTTGAGCTGTAATAAACTGACATCCATGACTTCTAGTTTCCTTCCACTGTAATCGCCAATAACAGCCTGCCCTAAAGACTGTGACCAGAAGCTTTCTGTTACACTATCGTACATAAGTAAGTTGGACTCATATAGATAACCAGTTACTCCAAAACGATGTATTCTGCCTGCAAATTTTTTATTAAAGGCTATTGCAGATCCACATAGAGGACAAAATGTAACTGCAATATATTTGTCTCCAATCTGATCATTTATGATCTCGTGCCAGACTAATATATTAAAAGGGTAAAACCGCGTCTCATTTTCAATTTTAAGCAGCACACCTAGAGCATCATCGCGTATATCAGCATATTTAATATGAATAAATTTAGGATTATCAATGGCAGGAATTCCATCTTTTCCAGGTCCTCCTGATAATACTTTTTTTAAATCAATTGTATTTTTTGAGAAATTCGTTTTGAAATGAGCATCAAATTCTTCAGCCGGCTGTATAAATGAAAAGGCAAATAACAACGGCAGGATCAGCAGTACAAGTTTTCTCATAATGTTATCTCCGAATTTTTCTAGTCTCTGGCAAGTGATTTGGGTGCGTTGTCTTATTTCATATCCGTTTAATAAAAAACGAGCACCCAATAGTTTCAAGTCATAATGCAATGATTTAAAACAACTCAATATATAGATATCCTGCCTTTTACCCTGCTGACTTTGCACCTTGAAGTATCATGGGTAACTGTGCCCAGTTTCGAAAATTGTCGTGTTATAAAAAATAACCAAACAAAATAGACAATTAATGTGCGCAGCCTTGTGTGCAGCGTTTTAGTAAAAATTCCTGCATATCATTTCCATTATACACAGCCTGCTGATCTAGAGTTTGGTGCTGCTGCAGTGCTGAAACGGGTGATATAAACACTGACATGGAAATAATCACAGCTGCTGTCATTGAGATTAATTTTTTCATTTTACCTCTCCTTTTTATCCCGTTGATAGTAACGGAGATATAATACAAGACCGAGTTTCTCTCTATATAATTTCAAACACAAAGTCCGGTAAAACAGCGTGAAGGATAATAGATGCGGGTGTTTGAGGTGACCTGCCCGCCGCAGCCTCACGTTGAACCTCTGGGGGAGAGTCTGCAGAAAAACAGATATAGACCTTCGTATTTTTTTATCTATGAACTGGAAGGGGAGCATTAAATCTCTGCTGAGAAAGATATAATGCTTTAGCGGTTTAGTTCAGCTTTCCACCTTCCATATTTTTAAACTCCTGTTATTCGCTTAGTGTGATCACAGGTAAATCATCCCAGATTTTCGCTTCATCGCTATCTCCGCCGGAGAAACTCCATGGGCCTTTTTCAGCTTGAAGGGGACGATAGGCCGCAGACAGTCCGTCTAAGTCCCAGGTCGTGATGTAGAAACTAATTCCGTTCAGCGTATCTGGACGGCCAAGTGCATCGCTGGCAAAGTCTAGATAGACTGCATTGCCGCCTTTATCTACGGTGACCACTGGTGCCGGTGCGACACTTTCTCCCCACGTCTGCGCATCGGCTCCCTGGGTATTGTAAATCGAACTTTGCCAGCCGAATACGACTGCATTTCTATTCCATCTACCGCTCGGCATCAGCGCATTGATTTTGGGCAGTGTCGTTAACCCCTGTGAAGCTTCACCCGGCAGGCCGATAAAGATTGAAAAGCCAACGTGGTCGAAGCCGTTCGGCGGCAGCCAGCTGTTGGTTATATTGTTCATGGTCAGCTTTAGACGGACATTGCTGCCGACTGAGAACAGTTCCGCTTTATCAATAGCCAGCTGGCTGCTGGTTTTATCAAAGGTTGGATCCGTCGGCAGGGAATATGAACCGTTCAGGCCGCCTGCACCATCTTGAGCATCGCCGGAATCATCAATGACTTGATCTGCAGTATCCGCCCAGGATAAATCAGAAGTGAAAATAATATCTTCACTGCCGGTTTTCTTTTCTGCTGAGTAGACAGCGAATCTGTGCTGTTGTTTACCTATAGTAAAGTGACGGATTGAAAGTGAAGTTGACCAGTTTCCAGCGTCATCCACTTGAATTTCTTTCGCGGTTTCTAAGTTGCCGTCAACAACCAGTTTTAAGGTGCTGTCCGGTACACTATTACCCGTAATTACAGTATCTTGGGTGATAGTGATATTATCCCAGTTTCCGTCTAACTCAACTTCTGTACCTGCCTGGTCGAAATCAC
Source organism: Psychromonas ossibalaenae ATCC BAA-1528 (assembly GCF_000381745.1). Classification (GTDB taxonomy): domain Bacteria; phylum Pseudomonadota; class Gammaproteobacteria; order Enterobacterales; family Psychromonadaceae; genus Psychromonas; species Psychromonas ossibalaenae. Next base: position 107,986 of record NZ_KB906967.1, on the reverse strand, counting down.
CCGTCTGGTTTGTTTTGAAGTAGACAACTGCTGATTTCGGCGCCATCTCCAGGCTGATTTCTCCCTGACTGTTTACGCTGAGGTTTTGCGGTGCTTGATCCCAGTTTGACTGGATTTTATTTTCGAAAACAGTGCCTGCCGCCTGCATCACATTAAGTTGATTAAGCAGCATAGGTGAAGATGATGTGTTCATTACCACCAGAACCTCCTGATCATCTAATCTGCGCATGAAACTGAATATACCTGCTCCGGCTTTGTCGCTGCTGAGTACTTGCAGTTCACCGTGAGTTAATACGCGGTTTTCAGTACGCAGTTTGGCTAACGCCTGGATGAATTGATACATATCGCTGCTGCTGTCAAAAGAATCCACTGATTGACCGTCTTCGCGATAGCCGCCGGCAAACATAGCATCGCGGCTGGCGGCCATCGCTTGTTCGGTGCCTTGATAAATGACTGGAATGCCTGGAACTGTCATCATGGTGATCAGCGCCTGCTGCATATCCTGCTGACTGCCCTGCGATAAGAAACGCGGCATATCATGATTATCGATAAAGTTAGGCATAATGTACGGGTTAGGGAATACCTCCATCATGCGTTCAAGCCTGTAACGAAGGTAATCCGTAGGCTGACCTGAAGCAAATACGCGTGTCATCGTCGCCTGCAGCGGGAAGTTAAGGACAGCGGTAAGCTGAGCCGGTGTACCATTTTCACCTATGTAAGTGAGCATTTTTTCTTCACCTTCAGTGTTATAAGGTGTCGAGGTTTCAAATACTTCGCCAAAGGTAAGAAAATCCTGTCTGCCGGTCTGTTTAGCCTGGGCTAAAATGCCGTCTTCACTGTGTAGAAAATCATTCCAGAAATCATGTTCGACAAATTTAACGGTATCGATTCTAAATGCGTCGACACCGACTTCGCGGATCCACTTACGGTAACTTTCTTTTAAATAAGCGCGTACTTCGGGGTCTGAAGTATTGAGGTCATCAAGGTCAGACAGCTGCCGTGTTTTCTCTTGAAGGGGATCATTGTGATCGGTAATGCTAGGAGTCCAGTGGTAAGTCCCGCTGCCGTCGCTTCGGCATTCAAGCTGGTTAAGCGGGTAAGGCAGAGCTTGTCCTGCTGGCAGTGCGTCCGGAATGACTCTAAAACCGATACAAGGCTTTTGTAGATCATATTCATAGGGTTTATCGTAAGTAAAAAAGTTGCCGACATGGTTGGTGACAATATCCTGAATAAGGAACATATTGCGGCTGTGCAGCTCTCTAGCTAAGGACTGGTAGCTTTGTATATCCCCAAAGTGTTCATCTATCTGCTGAAAGTCACGAGCCCAGTAACCATGATAGCCGCCGTAATTCTGCTGTGAATCCCACCACTGGTTAGCAACTGGGGGCGTGATCCAGACCGATGTTGCGCCTAAATTTTGAATATAGCTTAACTGCTCATTAACTCCGAGCAGATCACCGCCGCTGAATTTTTTATCTGAGCTTGGATCGTATTCATCCTGGCCTTGATCATTTAACTGGCTGTTGCCGTCGTTAAAGCGGTCAATCATTAAGAAATAGATGATCTGATCCTGCCAGTCAGGCGACGCCACATGAGTGCCGTTATCGGTATTGCTGCCGCTATTGTTGCTATTACTGTTGTCATTGATGCTGTTGTTATTATCGGCATCATCGTTGACACCGGCAGTACTGCTGCTGTTGTCTCCTGAGTTACAGCCTGAAAGGACCAGAGCGATGGATAATGATAATATTTTAAGCTTGTTAGACGAGTTGTTCAGCATTTTTACTCTCTCCATGAATATGTGTGGGCTAGACAATAGAGGAGATAATCAAAAATTTGAGTGTCACTTTACGCCATATTAATGGTCAGATGGTGTCAGTCTTGATTTAGTTTGAGCTGTACAGCATTTGTACTATCTAGGAAGCGTGAAAATGTAACCGTTCTGGTAGTTATCACAGTACAGTTCCTGTTGATCTAAGGTGTGTAATTTGAAGAAACAGCGTTTTGGAAGACTGTCTAAATGAGTCGACAGCGACCAGGAAACATAATTATTTTTTTCACTGGTTTTGTGCATTTTTATACCGCTGCTGTTGTGATGATCAATAATACAGTCGATTTTATCTATATCAGCTCTCTTACACACAAGTTCGATGACAATCCGAAATCCACCGCCTTCATGAACAATAATCATGGTCGGAAGTACGATTAAAGGCTGTCCGATTAAAATACCTTCGTTTACTACATAATTATGCTGGTGGTTATCATTTATGAACTTACTGCCGTTGATTTCATAATATAATTTGAATCTAAGCGGGCCTGCAACAGGCAGGTTTGCTGTAGACCACAGCTCTGTTCCTTTACTTAAAAAGTATTCAAAGAAAGCCGGGTAATGGCGCCATACCCCGTCTCGGTCGAGACATTCCACGCTGACGCTTTTCTCAAATGCAATATTGTCTACTTCAAGCCAGACTTGCCCCTGTTTTTTGTGCTGATTATGGTCATTCCAAGTGGCGTAATGTAAACGGATGGGATTATTTTTCTGCAGAGTGCGGTTATTGATACACTGTTCGCGATAATTTTGCGGCGTAAATGCATACCATTTACGAAAGGCACGATGAAAATTAGATGAGTCATCATAACCAAGCTGGGCCGCAATTGAGCTGGTATTTAAATCAGTATCAGCGAGCAGGCGCAGGGCAACGGTCTTTTTTTCATTCTCAATCAAAGTAGAAAAATTTAACTGTTTATCCTGCAGTCTTCGCTGCAGGGTTCTTGCCGATAATCCCATGCTTCTGGCTAGATCAGGTAAACGTAACGGTGAATCGATATGATCACGGATATGCTTTTTTAGCCGGTAACTCAGGTCTTCTTTTTCAATGCTCTGCTTCTGGAGCATAACAAATACCTGCCTGGCAAGCTTGAACATATTCTGCTCAGGTAACGCTTTAACATTAACCTCCCGCAGGTCAAAGTGAATCTTTAAACCGCTGCCGAATTCGTTTCTTAGCTGAGGGAAATTATGTGATTTAGTCTGGATCCAGCTATGGTGAAACTCCGTAAAGCGGCCAAGCAGTGTAAGCAGGTTCTGCGCACTAGAATAAGCCAGAGCAGGTAGCGAAATATTGCCGTGAGTACGGAAAGTCAGAGATAAAAAACCACTGCCGTTTTTGCTTTCAACATACAGAGTTCGATCAAATAAAGACAGGGATTTACTCCACCATAACAGGCCTTCATTTAATGAGGAGGCATTGCATAACAATATGTTCTGCACGCTGAGCAGCTCTTTAATATGCCAGCGCTGATTACCGATTAGAAAATGCGTACTGCCTAAATGCTGTGCGAGTAGGGCGCTGAATTCTTTATTGTCACTCAAAGCTAAATACCTGTTTGATTCTAAGCAGCTGCAGATTTACATATAACCTGCTGCTATGGCAAATATTGCTGGGTAACTATTGGGTATTTAATTAATTATTGCGCTCTAGCTCTGTATTTTTAATCTTGTAAAGGCAGGGGCTCGTTACACATTTAAAAATCATAACGCTATGATAAAAAGGTATGGATGCAGTGGTGCAGCAATTTGGAAACCATGATGATTAAGAATGACTATCAGCAGGAAAAGACCCGGCAAACTAATTATACGGGTAGTTCCTTGCTGATTTTTCTAATTAAGCTTAATGCTGTTACTTAACGGCATCTTCAAGAATCTGACGTGATACCTCAAGCGTAATTGCCTGATTTTCACCTAGTGCCACCATACCGTGTGCTTCAAGCTGTTTAATAACGTCGTTAATCGCTGATTGTTTGTCATCACCATGTTCTGTTAACTGAGTTGGTGAGTTTAAGCTGTGGTAGAAGCTTTCTATTTCAGTAATAGTGCGCTCTGCTAAATCATCAGATGCTTCTAAAGCAAATACGTTTTTACCTAATTGTTCCAGTTTTGCACGTTTTACTTCAATCTGGTTTCGAAGCAGTGACGGCTGAATAATAGACAGAGAGCGAGCGTGATCAACATGGTAAAGCGCGGTCAATTCATGGCCTATCATGTGTGTGGCCCAGTCTTGAGGAACACCTGTACCAATTAAACCGTTTAAGGCTTGATTTGCTGTCCACATCAGGTTTGAACGCCACTCATTATTATCACGATTGTTATATTGAGCGCCAAGCGTCAGCAAGTTACGAAGCAGGGTTTCAGCGTAGCCGTCCTGTACCATTGCACCAGCAGGTGTTGTCAGGTACTGCTCACAGGTATGTACCCAAGCATCAACTAAGCCGTTAATCAGCTGGCGTTCAGGTAATGTTTTCATTGAGTCAGGATCAAGCACTGCAAACTTTGGCTGTACCATCGGCGTCATGAACGGTAATTTTGTCTGTGTTGCTTTTTGGGTGATCACTGCACCAGAGTTTGATTCTGAGCCTGTTGCCGGCAGGGTTAAAATTGCACCGAGCGGGATAGCTTCTGTTACAGTATGTTTACCAAGCAGAATATCCCAGCCGTTACCATCGTACTTTGCAGCTGCCGCCACATATTTTGAACCGTCAATCACAGATCCGCCGCCAACAGCAAGAATGTAACCTATGTTCTCAGCTTTTGCGATAGCGACGGCTTTATCTAATGTCTCAACCGTTGGGTTTGGTTCAACACCTGAGAACTCAATCCAGGAATGATCCGCCAATGCAGCTGCAGCTTGATCATAAACTCCATTTTTTTTGATTGAACCACCGCCGTAAATCATCAAAACTTTTTGGCTTTTTGGAATAGATGCAGTGATTGCTGCGATTTGACCTTGGCCAAAATGGATTTGTGTAGGATTAACGTAAGAGAATTTCATTGTTTGGCCTCATTTCTTTGTAAAGGAGATAAACCCTGATTATATGTTAGAGTCTGTAATTTCAATAAGTGCATATTAGTCTTGTTGTGTGCAGTTAAAAAGGTTGATTAATCTATTTTTGTTGCCTATTTCTACAATTGTCTGTATTTTTGAAAGCAGAGTTAAACAGATGTGATCTGAGTACAAAAGGAATAAAAAATGAATTCACTTGGTGATTTGATGCAGATCTATGCGGATCGTTACAATCTCAACGAGCTTGAGGGTATAAAAGAAACGGCGGTTTCCGGCGTATACTTTTACCGCAGCAGCAAAGGCAATCAGCGTCAGCCTTTTGTTTATCAGTCGGGCATTATTGTATTGGGGCAAGGGCATAAGCAAATTCATATTGGTAATCAACCAGTGAATTATGGGCCGGATGATTATCTGGTCGTTGGTGTCCCCATGCCGTTAGAGTGCGAAGCCTTTCCTGAAGATAATGAACCATTACTGGGTTTAACTATTAATGTTGATTCCACTTTACTTCATCGCTTAGTGAATGAACTTGAAGCTGCAGATTTTCAAGTGCCACGCAGCGCAAACCAGGATGGATTTGGGTTAACGTCGGTAAAAATGGCCGATGATATGCTTGATAGTTGTAAACGATTAATGCTTGCACTGCACAGTGATCTGGATACAAAAATGTTAGGGGAATCTTTAATAAATGAGATTGTCTATCGAGTACTTACCGGCTCTGAAGGGCATGTATTATTTAATTTAGCACACCATGATGGACAATACGCAAGAGTGGCCAAAGCGTTGAATAAAATGCACCGTTCTTATGCTGATGGATTAACGGTTCAGCATCTGGCCGAAGAAGCGAATATGAGCATATCTGCATTTCATTCAGCTTTTCGTAAAGTAACCTTAGAGTCGCCACTGCAGTATTTAAAAAAAGTGCGCTTAAATAAAGCCAAAGAGTTGATTCAACTGGAAGGGCTGCGCGTGAATGAGGCCGCTCATTCAGTAGGTTACAGCAGTACCTCTCAATTCAGCCGGGAATTCAAGCGTCATTTTAATATGACGCCCAAAGGAAGTGCCGCGTAATACCGTTAAAGATAAGCTGAGAAACCTATTTTAATCATGGCGGTATGATAAAAATGGTTTGGGTGTTCAGTTTTTTCAATTCATTATCCGCAATAAGTGTTATTCAGGCGTGATCCTTCCAATTCAAACTCAAAATTCTAATGATACTCACTGCCAGCTTGATGATAATGAGCTGTTCGCTCTGTAATCCCTCGTAGTCCCTGCCAACGGAATCATTGCCGAAAGCTGCCGTTGGCCGGACATTAATCCAGCCCGGTACCAAACTGCCGATAACGGTAAAATCAATAGAGGTCACTTGTTATGGAAGCAGAATCTGCTCTTGTTATACGCAGAATGCAGAATGCAGAGTAAGGCATAACGTATTCGTTGAGGTGGCAGGAGGTAAAGCAGGGAAATAACTATACTAAATACAGAGTGGTGTAATAGAAGGTAATAGTTATATTTAGGAGTGAACCTAATATGTAAAGAAGGTATCAGTATTTTTTTCTTTAAAGGTTCGGCTGTCCTGCCGTCTTACTTACATTCCTACTAAGGGGGTGAGTTGTGAGTGATATTATAATGGAATCTTTTGGTGCCGTATTTGCCGGCATCATCTTATGGGTATTAACCTATAACATGGGGATTAAACGTGCCCTTCAGCTGCCGGGATCTAAATATATTCTAGTTGGCTTTTTCCTGCTTTTTTTCGGTATGTTGATCGATATTACGGATAATTTCCCGCAATTGAATCATTTTGTAATTATTGGTGATACTGAAATTGAAGCGTTTCTAGAGAAAGTGGTTGGAACGTTATTCGGCCTGTTATTCGTGGCAATTGGTTTTTACCGATGGCTGCCGAGTGTCATAAAACTTGAACAAACAGACAAAGAACTCAAATCCTTAAATGCTCAGCTTGATACGCGTGTGCAGAAGCGCACCAAGCAGCTGGAAAATATCAATGAACGTTTACGCTATGAAATTGGCAAGCGCAAAGTTTCAGAGAATAAACTTAAAAAGCAGGCATTATTTGACGGGTTAACTGGTTTGCCTAATCGAATTTTAATGTTGGAACGTTTAACTCAGCTTATTGATGAGGCTAAACGTAAAAATAATAAAGTTGCTATTCTGTTTATTGACATAGATTACTTTAAAAAAGTAAATGATACCCTTGGCCATGAAGCCGGTGATAACATTTTATGTCAGATGGCAAAGCGGATATCTTCCGAAATTCGCAGCTATGATACAGTAGCCAGGCTTGGAGGGGATGAGTTTGTTGTTGTTTTAGGCGGTATTTTTGAAGTTTCGGCTGTAAGCATGATAGCTGAAAAATTGATCCGTCAATTTAGAGTCCCATACATTATTGACAGTCGCGAATTAACCTTGACGGTCAGCATTGGTGTATCGATGTTTCCTGATGATGGTGAAATTGGGACGACACTGCTTTGTAAATCTGATTCTGCTATGTATCAATCTAAAGAAGTTGGACGAAATACCTATTCTTATTTTACAGATAAAATGAATGCAGAGATATCGCGTAGGCTAAATTTGGAAAACGAAATACACGGCGCCCTTGAGCGAAATGAATTTACTGTCTACTACCAGCCCAAAATTAATATTAGTAATAATAAATTTACCGGAACAGAGGCTCTCCTGCGCTGGTGTAATCCTGTATTAGGTAATGTTTCTCCTGCTGAATTTATCCCCATCGCCGAGCAGAATAGTTTAATTGTGCCGTTAGGGGAGTTTGTTTTAAACGAAGCGATGCGCGATACAGCAAAATGGCAGCAGAAATATGATCCGGACTTAACTGTCGCGGTCAACTTGTCACCGCGTCAGTTTAGAGATCCAAATCTAATAAACTATATTGAAAATACTATTAAAAAGCATTTTTCTTCAGGGGGATGCTTGGAATTAGAGATCACAGAAGGTGTCTTGATGGGCGGGCAGCATATTGAGGATGCGCTTAAAAGGTTAAGTGAACTAGATGTAAATATTGCGATGGACGATTTTGGTACGGGTTATTCTTCACTTAGCTATTTACGAAAATTTCCATTTAATGTGCTGAAAATTGATAAAAGCTTTGTTGACGACATAACAACTTCTCCATCTGATCAGACATTGATAAAAGCAACGGTAGCGATGGCGCACGGGCTGAATTTAAAAGTAATAGCTGAAGGTGTAGAAACAGAAAAGCAGCTTGAGTACTTAGAAAATCTCGATTGTGATTATGCCCAGGGTTATTTTTTCAGTAAACCAATCCCGTTTGATGAAATGGATAATTACTTAGCATCGTACAATAGTGCTTCTCCCCGGAAGTTTGTGCTCTATGAAGTGAGTAACGGTTAATACCAATCACACTAAATAGATGGCCTGTTTAGGTGTAGTAAAAATTGGTGATCACGAGGCATTGATTGCCGTAATTAGTTATTCTAATTACAAAATCAATAACGAAGGTAGCGCCTACTTTAACCAGCATAATAGGTTGGATAATTAGTGCGATTGGTATAAATACTGCCTGTAGTAGAAAAAGCCGGATCATACCTTAATGCAGTTCCGTCCGGGACTGCTTTTTAATCTTAATGTTTTTCTGAAAACTCCAAACTGAAGGCCCAGACGGTTAATATATGCAGGTTGACTATTTTGGTTGATTTTATTTTGACTAATTGGCTGTGGCGTCTAATATATTGCTGCATTTGTGGACATACTCAATGAATTTATAAAGAAAAAGAGTAGAGTTAATTTTTATGTTCTATTTTTTTATCGTTGATATTAATAACAATCGCTATACGTTATTACCGTAAATTCACAGGAGTAAACTCAATGCCGCTTCATGCAAAAGACTCAGTTAGAGATGACCTGCTTGATGATGTCTATTCATCACACGACCTTTCTTTATCAATGCCCAAGTATAAAATGCCGGAAAATGAACATGACCCTCGTCATGCTTATCAAGTGGTTCATGATGAGTTAATGATGGACGGTAATTCACGTCAGAATATGGCGACGTTCTGCCAGACATGGATAGAGGATGAAGTTCACAAACTGATGGATGAGTGTATCGACAAGAATATGATCGATAAAGATGAGTATCCGCAAACTGCTGAAATTGAAGCACGCTGCACCCATATGCTTGCAGATCTTTGGAACTCACCTGATGCAGAAAATACCTTAGGCTGCTCTACAACCGGATCTAGTGAGGCCGCCATGCTCGGCGGCATGGCATTAAAGTGGGCTTGGCGCGAAAAGATGAAAGCGCTGGGTAAGCCAACCGATAAACCTAACATGATCTGCGGTCCTGTACAGGTATGCTGGCATAAGTTTGCAAGATATTGGGATATAGAGTTACGTGAGATCCCTATGGAAGGTGACCGCTTAATTATGACTGCCGAAGAAGTGATCAAGCGTTGTGATGAGAACACCATAGGTGTTATTCCCACCCTGGGTGTTACCTTTACTTGCCAGTATGAACCGGTTAAGGCGGTTCACGAGGCGCTGGATCAACTGCACAAAGATACCGGTTTAGATATTCCTATGCACGTAGACGGCGCTAGTGGTGCATTTTTAGCCCCGTTTTGTGAGCCGGAACTGGAATGGGATTTTCGACTGCCTCGTGTTAAGTCTATTAATGCATCGGGTCATAAATTCGGACTGGCGCCATTAGGTGTCGGCTGGATAGTATGGCGTGATGCATCGGCGCTGCACGAAGATCTGGTCTTCCACGTTAATTACCTGGGGGGAGACATGCCCTGCTTTGCGCTGAATTTCTCTCGACCCGGCGGGCAGATTGTTGCGCAGTACTATAACTTTTTACGTTTAGGTAAAGAAGGCTACCGCAAGATTCATAATGCCTGTTACGAAACTGCGCATTATCTTTCTGCTGAAATCGAAAAATTAGGTATGTTCGATATCATCTACGACGGACACGGCGGTATTCCGGCCATGAGCTGGTCTTTGAAGGAAGGTGTTGAGCCGGGTTTCAACCTGTTTGATTTGTCAGACCGAATTCGTTCTCGCGGCTGGCAGATAGCCGCTTATGCAATGCCGCCCAAACGGGAAGATCTGGTTATTATGCGTATTCTGGTACGTCACGGCTTCAGCCGCGATCAAGCCGATCTGCTGGTTAATGACCTGCAGCGCTGTATCGCCTTTTTTGCCAGGAACCCGGTTGTCCATGGCAGTAACTCAGAAGAGTCTTCCGGGTTCAATCACGGATAAATAGAGGTGATTCATATTTTAGAGGCACCGGAAGCCTGGCTGCCTCTTTTCCTCAAAGTCGGGACATCTATTTATCATATCTTTAAAAAATCATCTCAAGCAGATGCGACTAGCGATTGGAGTACATAATGGAATTAATCTATGTCCTAGACTTGGACTATCGAAAAGGATGCTTAAATTTCACCTCATCAGGTAATGTGACTAGCAAAGTGAAAACTGTTGTTTTTAACAATAGAAAAGAATTAATTGATGCTATAAATCAGGCTACGCCAGATATTGTGTTGTTTGATTTGTATTCCAAGGGGCAAGAACTTGAATCTAGTAAGAACAATAAAGTTATATCTAAGTTAAAGCAAGTGTATATGGCAGATACTTCTAACCTGAAGGTTCTACAAGAACAAGCATTGTTGAATACACAAAAGTATCGACAGTATGCAAGGACTCTTCTCGAAGTAGATCACTCTCCAACTGGCATCCATGAAATGAAAGAAGTGGTTAATTCTCTAGAGGTTAATATAATATTCCCAATTGCATTGTTTAGTCGTTATGGAAGACAGCTTATCACCACGGAGAGTATGCTTGATGTGCAAAAGCTCGGTGGTTATTTTGTATATAAGGATAAAAAGATAAACTCGGCACAAAGATACGAAAATGGTTTTGATTCGAGAGAGTTAAGATCTATTAGAGATATCATCTCAACATATAAACATAATATAAGTCGTTTAGATTCAAGCTTGCTATATGAGGTTAAGAAAATTGACAGGCTTAACAAGAAACTTGATTTTACATTTGTTTCTAGAGGTATTGAGTACCTATTTTCTATTGCCATAATATGCGCAGGTATAATACATGGCGGTTCAATAGTTGAGATCAACTGGGAAGTTCTGGGGCTAGCAAAATTTCTTACCAACTTTTTTTCATTTGCTTACCTGTCTCCATTTATGATGTTAACAGGGTTTATCTATCTAGTTGTTGTGACGAGAAGAAGTAAAAATGTATCTTTGCTAAAAGAGGCAAATTCTTATACTACTGTGCTAATAAATGATTTCATAAGAACTAAAAGCAAATATTCTTCATCATCAAGCGATTCCGAACACGAAAAATAATATAACAAAACGTTTAAGAGCGATTCGTAACGCGTGGCATTTTTAGTTTGCGTAGAGTTTCGTGTTTAAGAAGCTTCGGTATTACGTTACTCACGCCTTACACAGTGTTGGTTTACAGGAGTCTACATGAAGGAAAAGACAGGACATCCCAATCTTTTTGGTCATAACTTTATGATTTTTAAAGATGTAACATATGGTTGCCTTGCCTTTTTATTTAATTATTAACTATGCAATAAATTTATTTAATAAAATGTTACTTTAACACAAGTGATATTTTTAGGAGCAATAATGAAAAAATACATTACTAAGATAGATGCTATTTTAGTCAATACAGAAAAAAAAGTATCAATTGATCTTCAAGGTAAGAACCTAATAATTACTGGTGGTAATGGTTGTGGAAAAACTCAATTCCTTAATCAAATATTCTCTCATTTAAAGGTAAGGTTAAATTCTAATCAGCAGCAGCAATATAAGAATCAATTATCACAGGTACTGAAAAATCAAAACGCCTTAAATACACCAAATCTTAATTCCTTACAAGAAAAGAACTACCAAACTAATATTGACAATCTGCTTGTTCAAATCAATAGACATTTACATCATAATGACTGTCACATTGAACTCAATGATATGGATGACGTAACAGAAAAGGTACTTCAAAAAAAACTACTTTTACGTTTATATACCGCTACTCGTCAATATGGGGGCCTTGCCAGAAATAATCAAAATGAAACAGTCCTATCTATGCAGCAAACAGCTCAAAATCAAGATTTGTTGCAAGACTCATCTATTACATTTGAATCATATCTTGTAACCTATTTGAATGCTGGGTATATGGCTTATGTGTTGCGTAAAGATGAAGAAGAGAAAAATAAAGTAGATGCTTGGTTAGAAGTTATAACTTCAGATCTACGCTATCTATTTGAAGACGAAACTCTCGTACTTGAGTACAAAGAAAAAGAAAAGATTTTTTACGTAAATCAAAAAGGGAAAACACCCTTTACATTTTCTCAATTATCATCAGGTTATTCATCAATATTAAACATTTATGCAGATCTGTTAATGAAAGTTGAATTAAGAGGAATAACAGCCAAAGAGTTATCGGGCATTGCCATTATTGATGAAATAGATGCTCATTTACACGTATCTCTGCAAAAGAAAATATTGTCTTTTCTTGATAATGCGTACCCCAATGTTCAATTTATAGTATCAACACACTCACCTTTTGTTATTCAGTCTGTAGATAATGCTGTGATTTATGATCTAAGTAGATTAGAGCAATTAGAAGATCTCTCAATGTATTCTTATGAAGCGATAACAAAAGGCTTACTTGGTGTAAAAACAACATCAAACTCTCTGGATGATCTTGTATCAGAACTATCTAAATTGACTCCTGAAATTGAGTCTAATAAAGCAAGAATAGAAAGCTTGGTTGCTATGCTAAGTACAAATGAAAGTGAATTAGATTCTCGCTCTAAGGTAGTTTTACTCATGGGTAAGCAGGCGATATTAGATAGCGACTTAAAGGGAGAATAAGTAATGTTTAATGTTACTCGCCCAGAAGCGGTGCCTGCATCACTAGCAAGAAAAATATATAATCATGCAGATGTTGTGAATATATTAAAACCGATGTTTCATGGAAAATGTTATCTATGTGAAAGAGATGAAATTCAAGATGTAGAGGTTGAACACTTTAAGCCTCATATGTCTATTGAGGCCGATAAATTTGATTGGGACAACCTTTTTTACTCTTGCAGTCGCTGTAATAGTATAAAAAGTTCAACACATGTCGGTTTATTAAACTGCACAGATAATTCTATTAATGTATTCAGAGAAATCACTTTAAGAATGTCTCCTGCTATTGATGATGATGTTATCGTTGAGGCTAATAATCCGAATCCTAGTGCTGAAACGTCTAGGACTGTAAACCTATTGAAATTGTGTTACAACAGTACAAATACAGCATTACGTGGAGTCAGTAGAGAGTCATTGATTGAACAAATGTATGATTATATGGTCACATTTGTTACTGCAAGATCTTTGCTAAAGAAACCATCGACAGGTAAAACTATAAAGAACGGAGCTAAAGAAGTAATTGAAGCAATGCTTGATGTTAAGCATCCATTTAGTGCGTTTTGGAGATGGCAATATCTACATGATAGTTTTTTGAATCAGGCTTACCCTGAATTAGAAAACGGTTTTTAATTTTCAATCGCCAATGCATTATGTATTGGCATCAAGCCATCCCCTAAACCGCCCCTAAGCAACGCAATAAACAAAACCACATAATGACCGCAATAAAAATAGTTAAACAAATCTGAGGCTTTTTAAGGAAAGTTGGGGACATACATTCATCATATCTTTAAAAATACAAAGCTTTTTTAACATCCTCTAACAGGAATTAACAAGCTTTTAAAATCCAATATTTACCTGCTCAATCATGGTTAATTTTTCTCGCCAAACCGCTTAAAATTTGTGATATTATCCACAACTATTTTTATGTCGAAACTTACAAATTCAATAATGGACTAGGGCGTTTTAAACATGATCCCAATTTTAAGCCACCAAGAGAATATCAAACAAGATACCTTCGCATTTCTCAAAGCGTTAAATGAAAGTGATTATTCAGGTGAAATTGCAAAAAGTTATGCCAGCCGTCTGGCTGTCGCTACCGACAACAGTGTTTATCAGTGTTTACCGCAGGCGGTGATTTTCCCTAAATCGACCCAGGACATTGTTAGAATTTGTAAACTGGCACAGCTTGAAGAGTTTAGCGCTATTCGTTTCTCGCCGCGCGGCGGCGGTACGGGCACTAACGGTCAGTCGTTAACTAACGATATTGTTTTGGATCTGTCTCGTTTTATGAACAACATTCTTGAGCTTAATGAAGCTGAAGGCTGGGTGCGTGTACAGACCGGTGTGGTTAAAGATCAGTTAAACGATTATCTGCGTCCCTACGGATTGTTTTTTTCGCCGGAACTATCGACCAGTAACCGTGCCACTATCGGCGGCATGATCAGCTGTGATGCATCAGGACAGGGCTCTTTAGTTTACGGTAAAACCAGTGATCATGTTTTAGGGCTGCAGTCGGTTTTAGTTGACGGCTCGGTGTTAGACAGTCAGCCGCTAACGGCGGTGGATTTAATTGAACAGGTTGAACGTCAGGACAGCATCGGCGCTATTTACCGTCAGGTTATTGAAACCTGTGACAGCAAGCAGCAGCAGATTGAAGACGGTTTTCCAAAGTTAAACCGCTTCTTAACCGGTTACGACTTAAAACATGTTTATGATGCCCAGACCGGTACTGTGGATTTAACCCGACTTCTTTGCGGCGCGGAAGGCTCTTTAGCGTTTATCACAGAAGCTAAACTGCATATTCAGAAAATCCCGACTTACCGGACGCTGTTTAATGTTAAGTACGACAGCTTCCAGTCTGCTCTGCAGAATGCACCTTTCCTGGTTAAAGCTAATGCATTATCAGTAGAAACCATTGATTCGAAAGTACTCAATCTGGCTAAACAGGATATTGTCTGGCACAGCGTCAGCAGTCTGATCACTGATGTCCCAGGCAGAGTGGTTGACGGTTTAAATATCGTTGAGTTTGTTGAAGAAGATGCCGATATTCAGGCTGAAAAAGTCGCCGCTTTAGCAGCCCAGTTAGATGCTTTGATTGCCGATAAAAAAGCCGGTGTGATTGCTTATCAGATTTGTGATGATCTTGCTGATATCAACCGTATTTACGGCATGCGTAAAAAAGCGGTGGGTTTATTAGGTAATACTGCCGGTTCTGCTAAACCGATCGCTTTTGCTGAAGATACCTGTGTACCGCCGGAAAACTTAGCCGCTTATATTATTGAATTCCGTCAGTTATTAGATGATCACTACCTGCATTACGGCATGTTCGGTCACGTTGATGCGGGTGTTCTGCATGTGCGCCCGGCGCTGGATATGTGCGATCCGGAGCAGGAAAAAATGATGCGCCGTATTTCCGACAAAGTGGTGGCATTAACTGCTAAATATAAAGGCCTGATGTGGGGCGAACACGGCAAAGGTTTCCGCAGTGAATACGGTCCGGAATTTTTCGGTGAAGAGTTATTTACTGAGCTGCGTAAAATCAAAGCGGCTTTTGATCCGAATAACCGGGTTAACCCGGGTAAAATCTGTACGCCGATTGAATCAAATGAGCAGCTGGTCAGTGTTGATGCGGTGAAACGTGGTTTCTATGACCGACAGATTCCGGTTAAAGTACGTGAAAGTTTTAGTGAAGCCTTAGACTGTAATGGTAACGGGTTATGCTTTAACTACGATACCACCTCGCCTATGTGTCCGTCGGTGAAGTTAACCAGTGACCGCGTGCATTCGCCGAAGGGCCGTGCCGGTTTAATGCGTGAATGGCTGCGTCAGTTAGCCAATAACGATATTGATGTGCTGCAGCTGGAAAGTGATCTGTTTGCCGGTAAAAACGCCGGTGTATTTAAAAAGTTTGCTAATACATTAGCTAAACGCAAGGGAGAATATGATTTCTCCCATGAAGTGATGGAAGCGATGCAGGGCTGTCTAGCCTGTAAAGCCTGTACTAGCCAGTGTCCTATTCAGGTTGATGTACCGACTTTCCGCGCACGTTTCATGCACCTTTATCACGGTCGTTATCTGCGCCCGGTTAAAGATTATTTTGTCGCTTACGTAGAGCAGTACGCGCCGCTGATGGGCAAAATGCCGGATTTCTTTAACTTCTTTATGAAGATGAAATTAACGGCGTCACTGACTGAAAAGTATGTCGGCATGGTGGATATTCCGCTGCTTTCCAGCCCGACGTTAAAAACATCACTGCACAAACAGGATATCACTGAGTTTGATTTAGCTAAGCTGCAGGCGCTGCCTATGATTGAACGTGAATCTTATGTGCTGATTGTGCAGGATCCGTTTACCACTTATTACGATGCCGATGTGGTACGTGATCTGGTATTAACGATTAAAAAGCTGGGTTATAAACCGGTGATTTTACCCTTTAAGCCAAATGGTAAACCGCAGCATATTAAAGGCTTCTTAGATAAGTTTGCTAAAACAACTAAAAATACTGCTGAGTTTTTGAATAAGATGTCCGAGCTTAATATTCCCATGTTAGGTGCGGATCCGGCGATGGTGCTTTGTTACCGTGACGAATATAAGCATGCCTTAGGTGAGCAGCGTGGTGACTTTAATGTACTGCAGTTTCAGGAGTGGTTATTGCCGCGTCTAAAAGGGAAAGCTAAAGCGTCGAAAGATAAACAGTTCTTCCTGTTCGGCCACTGTACTGAAAAAACCGCTGAGCCGACATCAAGTGGTGACTGGGCGAAAATATTTACTCATTTCGGCGGTCAGCTGAGTGATGTGGCAGTCGGCTGCTGCGGTATGGCGGGCACTTTCGGTCATGACGCTGGAAAACTGGCTGACTCAAAAGCGATTTATAGCCTAAGCTGGGAAGCTGAGATAGCAAAACGCGAACGTGCCAGCTGCCTGGCAACGGGTTATTCTTGCCGCAGTCAGGTTAAACGTATTGAAGGACAGACGCTGAAACATCCAGTGCAGGCTCTGTTAGAGATTTTATAAATGGTAGTGTGGAAAAAGAATACTGATCTGGCGCGTATCAATGCCACCAGTGAGAATACGATTATCTCGCTTCTGGGTATTGAATATACGCAGATCGGCGATGATTTTATTGAGGCTACGATGCCGGTTGATGCGCGTACGCATCAGCCTCATGGTCTGCTCCATGGCGGCGCATCGGTTGTTCTGGCTGAAACGCTCGGCAGTGTGGCTGCTAATTTAGCCGTACCGCAGGACAGAGTCTGTGTTGGTCTGGAAGTGAATGCCAACCATATCCGCAGTGTGAAAAAAGGTCTGGTAACCGGAACGGCTACGGCTGTTCATATCGGTTACAGCACCCAGATCTGGCAGATAGAAATTAAAAATGAACGGCAGCAGCTGGTCTGTACATCAAGACTGACTGTAGCCGTTATTAATCGACCAAAAGACTGAGATAAAAGTCTATTTAAACAACAGATAAAAAATAAAGAGAAACAAATATGATTAAAATTGGTGCTTATAATGAGCTGACTATCATCAAACAAGTTGACTTCGGCATGTACCTTGACGGTATCGAAGAAGGCGAAATACTGTTGCCTCGCCGCTATGTTACAGATGATATGAAAGTCGGAGATACTGTAACAGTATTTCTGTACTTTGATTCAGAAGACAGACTGATTGCCACTACACAAAAAGCGAAAGCAGAAGCCGGAAAATTTGCTTCATTAAAAGTGATTGATACTAACCGTGCAGGTGCATTTTTAGACTGGGGTTTACCAAAAGATCTTCTGGTACCGTTTAACCAGCAGAAAATTCCAATGAAAGAAGGTTACGGTTATGTTGTTTATGTTTATCAGGACGATATCAGCGAGCGTTTGGTGGCTTCTTCAAAACTGGATCGTTTCTTAGACCGTGAACCTGCAGCTTACCGTGCCGGTGAAAAGGTTGATCTGCTGATTGCCGACCGTACGGATCTTGGCTTTAAAGCTATCGTTAATGACAAACACTGGGGCGTATTGTTTACCAGTGAAGTGTTTGGTGAAATGGGTATCGGCAAAAAATGTAAAGGCTACATCCGCCGTGTCCGTGAAGACGGTAAAATCGATTTAAGCATGACCGAAGTGGGTTACAGTAAAATTGACGGCATGGCAGATCGTGTTATGCAGGCGCTGAATCAGCATCAGGGTTACCTGCAGCTTTCAGATAAAAGCTCGCCGGATAAAATCGCAAAAATTCTGAAGATGAGTAAAGGTAACTTTAAAAAAGCGATTGGTCAGTTATACAAAAAAAGCCTTATCGATATTGAAGATGCCGGTATTCGTTTAAAAGAATAATACCCGCAGATTATAAAAAAGGCTGTTCATGAAAATGAACAGCCTTTTTTACTTTAAATTAAACCGTCACCGTTATGATGCCGGTGCTTCAGTTCCTTGTGCCTCAGCTGAATCTTCTTCAGTGGACAGGTGTCCTTGTTTTTTCTTCAGCCACAGCAGCATTAAGGCGCAGATCATGCCGAAAGCTGATACCGCCAGTCCAATACCGAAAATCAGCTGATAAGCTTTAACCGCGCTGTAACTGTCAATGATCCAGCCGTTTAATGCGTATGCCCAGAATACCGAAGCATAAGCTGCAAACGAACCAACACTCATGGCTGCCCCGCTGAACTTTCTTGGTACACCAGCCTCGGCGATGGGCGCAAGAATGATGCCTTTCGCCAAAAAGATACTGAATGAAAAACACATTAGCAGGGCAATATTGATCATCAGCATATCAGCTGATTTAGGAAGTATAATGGTAATGCCCAGGCATAATACGGTTAGTCCCAGTGCAAAAAACATCATTTTAATCGAAGATTTAAAGATGTAGTCGGAAATGAACCCGGCAATCAGGCCTGCGACTATGCCCATTGCACCGGTATTAATAATGCCGAATACCGCCGCCTGTGCGGTTGTTAATCCAAATACTGCCTGCAGATAAGGAACCGTGTAAATAAGGGTTATGTAGGTCCAGTATACCGTCAGAGAGGTAATGGCCGCCAGCCAGACAGTCGGCATTTTTAAGACATGAATCAAACCTTGAAAAGCGATTTTATTTTTACTTTCACCCTGTTTTACCTGCAGCGTATTGTCTGGAACAAACTTCCACACACAAAAGATCATTGGTAAAATCAGCAGGGTATAGAAAACAATTGCCCCCTGGAAAACCAAAATAGAACCGGCTACCAGCGCCATAATACCGACAATGACCGCATTCATGCTCATTTCCGCGGCTCGTCTGGTTGACTCCAGTAATCCAAATGCCATGCCTTTATTCTTGTCGCCGGACATCAGGTTGACGCCGTTTACTACGGCGGGCCAGAAAATGGCATCCACTAAGCCCCAGAGGCCGGCAATAACAGCCAGCACCATAAATCCGGGGGCAAAAATAATAATAAACATCATGCTGATAAAACGCACAAACAATCCAGTCATTAAAATGGATTTAACCGAAAAACGGTTATTTACCCAGCCTGCCGGAATGTAAAAAAACATAGCCGAGCCGATCAAAGTAAATAAAATCCCCATCTGGGTATTATCAATGCTTAATACTTCCAGTAGTAAGTTGTAAAAGGTACCTTTGAAAGCTTCAAAGGCGGAATAAATAATCTGTCCGGACATCACAACAGAAAAGAAACCGTAACACTGCTTTTTTGAACTAAAACCAATCTTTTTTAATAAACTCATAATAGGGCTCTTTTTATAATCGGTACTTTGACGGGAATTGGTGGGCGATATCCGTACAAATTCCATCAACCCCCCAGTTAAATAACTCATTTGCCCGCGCCAGATCGTTTACCGTCCAGACATTCACTTTGATGCCGGCGTCCTTAAATTTGTTCACCATTTCTCGTGTTAACCCCTTATCTTCCGGGTGAATATAATCAGCCTGACACCACTCAATAGTGGCGTTCCAGTCATCCAGCAGGTTATGGCTTTCAAATAAACAGGCTACGGGAGTCTGCGGGCTGAGCTGCTTAAACTCCGACAGTACTAAATGGTTGAAACTGGAAATAATCAGCTCACGTTCAGGATTGAGATCTTTGAGAGCGGTAATTAAGTTATCAATTAACAGGCGGCTTAATTTCGCACTGGCCGCGCATGATTTTATTTCAATATTGAGGTTGAGCTGTTTGTCATTTGCTAAGCAGATCATCTGCTGCAGTGTGGGTATTCTTTCCCCTGTGAAAATATCACCGAACCAGCTTCCCGCATCAATATTGCTAAGGTCATCGCGGGTAATATCACATAATCGCCCGCTTTTATCCGTACAGCGGTCTAAGGTGTCATCATGAGAGATGATAACGGTACCGTCCTGAAGAATATCGACATCACACTCGAACCACTTTACGCCGTGCTCTTTACATAAAGAGAAGGCTGCTAAAGTATTTTCCGGTGCGAGTGATGACATTCCACGGTGAGCAATTAATGTTTTTTTCATTATTTACCTTTAATTGAATGAGTTGATGAACAAATGATACATAACAATGCGCGAATGAAATGTGATGGCGGTAGTATAGTTTGTGTTTGTTGCATAACTGTTACAATATGATTGTTCGAAAGCTTGTGGTTGTTCGATCGATTGTTTTTTGTGCTTTCAACTGGGTTGTTGTCTTGTAATTGATCTTATCTTTGTGTTTTTTCTGCCTTGAAGGTGCTAGGTGCCTGTCGTTTCTTTTTTTAAATAAAGATGGTTGATATTTTGTTTTTAAGCGTATTGTTTTTAAAGTAGTTAAGGTTTGTTTTCAGGGTAGATAATTCGCGAATAATTAATCGTAAAAATGTGATCCAGGCGGATAAAATTATTTTTTACTAGCAAAGTATCACATTACAGGTAAAGTGCGTTTTCTATACAGAAATAACTGCTCTTATATCCTTTTTAAGAAGAGCTTTAATTATATACTCGGTTGATTTATGAATGCTTTTTTCAATATTTTACGGGCTAACGGTACTTCTCTCGGATTTGCTGTTTTCCTGACTTCGCTGCCTTTACTGTTCAGCGGCGGCATGAGTTATCTGGCTCTGGAGTATGAGCCGCTGTTAAGAAGTTTTGATACGCAGCAGTGGCTGCTGCTGTTTTCTGTCAGTGTTTTTACCATGGCATTTGCATTAACCCCGACAACCCTGATAGCTCTGAGCAGTGGTTATTTTCTCGGCTGGCAGGCGTTAGTTTTTATTGTTCCCGCTTATCTTCTCGCTTCGGTGTTGTGCTACTTTGCCGCTAGATTTCTCGACTCAGGGAAATTCATGCTTAGTCTGCAGGGGCATTCTCAGGCGATGCTGATTATTAAGCGCTTAAAAGAGCAGGAGTTGAGTTTGGTGATGCTCAGCAAGTTAAGCCCTATTCTGCCTTTTGCTGTCAGCAATATTTTATTAGCCATGGCCGGCGCGCGGCTTAAACTGTTCTTTATCGGAGCTGCCCTCGGCATGCTGCCGCGCACTATACTGGTGATTTATGTCGGTATTCAGTCTAATCATTTATCGCGTTTATTAGAAAATCCTTTCTCCGGCTGGCAGCAGTGGTTTATTTTACTACTGGTTATCATTTCTATTTTGGGATTGGGGAAAATAGCTTCTAAGGCGTTGAGGGTTGAAGTTTGAGCTAGCTCCCGCATCTAACATGGGAACTAGCGGATAATAAGCGGCACTTAAAAGGGCACTGGATATTGTTTAAATACTGAGTTGATATCACTTAGCATTTGTTCACTCAACGGCAGAGAAAATGCGTTGATATCTTCTTTTAACTGCTTCATATTGGTGGCACCAATAATCGTAGAGGTGACTCCGTCAACCTGATCACACCAGGCTAAGGCCAGCTGCGCCGCAGTAAAACCGTTATCAGCAGCTATCTGCGCATAGGCGCTGACTGCTTTGTGTCCTGCTTCGGTATCTCTGAATAAGCCGTTACGCTGTGCTAAAGTCCAGCGGCTGCCCTGCGGGCGGGCACCATTTTGGTATTTACCGCTTAACATACCGCCGGCCAGCGGTGACCAGGGTAAATAAGCAATATCTTCGTGAATACAGTTTTCAATTAGATAAGGCCAGTCTTTAGCGTGCAGCAGGCTGAATTCATTCTGAATAGAAACCATGCGCGGCAGGTTATGCTGCTCACTTAATTTAAGATAGGTATTAATACCCCAGGGAGTATCATCTGACAGGCCGCAGTAACGAATTTTTCCTGCTTTTACACAGCGGTCGAGTCCCTGCAGGATATCCAGCATCTGCGCACTTTGCAGTGCCGCATCAGATTCACTGAATTTAAAGTGATTAGGCCAGTGTTTACTAAAATGCGGTGAGGTACGATTCGGCCAGTGCAGCTGGAACAGGTCAATATAATCAGTGTGCAGACGTTTAAGAGAAGCATCTACCGCCTGTACAACTGTTTCGCCGCTGATTGGACTGCCGCCGCGTACCCAGGGTAAACCGCCTCCGGCAATTTTACTTGCGAGAATTATATCTTTACGCACTGTTTCATTCCTGCCCAGCCAGTTGCCGATAATAGTTTCTGTTTTGCCATAGGTTTCGGCTGAAGGCGGCACGGCATACATCTCCGCGGTATCGATAAAATTAATGCTCTGTTTAAGTGCATACTCTATCTGCTGGTCTGCATCATTTTGATTATTCTGCACTCCCCAGGTCATGCTGCCTAAACAGACTCGTGATACTTCAATGCCGCTGCTGCCTAATATTGAAAATTCCATTGCCGCCCCTAAGTTGAATATATTGTTAACAAGCTTAAGGTAAAAATTGATATAGCTCAATTTTTACCTGCGCCAGTCTTCTGGAACAAGAAAAATATTTTCCGACAGCCATCGTCTTTTACTGCCGAGTTTTATCTATAATGCAGCAACAGCCTGCTGGTCATTTTCTAACTGCTGTTCGTTTTTCCACCAGGAATAGGTAGCGGGTATATTGTCGAGAGTGATGATTTGCCCCATTACCGGCGTGATCAGAGCAACCTGTGACTGCTGCGCTAATTCACTGATCCGCTGCAGTGGTTCATACCAGCTGTGAAATGCCAGGTCGAAAGTACCGTTGTGAATCGGCATCATCTGCTTGCCTTTCAGATCCAGGTGCGCCTGCAGACTTTGTTCCGGTGTCATATGAATCGTCGGCCAGTCACGGTCATAGGCACCGGTTTCAATCAGGGTTAAATCAAAAGGACCAAAGCGTTCACCTATCGCTTTAAAACCTTCAAAATAACCGGAATCACCGCTGAAAAACAGCTTACTGTCAGTCGATTCAATCACATAAGAAACCCACAAAGTCTCATCTCTGTCGAATAAACCGCGTCCTGAAAAATGCTGTGCGGGTGTTGCTGTTAAGTTTAGACCGTCGATATTGACAGACTGCCACCAGTCTAGACTGTGAACTTTTTCAGGTGCCACTTTCCAGTCCAGCAGATACTGCTCAACACCTAAGGGCACCACAAAATGAGTCACTTTATCTGCTAGATACTTAATGCTGTTTTTATCCAGATGATCGTAATGATCATGCGAAATTAATACGCCGTCGATATCAGGTAATGACTGCAGAGTAATAGGGGGCTGATGGAATCTTTTCGGTCCGGCAAAGCTGAATGGTGAGGCGCGTTCACTAAAAACCGGATCGATAAGCCATTTCTGGCCGTTTACCTGCATAAAAATGCTAGAGTGCCCCAGGCGGATCACCACATCTTTGTCTGCGGCTAGATTATTCAGGTCTGCGCTGCTGAGCGGAGTCATTGGAATGGCATCCACAGGAGATGCATCCGTGCGTGATTCGCTGATATAACGGGTGAGCAGTCCTAACAGTGCCGTGTCATTAGTAAAATCCGGCGCTGTATTAACAAAGCCCCCGCCGCTTTTGTGATGATTTTGTAATTTATTTTCTGGTGCAGTGGGTGACTGTACATCTGGTGTTTTCATTAACAGCATTGTGCCTCCGAGCAGTAGTATTAATATTGTGATAATTCGTTTCATTGTTACTAACCTTGAAGTAAACTTGTGAGTGTAGTTTATGCCGCTTTTGTTAAAAGTAAACTCATTAGTGTACTTTTTCTAAGTGTTATTTGTTATGGCGTTGATGTTTTCCGCTCCTATATATATAAGAAATTGAAAATGAAAGAGAAAAAACTAACTCGCTCGCAGTTCAAACATGCATCAATAATTCAGGCTGCTACGTTGGAGTTTCAGGAAAAAGGCTTTAAAGTCGCCAGTATGGATGATATTGCTAAACGCGCTGAGGTTTCGAAGCGTACGGTTTATAATCACTTTGCCAGCAAAGAGCTGCTGTTTGAAGCAATTTTAGAAGAGATGCTGACTATGTTGTCTGCTTTTGAGCAGGTTCCTTTTTCACTCACTGTCCCGCTTGAACTGCAGCTGCGCAGTTTAGTTGATAACGAAATTTCTCTGCTTAAAGGCGATGGTTTTTTACCGACGGCGAAAGTAATTCTTGGCGAATTAATGCACTCTCCTGAGCTGATGACGAATGTTATGCAGACCTTTAATAAACAGGAGTCTCCTTTAACCGTCTGGTTTAATGAAGCTTGTGAAGCCGGTGCACTTAAATGTGCGGATCCGGAGATAGTGGTGACCCAGTTTATTGCTGTGATTAAAGGCTTTTGTTTCTGGCCGCAGCTGGTGCAGGGAGAGGAATTTCCGAATGAGCAGAAAAGCGCATTGATTGCACAAACTGCAGTAGAGATGATTTTAAAACAATATACTTGAAATAATTTTGTACAGTTTTAACCTGCTAAGCATTGCCTAGCAGGTTAAGTTTTATCAACTTCGATGCGCGAAAAAGTGAAGTGTATTACTGTACTTTATCCCATGCATCCTGCCAGTGGCTGCCTACACCAGGTTCATACTGCGTTGTTGTCTCGGTCCACTGCTGACAATAGCCAGTGTTCGGCCAGGGCTTACACTGGTAAATACTTCCATCTTTACTCTGCAGTACTTTGGTTCCTTCTGTGTATGAACTCAGACCATCAGGGAATACATAGTCATGTTCAGGTGTTTCTACGACTGTGAACTGGTTGTTTTCCTGTATTAAATTACCATTTTTATCATCGGCAATAGTAACCAGTGTATGAATTCCAGGTGTCATATCTTCTAACAGCATTGAGAAAGTTTCAGTGCTGTTGTGAATCTCTGCCTGTGCATAGCCTTTAGCTTTATTATTGCTGTCGTAAATTGTATTACTGACCAGCAGTTCGCCAGTTGCAGTGACATCAAAATCAATTGCTACTTCATTATCACCATTAAGCGAATATTGTGCCTCAAGCCCCGTTACTTCAATTCCGTCCACAATCGGTTCCGGTACTTCGTCAAAATCAATTTCAACGCGGACTAAGCCGCTGGCTGTTTTGGTATAGACAGGGTTAGTACCGAAAACCGGAGAAAATGAAGCTGTGTCTCCTGACATTTTTGCCTGACCTGCTTTAATATCCGGCTGCTCGCTGTTGATTTTTTCAGCAAGATCATGACTCCATACTTCAGCAACGCCCTGTGCTTTATTAGCAATCGTGAGTACTGTCTGCAGTGCCGGAAGTTCGCCTTCACTATCAAATACACGGGTCATCACCTTGTCGCCTGTGTCTAAGTTTTTCGACGGGTAGATGGTGCCGGCATCTGTTATGCCTGGAACTGGCGGAGCGGGAGAATCTTCAAACTGCACATCAATCACATTGTAGAAACTGTTCACTGTATCACCAACCTCCCATACCGCCAGTATTACCTGATAACCTGTACGCTGCGGGACTCCACAGTCGTGAACTACTCTTGTAGGAGGCTGTACCATGCCGCCGTCAACAGTACAGAAAGGTGTCAGGTCAAATGAATCTCTGCTTAACGCTTCATTCACATTCCAGTCCTGATTGGTAATATAATAACGCCACTCAGCTGTTGTGTGCGCGGCTGTTTTCTTCCATTCAAAGCTGTTTTGTCCCGCAGTAATTGGATTTTTTACCCAGCGGTCAGCTGTCTGCACGTCTAATTCACCGCCCCGTACTTGATTGGCACTGGCTATTTGACCATCGACCGGCCCGCCGTTAGGAAAACCATCGATAGCTTCTAAACTTTGCGGTTCGTCCCGAATAGCACCACAATTGCCGTTCGGAGGATTATCCCAACCTGCACATAAATCAGCGCGAGACTGTAAACCGGAACCGTTTTCTGTACCGTCGATGAATCCATGAGCTGAGACACCTGCGCTGGAAACGAGTAATAATACAGGCCCTAGTTTACAAAGCCCTAGAGAAGTTACTCTGTGGTACTGGCTAAGAGGTACTTTTTTGGAATATTTCATTTATGATAAACTCCTGTTGGGAAAATATTAGTAAAACGCATTTACTGGTTGTTGAGTCCTTGCTTTGAAAAAATCAAAAGGACAAAGGACTTAGCGGCGCCTGAAACAGTTAACTACTGGTTCAAGGTGATTGTTAAATATATGTTACATGATCACGAATCAGACAGAGATTGGGAAGTGAAAAGATGTGAATTATTCTTAAAAATCGTGATGTTAACTTGTATTTAACAATCCGGGGGTAAGTTCACGCAGTGATAATGATCAGGCAGTATGCTGCTAATATTTACTCTGTGCTAATAGATCTGGATGTGCTGTCCGTTGTTGGTCATAATAACTCACTGTTTATACTGTGGATTCGAATATGGAACTGGAAGAGGTTTACCGTCGCGATTTAAACCTGTTTGTGGCGCTTCAGGTATTAATAGAAGAGGGCAGTGTCAGCCGCAGTGCTGTTCGGCTTAATTTAAGTCAGTCAGCGATGAGCCGCGTATTGGGAAGATTAAGAGAACTGCTCGATGATCCCCTGTTTATTCGCCAGGGACAGAACCTGCAGCCGACACAGCGCGCCATTGAAATAAGTATGGCGCTTAATGATCCCCTGGAGTCGCTGCGTATCCTGCTTTCACCGACTAATTTTGATCCGAAATTATGCAAACAGCATTTTTCCATTGCTACTACGGATTATGCTATGCAGACCATTCTTCCCTATGCGCTGCCGCGTATTTACGAAGAAGCGCCGAATATCTCTCTGGAGTTTCCACCGCTTCAGCATGAACAGATGTTTAAGCAGTTGAGTATTGAAGGCTGTGATATGGCTATCTGTCGTCCAACTCAGCAGGTTGAACCGCTGCAGCAGGAAAAGCTCGGTTTAGTCAGTGTGTTCTGCATGCTGTCAAAATCTCATCCGCTGGCCGATAAAGAGATAACCCTGGAGGATTATCTTGCTTATCCGCATGCATTAATTGCGATTAGTGACGGTGTTAAAGCGCTGATTGATGATGCCCTTAGCGGTCATCCTGCACCTAAAACTGTGCTTCGGGCATACCATCTAGAAGCCGCCTTAGCGATTGTTGATAAAATGCCGCTGATTATTACCGTACCTGCCGATTTAGCATATTTGGTGGCTGAAAAGCACAATCTGATTGTTAAACCTTTACCGTTTGAATTTAAACCTTTTGAGTATTCATTGATCTGGCATGCGCGCTGTCAGCATTCTGCGCCGCATAACTGGCTGCGTAATTTATTAAAAGAGCAGTGCGGCAGACTGATTGATAAACGGGTACAGGATATGGGATTGGTTTAAGTCTAAGTTTAAAGCTGGTGCCTGCAGAGAGGCACCAGTCGTGTTGTTTATGATCAAGCCTTAAGCTTCTGCCAAACCTGCTTGTGGATTTGTACTTTCCTGAGGATCATCCTGATCCGTAACAAAGAGAGTTAATACTGCCGCGATAACCATAGACCCGCCGCCGAGTACCAGGGCCATCATGGCATTACCGGCGAAGAAAGTATGGGTAATGTAACCTAAAATACCGGCTGCTAGAATCTGCGGGACCACGATAGAGAAGTTGAATACTCCCATAAAGAAGCCCATTTTGCTGCTCGGCAGCGAGCCCGCAAGGATTGAATAAGGCATGCATAAGATGCTTGCCCAGGCAAAACCGATACCGACCATATTAACCATTAATAAAGCCGGATCTTCAACTAATGCCATACCCGCCAGGCTTATTCCACCAATAGTCAGGCAGACAGCATGGACAAATTTGCGGCTGGTGCGCGCGGCTACCCAGGGCAGGGCAAAGGCTGCCAGTGCACTGATGCCGTTATACATGGCAAAACACAAACCAACCCAGTCTGCGCCTTCATTATACAGTGCTGATGATGTATCACCCGAACCGTAGATATGGCTGGTTACCGCTGAAGTGGTATATATCCACATGGCAAATAGTGCAAACCAGGAGAAGAACTGCACAAATGCCAGTTGTTTCATGGTTTTAGGCATCAGTTTGAGATCATTGAGCATCGTCTGCAGACCGCTTCGAGCAGCCTGCTCTTTTGTTTCCTCTTGAGTACCGTCAAATTCGTGCAGTTCCTGCGGGCTGTATTCGCGGGTTTTAAAAATAGTCCACAATACTGCGCCTAAGAATACTGCACCTCCGGCATAAAAGGAGATTTTAACTGAAGGTGGAACGATGCCTTCAGGTGCGGTATTAGCGATATCAAACCAGTTGGTCAATATGTAGGGCATTGATGAGGCAACAACCGAGCCGATACCGATAAAGAAGGTCTGTACGGCAAACCCCTGAGTGCGCTGCTGTGAAGGCAGATTATCGGCTACTAGCGCGCGGAACGGTTCCATGGAAATATTGATTGAGGCATCAAGCATCCATAACATGCCGGCAGCTACCCATAAATAAGGCGAGTTAGGCATAACAATCAGTGCAACTGACGAAAGAAGCGCTCCGATCAGAAAGTAGGGACGACGACGGCCGAGGAAATTCCAGGTGCGGTCACTCATATAACCGACAATCGGCTGTACCAGTAAACCGGTTACCGGTGCGGCTAACCATAATATTGGAATCTGCTCTATGCTTGCGCCTAGTGTTTCAAAGATACGACTGACGTTGGCATTTTGTAGTCCAAAGCCGAACTGGATGCCCATAAAGCCGACACTCATATTCCAGATCTGCCAAAAACTGAGTTGTGGTTTTTGTTTTTTCATAATGCTGCTTCTTTATTATTATATTTAAAATGCGCGCAATACTATGTGTGCATAAATTAACAATGAAAATTATAAGACTCACCATCCTGTGAGCTAGAGAAATAAGTTGGCCTGAATTTTGACGATTAAAAGTCAATAAAGCGAAACTTTGCAGGTGATCTGGATCACGTTGTGAGTTTTTAATGCCTTAATAATCACGTTTTTTTGAATGCCTCAACATCCGGTGTGATATATGTTTAATAATTGCTCTAATCGGTTGATTTGTAACTAAATAAAAATCAAGCAATGATCAATTTTAGCTGTTTGGAAGTTCGGCGTATGCGTCAGAAATACTGCAGTTCATGCTGGTATTTTGTACTGTCGGCGTGTGGGAAAATTACTTTTGCTTAGAAAATAGCGGAAAAAGTGCTAGAAAATTACAGTGAATTGAGTCTGCAGGGTAGAAGAAAAGCGTTAATATTAAAAAAGCAGCCGGGGGACGGCTGCTTTGTTTATAAGTGCTTATAATTTAATAACGGTACGGCCGGTAATCTGACCTAGGGTAATCGCTTCAGCGCATTCTGCTGCCTGCTCTAAACCTACTTCGCGGCAGGCCTGCTGATAAAAACTCTGCGGCAGCAGTTCAACTAAACGATCCCATGCGTCAACACGTTTCTGATAAGGACATGAAACTGAATCGATACCTAATAATTTAACGCCGCGTAAAATAAACGGCATAACAGTAGTCGGCAGATCAAAACCGCCTGCTAAACCACAAGCAGCCACAGCGCCGTTGTAATCCATCTGTGCTAATACTTTTGCCAGTACTTTGCTGCCGACAGTATCAACTGCACCGGCCCATAATTGTTTTTCTAAAGCACGCGCAGGCTGTTCAAATTCACTGCGCTCAATAATAGACTGTGCACCCAGGGCTTTTAATAACGGACCGTTTTCTGCTGTACGGCCTGTTACTGCCACGACTTTATAACCAAGCTGTGCTAATAAAGTAACTGCCACCGAGCCGACACCGCCGCTTGCGCCGGTTACTAATATTTCCCCGTCTTTCGGTTTAACACCGGCATCGATTAATGCCTGCACACATAACATCGCTGTTAAGCCGGCTGTGCCGACCATCATTGTCTGTTTGCTGCTGATCCCCTGCGGCTGTGGAACCAGCCAGTCAGCTTTTAGACGGGCTTTTTCTGCCATGCCGCCCCAGTGGCCTTCACCGACTCCCCAGCCGGTTAATACCACATTGTCACCAGCCTGGTAACGCGAGTCTGTTGATTCAATAACGCTGCCCGCTAAATCAATACCGGGAACCATAGGAAACTGGCGTACAATACGGCCTTTACCGGTAATTGCTAAACCGTCTTTATAGTTTAAAGAAGAGTAATCAACAGCAACTAATACTTCACCTTCAGGCAGCTGTGATTCATCGATTTGACGAATTTCTGCAGTTGTTTTTTTGTCCTGCTGATCCAGAATAAGTGCTTTAAACATAAAGAGTCTCCGAGAGGTATATAGGAATATTTTAGTAACAGCAGTGTAGTGCTTAATTGGATATGACAATAGTGAAACTTATTCATTTAATATATGCATTAAACACATAAACAACTGCTGCTTCATTTCAGGTCAGTTGTTGAACGCTCGTTTTCGCAAATGTGATCTGGATTTAGATATCCTGTCCTTAGTCAATAGGCTCTTACTAAAAGGCCGTTAAAATCCGGCCATTAAAAACTAAAACTGATAAACAGATTATGAACAAAAAAATTGAATTACTGGCACCCGGCGGTGATCTTGACTCTATTAAGGCGGCGATTGCTGCCGGTGCGGATGCTGTTTATTGCGGGCTGGACAGTTTTAATGCCCGTAAACGTGCGGTTAATTTAAGTTTTGATGATTTAAACCGGGTGATAAAACTGGCACATCAGCATAACTGTGAAGTTTTTCTGACACTTAATATCATCATATTAGAAAATGAGTTAAAACCGCTGCTGACTTTACTCAATAAACTGGTCAACACTGCTGTTGACGGAGTGATTGTCCAGGATTTAGGGCTTTTTTATCTGTTATCAGAACACTTTCCAACTCTTGATATCCACGCCTCTACCCAAGTTACTACCCATAATGAAGGGCAGATTCTGTTTTTAAATAAACTCGGTGCTTCCCGGGTTAATTTATCGCGTGAGTTAAGCATCAAGGAGATAAAATCCTTAACTCAGTTCGGGCTTGAGTATAATGTCTTATCAGAAGTTTTTGTGCACGGCTCATACTGTATCGGTTTTTCCGGTCTGTGTTATATAAGCTCTGCTCACGGCGGCAACTCAGGTAATCGTGGTCGATGCAGCCAGCCCTGCAGAGATAAATATGTACCGACAGCTGCCGGTAAAGAGTATCCGCTTAACCTTAAAGATAATTCGGCATTTTTTGATCTTGAAGCACTGATTGATGCCGGTGTTTATTCGTTAAAGATAGAAGGGCGGATAAAAGGATCGAGTTACGTTCATACTGTGGTGAGCAGCTGGAAAAAGCAGCTGCAGAGTTTTTCTGGGCAGGGAAAATTACTGACTGATAATTCTGCGCTCTATAAAGTGTTTAACCGCGATTTTTCAAACGCTTACTTAAAAGGCACCATTAATAAACTGATGTTTATTGATAACCCGCGAGATAATACGCTCAAACACGTTGAGCAGAGCAATGCAGGTTTAAGTGAGCTGCAGATTCAGCAGGCCAAACAGGACCTTTATGATCAGAAAACTGCAATGGCGACAGAGGTTGCAGATAAAATTAAGCTGTTAGATACGGATAAAACACCTTTAACAATCACACTTTCAGGCCAGCCCGGTGAGCTTTTATACGTGTCGGTAAGCACGCCTGAGAGTATATTTATGGTGCGCTCGAAAAGTAAGCTTATTCATACCGAAAATGCTTCGATTAATCAAAGTGCGCTAGATAAAAGATGGAAAGGGCTGAATAATGCACTGACCTGCATCGAGTCTATCTGCATGCGCTGTCTGGATGAAGGTCTGTTTATTCCCTTTAAAGAGCTTACCGTTATAAAAAACACAATATTATTTTTGTTAAACGGCTCAAAAGATGCAGTCACGCCCGTTGAACTTCCTGCCTTAAGCTATGCGGGGCCGCTCACAGCCAAAGCTAAGTTAGCTGTGCTGATTTCCAGTGAACAGGATATTTCTCTGTGTTGTGTAGATGGAATCGATGTTTATTATAAACTGCCGGACAGTTTCAGAAAGGGCTGCGCAAAATATGTGGAGCTGTTTCTAAAGAATAAAGGACTGATCCCCTGGTTCCCTTCGGTGCTGATCGGTGCTGATTATGAGGCTGCTGCACAGCTGCTTAAACAGGTCTCCCCGGAAAAAATTGTTACTAATAATACCGGTATCGCTTATCTGGCTTATCAACTGGGTATTGACTGGACTGCCGGCCCGTACTTAAATACAACTAACTCTTTCAGTCTGGCCTGCCTGAAACAGAAGTTTAACTGCAGCGGCGCATTTATCTCTAATGAGATTAATAAAAAGCAGATAAAAGCCGTATCCAGTCCAGAAAATTTTCAGTTGTATTACAGTATTTATCATCCGCTTTTACTGCTCAGCAGCAGGCAGTGCCTGTTTCATCAGACGGTCGGCTGTAAAAAAGCCGCTATGGATGCCAAATGTCTGGATAAATGTGAAAAGTCGGCCTCAATTATTAACCTTAAAGGCACCTCTTTTGCGATTAATAAACAAAAGGGCGATTATGCAAATATGTATAGTAATGAGCACTTTCTTAACACGGATATTGTTAATGATGCTCCGGGGCAGTTCAGCGCTTTCTTTATCGATTTAACTGATATTGGTATAACGGAGCAGCGTGAAAAAGATAAAACTTCGATTATAAGAGGCTTTATCGATCTTATTGACGGAAGCCCAGATGCTGCCGGGCAGCTGCATAATATGCTTGGGCAGACAACTAACAGTCAGTATCAGAAAGGTCTGTAAAGGAGCAGGGCTGATCAGTGCGATTAGTTGAGACGTTTCCAGTTTTTAACCTGGTCATTAAAAAAGCCGGATTCGCGATAGGCTTTATCTATAATACCTCTAGCCTGCAGCTGTGTGAGGCCGCTGTTTAACTGCTGCAGAATACGTTTGGAATGCTTGGATTTTTTAAATATGGCAAAATGGCGGGTACCGTGCAGTGCGACTTTCAGGTTAGGCACCGGGATCAGTCTGACACCGTTATAGGTGAGTGAAAGATCCTCTGTTGATTGGAAAGGTGCTAATAAAAAGTCGATATGGCCGCTGTGTACCAGATCGACCATTGATCCCCATTTATCGCTGTGTTTAACATCGCTGATTTTTAATGACTGCAGCGTTAACCAGTCCGCTGTCCATATTCTATTTGATATAGCGCTGAAATTACGCACCTGCTGTTTGTTTTTAACCTTAAGCATCTCTGTATTGTCGGGCCGGGTATACAGTCCCGCTTCAAACTGACCGTTTTTAATAATTGGAATGGAAAAATAGATCTCATTCTGCATGGTAAACATGGACTGCCATACCGAGGTACCGGTTAATAAGACGGCGCCTTTGTTAAGGTAATCAATGGTGGTGTGGTCTGAGTCAACTGAGATTAACTGGTAGGGATATTTGTTACCGCCTAAATGCAGTGCCTGCTGCAGCAGTACCAGTTCAACCACATCACGGCGGCTGAAAGCCCCTGAAAAATCGGTTACAGAAAGCGGATCTCGTCCGGCAATAAAACGAAAATAGTCATCTCTTACATCTCTGGCAACAACTACCTTAAAACTTTCATAAAGACTGTATTCGGCAAATGAAAACGGGGCACTGATGAGTAATAGAAAAATTTGTAAAATATAAATGAATCTCTGCAGCATCGTCACCTCCTTTTGAATTTGCTAATAAATCAGATGCTTGATTATACTGGTTTTATAAAAACCATTTTGTGAAATGACTGGTAAATAAAAGCCGTAAGTAGCGGTATACTATTATAAATTAAGCAAAATAAAAGCAATACGGCAGTGAAAAGTCATCCTGCCGCTGTGTATATAAAATTATAAAAAAAGGTAGATGCTTGTGTTTCAGGTATATCATTCTAATCAGCTTGAGCTTTTAAAAGATCTTTTAACGGCACTAATGCAGGGCGCTAAGCTGGAAAATCCCTTTGAGAATGAAACCATTCTTGTGCAGAGTCCGGGAATGGCGCAGTGGCTGCAGCTGCAGATTGCACAGTCAACCGGGATCAGTGCCAATATTGATTTCCCGCTGCCGGCCAGTTTTATCTGGCAGCAGTTTAAACATGTTCTGCAGGATGTGCCGGATAAAAGCCCGTTTAACAAAATGTCCATGACCTGGCAGATAATGAAGCTTCTGCCTTCCTGTCTGGAAGATCCTGATTTTGCATCGTTATTACACTATCTTGAAGATGATGCCGATTTACGTAAACGCTTTCAGCTCAGCCAGAAAATAGCCGATATTTTTGATCAGTATTTAGTTTACCGCCCAGACTGGGTTGAAGCCTGGCAGAATGCCGATCAGCAGGAGATCAGCTCCTGGAACAGTGAAAACAGCCAGTCCGTACCGCAATGGATTGATGAGCAGCGCTGGCAGGCCAAACTGTGGAAAAAACTGACGGAAGCGATTGAGCAGAGTTTTGCTGAGCATGGCAAAGCTTATCATCGTGCCGGTTTATATAAAGATTTTCTGGAAAAACTCAGCACCCAGGAAAGTCTAAGCCATCTGCCTAAACGTATTTTTGTGTTCGGTATCTCCGCGCTTCCTGAATCTTATCTACAGGCGTTATTAGGTTTAGCTAAACATTGTGATGTGCATTTTTTATTGACCAATCCCTGTCGTTTTTACTGGGGAGATATTGTTGATCCTAAACTGCTGGCCAAACGTTTTGCGCAGAGCCGCCCGAAACTCGCCGTAGAAAAAGGTCAGGTGAAAAACCTGGCGGACTCCAGCTGGCAGAAAGATGAACAGCACCTTAAGTGGGCTGTCAGTGAGGACGTTGACAGTGAAGTGGGTAATCCTTTGTTAGCTTCCATGGGTAAAATGGGGCGTGACTTTTTGTATCAGCTGTATTCTTTAGAGCAGCAGGAGGTGGATGCCTTTGTTGATATTAACCGCGACAGTCTGCTGCATAATATTCAGGCGGATATCTTAGATCTGAAGGACAGCAGTCAGGTAATCAGTTTAGATGCCGCGCAGCGTATTGTTATTGATCTTGATGATCAGTCATTAAGCGTGCATCTGGCGCATAGTGTGATGCGTGAAGTGGAAATTCTGCACGATAATCTGTTAGCCATGTTTGAAGCGGATCCGGGATTAACACCTAAAGATATTATCGTGATGGTGCCGAATATTGACCAGTACGCCCCCTATGTGCAGGCGGTTTTCGCCAGTGTAGAAAGCAGCCGTTATATTCCGTTCAGTATTTCCGATGTCAGCGCGCAGCAGGAAAATCCGATTCTGGTGAGTTTTATGCAGCTGCTGAACTTAAATCAGAGTCGTTATACCCGTGAAGATATTCTTGCCCTCTTAGAAGTACCGGCTATTCTGCAGCGTTTTAAACTGGATCAGGACGATTTTGTTGTACTTCAGAAGTGGATTAATGAAAGCGGTATCCGCTGGGGACTGCATGAGAAAAGTGCTGCTCAGTGGGATCTGCCGGATTTGTCACAGAACAGCTGGTTATTCGGTTTAAAACGTATGCTCCTGGGGTATGCAATGGGTGACAGCATGTTTGCCGGTATTTCTCCCTACGATGAAGTGCAGGGGCTGCAGGGCGATCTGCTGGGACGTTTTATTGATTTCATCGATGCCTTAATCGAGCTGGAAACACAGCTGAAAGAATCCTACAATGCGGCTCAGTGGCAGGCATTCATTTACCAGTTAGTTGATGACTTTTATCTTGAAGGTGATGATAATACTGCGGTTTTAAGCATGATTCGCGAACAGCTGGATATCCTCTTAGAGCATACGCAGCAGGCTGAATTTGATCAGGAACTGTCACTGTTTGTACTGATTGAACATCTGCAGAATCACCTCTCTGCACAGTCTAACAGTCAGCGCTTTTTAGCCGGGCAGGTTAACTTCTGCACCCTGATGCCGATGCGTTCGATTCCATTTAAAGTGGTGTGCTTATTAGGCATGAACGACGGTCAGTATCCGCGCAGCATTGTGCCCATGGGGTTTGATCTGATGGTAGGACACCGTCATCGCGGCGACCGTTCCCGCCGAGAAGAAGACCGCTACCTGTTTTTAGAAGCACTGCTCTCTGCACAGGATAATCTCTATATCAGTTATATCGGCCGGGATATTAATGATAACAGTGAAAAAACCGCCTCGGTATTAGTCTCGGAACTGCTTAATTACTGTCAGCAGAGTTTTGTCTTAGAAAAGAACCGCGAAGACTCAAGTGATGCGGCTGAAAAAGCGCTGCTGGACTTTATTAAACGCAGTTATCCGATGCAGAGTTTCAGTGACTCTTATTATCTGGAGGCGGTTCAAACCTACAACCGCAACTGGTGGCTGGCGTTAAATAACCGTGAAACCGTTCAGTCCGACAGCAGTTCTCTTGTGCCGCTTGATGAACCTTTGCTGGAAGTACAGTTAAGTCAGCTTAAACAGTTTCTTAAGCACCCCTGTAAAGCTTTCTTTAATCAGCGTTTAGATGTTTATTTTGAAATTGACGACAGCGAACAAGATAACGATGAGCCGTTTTCACTGGACAATCTGCAGCATTACCACCTTAAAAGTCAGCAGTTTGAATATGCCTTAGAGGGGAAATCACTGGATGAGCTGTTTACTGAAATTAAAGCCGCCGGTGAACTGCCTCTTGGTGAGTTTGCACCTCTGATCTTTAATAAAGATCTGCAGGCGATGGAAGATCTGGCGGATTTAACCGCGAGTTATTTTATAGGTGAAATTGAAACCATCAGTGTTGATATTAAATTTGCCGAAAAGCGTTTAACAGGTGAGCTAAGCGATCACTGTGAAAACGGCTTAGTGCGGGTTAAAACCGGCGGTATTAAAGGTAAGGATATTTTATCTTTATGGTTAGAGCACCTTTGTTACTGTATTGCCCACGGGCAGAATTTAAACTCCAGTTTATTCGGCCAGGAAAACGGCATCTTTTTTGAAGAGGTGCCTGCTGATTTTGCGTATCGGACAATTGCAGAGTTAATTGCTTTATACGAACAGGGACTGCAGTTTCCTTTACCTTTCTTTATCCAAAGTGCTTTTGCATGGAGCACCATCGCCCATTATCAGCAGCCTGAGTGTTTTGTGCTTGAGGATTTAGACTTTGATACACGCGCTGAGGCGCAGAAAGCCGCTGTGGATATTTTTGCTAATGAACGCAGCTATGCCGAAGGCAAGGATCCCTATATCACTCGTATTTATGAAAACCTTGAAGACCACTGGTTAGTCTTTGAAACGCTGGCTATGCAGATTTTTAAACCGGTGTTAAGCAATATATCAACCATCGAATACAGCGAATGGGATGGTGAAGCATAATGGAACAATTAAACACAAACACTCAGAACAGCATCGCGGTAGAGCCGCTGGATGCATTAACCTTTCCTTTATACGGGCAGCGCCTGATTGAAGCATCTGCCGGAACCGGTAAGACTTATACCATTGCCAGTTTATTTATTCGTCTGTTGTTAGGTCATGGTGACCGCTTGGCTAACGGCGAACATGATGCCTGTAATAATGCCCATCAGCAGCCGTTAACCGTGGATAAAATTCTGGTGGTGACCTTCACTGAAGCGGCCACTGCAGAGCTGCGATCGCGGATTAGAGAACGTATTCAGATGGTACGTTTAGACTTTCTGCAGGGAATCAGCTGCGATCCTTTTACTCAGACCCTGATTAATCAAAGTGATGATCACCAGAGTGTTATCCGCTTATTACGTTTTGCTGAACTGCAGATGGATGAAGCCGCTGTTTATACTATTCACGGATTCTGTCAGCGTATGCTGATGCAGAATGCATTTGAATCGGGCAGCCTTTTTCAGCAGACACTGCTGGAGAATGATGCCCATCTTCTACTGCAGGCCTGTAATGATTTCTGGCGTACTTTTTTCTATGATTTATCCACGCCGCTGACTGAGCTTATTTTCAGCTACTGGCAGAGTCCTGAACAATTAAAGAATGAGCTGCGCGGCTGGTTATCACGTAATGATCTGGTATTTATTCCAGAGATTACTGATTTTGATTTTAAAGCTAAATATGAACACAGCCTGCAGGAAATTGAAAATTTAAAAGAGATGTGGCTGAAAGATAGCGATGATTATTTTGATATTATCAGTCACTCCGATGTATCAAAACGCAGCTATACCAAGAAGAATCTGCCTAACTGGTTAACTGAAATTAATCAGTGGGCACATCAGTCCGGTCATTCCTTAGACCTGCCTAAAAACCTGCTGAAGTTTTCGCAGAAGACTTTAGATGAAAAGACACCGAAGGGGGCGATTCCAAGCCATCCGGTATTTACTGCCATTGAGAGAATACTTGAGCAGGATTTATCGCTGCAGAATACCATTTTGATTAAAGCGACAAACTGGATCCGGGCGCATCTGCAGAAGAGTAAAAAAATGCATATGCTGTTAGGCTTTGATGATCTGCTTACGCGCTTAGATGATGCCCTGCAGAACTCGCCGGATAATCATCTCGCAGAGCAGATTAAAGCTGCTTATCCGATTGCCCTGATTGATGAGTTTCAAGATACCGATCCGGTACAGTACCGTATTTTCCAGAGCATTTATCAGCAGGGCGAACAGGCGGAAGAGCAGACTGAGTTAGATAAAAGTGCCGGTCTGTTTATGATTGGTGATCCTAAGCAGGCTATTTACAGTTTTCGTGGTGCAGATATATTTACTTATATGCAGGCACGTAAGAATGTGACTGCGCACTACAGTCTGGACTATAACTACCGCTCCTCGCCGGAAATGATAAATGCCGCCAATGCTTTTTTTGAGTTTTGTCCGGCGCCTTTTGTTTATGACGATGATATTCCCTTTACTGCGGTAAAGGCACCGAATATTAAACGTAAGAAGCTGGTGATTGCTAATTGTGATGATACTGCGCAGACCGCACTGCAGTTTATTCATCCGGTCGGCGGTGAAAATTCCCAGGGCTTTAAAGATTCAATCACCCGGGGCTGCGTCAATGAAATAAAAAATATTCTACTGCTTGCACAGCAGGGTAAAGCGTATCTGGTTGATCAAGACGGCGGGCAGACTGCGGTCCGTGCTAATGATATTGCGGTGCTGGTACGCACCGGTAAAGAAGCGCAGCTGATCCGTAAAGCGCTGTTTGAAGAAAATATTAACAGTGTTTATTTATCACTCAAAGAAAGTGTCTATGCGACGCCGCTTGCACAGGATCTGCTGCGCATTCTGCAGGCCTGCCTGCATCCTGAAAATGAACGTTTATTACGCGGGGCGATCGCCTGCAGGCTGTTTGCTTTAAGCCCTTACCAGATTCACCAGCTGCTGCTGGATACGCGTTTATGGGAAGAAAAAATAGGGCAGTTTATTGAATATCGTGCTCTGTGGGCAAAAAGTGGTATTTTGGCAATGCTGCATAAATTATTCCACCAACAGGGTATAAGCAGCTATTTACTGCAGAATATACAAGGTGAACGTCTGCTCACTGATTTACTGCATCTTGCTGAATTACTGCAGAAAAACAGCGTAGATTATGACGGTGATTTTGCTTTAGTACGCTGGTTCAGTGAGCAGCTTAAACAGGCAGACGGCGATCCGGGCGAACAGAAGCAGCGTTTAGAAAGTGAAAAAGATCTGGTGCAGGTCAGTACGCTGCATAAATCTAAAGGTCTGGAATACGATATTGTATTTATGCCTTTTACCGGATTATTTCAGAAAGCGCGTGAGTGTTTATATCATGATCCGGCTAAGAATAATCAGCTTGTTTATGATCTGCAGGGCGGTAAAAGTCATTTTGAATTAACAGCAAAAGAACAGCTGGCTGAAGATCTGCGTTTATTATATGTAGGTCTGACCCGCAGTGTTTACCGTTGTTATATCGGTATTTCCAGCTATAAAACCGGGCGGGTTAAAAACAGCCCGCTGGCCAAAAGTGCGCTCGGTTATATCTGTCTGCAGGGCGGCAAAGATCTGCTTGCCGGTAATACAGAGCAGCTTAACAGCCATCTCGAAAAAATGTGTAAAACATCGAATAATATTTCGGTACGCAGCACGCCGCTGTTAAATGAGATCCCCTATGTGGTGCAGCGCGGCGATCAGACGATGCAGGCGCCGCCACAGTTTGTAGCTACTGTTGAACGGAACTGGTGGATAAGCAGTTATTCCTCGTTGTCGCGTTTACATGCGCCGGCACCGCAGTTAGAGCCGCAGGTAGAGCCTGAACTTACGGCCGCTGAAAACCAGCCTGTCATACCCAGTTTACCGCTGCAGACCCCCTTTAGTTTCCCGCGGGGCGCGAAACACGGGACATTTTTACATGAACTGTTTGAGCTGATTGATTTTGAATCTGCTGATAAAGAGTCCTTAAATGAGTGGTTAATTGAGCAGTTAGATAAGCGTCATTACCAGCAGCCGGAGTTATGGGCGCCGGTGCTAGGAACCTGGATTGAGCAGATTTTAGCGCATGATTTATTAACCGGGCAGGATTTGAAACTGCGTAATTTAAGCTCTGAACAGAAAAAAATAGAGATGCAGTTCTTTATTCCTATGGCACCGATACATGCGGGGGCGGTTAATAAACTGATCCAGGAGCATGACCCGTTATCGGCGGCTGCCGGAGAACTGCAGTTCCATACGGTGCAGGGCTTCTTAAAAGGTTTTATCGATCTGACTTTTGTGGTGGACGAAAAGTATTATGTACTGGATTATAAATCAAATTATCTGGGTGATAATTTACAGGATTATAATCAGGAGAGTATCAGGCATGCTCTTATTGAGCACCGCTATGACTTTCAGTATCAACTCTACACCTTAGCACTGCACCGTCTGCTTAAGTCGCGTTTAGCTGATTATGATTATGAGCTGCATATCGGCGGTGTTTTTTATACCTTCCTGCGCGGCATGCAGGGAGAAAATGAATTCGGTGTGTATTTTAATAAACCAGATTTTGCTTTAATTGACGGCCTTGATAAGCTCTTTTGCGGACAAAACAGCACAGCACAGGTACAACAGGAGTCGCTATGTTAGAGCAGCTTAAACAGTGGAAAGAACAGGGGTTACTGCGCTCGATTGATTACCACTTTGCAAAATTCAGCGCTGATTTAGGAGCGGATCCGCTAACCCAGCTATGTGCTGCTTTTACTAGTGAATATTTAGGGCTTGGCCATATTTGTCTGCCTGTTGATCAGATAGCCGTACATCTTAATGAAAAGTGCCTGGCATCGGAGATCAGTCTGCCGGAGTTCTGTCAGAAACATGATATCGAGTGTCTGCTGCAGAATAATGAGCAGGCTCACGCACTATTGAGTGAATCACTGTGTGTCGGCGAAAATGCACCGCTGCATTTACAATTTAACGCCTTGTATCTTGCTCGTTATGCGCAGTTTGAGCAGCTGATAGCTGATAAACTGCTGCATCAGCCGCAGGTTATTCTAAGCGGTAATGTTAAAGGGCAGCTGGATGCATTATTTGCGCTTAATTATGAATATATCTGGCAGGCATGGTGTGCCGATAAAAGCCAGTCTGTGCCTCTGTTATGTGAGAAATATCTGGATGTAGTGGATTCTGCTCCGCTTGACTGGCAGGCTGTTGAAACGTTATTTAAGCAGGCACAGGGCTGTGATGTTCTGCAGGCGCTGGATATCTTGATTCCGGAAGCCTGTCGTTGTGACTGGCAGAAAGTGAGTGCCGCACTCGCGCTGAGCTCGGCACGCTGTGTTATTTCCGGCGGTCCGGGCACCGGTAAAACAACTACGGTCACCAAACTGCTGGCGCTGCTGATAAATGCACAGCCCGACCTGCTGATAAAAATGGCTGCACCGACCGGTAAAGCTGCCGCGCGTTTAACTGAGTCTATCAGCAGTGCGCTAAACGGGCTTAATATTGACCCGGCCTTAAAAGATAAAATCCCCAGTGAAGCGAGTACTATTCACCGTCTGCTCGGGGTGAAAGCGAACAGTAACCATTTTCGTCATAACCAGCATAAAAAATTACACTTAGATCTGCTTCTGGTGGATGAAGCCTCAATGGTCGACTTGCCGTTAATGGCTAAATTACTGGCGGCGCTGCCGGATCATGCACGTCTGATTTTATTAGGTGATAAAGATCAGCTGGCCTCGGTCGAAGCGGGGGCTGTACTAGGTGATATCTGTTCTTTTATCGAGTCCGGATACAGTGCTGAAAAGGCGCAGCAGTTATCTGAGCTTACGGGGTTTTCATCTCTGCTGAAAGACAAGCACAGCAGTGCCGCGATGGCGGATAATTTGTGTCTGCTGCGTAAGAGTTATCGTTTTGATCAGTACTCTGGTATTGGTTTCTTAGCCAAAGCGATTAACAGCGGCAGGGCCGGCAGCAGGCAGCTGCTGAAGCTGTGTAATGATTATGCTGATTTACAGCATTATGCAAATAATGAGCAGGGACTGCCGGCTATTGAGAAACTGATGCTCAACGGCTACCGCCCTTATTTAGAAAGTTTGTGTGTGATCAGCGCGGACAACCGGGATAATGCAAAAAATCTGCTCAAGCTGTTTAATCAGTTTAAAATATTATGTGCGATTCGAGAAGGTGAGTGGGGGGTTAACGGGTTAAATCAGCGCTGTGAAAAAGTCCTGTATAAAGCCGGTTTGATAAACAGCTTGTCCTATCAGGATGCTGCTGAGCTGAGCACCTGGTATGTAGGGCGCCCGATAATGATCACCCAGAACAATTACCATTTAGGTTTGTATAACGGTGATATTGGTTTATGCCTGAGTGATGATGAAAATCAGCTGCGTGTGTATTTCCAGATGGCTGACGGCTCGGTTGCGGATTTTCAGCCAAGCCGTCTGCCGAGTCACGAAACCGTGTTTGCGATGACAGTGCATAAAAGCCAGGGCTCTGAGTTTGCTCATACTGTTTTGTCTCTGCCTGAGACTCAAGTACCGGTTGTGACTCGCGAGTTGATTTATACTGGTATCACCCGTGCTAAAAAAGAGTTAACTTTGTTTGCTGACCTGTCCTTAACAGCCAGTGCTATCCGCAGTAAAACCCAGCGCTTTAGTCGTTTAGTTGAGCGTTTACAAAACGTTAAAGAGAAATAACCATGCAGCAGATTCAAAGCCGGAAAATATTAAGAGAAATGATCGGCAAACCGAACCCTGTGGCTGCCAAGAAGATTTATGATCATCTTAATCCGCGTATGAAAAACTTCATCAGCCAGTCGCCGTTAGTGATGCTCTCTACTATTGACGACCAGGGCTTTCCAACTATTTCTCCGAAAGGGGATAAACCCGGTTTTGTCAAA
Organism: Psychromonas ossibalaenae ATCC BAA-1528; assembly: GCF_000381745.1. Lineage (GTDB taxonomy): Bacteria > Pseudomonadota > Gammaproteobacteria > Enterobacterales > Psychromonadaceae > Psychromonas > Psychromonas ossibalaenae. Next base: position 64,705 of record NZ_KB906967.1, on the reverse strand, counting down.
GTGACACAGGATAATAAGCTGTTTATTCCTGAATTACGGGGTAACAAACTGGCATTTTCATTAACCAATATTCTTGAACATAATAAAGTGGCGCTGATTTTTATTCTGCCCGGTACCACTGAAACATTAAGAGTACACGGGACCTGCCGACTGTTGAGCGGTGAACTTATCTGTAAGCAGATGGCCTCACTGTCACATAGTGCACTGCTGGTGATGGAAGTAACGGTGAATAATGCATATTTTCATTGTGGTAAGGCTCTGCTGCGTAGTCAGGCATGGCAGAGTGATACCTGGCCGGAGGTGATGAAAATATCATTCGGCAGGGAAATAGCTGAGAATACCGGTGCGGACAGCTCGTTTATAGAGCAGGTAGATGACGGTATTAAAAGCCGCTCAATTGCTGATTTATAGAATTGTCTGCCGCTGCTGCCTGTGCTAATTATATTTGACGGCTATAATCATATTCAGATGATCCTTCTTCTGTAACCACGAAGGCTGATACATGAACCTGGATATTCATACGCTGCTTATTATTAATACCGTAGTATCATTCATTATTTCCCTGGTAATGTTTGTTATTTGGCGTACACAAAAATCCAGTTCAAGCTTAGGCTGGATTGCGCTGGCATTTGCCTGCCAGTCTATTGGTGCATTATTAATTTCAACTCGTGATTCATTTCCCTACTTTGCTTCTATTATTATTGCCAACAGTGCATTTATATTATGGGTGATTTTTTTGTGGCGGGCGATACGTGACTTTCAGAAGTTAGTTTTTCCAGTCTGGAAAGTTTTAGGGGCTCTGCTGCTGTTTGCGTGTCTATTTCTTTACTTCACCTATGTCGATTTTGATACCGATATACGCATTATTATTATTTCCCTGAATTTTGCATTTTTCTCTATTCTCAGCGTTAATGATCTGGTTAAACCCGTACACAGTAATTCGGTCTCGATTGAAAATAGATGTACAGCCGGCTTGATTATGCTGTTTACTGGTTTTATGGTTCTTCGCTCAATAGTGACAGCCGCCGGTATGGTGAGTGCTGATTTTGCCTACACTGGTTTTTTACAGCAGTTCTCTATGCTGATTTTACTAGCCTATTCACTTTCTTTTGTTCTTGCATATTTATGGTTGTTACAGCGTCGTTTTGAAAGTGAAATTGAGCAGCGGGCTAATGCACTGCAGGCTGCAAATTCATTAACTGAGTTATTACGTCAGGAGGCCGAGGATGCCGCGCTGCATGATCCCTTAACGCTAGCGGGAAACCGCCGCAAGTTTGAAACTAATGCAGATTTAGAACGAGAACGTCACCTTCGCCATCAGCGGAAACTGTGTCTTGCTTTTGTTGATATCGATCTTTTTAAAGCCGTTAATGATAAATTCGGACACGACGTAGGGGATCAGGTTTTAAAATCACTAGTCAGCCTTTTTACAGATATTACACGTAATATTGATATGATTTATCGTTGGGGAGGGGAAGAATTTATTATATTGTTACCTGAAACAGATTTACCCACCGCTCTGCTTGTCTGTGATCGTATCAGGGGCCATATTCAGTCAAACCTGAATGTTGAAGGAGACAGTATTACCATCAGTATTGGTGTCGCGCAGTTAACGGCTCATGAAAGTATTAATGAACTGGTTAAGCGTGCGGATAAACTGCTGTATAAAGCAAAACAGAAAGGGCGCAACTGTGTTGTCGGATAATACGGGGGAGTTACTATTCACGCCGCCAGTATCTGCACTGGTCAGGCTGTTCATTCATGGTGTTTAGTCTGTTATTCTCAGCAGACTTAAATACATCGTTCAATACCCATTAAAAGGTTTAGTTTCTATGACCCCGGCAGTTAATTTTGTCAAAAAACAAAAAATCCCTTATCAGGTACATGAGTATGAGCACCAGAAAAGCAGTGAATCATATGGTTTAGAGGCTTCTGAAAAGCTCGGTTTACCGGCTTCAGTAGTATTTAAAACATTAGTGGTGTGTTTAGACAGCAAGCAGCTGGTTGTGGCGTTATTACCTGTGGATAAAAAACTCAATATGAAACTGGCTGCGAAAGCCGCCGGCGCCAAAAAAGCACAGATGGCAGATAAAAATGATGTCCTGCGTTCTACCGGATATGTGCTAGGCGGCGTGAGCCCGCTAGGACAGAAAAAACGTCTGACCACGCTGGTGGATATTAGCGCTGTTGAACTGCCGAGTATTTATGTCAGCGCCGGTAAAAGAGGACTGGATATTCAGTTAAATCCGCAGGATTTAATACGTGTATTAAATGCATCTGCTGTTGAACTCTGCCTCTGACCGGCTTTATTTTTACGCTTGTTAGAAAGCATTAAAAGTTAATGATTTTTTACTGTTTAAACCTTAAATAAGTATGTTAGCATCACGTTTTTAATTAACCTGAGAGTGATGCTGAGATGTTGGAAGAGTTTTTTACCCTGTATTTAAAACTATTTTTTATGATGGTTCCGTTCTTTGTGCTGTCTGTGTTTCTTAGTTTGAGTAAAAACCTCACCAAACCAGAAAAAAAGAGCGTTATTTTTAAGCTGTCAATTGCTGTTGTTATCTCAAGTCTGATCTTTTTACTGTTTGGTAAATATATATTCAACCTGTTCGGCATTACCTTAGATGCGTTTAAAATTGGTGCGGGAACCGTGCTGTTTCTAAGTGCATTAGATATGATCCGCGGGGGCCGTGAAGTGCCTGCAGAGAAACTCGAGTCAGGCAGTGATTTTGCGATTGTGCCGCTGGCGATACCGATAACGGTCGGCCCGGGTATGATAGGTATTCTGATGGTCATCGGTGCTGAGGTGAATACCATTATGGGAACCCTGTTAGTTGTTCTGTCGCTATTAGCTGCAGTTATCTCACTGGCTGGTGTGCTTCTGCTTTCTAATAAACTACAGGATTTTATCGGCAAGCAGGGATTAGCGGTATTACCTAAAATAACCGGTTTATTTGTCTCGGCTATCGGCGCGCAGATTATATTTTCCGGGATTAAAGGTTTTCTGTTTTAAGCGGATAAAACCCGAAAAGTTATGCTCCTGAACGGCATCCATTTAGATAATTTAAGCAGACCGGTGTCCGGTCTGTTTTTTATCTTTTTTAAACCCCAGCGTCTGTTATGATTCAAATTGTCCTATCCAGGTTTTTAATAGCTGATTAAGAACAGGTTGGTCTGTTTCAGAAAGTGATGAAACTAATTCCTGCTGCACTTTTACATGTTGTTCAATTACTTCATTAGTAAGCTTTATACCAGCTTCGCTTAAAGCGACTGAGACAGACCGGTGTCCGGTCTGTTTTTTATCTTTTTCAAAGCCCGTCGCCTGCTATGATTCAAATTGTCCTATCCAGGTTTTTAATAGCTGATTAAGAACAGGTTGGTCTGTTTCAGAAAGTGATGAAACCAATTCCTGCTGCACTTTTACATGTTGTTCAATTACTTCATTAGTAAGCTTTATACCTGCTTCGCTTAAGGCTACTGAAATACTGCGCCGGTCTTGTTTATTATGTACACGTATTATTAACCCCTTAGCTTCAAGTTTATCCAGGCGGTTAGTCATTGCACCGGATGTCAGCATCATGGAGCTGATTAACTGTGACGGTGTTAAGTAGTAATCGTTACCAGAACGCAGCAGGGTGGCCAGTACATCAAATTCGCCAAGTTTTAGATCATAAGACTTATGACATAATGCAATTTTACTTTCAAAGTGCTTATTCAGGCGCATCACTCGGCCTATTAGCTGCATTGCAGAGGTGTCTAAATGAGGCTTTTCTTTTGCCCATTGGGCTGTGACCCGCTCTAATCCATCCATACTGTATTCCTCATTATTAATTGCATTAACCTTGACACAGAGAATCTTAACATAAAGATACTTTACAAAAAGCACTATGAAGCGCAAACTGCACTTATCTTAATGTAAAGATACTTAATATAGAGACACTTTGTATGAATATATTACTGGCCATGATCCCGGCTTTTTTCTGGGGAACCACCTATGCAGTGACGCAGTTCACTCTGCCGGACTGGCCGCCGCTGCTGCTCGGCGCTTTACGGGCTTTACCCGCAGGTTTAATACTGCTGCTGATTAAACCCAGTCTGCCGAAAAAATCTGACTGGGGCATATTATTCGGCCTGGGTTTGATTAATATTGCCTTGTTCTTCAGTTTGATTTTTGTAATGGCTTTAACCCTGCCTTCTGCTATTTCTGGTGTAGGTATGATTTCCGTCCCTGTTTTTGCGATGCTGTATCACTGGCTGGTAAATAAGCGTCGGCCTAAGGCATTACAGGCATTCTTTGGTTTTTTATTAATTATTTTAGCTTGGTTGTTATTTGACCCTGGAACTATTCGTCTGGATCCTGTCGGACTGCTGGCGATGCTGGCGGCTATATTGTGTATTGTCAGCGGCAGCAGTATGACTAAATCTCTGGGCAGTCGTATCCACTGGTGGAGTGTTTTAACCTGGCAGCTGATTATCGGAGGGGTAATATTAACAGCCGCTGCTGCTGTCCATGCACTTGTGGCTCCGGCGGATTATCTGCAGGCTGCGGAGCAGTTTCAATTAAGTAACGGGCTGGGCCTTACCTGGATAATCATACTTAATACCGCTCTGGGTTACGCATTGTATGTGTGGCTGCTTCAGAGAATGAGCGTGGTTGATTTTACCTTCGGCGGCATTGCCAATCCTGTTGCAGGTATTTCTGCCGGTATGTTGTTATTAGGCGAGTCGTATAGTCCTGTTCAGTATCTGTTAATGAGCGCGATGATTTTGACTTCGCTGATGCCGCAGATTATTGAGCTGATCAAAAGGCGCTGGTTTCCTGGCATTAAAGCTGCCGAAGCTTAAGCTGAAATGTTTGTAAAGCCGTTCCGGTTAGCGTGGACGGCTGGATACTTTTTCTTGTAAAAAGCAGCTGATGATTGTCCTTCGCTATATTATTACTGCTCTGACCATACTGCGTATTCATTTCCATTTGGATCTGCAAAATGAAAACGTACACCACCGGGAAAACTGAAAACAGGTTTAATAATTAAGCCGCCGGCCTGTTTTATTTTCTGCTCTGTATGATTAATGTCACTGCTGTAAATTACCGCCAGTACACTGCCGTTTTTTGTCGTGGAACTCAACTCCGACAAATAAAAACCACCGTTGATACCCGCTTCCTCGCTGGAAAAAGCACAGTATTCAGGCCCGTAATCCTCAAACTGCCAGTTAAAAACTGTAGTGAAAAACGATTTGCTTTTACGCAGATCTCTGCTTGGAAATTCTAAATAGTTTATTTTTTTATCGGCAGACATAAGTGTTCCTTTTTAATGAATTGAGAGGGGGATTGTATATTTTCTGAGATGAATTATTTTTGAGTCGCTTCACTTTTAAAGTGGATTATCTAATTAGGCTGAAAAATTTTTATGTTGAATACGGCAGCAAAGTTTCATTGTGTATTGTAAACCAGTACATTTTTGCATCACATCATATGTAACCATTGGCCAAACCGCTTCAGGATGCAGATGTATGCACCTTGAGGCGGTTTGAGTCTCTTTTAAATAAAATTTAAGATACCGTTGTTTTGAATGTCAGGGATTTTGTTTCCTGACATTGATATTGGTGATGACTGCACTTTCATCTTGCTTCGCTCGACTGCCTTTGCGCTTGAATTTGAAAAATACCCGCAAGGTATCTTCTTCGGCGGTGAGACGCCGACTGGAGTAGAAAATATCCATATTTTTCACTGTTTTACTCAATACATCTCCACCTTCTGTCCGGGTTTGTGATGGATCGCCGCTATTGATTATCTGCCCGTAAACCCGCAGCTCAGAATCGCTAATACGATCGGAATTTAGCATGGCTGATACAATATAGCGTGTTCCCAGCGGATCGTTACTGTCTAAGGCAAAGTCACGATACACATCGACATAATCTCCGCCTATTGTTCCATTGGGTATTAACATAAATATTTTATCTTCCTGCACTGCAGCTTGTGCTGATTCACCATTTTCTACTGTCCAGGTATCATCTAGTGTGGTGAGCGGCTGGCTGATCTGACGCATTGAGATGTTATCAACCAAGTAGCGGATATATTTGGGTTCAACATCGATATTTCGCTCAACTTCAAAACTGATCAGTGCATGGGTTGCATCCACAGGTTTATAGGTCAGTAATTCAAAATCAATATCGGCTTGTTTTGCGCCTTGATAGGGGTAGGACTGTGCATTTAATATATTACTATATTGAGCCGGGTAGAGGCTATCTCTGTTGTCTTTGTTATACCAGGTTACTTTAAGGTATGCGTTATCGTCTGCATGTGCATTTTGAATCCTGCCTTGAGCACGTATTACAAACGGCGTCATGCTTGCTTTATTCGTTAGGTCTATGACCTGATTCAGGCTGGCAAACTCTGATGTTACTTCTTTATTATTTCTTATTTCAGCACTTCGACCATCAATAGCTATACCTTCAGTATCCGGCGTAAAAAACTGGAAATCACCGCGTGTTGTCCAGTGCTCTAATCGGTCAGCAAAGTCAGCATTTTCGACAGGCATTAATTCACCTTGTGTTTCAGAGGGAATGGCTGGAATATCAGAAAGCGGCTTTAGCTGAAAGTCTTCAGGGTGACTGTTTCGTGCTATTACGCTGTCTATTACGCCTTTACGTCCTGTATGCCCCTGAATTTGCTCTGCTAGGCCAAAGTAACCATAAACAAGATCTGCTAGAGCAATTCTGACAACATTCCATTGAGGATCATCATTAGAGTAGCGGGTCAGCAAGTTTGCTCCTATGGTTCCATTCGGACTTGTTACTCCATCTACCCCTTTCATTTTCTGTCTGAGGTTATCACGGTAGGCAAAATACCCGCCTACTGTAGAGCGGCTGTCGCCATACATGCCGAAACCAAGAATTGCAGGGAAATGGGTGATGGTATCCGGATGGTAGTTGATTTTGTCAGCATTATAACCCAGGCTGTTGCCTGCGCCTGCAGAAAACACAGTTAAATAATCAGTAGCATTATCATCCGTCCAAGCTGCGTAGTGTGCGTAGAGATTGTTAAAGTTACTCTGCCAGCCTGCGCTTTCTCGGTAATTTTTAAAAACAATATGGCCGTATTGTTCCACAAAGGCGGAAATATTCCATTTAATGACAGGCTCTGTATCTAAATAAGAAGTTAGTGGATGAAAGCTGTCATGGTCTTGCCACCAGTCCTGATAAGCTGTTGTAGACATAGGATCCATGGCTCCAGCCAATTCGGCAAAGAGGTAAGATTCTTGATAACCGGGATGTTCTCGCAGTGAATAACCTGGTAGGGGTCCAAAATCGGTACCAGACATAACTACATTGCCGAACTCGCGCAGGTAGTCTGAATAATTTTTTTGTTTGCTGATAATAAGGTTCGCTGCTTCTTCAATAACCGTATCATCGGCATAATACTCTTTGGCACGTAATGCCGCATGTATCAGTTTTGCTGTCGGATAAATTGACCCCTCACCCTTACCGCCATGGGCAAACCCACGACCATCAATAGTATCGTAATTTGCGAAGAATAGTCCGTCAGAAGTCAACTCGGGAATAATGCCGTCTGCAGCAGTACCTGCGTGGCGTTCAAGTATTAATCTGACCTGTTCCTGACCGGATTCATTAAACAGTTCTTCGTGAGCAATAAGAACCAGAACGGCCCATCCAGCCGAGGCTGAAACACCAGTGTTTTTATGTTGTCCGGCTTGTTGTGATGCTTCTGTTCCCATAACCCAGCCTTCAGGCATAGGTGAAGGCCACAGCAGGCTGCGTACTAGCGTCATATACTGCTGATATTCATCGAGCAGCCATTCTTCGTAGCCCAGACGTAGGTCACTTAAATCTTCGATTACCAGTGAATTTTGTGAAGCGAGAAGCATTCGTCCATCTGCCGTGGCCGCAATGCTGCTTGTATAAGGCAGTTGAGTATATTCATTAGGGGTAATACTCTGCTGTTCATTGAGCATTGCTTGGCTGATAAAATGCAGTGTAGAGGTCGGGGCTGTATCATCATTGTAAGAATCAGACAGAATGTATAGACCGCCTTGCTGCTCTCCGCCGTAATTACGCCCGTATGTTAATCCCTGTATATCTTCATGTGAGGCAATTTTTTCGGGGCTGCCTTCTTCAGACAGTTTAAACAGCTCGTGCTCAGTAGATGCGTATAAGGTTTTATTGGCACTATCAATTGCCATACCTTTTATCGGAGTGTCGCTTAAAATAATATTCGCTAGATAAACACCATTGATGTCATTTTTCTCTGCGCGATAACGCTGTAAACTGCCGGTTTGGGTACCGACCCAAAGCTCTCCGTTGAAGTGTGCAAGTCCAGTATTACTACTCTTTGACGGCTGAGCCTCAACAACTTCAATAAAATTATGCAGTTCAAATGTGCCGGTATTCAGACGTAATATAGTCTCGTGCTTAGCGCCTTTTAGGGCGATAAATAATAGTCGCCCTGAAGAAGAAAAAGCTAACCCGGACGGCCCGTGATTTTCACTGCTTATATTAAAGCCTGTGGGGAGTTTTGCCGTCAGTTGCTCATTATCAATGCGGATAATGAGTTCTTGGTGGATATTAAATACTTCTATGGTGTTGGTATTACGGTCTGCAAATGCGTACAGGCCTGTATATCGTGACGCAGCTGTTACCGTAGGCTCATGCTGACTGAAAGGCCATTCCTGATAACCAAGCTGTTGTGATGAGATGTTAGCTGCATAACTTTGCCAGCTGATAAATGAAAAAAAAAGTAAAATAAATTTTGCCATAATAAATGTTTTGCTGCCTTAATGGTTAGACGTAATAAAGAATAATGCCGGTGATTCACCTTACAGCGGGATAATTCATGTGATTTTACTCATATAATTTCATCTTGTATAAATGCTGTTAGTGCCACTGAGGGAAACTAACAGTAAATCTAATCACTTAGGCAGTGAAATGTAGTGAATAAAAGTGAGAAATAGTGATTGAGCTAAGGGCGGATAACACTCTGTTTGGGAGTGGAGTTGTAAGTTGTTGATATATTATGGAGTAATTAGTTGGCGCTTTAACTGTTTTTTGGCTCTATTTCCAACGCAAAAATTTAATGGAGATGTACGGTAAGTTTATTAATTTTCAGTTAGAGCAGCTGATTACCGTAATCAATGCTTCGCTTTCATGCATTTCTCTATGCCTAAAGAGATCATTTAACCCGTGGGGTTTGTATAAATATGGTGCATTTATGATTCTGTTTCTGTCTTGTTATATTTATCAGGCAGTGAGTACCGTAATGTAATTCGCGTAAATATTAACCGAAACTCTGCTGTTCTGATTATTAGAACGAAACTGGGAGAGCGAAGTTGTTTGAGCGTAATTATCTTATCCAAACCATCACCGGCAGCCTCTGACTTACAGATTGAACCTGTTCTTGCGCTTTAAAGTCGCGCATGGTGTTAATTTTGCTACCATTTAATAGTAGCTGGTTAATAATCTGTTTTTTTATAAAAATCACGCTAAAAGAATCCAGGTGCAGAGTGAGGATCTGCTTGAGTTCTTTCTACTGCTTCTATGATTACAGTACTTGTAAGAGCTTTATAATTAGCTGTTGTTTGGGGTTTTACTAGAGGAACTGTTTCACCAGTTTATCTATAAATACGGAGATCACTATGGCTGTATCTGATAAGCAGTCCAGCTCCCCGCTGTTGCGGATGCGGGGAAAACTGGTGCTGATCTTTATACTTATTAAAGTATTGCCGTTAATTCTTCTGGCTTGGCTGGCCTGGACCCAGTCGACTAAGCTGGTTGATATCCTAGGGCAATATTATGAAATGCTTTCTGAATCTTCAAGCGCAGCTTTATCGGAGACAGGTGCATTAGCGATTAATGATTCTGTTAACGCTCTTGATGAGCGGGCCAGGAATGAAATAGAACGTATCACCACAGATACTGCAAAAAATATCGCGCAGTTTTTATATGCCCGCGATGATGATATACAGCTGCTCGCCAGCCTGACTCCAAGCCACTCTATTTACACTGATTTTCTTCAGCACAGGAATACTCTTCAATATGAACAGGAAGAATGGCGTCTGGCTGAAGACTCAAGCCGCTGGGAACCTTTGAAAAACCCCGAGACTGGAATTTCTGTTGTGTCAACGCTGCAGGAAAATGATAAAGCTTTTCACTCCAGGGCTACAGAAGTGAATAAACCCCTGCGTTCTCAGCCTTTGTATCTTGAAGCGACTTTTATCGCCCCAACGGGGATGGAATTGTATAAAGTAACGACTTCCAAGTTAATGTCAGCAGAATTAAAAGATATTTCTAAAGCAGAGAATACTTTTGTTAATTCGGAAGATTATTTTCATCATTTAGTGAACTTAAGTGACGGAGAAATTTATGTATCAGATGTGATTGGCGCTTATGTGCCTTCTCGAGTGATAGGCTCTTATACCCCTGCTTCTGCTCGCAAGGCCGGTATTGAGTTTGAGCCGGAAAAGAGTGCTTATGCAGGCAAGGAAAACCCTGTTGGCCGGAAGTTTCAAGGACTGGTTCGCTGGGCTACACCCGTTATGAAAAATGGAAAACTGCTGGGTTACGTTACTTTAGCGCTAGATCATAGCAATATTATGGCTTTTACAGACTCTATTAGTCCGACAGAAAAACGATATAGCGCGATTGCCGATGCCAGTGACGGGAATTATGCTTTCATGTGGGATTACAAAGGCCGTAATATTGCGCATCCGCGGCATTATTTTATAGCCGGTTATGATGCGCAGACAGGCGCGCCTGCAGTGCCCTGGCTGGAGCAGAGTATTTACGATGACTGGCAGGCTGGTGGGTTACCTTACGCCCAGTTTGTCGAACAGGCAGATCAGTTTAGAGACCAAAATCTGAGTCATAAACCGGCCTCCGAGTTAGGTCCGACAGGGATGCGTGCATTGGACTGTCGTTTTTTAAATTTTGCTCCCCAGTGTAAAGGCTGGTTCGATTTAACGAGTGAAGGAGGATCTGGTTCCTTTGTTATTTTTTGGAGTAACCTGTGGAAATTAACTACAGCGGCACCTATTCCTTATTACACTGGTCTGTATGCTGACAGTAAGCGCGGCTTTGGTTTTGTGACCATTGGTGCGAACGTTGATGATTTTCATGAGCCAGCCGTCATGTCAAAGCAGAAAATTGACCAGAGAATTGCGCAGAATGAAGCCCAAATAGTCAATCAAACAATAAACTGGAAACGTGCGGTAACGGCAAATTTGCACGATACAGCGAGCAGTTTGTTCTGGTCTACTTTATTTATGATCACGCTTGTGATTATTATTGCAGTATGGATGGCGTCTTATTTTACCGGGCGAATTCTGCAGCTTATTCAGGGGATCTCATCATTTAAGCAGGAGGGGGAATTTCGTTTTGCGTCGGAAAAACAGGATGAAATGGGGGAACTTGCAGCAGCACTCGACGGTATGGCAGATCAGGTTGATCAGAACTTGTATTTGCTCAAGAGTGAAATTCAGCAGCGGAAAAAGACAGAGCAGGAATTACGGGAATCGCAGGAGACTCTCGAAGACAAAGTTGAAGAAAGAACTCGAGAACTCACTTTTCAAATTAAGCAGCGGGAAATGGCTGAGTTAAAAGTTCGTTATTTAGCTGATCATGATGCATTGACCGGACTGCCCAACCGTCGTGATTTTACTGAAAAGTTAGCCCTTTCTTTGGCGCGTGCGGACGCCAGTCAAAAACAGGTCGCATTGCTGTTTATTGACCTTGACCGTTTTAAGGAGGTAAATGACACTTTGGGTCACGCGATAGGAGACTTACTGCTTTGTTATATTGCTAAACTGCTGAAAGAAAGTGTCCGCGAGGATGATCTTGTCGCACGTTTAGGAGGAGATGAGTTTGCAATTGTGATGACCAACATAGATTCTCATGAAAGTGTGTCAATCACATCAAGAAGAATTATTGAAGTATTATCTAAGCCTGTCAGTATTGACGGAAACGCAATTGATACTGGTCTTAGTGTCGGCATCACTATTTACCCCGAAAATAAAGTGAGTCCTGAACAGTTAATGCTGCAGGCGGATTTAGCCTTATATGAGGCTAAATCTCAGGGAGGATTATGTTACCAGTATTTTCATCCAAGCATGCAGGTGCTTCATATTGAAAAAACGCAGTTTGGAAATGCACTGTCCAGAGCTTTTGAGCAGAATGAATTCTGTTTGTATTACCAGCCTCAGTTTGACTATGGTAAACAAGCCGTTGTCGGAGTTGAGTCGCTGATTCGCTGGCAGCACCCTGAGCAAGGGGTGATAGAGCCCGATAAGTTTTTCGCTGTTGCGCAGCGTGCCGCTTTATTTCCTCAGTTAGATCAGTGGGTAGTCAATGAGGTTTGCCGCCAGGCCGTTCACTGGTTAGAAGATGGTTTAGAATTTGGAAAGATAGCTTTTAATGTGTGCGCTGTAGAGCTTCAGAAGAAAAGTTTTCCGAAAGTTATCATATCAGCCCTGGAGTCAACAGGGCTGGATCCTAAGTTTATTGAGGTAGAATTAACCGAAAGCTCTCTTATTGAACATTTCGATGTTGTTCTTGCAAATATAAAGCAGTTAAGAGAGTTAGGCATCAGTATTGTGATTCATGACTTAGGGGCTGAATACTCATCACTGAAACAATTTATAAAATGTCCTGTGGACATAATAAAAATTGACCGCTGTTTTGTGAAAAATATTGGTGACAAAAAGTCTGAGGCAATCATTTGTGCCTTGCTGGACCTCTCTAATCGGATCAATTTAGAGGTTATTGCTAATGGGGTAGAAACTGAAATTCAGTTAGCGTATTTACAGGAAGCTGGTTGTCACGTTATCCAAGGGTTTCTGCATGCTAAGCCGATGCCTGAACACGAATTTAGACAGTACCTGGCTAAATACCGTTCTTAAGCATTGATAATACGGACTACTAATATGAAAGTTGATCTTAATAACTTTGAATAATTAAAGGCAGCTACGCCACTTCACATCAATCACTGAATAACTCGCCAGTCACTTTAGCCGACAGTTCTACTAAAAATTATAGCGGACGACGTTGATCGTTATTTAGGTGCTTAGTGAACTCAATGTACTGTTTGGCGATGAAAAATAACCGGCAAAAATGAGAGCATTAAACAATATTACTCGATTAAATAAGACAACTTATTGATTTTGTACTGCTCATTTTGCACTATGGAAATAATTACTTAGTATACAAAGAACAAGATTGTTAACGGCAGCTTATCCGAAGCTGTGTTGACTCAACTGTTAATGGAAACAAAACTAATAGGGATATAAATATGCGAAAAATACTGGCAGCGTCGCTGGTACTTGCTTCTGCCTCATTTTCTGCATCAGGCAGCGAATGCGGTAAAGTGACTATTGCCGATATGAACTGGAACTCTGCTACTCTGATTGCTAATGTTGATAGATTTATTCTTGAACATGGTTATGGCTGTGAAGCAGAACTCGTACCGGGTGACACCATGCCGACGGGGACTTCAATGGTTGAAAAAGGAGAGCCTGATATTGCACCGGAGTTGTGGAGTAATTCGGCTAAAAAATCACTTGATGCCGGTGTGAAAGAGGGACGAATCCGTTACGCGGGCACAAGCTTGTCTGACGGCGGCGAAGAAGGCTTCTGGATACCAGCCTATATGGTTGAAAAAGACCCGTCACTGGCAACCATTAAAGGTATAAAAGCGCAGGCAAAACTATTTACACATCCAGAAGATCCTGATAAATCGGCAGTTATGGGCTGTCCGGCCGGTTGGACCTGCCAGATAACCACAGGTCATCTATTCGATGCGATGAAATTAGAAGATTCTGGTTTTGAATTAATTGATCCGGGCTCAGGTGCAGGTCTTGCCGGCTCAATTGCTAAAGCTTATGAGCGTAAACAGGCATGGCTGGGGTATTACTGGGCGCCGACAGGAGTGCTTGGAAAATATAAAATGGTCAAGGTTGATTTTGGCTCTGGTACTGATGAAGCTCATTATCGCGCTTGTATCACCAAGGTTGACTGTCTTGATCCAAAACCAACCATGTTTCCGCCTTCAAAAGTAAGTACGATTGTGACAGAAAGCTTTGCTAAACGAGCGCCGGAAGCACTTGCTTATGTCACAGCACGTTCTTTTACTAATGCGCAGATGAATGAGCTGCTGGCCTGGATGGAGGATAATCAGGCCGATGGTGACATAGCCGCGGAAGAGTTTCTGCTTAATAATGAAGATCTCTGGTTAAAGTGGGTTAGTCCTGAAACTGCCAAAAAAGTGAAGCAGGCGTTATCTGAACTGTAATCCATGTAATGCCGCCGGTGGCCTTGAGGGGGTTATCCCGTTCTACACTGGCGGAAGTGTTCATGATTCAAGGGCTGCTTAGGAAGGAATAAAATGCCGCAAGTTGTCAGTACCCCTAAACCTCCATACTATGCCGCTATTTTTACATCTTTGCGCACCGAAGGTGACAAGGGCTATAAAAAAACGGCAGATAGAATGGTTGAATTAGCCGAAGATCAGCCTGGATTTCTGGGAGTCGAATCGGCTAGAGAAGAGCTGGGCATTACCGTCTCTTACTGGTCAGATATTGAATCTATCAAACATTGGAAAGCTAATGTTGAGCATGATTACGGCATTTAACTTATCCAGAGGCACTGACAGCAAACACAGTTAAGGGTTAAGCATGGATAATTACCGCATCAGGAAGATGAATAAAAGTGAACTGCAGCTGGCCGTTGACTGGGCTGCTGCAGAGGGCTGGAATCCAGGTCTGCATGACGCAGAGCATTTTTTTAACGGGGATGAGCAGGGATTTTTTGCCGGTGAGATAAACGGGCGTATTGTCGCGGTGGGCAGTGCCGTATGTTATGACGACAGTTATGCTTTTTGCGGCCTTTACATCGTTGATCCGGAGTTCAGAGGGCGCGGCCTAGGGTTTGCTTTGACCAAGGCACGTTTAGAGTATTGCGGGAAGCGCAATACTGGAATCGACGGGGTGCTGGAAAACGTTGATATTTATCAGCGGGTGGGTTACAAGCCTTTCTATATGAATCATCGTTTTCAGACTGAAGCCTCTGCGCAGGGCTTTGACCACAAATCTATTAAGCCTATTGAAGAAGGGCACATTGCTGAAATTATTAACTATGACCGCCAGTGTTTTCCGGCAAAGCGCGAGACTTTTTTACGGCAGTGGATCCAGCAGGCTGAAGGCAGGTCTTTGCTTTTTAGCTGTGAGGGAAAAATACAAGGTTTTGCTGTGCGCAGAAAGTGTCTGCAGGGATACAAGGTAGGCCCGCTGTTTGCTGATAATATTGAAGTCGCCCGTGAACTTTTTAAGGCTCTACAGGATGATATTCATGGAGAAATTGTGATTCTGGATGTTCCGGAAAACAATCCTGCCGCTATGCTTCTGGCCCGTGATAATTCTATGCAGAAGGTGTTTGCCACCATGCGCATGTACCAGAAGGGGCTGCCGGACATTGATCATGACAAGATCTATGGTATTACCACCTTTGAGCTGGGCTGAAGGTGTTTCAGAAGCTTTTTTTGTATCTGAGATACGCCTTGAATCAGCCTTTAATGTAAGTTACATATCTTTTATTTTCTGTTAACAGAAATGCAGCCGGTTTGTCATGCGCAGCGCCTAGTATTCTTTCTCTCTAATTATTACTGGGACTGACGACAAATGAAACTTCAAACAAAATTAGTATTTTCTTTGCTTGCAGGCGCCATACTGGCAGGATGTAATTCGGAGTCATCGAGTGAACCACCGCCGGAAACGCAGGATTTACAGATTGCTTTTATGCCGGATATTCATTTCCACGATGTTTATGGTGATTTTCAAGACGGCTCTTTTGACGGTCTGGAAAACAGTATCAGCGGTCAGGGGGCGACCATTCGCACCATGAAGTCGCAGCTCAATTCTACCCGTTTATTTAATGAAAATTATTTTGCCATGATTGCCGCGCTTGATGACATCGCGGCACGGGGGATCAAATATGTCGCTCTGCCGGGAGATTTTAGTGATGACGGACAGCCGGTACATATGCGCGGTCTGGTTGAAATCTTTGACCAGTACAGCAGGGAGCACGGCATACAGTTTTTTGCCGCGCCGGGTAATCATGATCCGGTACGTCCTTTCACTCAACCTGCCGGTAAAAGTGATTACTTAGGGCTGTCCGGTAAACAGCAGGGGATCTGGAGTGAGGGGGCAGGCCAGTGTGTACCCGGCAGTGATAACAGCGGACAAGAATTAACGCCGATTTGTACCGAGGAGGTTCAAGAGTGGGGTTATCGGGATATTATGGACATCTTGGGCGGGCATGGTTTTACCCCGCAGCCTGAATACTTATATTTTGAAACCCCCTACAGCAGTGCTGAAGCACGTAGTCATTACCGCTATGAGAAAGCTCTGCAGGAGGCGGGTTACGAACAGCGTCAGTATGAAATCTGCTATGAGGGGACTGGCGGCGAATATAAAACGGCAGGGCAGGACTACAGCCACTGCTCCATGGTGCCGGATTCCAGCTATTTAGTTGAGCCCGTTGAAGGTCTATGGTTACTGGCTATTGATGCTAATGTATACCGCCCTAAGCCCGGCTCTGAAGGCGGCCCTGCTGATCCCGGCGGTTACGAGGGGTCATCCAGTGCAGGTTATAATGTGATGCTTAGCCATAAACAGCAGGTGATCGACTGGATTGGTGATGTGGTAACGGCGGCTGAAAAGCACAATAAAACCTTGATTTCCTTTAGTCACTTTCCCATGACTGATTTTTATAACGGTGCGTCGGAAGATATTGAAGATCTCTTTGGTGAAGGGGCTTTTCAGCTGGAGCGCATGCCGGAGGACGGAACAAGCAAAGCATTAGCTGCGACGGGGTTAAGTATTCACGTCGGCGGGCATATGCATTTCAATGACACCGGAGTGAAAAGTTACCAGATTGACGGCAAAAACCATACTTTGTTTAATATTCAGGCTCCCTCTCTGGCGGGCTATATTCCGGCTTACAAACTGCTGACACTGCGCCCGCATAACCAGGTTGAAGTAGAAACTGTCATTATTGAAGAGGTAGCGCGGTTTGACGAGTTATTTGAGCACTATCAGGAAGAGCATCGACACCTCACTGAAATTGATGATCCGGGTATCTGGACTAAAGAGGTACTTGAGTCGGAAAGTTATTACCAGTTTACCGACTGGCATTTGAAAGAGCTGACTCGTCTGCGTTTTCTTCCCGATGACTGGCCGCTGGATATGCGTCTTATGCTGCTGAATATGGATGGTGAGCAGATGCTGATTATGTCGCAGATTGAAACTGACTTCACAGTCTGTCAGCTGGCTGATGTGTTAGACAAGCCGCTGCAGGGCTGTGAGCTTGAGTCTAATAACGGTGATTTAAAACAGTTTATTAAAGACTGGCGCGCCGCCCGTATTCAGGCTGAACAGCTGGCGCTGGATAACGGCCTGCTGCTCAGTGATTTCCGTGAGTGGAGCGGTGAAGAGCTGGCGGTAGACTTTTATCGTCTGCGTAATGCCGATGAATTAGCTTTCCGCGACATCGATCCGGAGCGCCTGCCGCATTATCAGCTCCTGAGTGATGAACTGCGCAGTTTTGAGCCTGCGGTCTTTATGAATAACGGCCAGGATCCGAATGAGCTGAGTGTCGGAGAAGTATTTAAAACTCGTTTTGATGCTATGTTTTTGATTATGGAAAAATTTGCCACGGGGCAGGCGAGTGACAACTTTTTAATTGATACCGAAAAAAACACCATCACCGATCTTATTGGTACAGCGGAGCGGGATGTTCTGCAGTAACAGCTTCGGCGTAATGTTGAACCGCCTCAGAATACTGATTATTGTATTCTGAGGTAGTCTGCTTATTTATCGGCGCTTATATTGCGGATTTATTAAAGTAGTCAGAAACCACCTTTAGAAAGTCTTTGCTGATGCCGTTCCAGTAGCGCCAGGTGTGTCCACCGGCGGCTGTTTGATAAGTAAAGTTAACATCGTTTTCTTGTAATCTTTTTATCAGGGCTTCATTGGAGGCAAAGCTTGTGCTGTCGTCTGTGCCGCAGTAGAAATGCAGTTCAGAGTCCATGCTTATTTTTCCATCTCTGCCCAGCTCAGGATAATAACTCATATCAAAAAAGCCGCTAAGAGGAACCGATAAACCGAACACATCCTGATGACGATATGCTAAATAAAATGCGCCGAATCCGCCCATCGACGTACCGGAAATTGCTGTAGAAGCTTTGCCTGTTTTCACCCGGTAATGTTCGTTCACATAAGCCCTCACTTCATTTATGATATGGGTTTCATAATCTCCCACGTACATGCTGGTATCACCGAAGGGCATAACCACGATAAACGGCTGGATCCAGCCTTGATTAAGAAAGTTGTCCATAAAGTTGTGGATTTTACCGTCGCGGGTCCACTGTCCTTCATTATTTCCGTAACCGTGCAATAGAAATAACACCGGGTAGTTTTGTTCACTGTTCTGCGAGTACCCCGGTGGAAGATAAACCATAAACGGGCTGTTTGTACCTAAGGCTGTACTTTGTATATTTATTTTTTCTACTGTGCCGTGAGGGATCGCGGCATTAACCTTAGCGTCAGGATTTTCTTCACCTAATACAATAATTGAGTTGTACCCCTCAAACCCGTCATCCGTGGTAACTGGATTGGTTTTGTCATAGGTCCACTCTCCGTCAATGACAAATTTGTACTGCCAGGCTCCCTGCTCCAGATACACAGGTAAAAACCATACACCGTCGGAGCCTTTTTTCATTTTAAGTACATTAGGCTGCCAGTCGGTCATCTCTCCGGCAAGATAGACCTGCTTAGCATTTGGTGCATTTACTGAAAAAATGTGCTCAAAAGTTCCTTCTGCTGGAGAGAGCAGTGGATTATCGGCGGCTATGTAGCCAGTTCTGCTGATCGTGCCTGAACACTCCATATCACTATTACTCCAATCCCAACTGGTCAGTCCGGTTAACTTACCGTTTTGAAGTTTGGTTGTTGATTCGGACATCTCAACGGTGCCTCCGTTATTGAAAAAAGAGTAAGCAGGCCAGTGAATTTCTGAGCCTATCATCTGACCGACAGCCCCGTTTTCAGCTATAGATATCCGGCAGTGATCTTGACTAACCGTATAACGATACTTTTCTGTTTTTATTTGACCGCCACATTGAGTGTCATCAACGACTTCCTGCACTATCCAGGTTCCTGCAGCTTGTGCACAGTTATCACTAGCCTGTTCTGTATTACTGGAGCAGGCTGTTAAACTAAGCAGCAGGGCGGCCGCCGCAGATCCCCTGCTGAACATGTTTTTTATTTTCATATTCTACCTTTATTATATTTGTTAGTTGAACAAAATAACTTACTGAATAACAAGGTTATTCTATCAGTGTTAAAATGTTTTGTTTATGTTTTTTTGAAGAGTTTGATATGTGCTCTGTTGAATTAGCAGGATTACATTGCTTTAAACAGATGCAGATACTTACGGCTGACGGTGAGGTGATCCTGACACTCTTTCATGGTTAACTCTAAGCGTCCGGTGAGGGTTTTCCTGCTCTGCTCTATTTGCCTGATATTAACGATACTGCTGCGGTGTACCCGCCAGAACTGCTTATCATCCAGCTCTTTTTCTAATTCAGCCAGAGTTTTGCTGATTAAATATGAATCATCTTTGGTGACTACCTGTACGTATTTTTGATCACTGGCAAAATAGCAGACATCATCAACAGAAATTAAGCGGTTAACAGCCCCTTTTTGTACCGCCAGAAACTGTAGATGCTGCTTAAGATCTGTGTCTGTTGAAGGACTTTGTAAACGCTCCTGCAGGCGCTTGATAGTTTCAGCTAAACGTTCCCGGCAGAGCGGTTTTACCAGGTAATCACAGACATTAAACTCAAATGCCTGCAGTGCATAATCGGGGTAGGCGGTAACTAATACCAGCAAGGTCGGAATTTTTTCTGCAAGACATTGCCGTGCAACTTCTATTCCGGTTTTATAGGGCATGGAGATATCTAAAAACGCGATGTCTAAGGACTCTGTCTGCAGCAGACTCAAGGCTTCATTGCCGTCACTGCATATCTTGACCAGCTCCAGATCCGGCCATAATTCATTTAACGCTTTGGCTAAGACGTGTGCCAGCGGTGCTTCATCTTCGGCAATAATTGCGCGGTATTTTCTGCCGCTGTCATTGCGGCAGTTTAAGTTGTGCATTAACACCTCCTGACAGGGCCTGTGTAAGTGTAAAGCCCGCTTTCCCCTGATAGAGCTGCAGGCGCTCTTTGATATTTTCTAATGCAATACCGTTATTGCCGCATTTATCTGCATTCAGGCCGACACCGTTATCACTGACGCTGATAATAAGGTGCTGATTAAGCTTTTTAATCTCTAAAGTGATCAAGCCCTGATTACCTTTAGGAGCCAGGCCGTGAATAATGGCATTTTCAATCAGCGGCTGGATAAGCAGAGGCGGAACAGGGCTGCTTAACAGGTTCTGTTCTATATCTGTAGTAAACTTAATCTGCGGAAAACGGGTCTGCTGAATACTCATATAAGCATTAATCAGGTCGATTTCATCGCCTAGTGTGCCCTGCATGCTTTGTGTTGTTCTTAGGCTGTGGCGTAAAAAGTTGGTGTAATTCTGCAGCAGCTGCTTTGCCTGCGCAGGTGAATAATCAATATATGCATCGATATTAGCCAGGGTATTAAACAGAAAATGCGGGTTTATCTGTGCCTGTAATAACAGTAATTTGCTTTCCAGCAGCTGCTTCTCACTAATATCTCTTTTTTGTTTTTCCGCCTTAAGCGAAGCCGCTGCGCTTTTATTGCTGTTGCGATATTGAAAAACCAGCAGAGCGGGTAAACTGACGATCAGAATCAGGACATACAGCTGCAGAAAAGTGCTGTACTCATGGAGAAAATTCATACCAATTAATGCCGCAATTAACACCGGAAAGGGCAGGAAATAATACTGGTATATAAATTTTTTCATCAGAGGCGGATAAAGAATATTAGTGATACTGTAGATGCTGACCATGGTTAAACCGATGCTTTGAGCCGCTAAAAACTGGGTAATAAAAGTCGTTTCGGTAATAAGCAGGCTGTTAAAAGCCGCAATCAGACTGCTGATAATAAAGGTTATCTTGATTGACTGTACAACTTCCTGCAGATCCTCTCTGCTGACGATTATATTTTCCATAGCACACCTGCCTGTAAACGTTTCTGCCAGGGAATTTGAGTAAATTCCGTCTGCCCGCTGCCGGAAGTCAGTTCAACAGCTAACCATAGGCTTATATCCAGATTCGGCAGATATTCATATTTCACTTGTGATAATGCACTTTGATCCTGTCCTATCAACGAGTTTGCCGTGATAGTGTGATCTGTCATGCTGTACTGGTACTGCAGGAACAGATACTGCTGCTGATAGCGCTGCTGGTACAGGGCGATGATCTCTTCACTAAAAGGAGAATTGTTATTATCTGTATCCGGCCTTGGACCATTACTGAGCTGATAAAGGCTGTTTACCTCTGCCGCTGCAAGTTTCTCCTGCTGATAAGTCCATTCAGCTAAAAACTGGTGTGACAGACCGGACCAGACACTGCCTAGAACAATTTCCGTAAGCCACTGATTGTCTCTCTCTGCAAAACTATCTTCAATATTGGAGCCTGCTGGTACAGCCTGATGAAACCCGTTTAACCATAAACTGCCTTTACGTATAAAAGCACTGCCGTGCAGTTCCAAGCTTTCGCCGTTAACATAGGTAAATGTTGTACCGGCTCCCGGATTAGTACCCTGGTACTGCTGCACAATAAAGCTGCTGGACAGGGCGTCAAAATCGCGCTGCACTATCACAGCCCATTGTTTTTTATCCTGGTAAGTTTTATCTTGTCCAGCTAAAGCGACTACGGCAGTTAAATAATAATTCTTTATCCATAACGAGGCGCTGAGCATATTAATACCTTCACTGGAAGCAAAGTCATCAAAAGGATTCGCCGTTGATTCAAAGAAAGCAGTGCTTTGAAAAGCATAACCGGGATCCAGCGGCAGATTGAATTTACCTGCCTGCCAGAGATCACCCTCACTGTCTAAAAAGCTGTGCGACCAGGAGAGTTCAGTTAATTCAAACTGTGCCTCAGCGCTTAAATGATCCTCAGCGGGCGCCTGGTAAATCTGATTATCGGCACGCCATGCTAATACCCACTGCTGATAACTGTGATAAGCGAGAAAAGCATTTTCATTTACATAATCACCTCTGGGCTGGCTGTGATCGTATGTGAATAAGCGGCTGGCAAGCGTATAGCGGTTATCCAGTTCATCCCAAAAGGCCGGCTCCGCACTACTGAGCACCGTGAAAAAAGATAATATTAAAAACAATAACTGCTGATGAATAGGCATAGCTGTCTGTGATCCGTTATTTTTTAATAAAACCCTGACGAGTGAAAATGGTCTGCTTATGCTGCTTTTCTAAGTAATCTGTATTTTTCATCATGGTATGCTGATTGTTTTTACCAGGCTGTATAAACTTAGTCTGATCAATCAGGCCGGAAGAATTACTGGAACTAAGATAGACGGCCTGTTTCATTAACTTACCGCTGGCTAGATAAAAGTCCGCATTAACCGGACGTAATGAGTCTTTTTCTAAACACAGATTGATAGAGCGGTAAGTTGCAGATTTACGCGTGGCCTGAACTTTGAAGCAGACACTTGCGGTGTTATTACTCAGCTTCTCTATCACCGGGCTGTTATCCCACTGATATTCATGCTGCCAGCTTAGTGATGATACATCCCCGTAACTTGCCTGGCCCATCAGACGCTGCATCGGCGTAATACGAATCGCTTTTCGGGTGCGTGGTATATACAGCCACATGGCGCTTTCAGTAAGCAGGACTTTCTGACCTTTGCTGCGCGTATCTAACATGGTGACACGTGAATCGCCGGATTCATTCAACTGTACAAAGAAACTGCTGCTTTCTGCTTGTTTATTATCCTTAAAGAGAGTCAGTGTTGTCTTAAGTTCACCGCTTTTAAAGGGCTGACGATAAGTGTCTGCTTTAATAAGCCAGTTTTTAATCTGCTGCTGCGAATACTCTGCCGGGGCCGGGGGCTCTTGTGCGCCGGCCTGCGCAGTAAACAACGCTAACCATAAATATGCTAAGTAGTGCATAGCTGCTTCCTTTCAATTTTTTAATGATGATTTATTGCATCGATAATGCTCTTTTTAAGCATTTTTCTGGCCGGCAGCCAGGCGGCGGCTGTACAGCTGAAAATCATGGTCACACAGATCACTGTGACGGCAGTAATATTCCAGTTTAAAATCAGCGGATAACCAACACTTCTTCCCGGCGGCGGCGGCATTTCAAACAGACTGATATTAATAAACAGTATCACCAGTGTTGCCAGCAGCATGCCCAGCAGCGCACCGCACAAGCCCATAATCATGCCCTCGGTGGCAAACAGTTTAGCGATCCTGGTGCTGCTGAATCCATAGGCGCGCAGGGTGCCGGATTCAGCAACTCGCTCCATAATCGCCATTACCATGGTATTGTTTACTGACATTAACACCACCAGTAAAATAACCGATCCCATCACTCCGAAGATGTTGTTATAAAGAGAGACCACATTAGTGTAAAAAGGAAACAGCTCCAGCCAGGTTTTTTGTTCAATATCGCTAAATGAAGAGTGAATTCTGCTGTTGATTAAGTCTGTATCAGCAGTTGAACGCAGTGATACCACTAAACGGTTAACCGTATCCGAGTCACGCAGTATTTTAGCTGCCGAAACGGGAATCATCACACTGCGCTGATCATATTCTGGAATACCTGAGCGGTTGATACCAACAACCGTAACATCAATGGCGTTAATTCCCTGATAACTGGTACTTGCTAATAGTGTAATTGACTCACCTACTTTAACTTTTAAGTCGCGGGCAAGTATTTCGCCAATCACCGCGCTATAGATCTGCTCTGCTGTTTCAGTTTGTTTATGCAGGTCTACATTCGGCAGATTACGGCCTTCGATAATCGGGGTAAACAGGGTTATTTTGCGTTCCTTATTGATATTGACGCCTTTACCGATCACTGCGATGGTAATATCGCCAGTGGAAGCTAAACCTTCGAACAGTACTCGCTCAGTGGTCAGGCGAACTTCCGGCATGGCTTCAATATCGCGCTGCAGCTGCTGTTTTTTCTGCGGGGTAAAACCACCCTGATCAATCTCTTTATCGGTAAATGCATCGGGCAGTGCAAGCTGAATATGACCAAGTCCGCCCTGAATGGTGCTTTCACGTAACCCTTCAAAGCTGGCAAGCACATAACCCGATGCGATAATCAGTGAAAAACTGCCGAGAGCAATAATCGAAACCGCAATGATTGAACGCCTGGTATTACGCAGTACATTTAACCAGCTTAATTTTAGCCATTTCATAGCTGACTCCCCGAAGTGATTAATACCCCGTCATTTAAGGTAATGGTACGCCTGATATGTTTTAACAGGCGCTCATCGTGAGATGAAAACAGGACGGTCAGTCCCGACTGCTCATTCATCTCTTTGAGCACCAGCATCAGCTGTTCGGTCGATTCGCTGTCAAGATTCGCTGTAGGTTCGTCGGCTAAAAGAATAAGCGGATCGGAAACTAATGCCCGTGCAGCTGCCACCCGCTGCTGCTGACCACCGGAAAGCTGCGCGGGTTTGTGGTTGATTCGATCGGCAAGGCCTACTTTTGTCAGCACGGCAATACTCTTTTTGCGCCGCTGCCTGCTGTTCATATCGGTCAGCAGCAGCGGCATCTGCACGTTTTCTAATGCGGTTAATACCGGATTCAAATTAAAATTTTGAAATATAAAACCCATTTTCTGTGCGCGAAATTGTTGTAATGAAGACTCATCATTAAAGTTAACCGCATCACCGAACAGTTCAAGCTCACCACTGCTGGGTTTATCCAGCGTGCCGATAATATTAAGCAGGGTACTTTTACCGCTGCCGGAATAACCATTAATGGCGACAAACTCACCTTTGCAGATGCTTAAACTGACCGCAGTTAAGGCGTTGATGGTCTGCGTGCCCTGCAGAAACTGTCTGCCGATCTGTTTAACATTGATAACGGCCTGCATAAATTTTTCCTTATCTATTATTCAATGAATATTGCGCTTACTGTTTGCCTGATAATATATTGAATACTTGTAACTGCAGCTTTTCGGGAAGGCGGCTGAATGCCGGGTGATTTTTCGCCTTATTTAATATGTCCTGGCTGACCTGGTACATCTGAAAACGATCCGGCAGGGCTGCGCCGGTTAATCCAAAGGTTAAATAGCTGCGTAAACGCTGCTCGCTGTTATCCGGGTACTGCTGTTCTATATGAGTTAAAGCGGTTTCCATTTTATCGATACAGGTATTCGCTGCATCTAACTTGTTCCAGGGCATCCAGGCATCACGGCCGATAAAGCAGTAACTGCTGGCGGTATATAACTCAGCTAAAGCGTTATCCGGATGCTCTGCTAGATACGTTTCGAAACTGTCGACATTATCCTGCGCATTAAACTGTTCATTCTGGGTTTGTGTGTACTGTTCCATCAGCGTAGACCAGGTTTGTTGGCTGGACGCAGCAGAAGCCGGCACGCTGATTAATAATGAAAATGTCATGCTTGCAAGCAGTATTTTAAGTGTTGTCGTATTCATTTTAAGTTCCTTTTAATATCTACTATTTATGTGGATAACATTAGTGTAGGTAGAAGGCTTAGTCAGAGGCAACCGCTTTGCGATAAAGTGGATTAAAAGGGGAGTGAAGTGGAAATAAGCGCCTCAGTGTTGACTTTTTTTATATCCTATTGCGGTTTTTACTCAAAAATAAATGCCTTACCTAAGGGAGTTATAAGCTTAACAAGCGCCTGTTGTGCGGAAATTTTTATCAAAACTGTGCTTGATACGTAAAATTTGCTGATTTGTAAAACTCGACTATCGATAAAACAGTGTCTATAATGGCGCGTCTTAAATTTCACCATAGAAATTAAACTCAAGAATTTCTCTGAGGTGTTATTTTTTTATCTGGCTTACTAAAGCTAATACACCTTAGAAGTTAAGAATGTCGAAAATAATGTTCTTAATTAGCTAATTTAAATTTTTAACGTACAAGATAAAGGAAATAAAATGCAAGTTTCTGTTGAATCTACACAAGGTCTAGAACGCACATTAACAATCACTGTTGCTGGAGACTTATTTGATAAAGAGTTTGACGGTCGTATCCGTCATCTAGCAAAAACTCAGCGTGTTGACGGTTTCCGTCCGGGTAAAGTTCCTGCATCTGTAATTACTAAACGTTTTGGTGCTGCTGTACAGCAGGAAGTTGCCGGTGAACTTATGCAGCGTAACTTCTTCGAAGCTGTAATGGCTGAGAAACTAAACCCTGCCGGCGGCCCGCAGGTAACACCAAAAGAACGTAAAAAAGGTGATGACTTCGTATTCACTGCAACGTTTGAAGTTTACCCTGAAGTTAAACTAGCCGCTCTTGAAGAGTTAGCAGTTGAAAAAGAGTCTGCTGAAGTAACTGAAGCTGATCTTGATAAAATGATTGAAACACTGCGTAAGCAGCACGCTGAATGGAACAGTGTTGAACGTGAAGCGGCAAACGATGATCAAGTAACACTTGATTTCGAAGGTTCAATTGACGGTGAAGTATTTGAAGGCGGTAAAGCAGAAGCATTCCAGATCGTACTGGGCAGCAACCGCATGATTCCTGGTTTTGAATCAGGTATCGTAGGTAAAAAAGCCGGTGAAGAGTTTACTATCGACGTAACTTTCCCTGAAGAGTACCATGCAGAACAGCTTAAAGGTAAAGCAGCTCAGTTTGCTATTACTTTAAACAAAGTTGAAGAGCAGATTCTTCCTGAAATTACGCCTGAATTTGTACAAAAATTCGGTGTAGAAAGCGGCGAGCTGGATGCACTGAAAACTGATGTTAAACAAAACATGGTTCGTGAACTTGATCAGGTACTTAAAAACACTGCAAAAGACAAAGTATTAACTGCGTTAGTTGAAGGTAACGAAATTGAAGTGCCTAAAGCACTTGTTTCTGGTGAAGTTGATGTTTTACGCAAACAGGCAATGGAGCGTTACGGCAAGCAGATGGATCCTAACAACCTTCCTGAACTTCCTGCTGAACTGTTTACAGAACAAGCTGAGAAACGTGTTAAAGTAGGTCTGTTACTAGGTGAAGTAATCAAAGTTAACGAATTAAAAGTTGACCAGGATAAAGTAACGGCTCTTATCGAGTCAGCTGCATCTGCTTACGAAAACCCGACTGAAGTAATTGAATACTACAAAAACAACAAAGAAATGATGCAGAACATGGAAAATGTAGCATTAGAAGAGCAAGCAGTTGATTTTATCATTGAAAAAGCTAAAGTAACCGAAGTGAACAAATCGTTCGATGAAGTTATGAACAAAACGGTTGCTTAATAGTTTAATTACTATTAA
This sequence comes from Psychromonas ossibalaenae ATCC BAA-1528, assembly GCF_000381745.1. Lineage (GTDB taxonomy): Bacteria > Pseudomonadota > Gammaproteobacteria > Enterobacterales > Psychromonadaceae > Psychromonas > Psychromonas ossibalaenae. The sequence continues at coordinate 37,229 of NZ_KB906967.1, read as the reverse complement.
TACAACTAGTTAGGCATTTCAATGGCTCGGGTGATTTCACTCGGGCCATTTTTATTTATATACCCAGGCTGCCCCTGCCATTAAAGTTTTCGGGTATAATGCCGACTAATATTAAAAATTATATACATATACTAGGAAAGAACATGTCAAACCCATTTGCTGGAAACACCGATCCAATTAGTAACGCGCTTATTCCTATGGTTGTGGAACAAACAGCAAAAGGTGAGCGTTCTTATGATATTTATTCTCGTTTATTGAAAGAGCGTGTTATCTTTTTAACAGGCCCGGTTGAAGATCATATGGCTAACGTTATTGCCGCACAGCTTCTGTTTTTAGAATCTGAAAGCCCGGAAAAAGATATTTATATTTATATCAATTCTCCAGGCGGTTCAATTAGTGCAGGTATGGCGATTTACGATACTATGCAGTTTATCAAGCCGGATGTAAGCACTGTGTGTATGGGCATGGCGGCCAGCATGGGCGCGTTCCTTCTAGCAAGTGGTGCGGAAGGTAAACGTCACTGTCTGCCGAATGCCAAAGTTATGATCCATCAGCCGTTAGGCGGATTCCAGGGACAGGCGTCAGATTTCGAGATTCATGCTAAAGAAATTCTGGCAACTAAACACCGTATGAATGAGTTACTTGCATTTCATACTGGTAAAGATATTGACATCATTGCGCAGGATACCGATCGCGATAACTTCATGCGCGCAGATGAAGCGGTTGAATACGGCATTGTTGATTCAGTGCTGACGCAAAGAAAATAATTAAAAGGGTACCAAATGACAGATAAACATGGCGATAAAGGTGATAATAACAGCCTTCTTTATTGTTCTTTTTGTGGTAAGAGTCAGCATGAAGTGAAAAAACTGATTGCCGGCCCTTCTGTTTATATTTGTAATGAATGTGTTGATCTTTGTGATGATATTATCAAAGAAGAGATTGCTGAAATAACAAGTGCAGCCGAATCTGACAATAAAAGTAAAAAATTACCGACACCACATGAAATTCGTGCCAATTTAGACGACTATGTGATTGGGCAGGATACAGCAAAAAAAGTATTAGCTGTTGCCGTATACAATCACTACAAACGTTTAAAACATGGTGATGTTGCTGATGGTGTTGAGCTGAGTAAAAGTAATATTTTATTAATCGGTCCAACGGGCAGCGGTAAAACATTACTGGCTGAAACCATGGCGCGTTTATTGGATGTGCCGTTTACTATGGCTGATGCAACAACACTAACCGAAGCCGGTTATGTTGGTGAAGATGTAGAAAACATCATTCAGAAGTTACTGCAGAAATGTGATTACGATCCAGAGAAAGCGCAGCGCGGTATTATCTATATTGATGAAATCGATAAGATTACCCGTAAATCAGAGAATCCGTCTATTACTCGTGATGTATCTGGTGAAGGTGTTCAGCAGGCGCTGCTTAAACTGATTGAAGGAACGGTTGCTTCGATTCCGCCGCAGGGTGGACGTAAACATCCGAATCAGGAATTTATCCAGGTTGATACTTCTAAGATCCTGTTTATCTGTGGTGGTGCTTTCTCCGGTTTAGACAGCATTATCGAGCAGCGTGTTGATACCGGTGCCGGTATTGGTTTCGGTGCGACAGTACGTGACAGTGATTCAAAAGACTCTTTGAGTGAAACATTCAAAAAAGTTGAACCGCAGGATCTGACTAAATATGGTTTAATTCCTGAGTTTATCGGGCGTTTACCTGTTCTGGCAACATTAACTGAATTAGATGAAGCTGCATTAGTTGAAATTCTAACGGCTCCTAAAAATGCAATTACTAAACAGTATGCCGCACTATTCGGTTTAGAAAATGTAGAACTTGAGTTTAGAGAAGAAGCACTGATCGCCATGGCGAAAAAAGCGATGAGCCGTAAAACCGGTGCACGTGGTTTACGCTCAATTGTTGAATCAGTACTGCTGGATACAATGTATGACTTACCGTCAGTTGAAAATGTGACTAAAGTTGTGGTTGATGAAAATGTTATTAAAGGCGAATCAAAGCCGATAATGATCTATTCAGAAGAGCAGGCTAAGCTGGTATCGTCTGATAAATAAGCAGTTAATCATTTAATTGTTAAGAAAGGGAGCTTTATGCTCCCTTTTTTCATTTATAGCCTTGAAAAATTTCACATAATCCCCAGTATTAATCCCTACGATTTTCTAAAGTTTGTTTGTTTTTAAAATCTTATATAACAAATGAATATTTTTCTGGGGATATTATGAAAACTGAATCAGACCTGCAGTTAACGCTGCCAGTGTTACCCTTACGCGATGTAGTGGTATATCCGCATATGGTTATTCCGCTGTTTGTTGGTAGAAAGAAATCTATCAGCTGTTTAGAAGCTGCCATGGAGCAGGGAAAGAAAGTATTATTAGTCGCGCAGACTGAAGCCTCATTAGATGATCCTAAACTGGAAGATCTGTACACCATAGGTACAGTGGCAAATATTCTGCAGCTTCTGAAGCTGCCTGACGGTACGGTTAAAGTCTTAGTTGAAGGTGTGCAGCGTGCACAGTTAATCAATAATATTGAAAATGATGATTACTTTTTTGCTGAAGTTGAGCTGCTGGAAAGTGAAGCAATTGATGCACAGGAAGAAGAAGCTTTACTGCGAAGCGTAATGGGGCAGTTTGAATCCTATATCAAACTGAATAAAAAAATCCCGCCTGAAGTATTAGCGTCTGTTAACGGCATCGATGAAGCTGAACGTTTAGCCGATACGATTGCCGCACATATGCCGCTGAATCTGGAAGATAAACAGACAGCTTTAGAGCTGACTTCAATAACGGAACGTTTTGAATATCTAATGGCGATGATGGAAAGCGAAGAAGATATTCTAAAAGTTGAAAAACGCATCCGCAGTCGTGTTAAAAAACAGATGGAACGCAGCCAGCGCGAGTATTACCTTAACGAGCAGATGAAAGCGATTCAGAAAGAGTTAGGTGAGTCTGAAGACGGCCCTAATGATCATGAGCTGCTTGCTGAAAAAATTGAACAGGCAGGTATGTCTGAAGAAGCGCATGAAAAAGCGGTCTCTGAGCTTAAAAAATTAAAAATGATGTCACCAATGTCGTCGGAAGCCAGTGTTATCCGAACTTACATTGAAAGCTTAGTAAATGTGCCGTGGAAAAAACGTTCTCCGGTTAAAAAGAATATTGCAAAAGCACAGGAAGTGTTAGATGCCGACCACTACGGCTTAGAAAAAGTTAAAGAGCGTATTTTAGAATACCTTGCGGTACAGACGCGAATTAACAAACTTAAAGGGCCTATTTTATGTTTAGTGGGACCTCCTGGTGTAGGTAAAACCTCGTTAGGGCAGTCTATCGCCCGTTCAACCGGTCGTAAATATGTACGTATGGCGCTGGGCGGCGTACGTGATGAAGCTGAAATACGCGGTCATCGTCGTACTTATATCGGCTCACTGCCGGGTAAAATAATTCAGAAAATGAGCAAGGTCGGCGTTAAGAACCCGCTGTTTTTACTGGATGAAATCGATAAGATGGCATCGGATATGCGTGGCGATCCGGCATCAGCTCTGCTGGAAGTTTTAGATCCTGAACAGAACAATACCTTTAATGATCATTATTTAGAAGTTGATTATGATTTGTCAGATGTGATGTTTGTGGCGACTTCAAATTCAATGAATATTCCGGGGCCGTTACTTGACCGTATGGAAGTGATCCGTTTATCGGGTTATACCGAAGATGAAAAAATGAATATCGCCAAGGAGCATTTAACCAGTAAACAGGTTAAGCGTAACGGGTTGAAAGACAGTGAAATTAATATTGATGACAGTGCGATTATCGGTATTGTGCGTTATTACACACGTGAAGCCGGTGTGCGTGCTTTGGAACGTGAAATCTCTAAAATCTGTCGTAAGGTAGTAAAAGAGATTTTATTAGACAAGAAACTTAAAAAAGTAAATGTCACTATCGATAACTTAAAAGACTATCTGGGCGTGCGTCGTTTTGACTTTGGTAAAGCGGATTCAAGCAACCAGGTTGGTCAGGTAACGGGTCTTGCCTGGACAGAAGTCGGTGGTGATCTGCTGACTATCGAAGCAACCTCGGTACCAGGTAAAGGCAAGTTAACTTATACCGGCTCGCTTGGTGATGTGATGAAAGAATCAATCCAGGCTGCAATGACAGTTGTACGTGCTAAATCAGAACAATGGCGCATTAATGCAGATTTCCATGAAAAACGCGATATACATGTACACGTACCGGAAGGGGCAACACCAAAAGACGGCCCAAGTGCCGGTGCAGCAATGTGTACTGTGCTGATTTCAAGTCTGACAGGTATTCCTGTTCGCGCGGATGTTGCGATGACCGGTGAAATCACTTTACGGGGTGAAGTATTACCCATCGGCGGCTTAAAAGAGAAGTTATTAGCGGCCCGCCGCGGCGGCATAAAAACCGTTTTAATTCCTTTTGAGAACACGCGGGACCTGGAAGACATCCCTGATAACATTAAAGAACAGCTGGAAATTAAACCGGTTCGCTGGATAGACGAAGTGCTGGAAATTGCCCTGCAGGACAGTCTGAAAGGGTTTTCTCTGGAGAAAGCACCAAAATAGGTGATAAACCGCATAAAATATGGGCTAGTTGCAGAGTTTTTTATGAATTTACTTGCACCAGTTTAAATAGCAACGTAGCCTAACGCCACTACATTTCAACTCGTGTTTAACACCTGGTTAAAGGTGAACACAACAATATATAATATGGGGATATTAAAATGAACAAAGGACAACTAATCGACAACATCGCTGAAAGTGCTGATATTTCTAAAGCAGCTGCCGGCCGTGCACTTGACGCGTTTATTGACAGCGTAACAAATGCATTAGTTGAAGGTGACAACGTTTCTCTTATCGGTTTCGGTGCTTTCTCTGTAAAAGAGCGTGCTGCACGTACTGGTCGTAATCCACAGACAAATGAGCCGATCCAGATTGCCGCTGCTAAGGTACCTGCATTCAAAGCTGGTAAATCATTAAAAGATGCAATCAACGCTTAACTGCTTGTTTGTTGAATGATGAATTGAGCGCGTCATATGATGCGCTTTTTTGTTTAATTATTTTGCTATAAGTTTTCAGAGAAGAGTATTTATGTTAGATAAAATGCGCGAAGGCTCACAAGGGGTTGCTGCAAAAGTTGTATTAATAGTGATCATCTTATCTTTTGCTTTAGCTGGGGTAAGCAGTTATTTAGGCGGTGGAAGTACCGCTGTTGCTGTAAAGGTTAATGGTGAAGAGATCAGCGAGGCAAGTGTTGAACAAGCTTATAATAACGAAAGAGCGCGTTTACAGGAGCAGTACGGCGAACAGTTTGATCTTATTGCTTCCAGTCCGGATTTTGCTCAGCAGGTTCGAGCACAGGCTACGCAGGGGCTTATTTCAGAGCGTTTAATTGCACAGGCAATTGACGACATGGGTTTACGTGTTGGTGATGAGCAGGTTAAAAATGAAATCCGTAATATGCCTGAATTCCAGGTTGACGGTAAATTCAACAATGAGCAGTATTTAGCTCTGTTACGCCGCGCAAGTTATACACCAGCCAATTTCAGTGCCAGTTTAAAACAAGATTTAGCACGTCGTCAGTTATTACAGATGCTGGTGGGCAGTGAGTTTGTTCTGCCGGCTGAAGTTGATCTGGTCAATGAACTGCAGGCACAAAAACGTGTTGCAAAAGTACTAACAGTCAGTGCGGATAAATTTACCGATATCGGTCAGATAAGCGAGCAGGAAGTGCAGACTTATTACGATAATAACAGCCAGTTCTTCCAGAACCCTGAACAGGTACGTGTTGAATATGTATTACTAGACGGTGCAGCATTAACGGATCAGATAACTGTTAACCAGGCGGATGTCGAAAATTATTACGAGACTCATCAGTCTGATTACCAGCGTACGGAACGTCGTAAAGTTGCTCATATTTTAGTACAGGGTGACAGTGAAGAAGCTAAAGAGAAAGCAGCTGCTATCCTAACGGAAATTAATAGTGGTGCTGATTTTGGCGTGCTTGCTTCAGAGAAATCAGATGATAGTTATTCTGCTAAAAATAACGGCGAGCTGGACTGGTTTGAACGTGGTGTAATGGATGAATCATTTGATCAAGCCGCTTTTTTATTAACTAAAGAAGCACCATTGTCTGAAGTGGTTAAGTCTCAGTTTGGTTACCATATTATTAAACTGGTAGATGTCCAGGAAAGCGAAACACTGCCGCTGGCTGATGTAGAAGTTCAGGTTAAAGCCGCGCTGCAGAAAGATAAAACCAGCGAGCTTTATTACGAACTACAGCAGCGTTTAAGTGAAGTTGCTTTTGAATCTCCAGACAATTTAGATGAAGCTGCCGGTGTACTTAATTCAGATGTGCAGATCAGTGAATTTTTCTCCGCTGATCAGGCTCCGGCTGAATTAGCAGAAAAATCAGTACAGCAGATTGTATTTGATCTGAACTTCCGTGAAGAGGGAATGAACTCTGATCTGATTGAGCTTGGTGATAATAAAGCGATTGTAGTGCGGGTAAGTGATTATAAAGATGCTTCGAAGCAGCCGCTGGCGGAAGTGTCTGAACAGATTCAGGCGCAGCTGAAAGGTGAAAAATCGCAGGCGCAGGCGCAGGAATTTGTTGAGTCGTTAATGGCTAAATTAAATGCGCAGGAATCTATTACAGATGACTTAGCGGCTAAAGGTCTTGAATTCAGCTCTAACCTGACATTTGCTCGTGACAACCGCAGCTACGATTACCAGGTAGTACAGAAGCTGTTTAAATTAGCTAAACCAGCAGCAGAGCAAGTTTCTCGTGACTGGGTAACAACGGCTAACGGTGATTTTGCAGTTATCGAACTGTCTCAGGTTATCGAACCTGCAACTGCTGACAACCAGGCAAAAGAGCAGATCACGCAGCTGCTTGAGCGTTCAACATCAGAAGCAACCTACCAGGCGTTAGTAACACAACTAATGGCTGAAGCTGAAATTACCTACCCGGCTGCCGGTTAATGTAATTCACTGCTAAATCTAAAAAGGCGCCTTTTCAGGCGCCTTTTTTTATGAATAAAATTCACCGGAATAAAAATTCAATTAGCGGCTAAACTTATCTTAAATACTTAGGGAAGATAAGCTTATGGATAAGATAGTGCTGGTACCCGCCTACCTTGGCCACGAATTAAAATCAAAAACGCTGAAAATCCCCACCGGACCGCTGCATGCTGATAATGTAAAGGATGGAGAGCAGAGCAGTACCATTGAAGAAACTATCTGGCTGGAGACAAAGTATCAGTCCGACTGTCAGGTTGATTCTAAACGCCTTAGCCAGGATCTTTCTGATGTAGTTGCGCAGCTTAACAGTGATGGTTTTGAAGTTGTGTCGATAGTGGCAGTCACCTCCGGATCACATCATGCAAGTACTGTTTTAGACGGCGGTTTTGGTTACGGATTTAGTTATACTGACAGTTTAATTGTGCACGCGCGGTTAATCTGCTGATACCTTTCAGTATCGGCTGGTCTTGCCGGCAGTTGTTTTTTACTCCAACTATTATGTACTTTTTACTTCCTGGTTAATTCAAACTACGAGCCGTATTGTGCTTGTTATCAAATGAATTACTCAATGCTGTATAATATATTGCTTTAGTTGTGATGTTTAGGCAGAGTTCATCTCAAATATTTTTATTACATTATCTGCGTTTTTAATCACCGCAAAGATGAAAAGCAATTCTATCGTATATCAGCAGTTAACAGATAATCGTCAGTATCGTTGAGCTGTACATATGTTAATTTTCAAACGGGAAGTAATGATGAGAAAAATAAACCAGTTAGAAGAATTACTAACAGGCTGCGGCTTACCTCAGTTATGTACTCAGTCAGTGTCTATAAAGGGCCAGGATCCGCAGCTGGACAGCCGTTTCTTTCTAGGGGAGTCAGCTGCCGCCGTTTTGGCTGCCTGTGCCCGGTTGTCAGCGCAGATATGGCATATGAAAGGAGGAAGTGAGCAGGATATAGAAGTTAACGTTACGGGAGCCGCCGCAAGCTTAGTCGGCTTTTTCTGGCAGAAAATAAACGGTGAAGCAGCTCCTCTATTTGATATGCATAACCCTTTAATACAGATGTACCGCACGGCTGATCAACGCTGGTTTCATCTGCATGGTTACTTCCCTAAACTTGCCGAAGGCACGCTGGCTGTTTTAAATTGCGAAAAAAGAAAAGAATCGATTGAGGCAGCGGTGAAAGGCTGGAAAGCTCAGGAGTTAGAAGATGCCTTAGCGGAAGCTGGTTTATGCGGTGCGTTTATCCGTTCACAAGAAGAGTGGTTAAACACTGAGCAGGGCAGAATATTAAGTAAGACCCCGTTATTTGAAATTATCAAAATAAGTGACGGTGAGCCGATCCCGTTTACAGGCGCATGTAATGTAAATGATCGCCCTTTAAACGCTGTTAAGGTATTAGATGTCACTAGGGTCCTAGCCGGTCCCACCTGTGCGCGTACCCTTGCAGGGTTCGGTGCAAAAGTATTAAAAATCACCAGCCCTGAGCTGCCGAGTGTCGACTCCTTTGTAATGGACACAGGACATGGGAAACGCAGTACACATCTTAATTTAGATATACCTGAACAGGCTCAGAAACTGCGTGAACTAGCCGCTGATGCAGATGTGTTTTCGCAGGGATACCGTAGCGGTAGTCTCAGTAAACGCGGTTTCAGCGCGGCGGATCTGACAGAAAAGCATAAAGGGTTAGTGTATGTCTCAATAAACTGTTACGGGCATCGGGGGCCCTGGGCTGGCCGTCCCGGCTGGGAGCAGCTGGCGCAGAGTGTAACTGGCATTGCTGATACACAGGGCAAAGACGGCCTGCCTGCGCTGCAGCCGGCGGCTGCCTGTGATTATATCAGTGGTTATCTTGCTGCGCTTGGAACCTTAGCCGCCTTGATTCGACGAGCTGTAGAGGGCGGAAGCTATGAAGTGCGTGTATCACTGTCGCGCAGCGCAATGTGGCTGCAGGAGCAGGGACTGGTCACTACCGCTTATACCCCTGCTGTCCCGGATATCGCGCCGTATATGCAGTGCTGCGAATCAGGGTTCGGCAGACTAGATTATCTCGGACCTGTGGTGAAAATGTCGGTAACCCAGCCGCGCTGGCTGCAGCCGACTTTTCCCCTCGGCAGTCATCCGGCAGCCTGGTGGTAATAACCGTCTGAATAAAACGAGGTGCAGAAGCGGGGCGTTTTATATATTCAATGTGCACCTTAGTTAACAGTTAAGCCCGGAGAAGGTTAAATTTTAAACCTTTCCACCAGATCGGACAGCTCATTCGCTTTTTCTGTTAATACCAGGCTGCCGTCGCGGTTCTCATTAGCAAGTCCAGCTGACTCAGCACTCTGATCCGACACTAATACAATACGCTCAGAGATATCCTGGCCGACAACACTCTGCTCCTGAGTTGCGGTGGCAATCAGCGTATTCATGTCGTTAATATTATTTATCGAATCAATAATTAGCACTAAAGATTCAGCCGCAGCTACGGCCTTATTAACGGTGAGTGTACTGAAGTTTTTACTCGATTCCATTACCTGAACCGCAGAGTCTGAGCCTGATTTTAGTGCGCTGATACGATCATGAATCTGCGCAGTACTCTCTTGAGTGCGGCTTGCCAGTTTACGTACTTCATCGGCAACAACTGCAAAACCACGCCCCTGTTCACCAGCACGGGCGGCTTCAATGGCCGCATTTAATGCCAGCAGGTTAGTCTGTTCGGCTATCTCCTGAATAATGGTTAAGGTGCCGGCAATATTCTGTACATCGCCTTCGAGCTTGGTGATCACTGCGCTTGCTTCATCGAGTTCTGCCGCCAGTGTTTTCACTGATTCCGATGCTTCATTGACAGTACTCATGGCAACTTGTGCATTAGAGTCGGCATCCTGTGCTGAATGGGCCGCCTGCGATGCATTTTGAGATATTTCATGTGCGGAAGTGGTCATCTCAGTCATTGCCGTGGAAATCAGCTCCGTTTCTGAACGCTGACTGGTTACCAGGGTATTTACCTGTGAGGAACGCTCAGTCATTTGTGAGGTTTCACTAACAACCTGGTCACTGACATGGGATACATGACCGATGATTTCATGCAGCTTAACCACAAACTTATTAAAGTTACGGCTTAAGTCATTAAATTCAGGGATGTTAAAGCTCGGAAGGCGGGCTGTTAAATCTGCATCGCCGCTGGCAAAACTGCGGATTGAGTCATCAAACTGCGCCAGCGGAATGGTAATACTTTTGTTGATGGCAATACCCAGTGCGGCAACGATCAGCGCTACAACAATGGTTATCAGTCCTATGGTGCGCATGCTGCCGAGCATATTTTGATCAGCATGCTGCTGCATCTGCGCCAGTACCGCATCAATATCATCGGTATAAAAACCTGTTCCGATATTTAAATCCCATTGTGATAAGTAGATGCTGTAAGCCAGTTTAGGCAGAGCAACGCTTCCATTAGGTTTTGGAAAATAATATACGGAATAACCATCGCCGCTGCGTGCGGTTTTGATTATATCCTGAATTAAGTAATTACCTTCTTTATCCTGCAGAGAGTAATAGTTATCACCGATGCCTTTATCGCTTGAACCGAGAAAAACACGTACGCCGTCGGATGTGTAACCGAATATATAACCGCTTTTGCCGAATTTTATATTACGCAGTGTGTTAACCACTTCTTCTATTGGAGAATTATCCTGTTTTAGCTGAGTGACTGCTGTTTCGGCAATACTAATATAAGACTTTAACTCCGCGCGTTTCATTTCCATCATCTGCGCTTGTGTTGTTTTCATCTGCGCACTGCTTAACTTATGTGTTTCAATATAAGTGAAGGTCATAATTATCGATGAAATAACCACTACCGGCAGCAGTGCCAGAAGAATAAGTCGGGCCTTAATCGTTAATTTCATAGTGTGTTTATCCTTTATGTTGAAGCTGTTTCTGTCCTGTAGACCTTACTCAGCGTGAATCTTAGCTATTGAAAAATATCGTAAAAATATAATTTACAATAATAGTAGGCTATTACTGAGTCTTGGTTCAGGACATGTCTGCAACAGAAGTCAATTTTAGGTCTTTTTTTAGCATAGTGTGCGCCTGAGTTTTCCGAAGGTGCATTAATGGAAGGAAAAAGTGCTCAGGTCAGGAGTAATATAAATTCAGTGAACGCAGTCAGGAGCAGGGCTGCCGATAATAACTGCCAGAAGCGTACCGGATCCCGCTCAATTAACGGAACATTTTCGCGGGCTTTAAGCAGTTCTGGATTCGGTCTATAGAGATCATCAATAAACTCAGTCATTGCCTGATAACGTCTGCTTGTTTCCGGCTGCAGGGCCTTGTGCAGTGCATAGTCTAGCCAGACTGGCAGATCTTCGCGAAAGCGGCTGATGCTCTGATATTTCCAGTGTGATTTTTTTGCCTGCTGCAGTGACTGTGTATTTACTATCTTATAGGGAAGTTCTGTACATAGCAGTTCATAGGCAATAACGGCGACAGAAAACAGATCTGACTGGCTGTCCGCCCGGCCTTGCAGTAGATATTCCGGCGCCATGTAATTGAGATCCCCAAGCGGCAGGTTATCGCTCAAAGCGGGGGATATTTCATCTAACCCGTCAATTTTTACAGTACCGAAATCTATTAAGGTGACCGTATTGTCCGGGGCAATCATGATGTTTTCTGGTTTTAAATCCCGATGGACTAAACCGGCCCGCTGCATTACACGCACTGCACTGACTATATTACGGATGATTTCCCGAGTTTCCTGCAGAGCAGGTTTGGGGTTATCGTAAATCCACTGGCGCAGGGTGATACCCGGGACAAACTGACAAATATGATAGAGAAAAGGCGAGTTGTCTATTCTGGGTAAAATGTTCATCACCCGCGGATCCTTTAATTTTATTCCAGCCCACTGTTCGCGGCTGAAGCCGTCGAGGTAAATAAGATCATCGGCAAAATTTAAAGAGGGCATTTTTAATACATAGTGTTTTTTATCAGACGGATCACTGGCCAGATAAATATGACTGCGTGCTCCCTGATGAAGTACTTTTTCTATTATAAAGCGGTCAATTTTATTGCCGCTGTGCAGTGCCGGCGGAATGGTTAACTGTTTCAGGCTTTGGTAGAGCTCGACGGCATCCTCCAGGGGAACATGTTTAACAGCGATGATTAAACAGCTTAAATTATCTTTACTGCCGTTATTTAATGCCTGCAGACTGATGTTTTCGGCTAACTGTTCAAATGAGGCCGAGCTGCTGCTGTTGTTATTTACCGATGCGATACGTTCCTGCAGGAAACGCTCGGTTAGAGTGTCGTGTATACCGTCACTGGTTAATAAGAAAATATCATCGACCTGCAGTTTGACTGTCTGAACGTCAACATCCAGGTGACAGTCCATACCCAGGGCGCGGATTAGAAAATCTTTTTTACCGTACTGAGTGCGGCTGTGATCCCTGGTTAACTGTGTCAGACTGCCGGAGCGGTAACGATAAATGCGCGTATCACCGGCATGAAACAGGTAAGCGTTAGCTGCTTTAAAAATAACCGCACTGAATGTTGTAATCAATCCGTTATGGCGTAAATCACTAGCGCGGCTTTGTTGAAAAAGCCATGAGTTAAGCGAGTTTAATACTTTTCCTGCGGACTTTTGTACACTCCAGCTTTGCGGGGTGCTGTAATAATCGGCAATAAACTGTGTCACGCTGGTTTGACTGGCCTGCTGCGCATTGCTGCTGCAGCTGACCCCGTCAGCGATACAGGCGGTAAAACCTTTGTATTTCTTTTCTGATGCGAGAGCCGGTTTTTTTACCGCAAAGGCATCTTGATTAACCTGGCGTCTACCCGGATCGGAATAACCGCCGAAACACAGTTCAAGCTCTGTCTTATGCTGTTTTTTCCGACTCTCATTGCTTTTCATTTTTAATACCTCTAGCTGACATCAATCATGGTCACACTGCCGTCCTGGTTAACTTCTGCCATCTGTCCTTTTGGTTCGGTCATCAGAGTTAATGTAAGCAGGCCGAGAAAGGCGGTCACTGCAATCACGTAGAAAAATGTCTGGTAATCAACAAATGACAATACAGTTAAATAGACAACCGCGCCGACATTGCCATAAGCGCCGGTCATGCCGGCTATCTGCCCGGTCATCCGGCGTTTAATTAATGGTACGGTTGCAAAAACGGCGCCTTCACCGGCCTGCACAAAGAATGAGCATAACATAGCTGCGGCAACTGCCACCCAAAGCGTCCATTCAGCAGTAATCTGTGCCATCAGCAGATAACCTAAAACCAGGCCTGCGGTAAGGATAACCAGCGTTGATTTACGTCCGAATTTATCTGAAATCCAGCCGCCGCCGGGACGGGAAACCAGATTCATAAATGCATAGGCAGATGCCACCATGCCAGCAACAACCGGTGTCAGCTCAAAGGTTTCAGAGAAGAATAAAGGCAGCATGGAAACAACCGCCAATTCTGAACCAAAGGTAGCAAAATAAAGGATATTTAACACCGCCACCTGTTTGAATTTATACTGGTGTACTTCCGGTACGGGGGCACTGAAAATTGATTTATTCACTTTCCATACCTGTGACCATTCATATGCATACACAGCGGCTAAGGCTGCGTATACAGTATAAGTAGCTGTAGTGGAAATCATCGCGATACCTGCAGGGGATAACTTCCATGTTAATAATGCTAAAGCAGCATACATCGGGATTTTCATTATTAATAACAGGAAGAAGTCACCCTTAGAGGTTACTTCCATTGCTGTTAAGTTAGCCGGTTTGAAGTAGGTTGCTCCTTTAGGTGTATCACTGATGTTGGCATAAAACACAAATGCAAATAACAGGCTGATCAGGCCGGTAAGTCCCATCGCATAACGCCAGCCGTCCTCACCGCCGAACAGCAGTGCAATAGTCGGCAGCGTAAATGCAGCCGCCGCTGAACCGAAGTTTCCCCAGCCGCCGTAAATGCCTTCAGCTGTGCCCAGTTCGTTATGTGGAAACCACTCAGATACCAGACGAATACCGATTACAAAACCCGCACCGATAAAACCTAATGCGAAACGGGCAATGGCCGCCTGTAAAAATGTCTCCGATAAAGCAAACACAAAACAGGGAATGGAACAAAGCGCTAATAGTGCAGAATACACCACTCGAGGGCCATATTTATCGGTTAATGAACCAACAATAACCCGGGCAGGAATAGTTAGAGCAACATTTAATATCAGCAGTGTTTTTATCTGTTCGGTACTTAATCCTAAGCTTTCTTTGACCGCCTGCAGCAGCGGCGCGAAGTTAAACCACACTGCAAAAGTAATAAAAAATGCCATCCAGCTTAAATGCAGTGTTTTCATCTTCCCGGAGAAAGAGAATATGTTAAATGCCGTTTTATCCACGATTTAGTCCTTTTGTTAATTACAAAAATATTATTAAACGTCCAGAGGTGACGTTTAATTGCACCTAATGCCTTTAGCCGGCTTTTTTAAGCTGCACCTGATCCGCTTCAATACGTACCAGATAGGTTTTGAGTGCAAACTCTGGTGAATCTATACAGATTCCGGTATTTAAATCAAAACGCTGTTTATATAAAGGTGATGCAACATAAGCCTGTTCCTGAACTGATCCCATAATGCCTCGAGAGATGACATTAGCCTGAGCAATCGGATCAAAGTTAGATACTGCGTACAGATCGGCATTACGTTTACAGTAAAAAACTGCAACCTGCTGACCTTCAAACAAAGCACATACTCCGCTGTTTTCACTAAGCTCCTGATGCTTGCAGATAGTTATCCATTGACTCATTTTGTTGTCCTCTTATTGTTTGATTCAAGCTTTTTATTGTGCAGTTTGCTATGCATAAAGTCCTGATGCTGAACGCTGATAAAAGACAAGTTACTGTCTTTATCATCAGGCAAATATAGGGTTTTTCATTAATCTCTTAAAAACGGTCTTCCATAACCTCATTGCCGATACCTTTATTCCGTCAGCTGTAGAATTTTGATGCTCTGTATTTTTTCTTTTTTAGCGGGGATACGCTGCTCTCGATCCAGTTCAAAAGCAAGGTGGCTGTCTGTTGCATCACTGTTAACAAAGTGTTTGAAACGTTTGAGTTTTTCAGGATTCTGCAGCGTTGTTTTCCACTCGCACTGATAGTTATTAATATTGACCTGCATCTCTTGTTCAAGCTCGGCGGCCAGGTTCAGTTTGTCTTCAATAACCACCTCTTTTAAATAATCCAGTCCGCCTTCGAGATTTTCCAGCCACACAGAGGTACGCTGCAGGCGGTCGGCGGTGCGGATATAAAACATTAATAAACGGTCGATGTAAGCTTGAAGGGTCTGCTGATCAAGGTCAGAGGCAAACAGGTCACCGTGACGCGGGCGCATGCCGCCGTTACCGCAGACATACATGTTCCAGCCTTTATCGGTGGCGATAATGCCGATATCTTTGGTTTGTGCTTCTGCGCATTCCCGCGTACAGCCGGAAACCGCAAACTTGATTTTATGAGGGGAACGCAGGCCTTTATATCGATTTTCAATGTTGATGGCCAGCGCCATGCTGTCATCAACGCCGTAACGGCACCAGGTGCTGCCGACACAGGATTTCACCGTACGTACCGATTTTCCGTAAGCGTGGCCGGTTTCAAAACCCGCATCAACCAGCTTCTTCCAGATAGCCGGTAGTTCATGCAGCTGTGCGCCGAACAGATCCACACGTTGTCCGCCGGTGATCTTGGTATATAGATCAAATTCATTGGCCACCTGACCTAATGTGATCAGTTTATCCGGGGTGATTTCGCCGCCGGCAATTCTGGGAACAACTGAGTAGGTGCCGTCTTTCTGGATATTACCCAGGTACAGATCATTACTGTCCTGGAGCTCAATGTGTGCATCTTCAAGCACATAATCATTCCAGTAAGAGGCGAGAATAGATCCTACGGCTGGTTTACATATTTCACAGCCTAAACCGGTACCGCAGGTATTAAGAAGCTGATCAAAGGTGCTGATTTTTTTGATCCGGATAATGTCAGTAAGCTCCTGACGGGAATAGGCGAAATGCTCACAAAAATTGTTATTAACTTCAAAGCCTAAATTAGCCAGTTCGACATCTAAGACCTGTTTGGTTAAGGCCGAGCAGCCGCCGCAGCCCGTAGAGGCTTTAGTGGACTCTTTTAAAGCAGACATGCTGCTGCAGCCGGCAGCGACCGCTTGTTTAATATCGCCTTTAGTGACATCAAAACATGAACAAATTGAGGCGCTGTCAGGCAGTGCTTCGATGCCTAAACCGGCGCTGCTTTCTTCACCTGTGTTCGGCAGAATAAGCACAGAAGGGTTTTCAGGTAAAGTCATATCGTTAAGCAGCAGCTGCAGTAATGTCCCGTAGGCCTGTGCATCACCAACCAGCACTGCGCCGACTAGTTTTTTGCCGTCGGCAGAAACAATTAGGCGTTTATAGACCTGCTCAATTTCGTCATTGTAAGTATACGACTGGGCACCCGGTGTATTACCGTGTACCTCGCCAATACTGGCCACATCAATACCGAGCAGTTTGAGTTTGGTGCTCATATCAGCACCGCTGAAAGACAGCTGCTGACCTTTAATATGTGATGCTGCGACTTTAGCCATTTGATAACCGGGAGCCACTAAACCAAATATTTTTCCCTGCCAAAGTGCGCATTCACCAATAGCATACACATTAGCGGCACTGGTTTGGCAGTGATCATTGATAACAATGCCGCCGCGTTGACCGACTTCCAATCCAAACTGGCGGGCAAGCTCATCCTGGGGACGAATACCGGCAGAAAAAATAATAGTATCTGTTTCTAAAAAACTGCCGTCGGCGAAATTCATACGGTAGCGGCAGAATTCACCGGTTGTTATTTCACTGGTTGCTTTTTCGGTATGAACTTTTACACCTAAGTCTTCTATTTTACGGCGCAGCAGTGCACCGCCGCCGTTATCTAACTGAACTGCCATTAAGCGCGGTGCAAATTCGACAACATGTGTTTCTAAACCAAGGTTGGTCAGTGCGTTGGCTGCTTCAAGGCCCAGCAGGCCGCCGCCGATAACTACACCGCTTTTACTGACTTTTCCGGATGCAGTGATGGCTTCGAGATCATCAATGGTGCGGTAAACGTGACAATGCTCTTGATCGCTGCCGGGAATAGGCGGTACAAACGGATAAGAGCCCGTTGCTAAAACTAGTTTATCGTAGCTTTCAATACGGCCGCTGCTGGTAACCACCTGATTATTATTAGTATCAAGCTCTACAACTTTGTCGTTCAGCACAAAGTTAATACCGTGCTCCTGATAATAACCGGCATCGGTGAGTGCTAGATCATCTGCTGTTTTACCGGAGAAAAATCCGCTCAACTGTACACGATCATAAGCAAGACGAGGTTCTTCCGAAAAAGTAATAACATCATAATCAACGCTGTCGTCCGTGATTAAGGTATCTATAAACTTGTGACCAACCATACCGTTGCCGACCACTACTATGCGCTGTTTAGTCATAATCCCAATTTCCTTTAAATAGTACTTATGCTTTGTTGTGAATTTTTTACGGGTTAATTTGTGCGATGCTTTACTGTTATTTATGTGCCGCCAGGTCTATACCGTTGCCGACCACTACTATGCGCTGTTTAGTCATAATTATTATTTCCCTTTGCTGACAATGTTTTTTGTTTTTAAGCTGATAATCGTCTTAATTCATTAACTACATTATCGATGTGACTTTGGCCGTTAAACCACTGCAGCCGCTGCGCTAGTGAAACGACTTTGCCGACCATGATCAGTGCTGGAGACTTCACCTGTTCTTTTGTTACCAGCGAAGCTAACTGAGTGAGGGTACCGGTGATCAGGCGCTGCTCCGGGCAGCAGCCGTTTTCAATTAAAGCAATCGGTGTATCTTTGCTGAGTCCGGCTGCGGTTAACTGTTTTTCAATCAGCCCGGCTTTGCTTAGTCCCATGTAAAACACCAGTGTGTGATCCAGCGCAGCTAAAGCAGACCAGTTTATATCTAGCTGTTTTTCTGCATGCGCAGTAACAAAAGTACAGCCTTGGGAAAGCCCGCGGTGAGTGAGGGGGATACCGGCGTAACTGCTGCATCCGGCAGCCGCTGTTATTCCCGGAACAATTTCAACTTGTATGCCCTGTTTTTTTAGCGCAGTCATCTCTTCGCCGCCGCGTCCGAAGACAAATGCATCGCCGCCTTTTAAGCGGCATACAGTTAGTCCCTGTCGGGCTTTACCTGCTAACAGCTGATTGATTTGCGTCTGGGTAAAATGATGAGCGCTTTTGCTTTTACCGGCATAAACAGATAAAGCCTGCTCAGGAAAAAGCGAACGTATCTCTTTACTGACCAGATTATCGAAGACAATCACGTCACACTGCTGGATAAGAGACAGTGCTTTAATGGTAAGAAGGTCAGCATCACCGGGTCCTGCGCCCACCAGATAAACTGTTCCCGGTGCTCTCTTTTGAGCCGCATGGATAGGTGCGATATTTGTTGTCTCAGTGTCAGCTGTAATGGAAGAGCTCAGTGCGCTGGTTGTTTTTTTAAAGCCCATATTCTTACCTCTTTAATGCCTGTTTTTTGTTGCTAGTCAGCAGCTGGTTTGTTAACTAGTTGTGAACTGGAGACTGCAAAGGTGATGCCATAAATATAAAATCGCTAATTATTTGTTTTATAAACACTGTAATTTCAAATGGTTATATTTCACTTGTGAGAATCAATCTAAATTTTCAGGCACTTAGAAGTAGTGAATTTGAGTTATAAATGAACTGCGCTGGTGCATGACCCACCAAAATGAAGCGTAAAAAGCGCATCTGTACTTTGTATTCTGCTCATAGCTGTTATATGAAAACCCTTTTCTACAAAAATTGTTAATTTAAGTGATTGTATTTGTTAATAAAAAGATCGTAAACCTTGCAGGTTATTAAAAATACTCGAACTTGGTGCGCTCTTTGCTCTATCAGCTTTATGAATAAAAAAACTCGTAGTGCTAAAGAGGTCATATGCAGACAAAAACGAATTTATGGACAAAAACTACCTGTGCATATTGCGGGGTGGGGTGCGGAGTCGAAGCAAAGCCGAATGCCCAGGGCTTATTAGATATCCGCGGCGATCAGGAGCATCCTGCAAACTACGGACGTTTATGCTCAAAAGGTTTAGCACTTGGAGAAACGGTAACGCATCAGGAGCGTCTCCTGCATCCGATGCTTAACGGCCTGAATACAGACTGGGATAGTGCTTTAGCTCATGTAAGTGAGCAGTTCTCAGCTGTAATAGAAGAGCATGGACCAGATGCAGTTGCTTTTTATGTTTCCGGACAGCTGCTGACAGAAGACTATTATGCAGCTAACAAACTGATGAAAGGTTTTATCGGCAGCGGCAATATCGATACTAATTCACGTTTATGTATGTCATCAACAGTCGCCGGGCATAAACGTGCTTTCGGCTCCGACTGTGTCCCTGTTTGTTACAGCGACCTTGAAAAAAGCGATATGGTGGTGATCACCGGATCTAACCTGGCCTGGTGCCATCCGGTATTATTTCAGCGTTTAAAAGCGGCAAAACAGCAGCGTCCGGATCTGTTTATTGTGGTGATAGATCCGCGCAGAACCGATACCTGCAGTATCGCTGATCTGCACTTAGCAGTGAATCCCGGTGCGGATGTTGCGTTGTTTAACGGATTACTTGCTTATCTGCATGCTCATAAAAAAAACGACACCGCTTATATCAAAAATTATACGCAGGGATTTGAGAAAACGCTGAAAAGTGCGCAGCAGGAGTGTGCTGAGCGAGAGGACTTTATACAGCGTACGGGTCTTGATAAAACTCAAATAAATGATTTTTATCAGAAGTTTGCCGACACAGAGAAAGTACTGACTATTTATTCGCAGGGTGTAAACCAGTCTTCACAGGGCACTGATAAAGTGAACAGTATTATTAACTGTCATCTGGCCTCCGGGCGTATAGGTAAAGAAGGTATGGGACCTTTTTCGGTAACCGGTCAGCCTAATGCTATGGGCGGGCGGGAAGTTGGCGGACTGGCTAATACACTGGCAGCTCATATGGATTTTGCTAATCAGCACCATCATAAGCTGGTCAGTGATTTCTGGCAGACGGGCTGCTTAGCCTCTAAGCCCGGCCTGAAAGCGATTGAGTTATTTGATGCCGTTTATCAAGGAAAAATAAAAGCGCTCTGGATAATGGCCACCAATCCTGTGGTGAGCCTGCCGGATAGTGCCAAAATAACCGCCGCTTTAAAAAAATGCCCGTTAGTGGTGGTCTCTGACTGCATTAAAGATACCGATACGACTCGACTGGCAGATGTTTTATTACCAGCACAGGGCTGGTCGGAAAAATCCGGTACAGTGACCAATTCTGAGCGGCGTATTTCACGGCAGCGCCGAATTTTACCGACCCCCGGAGAAGGGAAGCCTGACTGGTGGATTATCAGCGAAGTTGCAAAGCGCCTTGGATTCAGGCGAGAGTTTAATTATCTACATGAAGGGCAGATTTTTGATGAATATGTAAAAATGACCGCACTTGATAATCCGGGCGGGGAAAGCAGGGCGCTTAATTTAAGCGGTTTGGCGGGGTTAACTGCGCAGGAATATTCTAATATGAAACCGCAGCAGTGGCCGGTGCTAGAGTACCAGGATGAAACAGTTGAGCAGCGCCTGTTTGCCGATAAGCGGTTTTTTACTGCAGATAAAAAAGCGCGCTTGATTGCGGTTAAACATCATAAGCCGCTCAGTGAATGCAGCTCTGCATATCCCTTCAGTCTTAACAGCGGGCGTATACGTGATCAATGGCATACCATGACCCGTACCGGGATTTCCAGCCGTTTAAGCGCACATATCCCAGAGCCTTTTGTTACTGTTAATCCTGTTGATGCGCAAAATATGAAACTGATAAACGGGGGGGTAGTCAAAGTCAGCAGTATCAGCGGATCGGTCTTAGTGCGCCTGTCTGTTTCCAGTGAAGTGTCTGAAGGGCAGTTGTTTATGCCCATCCACTGGAATAAAAGCACTGCCAGTCAGGCGAATATATGCCGTTTAATTAAAGCTAATTCAGATCCAAATTCCGGTCAGCCGGAGTTTAAATATACGCCGGTAAATATTACAAAGTGGCAGTATCACAGTGAAGCCTGGATATTAAGCCGCGCACCGTTGAGAGTTGAAGAGTTTGCTTACTGGGTAAAACAAAAGGTGACACAAGGATATCTGTACCGCATCGCAGACAAAGCGTCTCCTGAGGAGCTGCTGACAAAGCTGTCTGCCTTGATTTCATTAAAAGGTGCCAGAGAACTGAGTTACCTGCCGGGTAGTCTGCAGCCCAAGCCGGTGTATCGCTTAGCTAATATCAGCGGGCATAAAATGTACAGTGCTTGTATTGCGGCTGCGAATCTGCAGGATCAGGATCTGCAGTGGTTACAGGGATTATTCGATGAAAATATCGATACGGCTGTTGAACGTGCGCTTATTTCCGGTCAGGTTGAGGGCAGGCTGGCCTGCGGAAAAATGGTGTGTGCCTGTAAACAGGTGGGGGAAAATACGATTCGTAATGCAATTCATGAGCAGCAGTTAAACTCGGCAGATGCGGTCGGGCGCAGTACAAAAGCCGGCACCGGCTGCGGCAGCTGTATCAATGAGATTGAACAGATTCTGGCAGAACATGTGCCGGAGTTAATTAATGTTTAATGCGGCTTATTTTCAGCAGCAGGAAAGAGAGCTATTAAACACAGCCAGCATTCAGCTGGTTTTTTGTGACTGAGCACGAAAGTTTACACTGCAGCTGCCTTTTGACAGCCAATTTAAATAAATGCTGACCTAAGCTGTTGATTATGTCATCGAATGGAATGTCCGTACAACTTAATGCTAGAAATTGCTATATCAGAACAGGTTAGAAATGTAACTTTTTGTAACGCTCAGGTCGGTCTCTTAGCAATTATATTGTGAAATTGACATCATGTGAATTCATGAAAGAATAAACTGACTTTTTGTGTGCTGTTCGGCCTGCGTGCCTGATATGCAAAATTTATATGAAATTAAGGGAATAATTTCTATTTCTATTAGCCAAGGACTGCACAGGCTTTTCTGGGATAAGTTTTTTTCTCTTAAATATCAATAAATTAAGATTGTTAATAAAGAGTGTGGAGATTTTTTCGCTGTAGCAGAAGTTGTTAGCGAGAAAAATAGATAGGGCTGAGAGCTGCTCCGGGCAGATTGAAACCTTACTCCGTAATTTATAAAACTTAAAACCGGTAGGGCTAAAAAATGCTTATTAAACAGAAGTTAATCGTCAATTCAGTGGTATTTGTCGTAAGTATGCTGGTCATGCTGTTATTGATTAATTTTGCGACGTCCTCATTGCAGAAGGATATGAAGGTATCAAAAAACATCAGTGATATCGAAACTATCGTTCTTCAATTACGGCAGAATGAAAAAGACTTTATTGCCCGTACTGACAGCAAATTTGTTGATGACTTTAATATTAATATCGCAGCGCTGCAGGAAAGCTTTAAAACCTTGTCTGAAAACCTGCTCTCTGTAGATATTTCCAGTGCCGAAGTTGAACAGCTTGAAAGTAGTGCCGCTGAGTACCAGCAGTATTTTTCCTCTGTTGTAGATGCCCAGAAGCGTATCGGTCTGGATCAGAAAAGCGGTATTTACGGAAAACTGGGTAAAGCAGTTAATGAAGCTCAAGCCGCTATCGGTGATTCAACGGCATTTTTACTGATGATGTTAAAGATCCGTGGTGAAGAAAAAGATTTTCTGCTGCACCTGGATAATAAATATGTTAAACGCTATCAGGAAACTATCACTGAGTTAGAATCAACGGTCAGTCGCAGCTATTTAACCAGTTTACAGAAAAAATCGATTTCCAGCGGACTGAGCGCATATAAAACGGCCTTTTTAGCCCTAGCTAAAGAAAAAGAAGTTTTAGGCTACCGCGCCGATCAAGGTCTGCAGAAAAGTATGGGGGAGAGTGCCGCTAAACTTAACCGTTTATTAGGAGCTCTAGCGGAGAAAGCAACCGTAGCTTCAGCTTCTTATGTTAGTGCAATTAACACTCTGACCTACAGCATTTTCTTTATTGCTATTATCAGTGCAACTTTAATTACCTGGCTGCTGGCCCGCAGTATACTTTCTGCGATTACCCGCATTAAAAACTCAATTATTGAAGTGGCTGAAACAAACAACTTAACGATTCATGCCAGTTCAAAAAGTAACGATGAGCTGGGTGATATGGCAAATGCCTTTAACGCTATGATAACTAACTTCCAGCATCTGATTGTCTCCGTTAACCAGTCTGTCGCTACGGTGAATAATGCCACTGAAACCCTGTCCAGTAATATTCATCAGGCAAACGCCGGAGTAGATGCGCAGATGCAGGAGACAGATATGGTGGCAACAGCCGTGACTGAAATGGTGGCGACGATTGAAGAGATTGCCAGCAATACCACAGATACTGCTGATAAGGCGGAACAGACAAACCGTAACGCCGGCAAAGGTAAGCAGGGCGTGGATGCGACGATTGAACAGATCGAGATGCTTTCCGAGAAGTTAATTGAATCGGAGGCTGTGGTTAATGAGCTGGCTAAAGACAGTGAAACCATCGGCTCGGTACTTGATGTTATTCGCGGTATTGCGGAACAGACTAATTTACTAGCATTAAATGCGGCAATTGAAGCTGCCCGTGCCGGTGAACAGGGAAGAGGTTTCGCGGTTGTGGCCGATGAAGTAAGAACACTAGCCAGTCGTACTCAGGAATCAACCAAAGAGATTGAGGCCATTATCGGCTCTCTACAGTCAAGAACTGCCAGCATAGTAACCTTAATTACTGAGTGCCGCAGCGAAGGTAAAGAGAGCAGTATTCAAGCCGGTGAAGCAGGACGTATGCTGGAAGAGATAAACAACGATGTGGTCGGCATTATGGATATGACCACTGCTATCGCAACTGCTATTCAGGAACAAAGTGCCGTTGCTACGGAAGTAAACCGTCATGTAGTTTCTATTCGTGATGTAGCGGAAACGGCCAGTGAATCAGCACAGCAGAATGAGCAGATGGGGGATCAGTTATCCGAGCAGACAACAATCTTAGCTGATGAAATAAAACGCTTCACCATTTAATGATCACGGCACTAAGCAGCCAAAGCTTAGTGCCGACTTTTCTCACTGCATCTGAAAAACACCTTCCGATAAACTACTTCACAGCTGATTGCTCCGTTGGGTGTGAAGCATTACACTGATCCTTTTTCCAGTACCAGCAACATCAATTCAAAGAGAGTCACCATTGAAGCAACAGACTATTGCGCATTCCTGGGTCGGCCGCTGTGTCGGTCAACCCGCTAGGTTAGTTATCTCTGATCAAGGCTTACAATTTTCACAAGATCAGGAATCTTTATTCTTTGCCTGGCAGGAGATAACTGAACCGCCGGAATTTAAGCTGGGCTGGTTCGGCTGCAGTATCAGAATAAAGGCTGCGGGACAGAGCTATCAGATTATTCAACTGGCTTATAGGGCTCAGTCTCAGTTTAAAAAAAGGTGCATACAGTACTGGATAACAAATAATCAGCCTCGACTTGCAGCTCTGATAACTAAAATTGAAAAGTTGATCACAGCTTCTTATCTGCGTCAAAGTTTAATAAAAGCCGTGCAGCATGCGCTGCATAAAGAGTCGATACGCTGGCTTACCTGGCCGGAGAATGAAGTGCTGGATCTGGAACTGAGTCTTTTACTGGAGAAAATGAAAGCCATACTGACCTGGCAGGGCGTGGATGTAGAGCTGCTTCGAGAAACTTATATAGATAAACAGCTGCAGAAATACCAGGCGTTTTTTGATCAGATAGAAAGTAATCCTTTAACAGCAAGACAGCGGCGAGCCTGTATAACTGATGATGATAATAATCTGTTATTAGCCGGTGCCGGAACGGGTAAAACCAGCGTAATGGTCGGTAGATCCGGTTATCTGCTTAACAGCGGCTTGGCACAAGCCCAGGAAATTTTATTATTAGCCTACGGGCGGCAGGCCGCCGATGAAATGGATCTGCGCATTAAAGATAAGCTGGCTGTCAACACGATTAAAACCAGTACTTTTCATAGTTTAGGTTTAAAAATTATTGAGCAGGTGGAAGGGGCTAAACCTAAGCTGTCAATTTTTGCGGAAGATGCCAAAGCTAAGTTAAACTGGGTTGAACACTGTTTTAACCTGTTATTAGAGCAGCCGAATTACTGCTCTTCAGCACTGCAGTATCTCAGCCGCTATTATTATCCGGAAAAAAGTCCCTTTGATTTTGAGTCGCTGGGAGATTATCTGGGTTATTTAAACAGTAATAATGTCCGTACTCTTAAAGGCGAAAAGGTAAAAAGCTTTGCAGAACTGCAGATTGCTGACTGGTTGTTTAGTCACAGTATTGAATATCAGTATCAGTCTGCTTACCCGGAGAATGTGAAAGATGCTGCATTTATTCATTACAAGCCGAGCTTTTATCTGAGTGGATTAGATATTTATATTGATTATTACGCGACGGATAAAAATGGTGCCGCCGCGCCTTATATTGATGACACTCAATATCAGGCATCAATGCAGCTGCAGCGCGCCGCCCATCAAAAATACCAGACGGTATCTATTGAGCTGTTCGAGGCCCAGCAGCAGAGCGGCGAACTGCTTAAGGTTTTGCAGGAAGCATTAACAGAGTTAAATGTGCAGTTAAGTCCGTTAGCTGATGCGCTTATTTTGAAGAGCCTGCGGGCCAGCGGCAGAATAACAGAGCTTGCCGTTTTGTTTACACAGTTAATTGCATTGTATAAAGGCGCTTGTTTAGATGACTTGTCAGAAAATAAGCTTCTGTCGGAATCCGCTGATGCTGCGCAGATCAGTAAAGCTTTTGCTTTATTAAAACCGCTTTTATCTGCTTATCAGTCACACTTAAAAAATGCGGGAGAAATTGATTTTGAAGATATGATCGCTGCTGCGCTCAGCTATATTAAACAAGGTAAGTTTATCTCTCCCTGGCCTTATATTATGGTTGACGAGTTTCAGGATATTTCCAGACCGCGTGCGGCTTTAGTTAAAGCGCTGCGTGACAGTCTGCCGGGGACATCAGTGTTTGCTGTTGGTGATGACTGGCAGGCGATTTATCGCTTCAGCGGAGCGGATGTCACCTTAACCACTGAGTTTGCCGATTTTTTTGGCAAAACTACTCAAAACGAACTGGATCAGACTTTTCGCTTTAATAATTCTATCGGGCAGGTCGCTGCTGATTTTGTATCAAAAAATCCGGCACAGATAAACAAGCAGATTAAGTCACTTATTCAGGTAGATAAACCAGCTGTTTCTATTCTTCGTAAAGGTGCTGTGCAGAACACCTCTCAACAGGATAAACAGATTAATGAGCTGGCCAGTGGTGCGATTGAACAGGTATTAGACAAACTGACAGAATTGGTTTCTGGGCGAGGAAAAGTGGCCTCTGTGTATTTAATGGCGCGTTTCTGGTACCAGCTGCCGGATAAAAGAGTACTGCAGCAGCTTAATATCAAATACAGTCACTTAGATATTCAGACCCAGTCTTTTCATGCTTCTAAGGGTAAAGAAGCGGATTATGCTGTGCTCATTGGCATGAATGCAGGGGCGCATGGTTTTCCCAGTGAAAAAGTAACTGTGCCTTTACTGGATATTTTGTTAGCTAAAGAGCAGGAGTTTATGCATGCCGAGGAGCGCCGCCTTTTTTATGTGGCATTAACCCGCGCTAAACACCGTGTATATATTATTGCTGATCCGGTTGATGTCAGTCCTTTTGTTAATGAGCTAATTGACGGTGATTATCAGGTCGAAATGCATGAATTTGCGGCGCCGTCCAGTGGAGCCGCTGTTAAAGAGATTAAATGCAGAGTCTGTGCAGACGGTATATTAAAAGCGCGTACCAGCCGCTTCGGTAGTTTCTATGCCTGCAGTTTTTTCCCTCGTTGTGATCATAAAGAAAGGGCCTGCGAATGCGGGAAAAGTCCTATGACGCGGGAGCGTTACCCGGGCTTTAAAGTCTGTCTGGATAAGCGCTGCGGTTTTATTTTTCCGCTTTGTGAAAAATGCGGAGCACAGATGACCCTGCGTACCGGGAAAAATGGTCAGTTCTGGGGGTGTAAAAACTACCGTGGCAGTGAACAGCCCAGTTGTCGGCACGTTGTGAGTATAGAAGATATTGTTTTCCCGACCGTTTAATTTAGTGCAGAGGCCAGGATCGTAAGATGCGATACTCGACACCCGAGTCCGTGCTCTTTGATTCAAACAGGTGAATGCTGTGTGCATCAATCCGTACAGGTGTGAACGGTTTCTGATTGTCCGGCAGGCTTTTGCTCCTGCGTGCCAGGGTGATATGCGCACGAAAAAGGTGTTCATTTGGACATTTATTGAAGGCGTTTGCCAGCTGGTTACTCTGCTGTGCCAGCTGCAGCAGTGCCGGATCACTTGTTTGTCCGGTAAGGCATAGTATTCTCGGTTTTTTCCAGTGCGCTAAAGTATCAAGATTCACATTGAACCTGGATCTGTTCATTGCTGTTATCTGTTTTTCCAGCCGCTGCTGCTCTGGGCTGGAAAGGGGGCCGAAAAAGGCTAAGGTCATATGTAAATTCGTTGTCGGCACCAGCCTGACATCTGTATCAAAGCTGCTCTGCAGGCGGTACAGCTGATGTCTCTGCTGTTTATCTAACGCAATGCCCAGAAAAAGTTTTTTTGTCATGTTGTTTACCCGCATCGAATCCTGATTAAGTAAAAATGACCTGCTGGTTTTGTACTTTGAAGTAGCATAGGGATAAGTATATAATTCAACCTATATTTTTACTCCTAATACGGATTTACTTTTTATGAAAAAGCCTGTTTTTATATTAACGACATTAATGCTGACACTGGGATTAACCGCTTGTGCAGAGTTTAAAAGCGCAGGGCGGGACATAGGCCATGCAACAAAAGAAGTCACGACAACAATCGGTCATACATCGAGAGATATTGTTAATGATATCGGTGATGAGATAAGCAGCGAAGAGTAGGTGCTTAAGCCGGCTAACATGTATGTCAGTAAAGCGAATAGGCTTATTATAGAAGCATGTTCGTTTATAATGACTACGGGTGTAAAGACTTCTGTATTCTAAATACTGCGAAGTAACTTTCGCCTTTGCTGCATGTTAAAAGCAAAAGGCAAGATGTAGTTATTTTTTGTTCCTTTATATACCTGTCTTTTTGATTCGTACCCTTTCTGAAAATAGACTCAACATCAACGGGTTATGAGAATTGAACCGCTCGGTTTTGTCCCTTTTTGGGCAGGATATAAAGCTTTATCCGTCATATTAGTGAGGTTTATGGATTCGTTCCCTTGGTTTACGGCGGCCTGTTAACTCTACCGTATTGTTATATCTGCTTATCTCATATTTTCTAAAACGTTTTTCAAGACTCTCAGCGCTCCTGCTATAGGTCTAGAGTCAAAAGGCAGGAAGCGGTCGCGTTGAAGTCGATATTGAAATTAAATGTATTGATTTTTGCTTAATACAATATAAAATACACTGTATTGCAACTTCTCAGACAGGTTGATCTGACGGCTTTTAATTTTCTACGTTTAGTAATTATTTCGTTTACTGCTTTGTTCTTATTTGGTTGTGTGGGCGGAAAACTGCAGCATGCAGCTAAATTCACTTCTTACGAGGACTTTCAAGTAGGGCCGGAAGATGGAGTTGATTTGGTATGGGCTCGTACTGGATTGAGGGATCCGCAAAGGTTAAAGGCAAAATTTGATCAGTACGACAGCGTCATTATTGACCGTGTGTATGTATTGGTTGATGAATCAGAAGCAGAATTAAATGATGACGAAATCAATGAGCTTACTGAATATATGGTGACTCGTTTAAAAGATAAAATTTCTTCTGCGAAGAAGATTGTCAGTGAGCAGAGTGATACGACACTTCGATTAAGTATTGCCATTAGTAATGTTGAAACGCCTAATTCTATTCTTGCAGTGACCAGCAGTATATTGCCTGTCGGTTTGGGAATTTCTACCATCGCAAAAATTACAACTGGTGAACATACTAATGTAGGAAGTGCTACTATCGAACTTTTAGTCAGTGATTCTATGACAGATAAACCTCTTATTGCCACTATTGATCGCCAGGCAGGCAATAAAGATCTGAGTACGATGATTGATTCCTTAGACGATGCAAAAGATGCCGTCAATTGGTGGGTCGATCGTTTAGGTATTACTTTAATCCAATGGGAAAAACCTGATTAAGGCGCTAGGTAAACTCAGGTGCTCCAAAGGGTATCGACCCTCTCAAGATAAAGCGGTATCAATCATCACTGATTAATGCCGTTGCCGCAAGAAGCATTCGTCGATTCTTGTCCTTCTTATATTCGTTAGATATTTTCCTTCACTCCTAAGGCCTGCTTACCTCACGACTTGCTGATTTTTGCACCTTGCTCATAACGTCTATACAACGATACTCAATATCAAGGGATTATGAAAAGTAAATTACCCGTTCGCCCTAAAAATCACCAGCTAACACACAAATTTTCTATAGCTGTTCAAATAGACCTGAAAAAAGATTGAATTAGTTTGTTTTCAAAGACATACGCGCTATCATTGAAAGTTGTAAAATATGCTGCTTTTTATCAAAGCTGCATTCAGAAGTGACAGTTTTATCATCGACTTTTGATTAGCGATTTAATTTCAATCAGTTAACCTAGATAGTTGAGCTTTTTGACTGCGTTTTAACAGATGCGTAACATTTCCTGAAAATATTCCTTTATAGTAGGATCTGTTTATTTTTGAGAACAGGCTTGAGCAGGAACAAAGAGCAAAAATCAGCCGCCTTTAAGGATGGTTGTAAATCTATTAATCATGCGTGATAGTCAGCAAGGTATATTTTTGAGAAAAGCAGATGCATCATAATGTCGTTCCTTCTATTGCCGGTACTAATTCTTTTAATCAAAATGGAAGAGCAGATTTGAATAACCACAGACAGGTCCTTATTGTTGATGATCAATCAACGGGAAGAATGATCCTAGGAAAAATTATCCAGCAGATTGCTGATGATATTAAGGTTGTCGATTTTGATGATCCGGAAAAGGCGCTTGAATGGCTGAGAAACAATCCGGTGGATCTCATTGTCACTGATTATAAAATGCCCGGTTTAAACGGTATAGAATTTATAAAAGAAGTACGCCGGATAAAGAGCCGCGAACATATTCCGATTATGATGATTACCGTGGTCAGCGAGAAGGCCGTGCGTTATGAGGCACTTGAAGCAGGGGCAACCGCTTTTTTAACCAGACCTATCGATCAAATTGAGTGCCGCACCAGCTGCCGGAATTTACTCAAGCTGCATAAGCAGCATGTGATAATTCAAAATAGAGCCAACTGGTTAGCACAGCAGGTTCATGTTGCGACTGAGCAGATTATTCAGCGGGAACAGGAAACTATTTTACGCCTTGCTAAAGCCGGGGAATACCGTGATGAAGAAACCGGCAATCATGTTATCAGAATGGCTAAATATTCTCGAAAAATTGCAGAAGAACTCGGGTTAAGCGAGCAGGAGTGTATTGATCTTGAACATGCCGCCCAGATGCACGATATTGGAAAAATCGGCATAGCAGATTATGTATTATTAAAGCCCGGTAAATTAAATGACAGCGAATGGGAAATTATGAAAACTCATACCACAATTGGTTATGAAATTCTCTCAAACAGCCAGTCAAAATATATGCAGCTGGGCGCTGTTATTGCGCTTAATCATCATGAACGCTTTGATGGGCAAGGTTATCCCAGCGGCCTGAAAGGAGAGGAGATACCTTTAATCGCCCGTATCGTGTCGGTTGCTGATGTATTTGATGCACTTTTGTCTGTGAGACCCTATAAAGCAGCCTGGCCGGTTGAAAATGCAATTGATTTTATAAAAAAACAAGCCGGTACACAGTTTGACCCGCAATGTGTTGATGCATTTTGTAAACGCTTGGCTGAGATTACACAAATACAGATTGATTACCCTGATCATGTAAGACCCAAAAGACTCTTTTAATGAAAGCAATTTTAAAAAGATTAGGTTCCGTCAAAGAGCATTTAAAAAAAACTGGTGATAATGAACCAGAACAGGCGCTGGTGCGTTTATTTATAAGTGTGTTATTGATTGTTGTTTTTTGTTTTTCATGGCATTCACAAGATAGGTTTTATGTCGTTCAACTATCGACGGTAAACCTGGTAATATTAGACTATTTTATTTTTTCAGTGGCGATTGTAGCTGCAATAATAAGAAATCCAAAACCAAGTGTGATTAGAAGAATAGTCGGCATTTTTTTAGATCTTGTATCGCTGTCTATTATCATGTTTATCGCTTCGGATGAGACTGTTCCTCTGTTTATGTTCTACCTCTGGATTATCTTAGGCAACGGTTTTAGATTTGGTGTTAATTATCTTTATATTTCTCTAGTTGTTGGTCTTGTTGGCTTTTTAGGTGCGACTACCTGGGGAGACTATTGGCAGATACACCGTTCTATTGCTACCAGTCTGCTGATATTAATTACGGTAATACCGCTATACTCCATTTTTTTAATTAACAAGCTATATGCTGCTGTCGCAATGGCAGAAAATGCAACTAAGGCTAAAAGTCGATTTTTAGCTAATATGTCGCATGAACTCAGAACACCGTTAAATGGTGTTCTAGGGTTAGGTGACCTACTCAGAGAAACTAAACTCGATCATGAGCAGCGTAACCTTGTAACCACGATGCACAGCTCTGCTAAAACATTACTTGGGCTTATTGAAAAAGTACTCGATATTTCGAAAATAGAAGCTGGAAAAATCGTCATTGCAAAAGAATCGTTCGACTTACACCTGTTAATCAACTCTGTTACTTCAATACAAAAGGTAATGGCTGAGGCAAAAGGGTTGAGCATGACATCTCGAATCGACTCTGACGTGCCGTTTCTACTGGAAGGTGATCAGAAGTATATTGGTCAGATCCTGGTAAATTTAATAGGCAACGCAATAAAATTTACCGAGCGCGGCTCAATTAATCTGCATGTTTCTAAAGTCGCTGCTAATGAGTCTTCGACTATCATACGCTTTGATATAAATGATACCGGCATTGGTATAGATACACAGTCATTGAACAGCGTATTTGATGACTTCACCCAGGTAGGAAGCTCAGATGAGCATCATACTGGAGGTACCGGCCTCGGTACGACAATTGCCAAAGAACTGGTCGGACTGATGGGAGGCAGGATAGGCGTTGAAAGCAGACTAAACCATGGTTCTAGTTTCTGGTTTGAAATACCTTTTACTATTCTGCCGAATGCACCTTTAGATATCAGCGACAACCATTTACTCGTTTTATCAACAGATCAAACCTTAGCTGTTATACAACCTTATTTAACGGCATGGAATCTGCCGATGGATTTTGTAAAATCACCAATGCACGCATTAAATATGCTGAAAAAGACGCTTGGACAAAACAATGCTTATAAAATTATTCTTGTCGATAATTTAAGCCTGCTGGATATGACACCTGCTGAATTTTCCACCCTGTTGAAGTCACAACAACTGCTGGATGATGTTTGTTTAGTGCTGCTAAATTATGCACAAGATGGTTTATATAACGATCAAATCGACCAAGACTACATTTCTATCATTGAAGATTTAAACGATAAACGCGCGCTCTTTAATGCAATTCATGCGGCGCAGAGTAATTATAGTAATAGCGACAATGTTGTCTCTATCGCCGAATATTACGCTAGTCAAACTGGGGCTAAAGTCTTAAATATATTGGTTGCAGAAGATAACAAAGTCAACCAGCAGGTCCTTTCCGGTATTTTAAGAAAAGCAGGTCACTCCGTTATTCTCACCGACAATGGCGAGCAGGCTCTGGACGTACTGGCAAGAGAGCTTGAACAGATAGATCTGTTAATTGTAGATAAAAACATGCCGGAGCGTTCCGGAGATGACGTTGTGAAAGCGGTACGTTTTATGGATAGCAGCAGTGATTTACCCATTATTATGCTGACGGCGGATGCCACGCTCGAGGCAAGAGAGTTAGGCCTGAGCCTAGGTGTTAATGAGTTTTTAACCAAGCCGCTAGACTCCCGCAGCTTATTAGAAAAAATTGCGCTTATATCGAAAACCACGAAACAGAATGCGGTTAAGCAGGAGTCTGCGCTGTCGACAACTGAGCGCTATAAACCAAACCCGCAGAATATAACCGAAGCAGATGACTCCTGGTGCAATAAAGATGTGCTTAAAGAGCTGTTTTTACTCGATAGCGATCTCGATTTTATGGCGCGCCTGGTTAGAGGTTTTACGCAGGACGGTGAAAAGCATATTGAACGTATTCAAGAAGCCGTGTCAGATGATTATCTGCAGCTTCGTGAATCATTACATGCCTTAAAAGGAGCGTCATCAGAATTGGGTGCCGATAAACTCGCTGAAATATGCAGACAGGGTGAGGCTTACAAACCTTATGATATTGGAACAAAAAAACTAAACCTGCTGATCAATGATATTGAATATGCCTTTAAGCATACAGTGGAAGCTTTAAATGAGGCCTTATCTCAGGCCTCTACAGGGAAATAGCTGTTTACTGAGTATTCTTTGCTGTCTGGCGCATAACCAGTCTTTCCATCATTCTAAGGTCTTTGTGAGTTAATTCACATGCAGATTCAACCCATATTTTGGTTATATCTAAGAGTTCCTTGTACGGAACGGGATTACAAATGTCCCGTACTTTTCTAATCGCCCGATAGCTGTTTGCTTTACGGTTAGCGACATCAATATAGCGGTAAACTTCGGTTTCTCCCTGGCCTTTATCAGCCAGGATATCAACGATTCCTAGTTCATACAGCTCTTCTGCGGAATATAATTTCCCGCTTAAAATGATTTCTTCCGCTTTCACCGCATTCACCTTTCTGCTGAGAAGTGAATAAGCGCCCATGCCCGGAAATAAATTAAATAAAACCTCAGGCAGTCCTAACTTAGTACCACGCTCTGCAATTAATACATTGCTTGATAGAGCTGCTTCAAATCCGCCGCCTAATGCATCGCCCTGTACCAGAGCTATTGTTGTCAGTTCACAGCTAAGGTGAGTTATATTCTGATGTAAGACATTAATACATTTTGTCGCATAAGTAAGCAGGCCGTCCCTATCCTGTTTTTTTATCAATTCAAAGAAAACGGCTAAATCCCCGCCTAAATTAAATACATCATCGACATCGGAAGCGAGTACCAGATAGTCATATTTTTTTTGTCGGCTGTTTTCCATCTCACATTTGACACTTTTCTGATAATCGTTTATTTCATCTAATAAAACTGACGTAAAACATGAGCGCGGCTGTGCGTTCATAAAATACCAGCCGGCTTTATACTTTTTATCATAATGTGTTTTAAGCTGGCTGTATTGAGTATCAATATTATTTTTCTGTTCAATGTCGTCAACATTTATCATTCTTGCAAGGTTATCTGTCATTTTTTTTCCTTAAAATATTTAATGATGCTCAGTAACTTGTGTTGATGAGCAATTGTTCACACCTGCCGGTATTGGCAAATAGGTATACAGTGTAGCAATAATGAAAAGTACGATATTTGTTTAATAAATGTTTGTTATTGAAGGGAATGCAAATAAAAATGGGTATGTTCATTCTAAGCTTGTATTACAAGGCCTCATGTTCTGTTTGTTGTTTTTTGATGCTGTTAATTGCCTTACTTGAGAGGGCGCTGTGTACGTGTTTCTGAATTAACTAAAATGATCAGGGGGAGGGCGTTAATGAAGAAAGCTACCGTTCTTTATTTAGTGTTGTTGAGGTTTTAAATTATTTGAGGGTAAAAACTTTTCAAGTTTTTCATTAGCTGTTCGGGCCAATAAATCAAGTTTCCTGCTTAATTTAAATAGATAAATCGAGGATCGTTAACTCTTAACCGCGAGCGTAAAAGATCTTCCTATCTTTACCGCTAGCTAGTATTAAAACGAAATTAAGTTCATTGTTAAGCTGCATGCCATTCAGCTTCCAGTATTAAATTCCAGCTGCTGTATTCGCTATACAAAATATATTGAGTATTAGCTAACGTAAAACTAATAGAATAAACAGCTTGAGCCGTCTATAGATGCTGCTTTCATAGCCGCTTGCCGTACTGAAAGTGGTTACAGGCAGTATGGAAAAAGAAGCAGCAAGGCTCGAAACTATCATTTCTTATCGATCATTTGGTGTTTAGGTAAAGGATATTAGTCCGCTGCTGGATAACCAAAATGAACGAGCTCTTGAGCATATTTTACGTGACCAGTTTGCATTGCTGAGCCAGGAAATTCAGAAATTTAGAAAACAACAAACAGCTATTGTAGCTATGCTAAGAGCTCCTTCTTTACTCAATGGAGAATTACTAAACAAAGTACGTTGGATCCAAATTATGAAGGCATCGGGGTTAGATGAAAAAGATATGAGGAACCGGCATTATCAGTTTGAAAACATGGAGCCGGAGAGGTATCAGAAGTTTCTGGAATCACTAGGAATTGAAAGTGACTAAATTTAACGTATTCGCGAGTTGTTAATAGAATAGACGCAATGACTTATATACAAATAAGTAACCGGATACGGTTAATGTCGAAGTGAACTTGGTATGGTAAACATTGCATATTGAGCCCCGCAAGTAGTGTTTGTAAACAACACCGGTTAACTTGTTTATCGATTTCTGTAAAAAGGAGCCAGCGACAGCGTTCAAGTGATAATGCTGCTGCCACTTTGTTCATTCGAAAATCGTTGATAGCACCACCGCAGGTAAAAAACTCCCACGTTCGCTGTTTCCGGAATTGAGCATAAGAGAGAGTCCAGATTTTAGTTTTGTCAGTCGCAATGGGGGCGTTAGCGCCTCATCCATTTTACTTGCTTTGGGGCACATTGCGAGATAGAAAATGTTGCCGTTGTGATACATTTTTACGATAAGTACACAACGGAAAAATTCTGCATAATATTTATTCCCTTTAACTTGTGATTTACCCGTGACTCTGGATAATATATTGCGCAATTAGTATGAGAAGGAATTAACAAATGAGCAATGACAAGCAAGCGATCAAAAGTGCTGACTTAATTGTATTAGCAAATGCACAGTTACCAGAGCATGAAGATTTTATCGTAGGTGTTAAGGTACAAAGTATTGCAGAACAACATGGTGTTATTACTTTTAAAGGCGAATCATTTTTAGACGAAAATGGCCTACCTACAGCAAAGAGTATGATCGCTTTCAACTTATATAAATGGCTCTGTCACCATTTTTCAAATAAATACACATTAATTGATTGAAAATAGCGATCGCAAAATACTCCCTAATTTAGGCTAAATGGGTTCTACTCAAGAATATTACAAATAGTTCAATTAAGTTTTATTGTTAGTAGAAGCCAATAGTACCGTTTTTTCAGCACGTGAATCTTGCGCAGGACTGTTGTGGCTGAGTAAATTGGCCATGATTTTGTAAGTTTCTAATTCACAATGGGACACATACCGCCTTAGAAATTTTGTAGTATTTATCTGTTGAGATAACCTATTTATACATTTTCCCGTTTGCGAGCACTAATAGCTCACGCTCGCTTTCTCCCAATAGCGAGCGTAAAGGTCCCTCTATCCTAGGTATAGCTAAATCGCTTTCGCCACCCAAGCTGGTTAGAAAACTATAAACTTGTGGCCTGTTTTACTTGGCCACCACACAGTGTATTACTTACTCAAATCAAAAAGGCAGTTTATTCTACCTATACTCTATACTCTATACTCTTTATTTATGCTAAAGCTGAAGCGATAGAGAAGTATAAGTCTAAGGTAAACGTCCGGCCAACCACACGTTCAATTTCATATCCAACTTGATTACAGTCCTCTAAAACATATTGAGGAGATTGGAATGAAACTGACAGCTAAAGATAAATGGACAAAATTAATTACAGAGCAGCAAGAAAGCGGCTTAACCGTTGCTCAATTTTGTCGTGATAACAGCCTTAACAGCAAGTCTTTTTATAACTGGCGGATCAAAATAACCACGCTTTCAGAAGCGCTGTCTTTTGTTAAAGTTCAATCCGCTTCAGCACCTGTTCCGATTTCAAAAAATTCGATTCAACTGCATTTTTCAAATACCTCCTTATCATTACCAGGCACTGTTTCACCAGTCTGGGTAGCCGCCTTG